>JBOIAQ010000099.1:0-11273 GCA_050739115.1 Steroidobacteraceae bacterium | reverse complement strand
CAGATGAAGCCCGAGAGCTCACGCGCAATGGCGACGCAGATCTTGTTCATCGCGAGCTTGCGGGCCGAGAGATGCCGGTAGCGCTTGGCGAGGCGCAACTGTGCCTTCCAAGCGATCTGGCGCACCGCCTTCGGCTGGCCCTCCTGGCGTTGCTGCAGGATCGCGCTCATGCGCGCCGGGAAGCGGTAGTTCCAGGCCGCCTCGACCAACACGCGCCGCGCGTGGCTGTTGCCGGTCTTGGTGATCTCCCCGCGTGCGCTTGGGGCCACTGGAATATTCCGAGGGCACCAGCCCAAGAAACCCCATCAGCTCGCGCGGGCGCGCAAAGCGGGTGAAATCCCCGATCTCGGCGACCACCGTCATGGCCGCTACCATGTCGATGCCCCGCAGCGTCATGAGCGCCTCGACTACCGGGCGCATGCGCCAGTGCTCGAGCTGCGCACGCATCGACTCGGTGAGCCGTTCGACCCGCTCGTGAGCCTCGCGCACGGCGCTGCGATACTCGGCGAAGGCGATGTCCTGCGCGGGCTGGGTGAAGCTCACCGTGGCCAGGTAGCGCTCATGCGCTTCGGTCCAGGACGAGCGGCCGCCGTAGCGACGCCCGTGGCGCAGCAGCATGGCCTTGAGCTGTTGGCGCGCCTTCAGCCGGGATCGCACGGCATCCTCCCGGGCACGGCAGAGGTCGCGAATCGCCTCATCCCGCTCATCGGGGATCGTGACGCTCACCAGCTCCCCGGCGCGCGCTGCCCGCGCCAGCAGCAGCGCGTCACGCCGGTCGGTCTTGATCCGATCCCCTGGCCGGCGCGCAACCTTCGACGGGGCGATCACCTCGCAAGCATAGCCATGTCCCTGCAGCTGGCGCGCCAGGTGTACCCGCCGGGACCTGCCTCGTAGACGATCTGCAGCGCCTCGGGCTTGCCCAACGGACTCAGCGCCTTCGACAGCGATCCCCACTGCCCGGAGACGGTCCCGACAAAGTGCGGCTCCTGCCGTCCGCTCGGCGCTACTCCGATTGCGATCGAATCGGCGTGCGCGTCCAATCCAACGAAGGAAGTGATAGGCTTACTCATGGTCTGCCTCCTCTGACTGGTGCAGATGTTCGCCCTCGGGCGCTCTGCATGTGGATAGGCACCTCACGGGGTGCAACCCACGATACACCGGAGGCAGACCACTTCTCCTCAACCCTCAACATCCAGCCTGACCTTCGGCTCTGCACGTCAGGCCATATTGTCTAGTGACAAGATCACCGTGAACAACGTCCTGCCGGTCGCGAACACATGGGGCACGAACGACGTTCCTGCGCCAAGCAACTCTCTCGCGCGGTATGGCTCGCCCGAAGAGAACATCGCGCCAGTCGTGGTATTTGTGGCCAGCAAGGATGGTCAGTTCCTGACGGGATACAGCCTCACCCCCCGACGGCGGCATGATCATCGACAGCGCGCGCTGAGCGGCATTGGACGCTATTGACTATGGCTGAATTCCTGTCAGGGGGCTTGCCCTACCAACCTGTCTTCCGCGGTGCCGAGCATCGGACGCTTGGGATTTTCGAGAGCTGCGCTCTAACCGTCCCGCTGCGGGTCGCTTTGTTTGAGCTTCTGGAGCGCTGCCGCGACATGGATCTGCAAGTCGGGCAATGACGATTGAACAGTCTGCCAGACGATGTCGAGGGCTATATCGAAATAGCCGTGCGCCATGCGGTTACGCATTCCGCGCATCTGGACCCACGGAATTTCAGGATGAGCTGCGGCGAACTCTTTGTGCTCGCTTGCGATTCGTGCCGCAGCTTCTCCAATCGTCATCAGATTCAGCACGACAGCCTGTTGGGTGCGACGATCCTTCAGAAAGGATTCTTCGCTCATGCCGGCGACGTATTCACGCGCGAGCCGGGAAGCTTCTTCAATGTGGTCGAGAAAATCGACGAGCCTGAGGCCGGAATCCCCGGAGGTCATATTGGAACGGCTTCGCTCAGCACCTGAGCGCGCGCACGCGTCGGTAGATCGCCAGGTGTCAAGAGATCCACTTGCACGCCCAATAATTCTTCGAGCAGTACCTGCAGCCCACCCAAGTCGAGCAAGGTAGTGCCGGGGACCGGGTCGACCAGCACATCAAGATCGCTTGTCTCGGTGTCGCGGCCGTGTAGCACGGAGCCGAAGATGCGCGGGTTTCGGGCGCGGTTCTGCTCCACGAGTTCGCGAATCTCGCGCCGGTGAAGGTCTAGTGCCTGTGACGGTTTCACGACCGCTGTTGCCTCGAGATGCTCGTTGGGAATTCTATACCTGAGGGCGCTTGGGCGCGCGGAGACGGCCCGGGTTCTGCACATAGAAACAAGATGATGTATTGTCTACAACATCGCGAAAAGTAAATAATGTTCCCCCCGGGTTGGACTCGAACTTGACTCTAAACCGCTGAATCTATGGGTACTTTTTGGTCCCTTCGGAAAGATACCCTCAATCCTATCGTGAAAACCGTGTGCCGCGGTGAGACGCGGTGATACGGCCTGAGCAGGCTTTCCGGCGCCGCTGACGGAGTGCAGGGTACGCCATGGTAAAATTCAGCTGTGGAAGTCGTGGTGAATATGCCTGATCCCGTGGCCCGCCAGTGGGGAGACACCCCACAAGCGATCGCTCGCCATGTCGTCGAGGATGCTGTCATCGAGCGGTACCGGAGCGGGCGACTTTCCCAGCGTCAGGTCGGTGAGGCGCTGGGATTCGATTATTGGCAGACCGAGGCTTTTCTTCGCGAGCGCGGGGTTCCTGTCAACTACTCGGTTGCGGACTTTGAGGCGGATGAGGCGGCGCTTGGGAGGATCTCTCGAAGCTCGTGAGCGTCGTCGGCTCGGATACCTCGCCGCTCCATTACCTGATTCTGTGCGGCGCCGAGGGGGTGCTGCCGCGGTTCTTCCAGGACATGAAGGCCGTTTCCGGCAATCCTATGCCGGCGCCGAAAGGTGTGACGGAGCAGGGCGTTGTCGCGCATTGGAGCGGATACTCGCCCTGCGTCCGGCCGACACCTCGACGGGCAACCCCGCGCGAATCATGAGCTTGATCAGAAACTCGATTGAAAGCTTCTCGATCTTTCCATTGATGATCTTGCTGACAGTCGGCTGCGGGATCTTGAGCGCTCGCGCCGCGGCGGTTTGACTCCAGCCCTTCCGTTCGATGTGCTGCTCGAGCAGGGCGGCTAGTTGGCTGCGGATGTGAAGCGCTGTCGCCTCCTCTCGCGGAAATCCAAGGTCGAGAAACGGGTTTCGGTTCATGTTCCAGTCAACTCCTGCGTAGCGACTTGACGAGGCCCTTGTAACGCTTCCTCGCGAGGTCCAATTCCCCTTTCAAGGTCGCGATTTCCTTCTTCGCCTTCTTGTGGAAGGCGTGCAGTACGTAAACGCACTCCCCAATATTGACCACGTAGATCACACGGTAGGCCTCCTTGGTGAATGTGATCCGAATCTCCTGCACGCCGGGACCGACGTCCGTCAACCATTTCCCGTCGCGTGGCTGTAAGCCCAATTGGATGCGAGTAAGTTCCTTGCCGAGTGCATTCCTTGCACACTTCGGGAAGGCGTGCGCCACCCTGCGAGAATCGCCCTGCCAGCGGATTTCTATGAGCTTCAGGGCACGCAGCGTTATCCTATAGCAAATATAGTCTAAACCAGACCCACACGCCATCAGGAAGAGCATCTCAAAATCATACGGTCCAGTACCGCCGCCTCTGACGGGAGCAACGGGATGACGGCGTGTCGTCTCTCGGCCAAGTGCTGCACGGCCTGCAGCGCATCCGCGGCGAGATCATCGAGCGTCTACGTGCGCGCTCGCAACGCTCCATGACCCCGTCGACATGGAGGTGCGCGTCGGAAGTTGCTACACGAGCGCGGACAGGGCGCGCAATTCGCCGCTCTCCGGGCGAGGCACGCGCGGCATGTACGCTGACAATCGGGCGCTGGTGTTGTGCTCCGCAAAAACCCGATCCGGGCGCGGTGGACGGGTGCGACTGCTCAAGTGTGGCATGATGGGTAGGCGCTGAGCGTCCTATCCATTCTTGTCGGAGTGGCAGCGGACCTCGTCGGGTGGATCGGATTGGCGGTTCGTCCGCGCAAGTCCCTCGAGGCGGAGATTCTGTTCCTGCGTCGACAGCTTGCGCTGTACATGGATCGGGGAGTGCGGCCCCGACGGATTGATGCGGTGACGCGAGTCAGCCTGGCACTGCTGTCGCGGTTCTTCGAATGGCAGTCGTCGCTGGTGGTCGTGCGGCCGCAGACCTTGATTCGCTGGCACCGAGCCGGATTCAGGCTCTTCTGGAGATGGAAGTCTCGGCCCGGGCGACCGCAGATTCCGATCGAGTTGCGGCGGCTGATCCGACGGATGGCTACGGAGATTCCGCTGTGAGGTCAGGAGCGGATCGCCAACGAGCTGTGGGTGAAACTGGGTCTTCGAGTCTCACCACGGACGGTGCGGAAAATATCTCCCAAGAGCCCCAGCCGGCCGTCCGCGAGGTGACCAGCGCTGGTCGACGTTCCTCAAGAACCATGCGCAAGCGATCGTGGCATGCGACTTCTTCGTTGCGGTAACGAGCACATTTCGGCTGCTGTACGTATTCGTGATGATTGAGCATCAGACCCGCCGTCTGATTCACTGCACCGTGACGGCGCATCCGAGTGCGACCTGGACTCGGCAGCAATTGCGCGAAGCGGTCGGGTACCAGAACCTATACCGGTACCTCATTCACGATCGCGACACAATTTTTTCATGCGATCTCGACGAATCAGTCGGTCACCTTGGCCTACAAGTGCTGAAGACGCCGCCGCACTGCCCAATGACGAACGGGATTTGGGAGCGGGTAATTGGGCATGATTCGGCGTAAGTGCTTGGACTGGCTCGTCCCGCTGTCGGAGGCACACCTGCGGGTTGTGCTGAAAACCTGGATTGGTCATTACAACCGAGGGCGTCCACACATAACGTTATGACCGGGTATCCTGGATCCTCCAACGCTCATTGTCTCATCTCCAAGTCCGAAGTTCCGGCATCGCTTGGTTGATTTCCAAACGGTGCGTGCCAGAGCAATACTCGGCGGGTTGTACCACGAGTATTCACTCGCGCCTGCGTAGCGCGATGGAATATTTGCGGAGGACAACACGCGACTTTCCGGTGCGTGCGGTATACCCCACCGAGACGAGCTCTGCGACTTCGCCGGACGATTCATGGGTCCGACCAGCCCCGTACCGCTAGGCATGGCGGGCCTCGGCGAGGGCCGCAGCAGCCGCGGCACGATCGATCATTCCTCGTCGGCCGCCGGCGCGCAGGCTCTCTTCCTCCACGGCCGGCGCGGCGAACTGGGCGTTGTAGAGCTCGTAGTAGGCGCCCCCGCGGGCGAGCAGCTCCTCGTGCGTGCCCTGCTCGACGATGCTGCCGTTGCACATGACGAGGATCAGGTTGGCGTCGCGGATGGTCGAGAGACGATGCGCAATGACGAAGCTCGTGCGGTTGGAGCGCAGCACCGCCATCGCATGCTGCACCAGAGCCTCGGTGCGGGTGTCGACCGAGCTCGTCGCCTCGTCGAGGATGAGCAGCGCCGGATCGGTGAGGAACGCGCGTGCGATGGTGATAAGCTGTTTCTGTCCGGCGCTCAAGTTGCTGCTTTCCTCGTCGATGACGGTGTCGTAGCCCGCGGGGAGGCTGCGAACGAAGCGGTCGACATACGTCGCGCGTGTGGCCGCGAGCAGCTCCACATCGCTCGCGCCCGGCCTGCCGTAGCGGATGTTCTCGCGGATGGTCCCGTTGAAGAGCCAGGTATCCTGCAGCACCATGCCGATCCGCGCGCGCAGCTCGTCGCGGCGCATTGTCTTGATGTCACCGCCGTCGAGCGTAATGCGGCCGGAGTCGAGTTCGTAGAAACGCAGGATGAGGTTGACGAGCGTCGTCTTGCCGGCGCCGGTCGGGCCGACGATGGCGATCGTGTGGCCGGGCTCGGCGACGAGCGAAATATTCTCGATCAGCGGCTTCTCCGCCTCGTAGCGGAACGATACGTGCTCGAACTCCACCCTGCCGCTCACCCCGATCGGGTGCGCGCTGGCGTCCGGCTCGGGTGTCTGCTCGGGCGCATCGAGCAGATCGAAGACGCGCTCCGCCGATGCAACGCCCGATTGCATGCTGCTCGCCATCGAAGCGACCTGGGTAAGCGGCCGGGTGAACTGTCGCGAGTACTGGATGAACGCCTGGACCGCGCCGAGGGTCATTGCGCCCGTCGCGACCCGCAAACCGCCGATCACGGCAACGAGCACGTAATTGAGGTTCCCGATGAACATCACCGCCGGCATGATGATCCCGGAGACGAATTGGGCGCCGAAGCTCGCGGCGTAGAGCTGCTCGTTCTTCGTATCGAAGCTGAGCGCGACCTCGCGATGGCGCCCGAACGCCTTCACGAGATCGTGCCCGGTGAACGCCTCCTCGATCAGGCTGTTGAGGCCGCCGGTGTGGGTCCACTGGGCGATGAAATGTCCCTGAGAGCGCTTCGCGATTAGCTTCGTCACGTACATCGTGATCGGTATCGTCACGAGCGCGACGAGCGCGAGGAGCGGCGAGATCACTAACATCATCGCCACCACCCCGATCACGGTAAGGAGCGAGTTCAGCAGCTGGCTCAACGTCTGCTGGAGGCTCTGGGAGATGTTGCCGATGTCGTTGGTGACGCGGCTCAGGAGCTCGCCGCGCGGCTGCTGGTCGAAGTACTTGAGCGGCAGCCGGTTTACCTTGCCCTCCACCGCGGCACGGAGCCTGAGCACCGCCGCCTGCACCACGTCGTTGAGCACGTACGCCTGCGCCCACAGAAAGAGGCTCGAGAGGAGATACACGGCGGCGAGCACGAGCAGGACACGCCCGAGCGCGGCGAAGTCGATGCCGGTGCCGGGCGCTACGTGCATGTGCGCGAGCAGTTGCGCGAAATGCCGGTTGCCCGCGGCGTTCGCGGCGGCGATCGCCTGAGCGACCGTCGTCCCGGCGGCGAGCTCCTTGCCGAGCACGCCCGAGAAGATGATGTCGGTCGCCTTCCCGATGAGCAGCGGGCCGATCACCGAGAGCACGATGCTCGCGAGCGCGAGCACGACGACGCTCGTCACGCGGAACCGATCGAGCGCGAACAGGCCGAGCAGGCGGCGCGCCGACGGCCAGAAGTTCATCGACTTCTCGGTGGGCCGGCCGATGTTCATCCACGGCGGCCCGCTGCGAGCGGCGGTTTGGCCGGCGGCAGGCAGGCGCTGCGGCAAGGCCCGCGTGCGGCTGTCCTTCATGCGGCTTCCTCCGCGGAGAGCTGGGAGGCGACGATCTCTGCGTACGTCGGGCAGTCGCGCAGCAGCTCCGCGTGGCGGCCGAGGCCGACCATCGACCCGCCCTCCAACACCATGATCCTGTCGGCGTCCTTCACCGTGGAGATGCGCTGCTCGACCATGATTACGGCCGACTCGCGCGTCACCGGTCGAAGCGCCGCGCGTAGCCGCGCATCGGTGCCGAGATCGAGCGCAGAGAACGACTCGTCGAAGAGATAGATCTCGGGCTCGTGCACGAGCGCCCGCGCGATCGCGAGGCGCTGCCGCTGCCCGCCGGAGACGTTGATGCCGCCCTGTGCAATGGGCGCCGCGAGCTTGGCTGGCATCGCCTCCACGAACTCGCGCGCCTGCGCAATCGCAAGCGCGTCCCACAGCTCGTCATCGGTCGCTTGCGGATTGCCGTAGCGCAGGTTGCTCGCCACGGTGCCCGAGAAGAGGTACGGCCGTTGCGGCACGAGTCCGATCCGCGTCCACAGCAGATCCGGATCGAGCTCGCGCACGTCGACGCCATCGACCAGAACGGCGCCCTGCGTCGCATCGAGCAGTCGCAGCACGAGCGACATCAGCGTCGTCTTTCCGGCACCGGTGCTGCCGACGACGGCGAGTGTCTCACCGGCGGTGACCTGGAAGGAGATGTCGCGCAGCACGGGATCCGCCGCGCCCGGGTACTGGAAGCGCACGCGGCGGAACTCCACCTCGGCTCGCGCGCTCACTGCGCGCACCGGCTGCGCAGGCGGCGCGACCGAGGACTCGGTGTTGAGGACCTCGCCTATGCGGTCGGCGCACACCGCCGCGCGCGGAATCATCATCAGCATGAAGGTCGCCATCATCACCGACATCAGGATCTGCGCGAGATACACCAGGAATGCGGTGAGCGCGCCGATCTGCATGCGCCCCGTGTCGATGCGCAGCGCGCCGAACCACATCACCGCGGCGGTCGATAGGTTGAGGATGAGAATCATCGCCGGGAAGATGAGCGCCATGAGGCGGCCCGCCTGAAGCGCGGTGTCGGTGAGCTCGACGTTCGCGCTGTCGAACCGCCGCTCCTCGACCGGCTCGCGCACGAATGCGCGCACGACGCGGATACCGGCGATCTGTTCGCGGAGGACCCGGTTGATCGTGTCGATGCGGCTCTGCATCAGTCGAAACTGCGGCACCATGCGCCGGATGATCAGGCCGACGGAAATCGCGAGCAGCGGCACGCTGGTGCCCATGAGCCACGAGAGTCCAGGATCCTCGTGCACCGCCATGATGACGCCGCCGACGCACATGATCGGCGCGGTGATCATCATGGTCGAGGTCATGGCGACGAGCAGCTGCACCTGCTGCACGTCGTTGGTGTTGCGCGTGATGAGAGAGGGCGCGCCGAAGCGAGCCACTTCCCGCCCCGAGAACTCGCTCACCCGCCGGAAGATCGCCGCACGCAGGTCGCGCCCGAAACCCATCGCGGTCCGCGAGCCGTAGTAGGTGGCGGCGACCGAGCAGGCGATCTGCGCAACGCTGATGATGAGCATCCACACGCCGGTCGTGAGGATGTAGCCCGTATTGCCCTTGGCGATGCCGTAATCGATGATGTCGGCGTTAAGGTTAGGCAGATAGAGCGTCGCGATCGTGCCGAGAAGCTGCAGAGCGATCACGGCGAGGAGTGGGCGCAGATAGGGGCGCAGGTATCCTCTGAGTAGCCCGATCAGCATGACGGACGGCCCTTGAATCCCGAGTGCTCGCGCGCGCGGACTCCATCGAGAATAACGCTGACGATCTCCTCGAGCGTGAGCAGTCTGCCCTCGGGGATTCCGGGGTGTGAGCCGGAAAAGAGCAGCATCCGTACGAGCCGTGCCGCTTCGCCGGGGCTCACGCGAAGCGCCCCCCGCTCTGGCTCGATGAGTCTCGCGTCACCGGGCCGTCTCACCAACCGTCCCAGCGTGGAAGCTTCGAATTCCAGTACTCCACGTATTTTTCGTAAGCCTCCGCCGAAGTGAAAAACGTAATGTGGTCCGGGCATCGCACCCGATGCGCTGCAATCGTGTCGTGAGCAGTAATCGAGCTTTCGCCATGCGGTGATGCCCATCGATCAGATTGAAACGCTCCGGTGCGATCTCAGCCAGGAGTATCGGTCGCGACAGGTCGGCCGCTTGAACAGCGGCTTCATCGAGCCTGTGGGGTGCGAATTCGCAAATTATAGCGTGAGGCACGGTACACGAGCAGTCTTGTGCGGAACGGTGCCCATGGTAATCTCCCTTGACGATGCGTGAGCATCAGCCGCCGTTGCAATCGGCGCGCACCTGTGCTCCGCAAAAGCCCGATCCGGGCGCGGTGGACGGGTGCGACTGCTCAAGTGTGGCATGATGGGTAGGTGCTGAGCGTCCTATCCATTCTTGTCGGAGTGGCAGCCGACCTCGTCGGGTGGATCGGGTTGGCAATTCGTCCGCGCAAGTCCCTCGAGGCAGAGATTCTGTTCCTGCGTTGACAGCTTGCGCTGTACATGGAGCGTGGAGTGCGGCTCCGACGGATTGATGCGGTGACGCGAGTGTACCTGGCTGTGCTCCGCAAAAACCGGAGCCAGGGAGGCTGAACGGGGCTGGCTGCTGAGGTATGGCATGATGGGCAAGTGGTGAGGCTCCTGTCCATTCTCGTCCAGGTGGCAGCCGATCTCGTTCTCGCTGGTAGTCGTGCAGCCGCAGACCCTTATTCGCTGGCACCGAGCGGGATTCAGGCTCTTCTGGAGACGGAAGTCCCGCCCCGGGCGGCCGCCGATTCCGGTGGAGCTGCGGCGGTTAATCCCAATGGCACTTACTTAAGATGAAGGGTTCGGAAGATAACCATACAGCCGTATCTGCCGCCTCGCCTCTTGGCGAGGCACCTTTAGCCATTGGTAAGGTTTCGGGCGTCGTTTTCGCGCCCGCGGTTCGAGGCGGTCGGGCCGATCGCCGACTCTTTGCTGCGCGATCGTCCGGAAAAGGATCGCATTGTGGATCGCGGCTCCGTCGGCGAGACCCAGAGCGGTCCACTCAGTCCAGAGCTGCACGGTGTGCTTGAAGCTTATCTGGCGCGGATGCATTCCGCTTTGCAACGCCGCCTGTGCCATCTCTGTGGGTCGATGGGATCTACAGCGGGCTGAGGGCCGAGAATGAGCGGCTGTGTGTGCTGGTAGTGATGGGTGTGAACGAGCGCGGTCAGAGATTGGCGAGCCACCGGTGAAACCGAAAGAGAGGATCGTGGTCGGTGCTAATCCGCGTCGGAGGTCTCTTACTGGTGATGGTCTGGTTGAACATGCGGCATAGCGACGGGCCATAAACGTATTTACCGGCGATGCCGAATCCGACGATGCGGCGGGTGAACACATCCATGACCACGAGGACCCAATGGCTGCGAAGAAACCTGGATTGGTCATTACAACCGAGGGCGTCCACACATGGCGTTAGGGCCAGGTATCCCGGATCCTCCAACGCTCAGTGTCTCATCTCCAAGTCCGAAGTTCCGGCATCGCTTGGTTGATTTCCAAACGTTGCGTGCCAGAGCAATACTCGGCGGGTTGCACCACGAGTATTCACTCGCGCCTGCGTAGCGCGATGGAATATTTGCGGAGGACAAGATCTCAATTCTACGGCACAGGCGTGCGACAGCACGAGATTCGTTGTGCCGCAGTAATAGTCATTAGGCTTTCGGTTGGGTGAGTAGGCCGGTGGAGTCTCACCACCGGCCTACTCACCCAGGTCGGTCAGGGATCGTCTTGACGAAAAAACGTTTGAAGTGGCCGTCGTATGATTCGCAAGCTTCACGATCTTGAAGGTGATCAGCATGATTACTTCGATCCGCCCAAGCCGTCTTGTGTTCGCGGCAGCTTTCGTCGCCTTGGGCATCACCGGTCTAGTGAACGGGGAGTTTGCCCGGGGATTTCAGATCATACCGATCCACCGTCTGCCAAGCCTCACCGTCTTTGCGTACACCACCGCAGTCA
>JBOIAQ010000098.1:0-11359 GCA_050739115.1 Steroidobacteraceae bacterium | reverse complement strand
ACTTGGGCTCTTCCCAGCAGGAAAGAGCCTCTCCTTCGGGCGGACACAAGACGGTGTTGAATTACCGAGGCCCTGCAGCCTCAGTCGTCCGGTGCCGAAAACCTACAGGAAACTCCGTACTCTTGAGTGCCTCTCTGCAGCACCTGCTCAACCAGGTCGCGGCGGGCGTGACCGACCCGGAGATGAAAGTCAGCGTGCAGCAGCGCGAGCGCGCGCTCATGGAGGTCCGTGGCGTCGAGCCGAATGCCGCGCCGCTGGCGCAGGAGCTCGCGAAGCTCGCAGCCGCGGGCGGTGACCTGCCGATGGGTGCTCTCGGCTCGGGATCGGATTACAGCTCGTTCATCGATCATCTCGGGATCGCCACCGTTCATATCGGATTCGGCGGCGAGGACGATGATGCCGGCATCTACCACTCGCGCTACGACTCGTTCGACCACTTCATTCGCTTCGGCGATCCGACTTTCGAGTACGAAGTCGCACTCGCCGAAGTTGCCGGCCACATGGTGATGCGCACCGCCGATGCGCAAGTGTTGCCTTTGCGTTTCGCGGATTTCGGTGCCGCGCTCGGCCGTTACGTGGGGGAGCTGCACCGGGAAGTGACCGGCGAGCGCAAGGCCGCGCGGCAGCGGCACAAGTTGCTCGATGCGAATGCCTATGAGCTTACCGCCGATCCGATGCGGCCGGTGGCACCGCCCGAGCGCTTATCCGACGTTCCCTCCATCGATCTCGCGCCGCTCGATGAGGCCGCAAAGCGCTTGCAGCAAAGCGCCCAGGCCTATGAAGCCGCGTACGACGCTCGTGCCGCCGCCGGCCTGTCCTTGCCCGAACGACGACTACGCGAGATCAACGCACTGATGGGCACTCTGGAGCAGCGGCTGCTCGATGAGGCGGGTCTTCCGGGGCGTCCCTGGTACCAGAACATGATTCAGGCACCAGGCGCGCTGACCGGCTATTCGCCGAAGACGCTCCCCGCCGTGCAGGAAGCCTTGGACGCGCGCAACTGGAGCGGCGCCCAAGAGTACGCGCTCACCACTGCCAAGGTGCTCGACACCTATCGCATTCAACTCGATCGGATCACGGCGCTGTTCAACGAGCGCTGACGGCGAGGAGCCGCTCGTGGATAAGCCCATTCGGCGCGGCGACCTCACGACAGTCTCATGCTGGGTGGAAAGGTGGAACGCGGGCCAGCGTCTGGCGCGCCATCGCCACCCTCAGGCCTACCTGACGGTCGTGCTATCGGGCGGCTATGAAGAATGCGGCAGCCGCGGACGCTATCGCGTGCGTCCCGGAGATGTGTTGGTGCACGATGTCTTCGATTCGCACCTCAACCGTTTTGAGGACCGGGACACGCAGCTCCTCAACCTGGCGCTTCCCGGACTCGCGCCCCGCTACGGGTTGGCGCGCATCGCCGATGCCGACGAACTGATGCACGCCGCCGAACGCGGTCCGGCGGAGGCGGGCGATTGCCTACGCGAGCAGTTGGCCGAAGCGGAGTGCGGCCCTGAAGACTGGCCGGACCTGCTTGCGTGCGACCTCCTCGCCGACCCGGAGTGCCCGCTCGGAAGCTGGGCCGATAGCCACGGATTTGCGGCCGAGACCATTTCCCGTGGTTTCGGGCGCGTGTTCGCCATCTCTCCGGCGGCATTTCGCCTCGAGGTGCGAGCGCGCCACGCCTTCGTTCGGATCGTCGCCGGTTCTGAATCTTTGACCACCATTGCCGCGGAAACGGGATTTGCGGATTCGGCGCACATGTCACGCGCCGTGCGCGCCCTGACCGGGTTCCCGCCCGGACACTGGCGCAAGTCAAATTCGTTCAAGACAAAGGAAACAGCTTCGGCTTAAATGCGGCCGATGAGCGCCGCGGAAGTGTCAGCCGATCCTCGCTTTCGGCTCAAGATCGTTCCGATCGCGATCACGGCCGCACTCGGCTACTTCGTGCCGTATGCGGGCGGCTTTGCGGCCTTTCTTGCCAGCAAGACTTTTCATACGCCGTCGCCCTTCGGCCCGACCCTACCCTGGCTCTACGTCCAACACGCCGGGCAATGCCTGATCGCGCTCCTCATCATCGCGCTCCTGAAATACTGGCTCCTGCCCGCCGACTACGGCTTGCATTGGCCGCGCGCCAAGACATACCTCGTGCCGGCCCTCCTCTGGGGCGTCTTCTTCGGCGTGTTGATGACGGCGGTCGACTATGCGCCGAACCTGATCGCACACACGAAACCGGGCGTCGGCTATCCACTCACCCCTGGCAATGTCGGCGGCTGGCTGTTCTTCGAGGGAATTTACGTCGGGCCCACCGAGGAGATTCCCTTCCGCGCCCTTCTCGTGACTTATCTCGCGACCACGATGCCGGGAAAGCTGCGCCTCGGGCGCTTCAACATGAATTGGGCCGGTATCGTCGTGGCGGTGATCTTCGCGCTGCTGCATGCGACCAGCTTCGACAGCCGTCAGTGGCCCGAGGCACTCGGCCAGCAGCTCTACGCCTTTGCGCTCGGCGTCCTTTACGCCTACTGGCTGGAGAAGTCGCGCAGCATCGTCGCGCCCATCATCGGGCACAACGTGAGCGACGTGGTCGAATACCTGATCCTGTTCGCCTGGCTCGGCGCGTTTTAGCGCGCCCGATGGGGCTCAGCGTCACCAGACGGTGACGACGATGCGCCGCTCGTGCGGGCTCGTGCGGTGCTCCCAGAGATAGATGCCCTGCCAGGTGCCCAGCTGCGGTTTGCAGCCGGCTACGGGAATCACGATCGAGCTCTGCGTGAGCATGGTGCGGATGTGCGACGGCATGTCATCGGGCCCCTCCGCGTCGTGCTCATACCGCGGATCGCCGTCCGGGGCGAGGCGACTCATGAACGCCTCGAGATCGCCGCGGACGCTCGGATCCCAGTTCTCTCCGGCGAGGAGCGATGCGCTCGTGTGCGGCACGAACACGTTGCATAGCCCGTCCGCCACGCCGCTCGAGCGCACGATGGAGGTGACCTCGTCGGTCAGCTCGGAAAAGCCACGACCGTTGGTGCGTACCACGAGCTCTCGTCGATGCATTTCGGCGCCTCCGTCGCCTCTATAATACGCCTCCATGAAAATCGATCTCAGCAACACCAGCGTGCTCGTCACCGGGGCCAGCCGGGGAATAGGCGCAGCGGTCGCGCGCGCCCTGGCGAAGGCCGGCGCCAGGGTGGCGGTCCATTACCGGGACCAGCGGCAGGCGGCTGCCGCTCTCGCGCAGCAGATCGGCGGCGCCGCCGAGGTCTTTCAGGCCGACCTCTCGAGGGTCGAAGAGTGCACTGCCCTCTGGAAGGCCGTGATCTCTCGCTACGGGCGCGTACATGCCCTCATCAACAACGCAGGGGTCGCCTTGTCCTCTCCGATGGAGAGCGCCACGGAAGAGTGGTTGAAAGGATGGGATACGACCATGGCGGTGAATCTTCGCGCGCCCGCGATTCTTTCCAAGCTCGCCATCGGGCACTTCGTGGCGGAAGGCGGCGGACGGATCATCAACATTTCCTCCCGCGCGGCGTTTCGCGGCGACCAGCCGCCCTATCTCGCATACGCAGCCTCCAAGGGAGGGTTGGTCGCCCTGACGAGGTCCATTGCCCGAGGTTACGGCAAAGCCGGCATCCTCGCCTTCAACGTGGCGCCCGGATTCACCCGAACGGAGATGGCGCAGGGATTCCTCGATCAGTACGGCGAGGACTACGCCACGAGCGACATCGCGCTACGGCGGCTGACGGAACCCGATGACATCGCCCCCTTCGTCGTGTTCCTCGCGAGTGGTCTCGCCGATCATTCCACCGGTTGCACGATCGACATCAACGCGGGCTCTTACGTCCACTGACCCGGCGCGCTGACTCAGGCCGCCGCACGGCCGGCCGCGCCCTGGCGCTGCGGGGCAGCCGCGGCGCCGGCGGATGGACCCAGCCGATAGTGGCTGATCAATCCCATCAGGCTCGTCGCCTGCTCCTTGAGCGTCTGTGCCGCCGCCGTCGCCTCTTCGACGAGCGCCGCGTTCTGCTGCGTCATCGCATCCATGGCGGCAACGGACTTGTTCACCTGCTCGATGCCGGACGCCTGCTCGCGGCTCGCGCGTGCGATCTCCGCCATCACGTCCGTCACCTGCTTCACCTGCGTCACGATCTCACCGAGCATCCTGCCGGACTCGTCGACGAGCTTCGTTCCCTCGCTCACCTTGACGACGGAATCCTGAATGAGTGTCTTGATCTCCTTGGCCGCTCCGGCGCTCCTCGAAGCGAGATTGCGCACCTCCGAGGCCACGACCGCAAACCCCCTGCCTTGCTCGCCGGCCCGTGCCGCCTCCACGGCCGCGTTCAGCGCCAGGAGATTGGTCTGAAATGCGATCTCATCGATGACTCCGATGATCTCCGCGATCCTGTTGCTCGCCCTGCTGATCTCACCCATGGCTGCAACCGCGGAGCCGACCACGCTGCCGCCGCGCTCGGCGTGCTCGCGTGTGGTCATGGCCAACCGGTTGGCTTGCACCGCGTTGTCCGCGTTGTCCTTCACCGTGGATGTCATCTGCTCCATCGAGGAAGTCGTTTCCGCAAGACTCGAGGCCTGCTCGTCCGTACGCTGGCTCAAATCGAGATTTCCGCGCGTGATTTCCTCGGCGCCGCCCTGCACCGCACGGCAGGCCGTGCTCAGTCCGCCGACCACTTCCATCATGGCGTGAGTCATGGAATTGACCGAAGCGGCCAGCGCTTTGAAGTCGCCCGATTTGTCATCGACGTTCATTCGCGAAGTGAGATCGCCCTCGACGACCCGCCGCACGACCTGCATCGTTTCCGCCACCGTGGTGGAAACGCTGTCGACCAGCTCGTTGATGCTCTTCGCGAGCAGCAGCAGGCTGCCGGTCTTGCCGCTGATCGCGATGCGCCGATCGCTCGCACCGGCAAGCACCGCCTGGATGACCTCCTGGGATTCCCGTACCGCGGCCTCCAGGGCCCGCGCTTCGGTGACGCGCCGCGTGATGTCCCGCCCGATGCCGACCAGGCCGGTCACCGTGCCCGACGCATCTCGCAACGGCACCTTGGCCGTCTCGAGGTGCATGAGATGGCCCGAAGGATCGCGGCATTCCTCCTCGCGCGCCAACAGCGGCCTGCCGGAGCGGATCACCGCCTGCTCGTCCTCGTGATAGCGAGCGGCGAGCTCCCGGGCGTGGAAATCAAAGTCGTTCTTGCCGAGAAGCTCGCTCGGGCTTTTCGCGCCCATGATGCGGGCGACCGCGACGTTGGCCAGGAGGAAGCGGCCGTTGGCATCCTTCACGTAAATCAGATCGGGCAGGTTATCGATCAGCGTGCGCAGCATCTCCCTTTCCGCGGCCGCGGCCGTTTCCCGGCCGATGCGCCGTTTGCGCATGGGCAGATACACCGTGACGGCGGCCATCATCGCGAGAGCGAGGCTCGATAAGTAAAGCGCGGAAGCCACCGGGTTGTCCCCGCGACCGTCAGGAGGCCCAGGATTCCGCATCCGTTACCGCTACACCGAGACCGGCATCACGGCAGGGCGTCTGGTTCCGTGATCTTCGTCTAAGAGCGCGTACTCCGGCGCGGCCGGTTCCGGAAACCTCAGTGAACGGCCACCACCGCCACCGACTTCGGCGGCAACCGGAACAGCAGCGTACCGTCCCTGCCTGTACCTTTGAATGGCGCCGGCCTGATCGCATCGGGATGCTCGAAGGTGTTGTGGGCGTCCATCGCGCTTGCGGTGAGGACCTCGCCGCTTGCCGCGTGGGCGCCCGCGCCTTCGATCCGCGCCGACACCGTGGCCGCGTGGTGCGGATCAAGGTTGACGAGCGCGAGGTGGATCGTGCCCGAGGTATCCCGCGCCGCGGTCGCATCGACCGCCGGCAGCACCACCGACCCGTATCGGTACGAGGGTGTGTCGATCCTGACCGGAAGATAGGTTGCGTCCTGGAACGGCACGTACATGCGAAACACGTAATAGGTCGGCGTAAGGATCATCCGATCCCCACGCGTGAGAATCATGGCCTGCAGCACGTTGATCATCTGCGCGATGTTGGCCATGCGCACGCGATCGGCATGGCGCTGGAAGATGTCGAGCGTAATCGCCGCCACCAGCGCATCGCGCAGCGAATTCTGCTGATAGAGGAACCCGGGATTCGAGCCGGGCTGCGGGTCGTACCACGTACCCCACTCATCGACGAAGAGCGCAACGCGCTTTTGCGGGTCGTATTTGTCCATGATGGCCGCATGGCCGACGATGTACTGATTGATCCGCTCCGCCGCCTTCAGCGTGGAGGCCCACTGGTCCTCGTCGAATCCGTAGGCCGCCCCTTTGTGCTTCCAGCTGCCCGTGGGGATCGTGTAATAGTGCAGTGACAGCGCATCCATGTAGGCGCCGGCCCGGGCCATCACGACATCGGTCCAATGATAGTCGTCATCGTGCGCGCCGCTCGCGACCAGCTCCGTGCCCTTGGGGGCATGATCCCTCACGAAGGTGGCATAGCGGCGAAAGAGGTCCGCGTAGTATTCGGGTCTCATGTTGCCGCCGCAGCCCCAGGCTTCGTTGCCGATGCCGAAGAAGGGCAGCTGCCAGGGCTTCTCAGCCCCGTTCCGCCGCCGCAGCTGCGCGAGCGTGCTGTCGGAATCGGAAGTGATGTATTCCACCCAGTCGGCCATCTCCTGCGGCGAGCCCGAGCCGAGATTCCCGGTGACGTAGGCGTCGGCGCCGATCATCTTGAGGAAGTCGAAGTACTCGTGCGTGCCGAAGGCGTTCGACTCGGTTACGCCGCCCCAGTGTGTGTTGATCCGCACGGGGCGCTCTGCCCGCGGCCCGATGCCATCGCGCCAGTGGTACTCGTCGGCAAAGCAACCGCCCGGCCAGCGGACCACCGGCACATGAAGCGCCTTCAATGCCGCGACCACATCGTTGCGGATCCCCCGCGTGTTGGGGATGGAGGAACCCTCCCCTACCCAGATGCCGCCGTAGATGCCGTTGCCGAGATGCTCCGAGAACTGCCCGAAGATGTGCCGATCGATCTTCGGTCCCGGTGCGCTCGCCCGCACCATGAGGGAGACGGCGGCGGCACCGGCCGGGCGCGCCGGCGCGGCGGCGCACAGGGTGAGGGCCGCGGCGCAAAGCACCACCAGACGATTTGGATGACTCACCGACTCTCCCCTTCGTGCGTCCGCCGTCGCCGCAGCTCGAAGTGGTAGCGCTACCGGACGCGGTCGAGTATTGTCTTAGTTATTCCAGGTGTCAAGACGAGCCCGGCGGCCGTTCGCCCTCGCGGCGGGCGAGGAGGGCGTGAACCTCGCGCCGGTACTCGATGAAAGCCAACACGCCGCCCATCTCGAGCTCGTAGCGCTGGCGCGCCGCATCATCGCGGATCGTATTCGTCATTGCCGCCCATGTCGATGTCGGGCCGGCTTCGCTGACAGTCTGGATCACCGGCTCTTCGGGACCTTGCCGATGCGTGAATCGCGGGCGAGGACGAGCTTGCAGGCTCGCATCGCGGCGCCCGCATATTACGTCAGGCGGCGGCAGCCGCCTATGTGGAGGCGGCTGCCAGGATGGTGCCATCCGCCTCCTGCAGGATGACGGCGAATCTCGCTCCCGCAGGTGGCGGGGCTTGCAGCCGCAGAGTCCGGCCCCGCCAGTCACCGAGCCGGGTGATGCTGCTCACGACATTCACTTCGCCGATGGTGGCGCCGGCGTTCTCGCCTCCTGCAACGCTCGTCCTGCGCACCGGATCGAAGCCGAAGAGCCAGACCGTGCCCGCGCCAGTGCCGGAGCCGATCGTTATGGTGAGCTGGCGCGTCGCGCTGTGAATGGAGGCCGGGATGACGGTTGCCGTGGCGATCCACGCCTTTGCCCGCGCGATCGCGACCGCCATCGCGCGGGCATCTGACCCGATAAAGTGCTGCCGGCCATCCACCACCGCTTCGGGGGTGTAGACCTCGGACTCATGTTGCAGCGCGGCATAGGCATTCTGCAGCTGGTCTACAGCCCGGAGCGCGTACGGATCGGCCCAGGAGGCGTTGTTCCAATACGTCACGTGCAGGTCCAGCGCAAGCACATCGTGATCGCGGTCGCTGACGCGGGCGAGAAGCGCATCGGCCGGTGGACAGTCGGAGCAGCCCAGGGACGTGAAAAGCTGCACCACCACCGGCCGCTGCGCCCCGAGAGCCGTACCCCTCGCAAGCGCGATCAGCGCCAGCAGCCGTACGACCCATTGCGCTCGCCGCACGCTCACTCGCTGATCGTAACACCGTTGAAGGCCGCGACCCCGATCGGCTGCGACGTGGCTTCAGCTGTCAGGTCACCATACCGATCTATCGCGAACACGGCTACATAGCCGCTGCCCTGCGCGGAGTAGATGACGGCGAGCCACTTGCGATCCTTCGAGACCGCGACGTCGGTCGGCGCTCCGGGCAACGGCACGGACTTGTAGAAGACTCCGCCCTTGGCGTCGGTGAAGAAGATGGAGATCGCCTGGCCGGGGCTGTTGCCCGTATACCAGACATTGCCCGGCCCCTTCGCCACCCAGCAGGGCGCATTGGTCGGATAAGACGGCGTCGGCCCGACGATGGGATACACGTTCCGCTGCGCATCGACGACGGCGAAACTATCGGGGCTGTGGGCCGGGGTGAAGCCGAGAATGTCGCCCCAGAATGCCGCGCCCAGTGGAGTGTTGTCGGCATTGCTCGGCAGCGCGACCGAAGCGACGGAGCCGCTCAGCGCACCCCCGCGCGTGAGAGCCACCTGTTCGAGCGCGCCGGAGGTGAAGGTGACGGCGCCCCAGCTCCTGCCCACCGCGACCTGCGCGGCGGACGCATCGGAGAGGTGCACGACCGCCCCGTCCAGGATTCCCGATGGCCAAAGATGGCTTTCCACACAGTTCGCGCCCGCAACGAAGAGCTGCTCGTCGGTGAGCGCCACGGAGTCGGGCTTCGCACAGCCGGATGCGAGCTTGATCTGCCCCCGGATCTCGATGAAGTCTCCATCCCTCACGAGCTCACTCACATCGCTCGAGCCGTAATTGGCCACCGCGCCGAAGTCGTCCTTCATCTGCAGAATGCCGGCATTCCCAGCGGCACCGCCCCGGCCGCCCGTCGGCAGGGTCTGAACCAGAGCGAGCGCGGTTTCTGAGCCGCGTTCCAACTGATACACCAGAACCTGGTTGGTACCCGGGTCATTCGTGCTCGTGAGCACCAGCACGCCGCGAGCGGGCTCGCCGGCCACCGCCAGACCGGCCAGAACAAGGGAGGCGGCGGCCGTTACACCGGCACGCGGAGCCATGGATCGGGTCAGATTTCGCAGCTGCATGGTGATCTCCGTTATGGGGGCTCAGCGTACTTCGCAGCCGGCGCGACGGATGTTACAGGCGGGCTCTCTTTTCCGTTAGAATCACGCCGGTCGCGCGTCGCGAGTGAGTCGCCCCCCAGTGCTGCAGCAGGATGAGACCGAAGAGCGCCTCCGGCCGCTGATGATCCGCAGTCTGGAGGGGGACTCGAGCGCGCACCGCCAGCTCCTCGGCATCCTGGGCCGTTATCTGCGGGGGTATTTCGGCCGCCGCATCGGCAGCGCGAGCGCCGAAATCGAGGATCTCGTTCAGGAGACACTCCTTGCCGTGCATTTGAAGCGCGACAGCTACGACCGGTCGCTGCCCTTCACGCCCTGGGCGTATGCCCTGGCCCGCTACAAGCTCATCGATCACCTGCGCCGCCGACATCGCTCGATGCAGGTCCCGCTCGAGGATGCGGGCGCCCTCTTCGCCGCCGACGATGCGGAGGAAGGCGCAGTCCGCAACGATCTCGAGCGATTGTTGCAACGTCTGCCCGACCGGCAGCGAACTCTGATCGAGGACGTGAAGCTGCAAGGCCTCTCCGTCGAGGAAGCTGCCCGCAAACGCGGTGTCACCGCCGTGTCGGCGCGGGTCATGCTGCATCGAAGTCTCAAATGGTTGAATCAGGCTCTACGCGATGAGAACGGTTGATCTCATAGAGCTCCTCGCGGGCGATGCGAGGGCGATCCCCCGAGGGGTCGTGAACCGAAAGCTGCTGGCGGCGCTCATCGCCGGCGGCCTCGTGACGTTCGCCATCGTCGCACTGTGGCTGCGCTGTCAGCCGCTGCTCGCGGCGGCGCAACAGCCGTGGTTCTGGATGAAGGCCGGCTACACGGGGCTCCTCACCCTCGCCGCTGTCATCATCGTGAGACGCCTGTCCATCCCGGGCGCCCGCCTCGGCGCGGGGCCCCTCGCCGCGGCGCTCATCATCCTCGCGATGCTCGCGCTCGGCGCGGGTCAGATCGTCGCGACGGCGCCAGGCGCACGCCTGGCGCTCTGGCTGGGCCAGACCTGGAAGGTCTGCTCGCCGCTCATTCTGCTGCTTGCAATACCGATCTACGCTTTCCTGATCGCGGCGATTCGCGCACTCGCGCCCACACGGCTCACGCTGACGGGCGCCGCCGCGGGCTTTGCCGCCGGCGCGCTGGCGGCGACTCTCTATGGATTGCACTGTCCGGAGCAGGCGGCCGCTTTCGCCGCCACCTGGTACACGCTCGGAATCGCCGCCGCAACGACGCTCGGCGCCATTACGGGGAGGCGGCTGCTGCGCTGGTGAGCCGTGAGCGTGACTCAAGCCCTCATCGCCTTCTCCATCGCCGCGGGTCTGCTGACCATCACTCCGGAGTTGGATACGGCGCTGGTGCTACGGACCGCGGCGGCCGAAGGACCGCGCAACGCCGCGCTCGCCGGCCTCGGCATCGTGACCGGTTGCCTCAGTTGGGGCGCCGCCGTGGCGCTCGGGCTCGGCGCGCCGCTCGCGGCCTCGGAGCTCGCCTTCACCCTACTGAAGTGGGCGGGGGCGCTCTACCTCGTCGGGTTGGGCCTCAATCTTCTCCTCAAGCCGCGCTCGCGTTTCGACCTCGCGCTCGCCGGGCGGGCGGCTCCCTCCCGCGGCCGCAGCTGGCTCGGCCGCGGCTATCTCACCAATCTCCTCAACCCCAAGGTCGGCGTGTTCACGTCTCCTTCCTGCCCCAGTTCCTGCCGGTGCACGTACCCGCGGGACCTTTCATCTTTCTTCTCGCCGTGCTGCATGCGTTGATGGGCGTCGCGTGGTTCGCGGTGTTGATCCTCGCGACCCGGCCGATTGCGCGCGCATTGAGGCGGCCAGCGCTCGTGCGACGTCTGGACAGGGTGACGGGCGTCGTCTTCCTGAGCTTCGGAGTGAAGCTCGCGCTGGTGCGGCAGCACTAGACAATATGGCCTGACGTGCAGAGCCGAAGGTCAGGCTGGATGTTGAGGGTTGAGGGGAAGAGGTCTGCCTCCGGTGTATCGTGGGTTGCACCCCGTGAGGTGCCTATCCACATGCAGAGCGCC
>JBOIAQ010000097.1:0-11647 GCA_050739115.1 Steroidobacteraceae bacterium | reverse complement strand
CGCCCAAGCCTACTGTCGCATCTCGAGCTACCTTCAGACCATGGCCAACCAAGGCTACAACCCTCTCGTCGCGATCCAAATGGCCCTATCCGGTCAGCTCTACGCCGAAACCGGGTGAGCAGTTACGAATTCGGTTCATTTGAAGTGCATCATGAATCAAGGAAAATCATCTCGCTTTTTCATCATCCTCGGCTTGGGCCTCGCCCTGGCCCTTCAGTTCAGCCCACGTGCGAGTGCCCAAAACAATGTCAACTGCGCCGCACTCGTGGCCAGCGCCCCGAGCGGCCCTGCGATCGTGTCCGTTGCATCGACATCGTATGGCAAGGTGTTGGTCGAGGGTTCGGAAGGCTATGCCGGTTGCTCTCTGTACGTGCTCACATCCGATGAGCTTCATACGCTGACTTCTGGCGCGGAGCCATTCGCGTGTAGCGACAACCAGGATGTGCTGGGGGCGCCCTGTGACACCGTCCTCTGGCCGGCGCTCCTCACTGACGGTGCCCCCATCGCAGGACCGGGGATCAACCGCAAGCTCCTTGGCACGGTGAACCGCACGGATGTGTTGTCTGGCCTGTCGGTGCAGCAGGTAACCTATGCGGGCCTACCGCTATATCGCTTCTTCCTGGACGAAACGCCGGGCGAAACCGAGGGGGCAAATCTATTCGACCCCGTGACCAGTCCCACGGGCATCTGGTACTTGGTCGACCCGAGTCAAGGTCTTCCTGCAACGGGTCAGGCGCGATTGGTACTCGAAACCGCTCCAGTCGATGGAACGGGACCAACCCGGACTGTACTGGCCGTACTGATGAACAATGACTTCAGTGTCTTCCCAAACGCGAGCTTCCCTGTCTACACCCTGAGCGCGAAGCAGGGGCAGGAGCGGGCCAATCGGTGGGGTGATGGCGTCGCCTGCCGCGGGGTTTGCGCTGCAGTGCCCTGGCCACCGGTCCTCACGTCCAAGCAGCCTGAAGCCGGCCCCGGCATTGAGCCGCGCGCGCTCGGAACAATCGTGAGGCCCGACGGCACCCGGCAGGTGACCTACAAGGGTAAGCCTTTGTACCTGTACTACGGCGATGCTTACATACTTGGAATTACCGGAGCGCAGGGAATCCACGGAGAGAGCAACATCACGCCGTGGGGCGTGTTCAACACGGTTCCGGCCTTGCCCTAGAGGGGTCTGTCGTTCGTCATAAGATGAGATCATCCCATGAATGCGGCTTTGCCTTGTTTTTCGGGAGAATTCGTATGAAAGCTTTGATTGCCATATTCGGGTCGTTGCTTCTCATGACTACCGCCATGGCGATCGCGGATGATGCGTCTACCGCGACGAGCGGGGGCATGCACCGTTATGTCGTCGAGCGTACATTCCCGGCTGGCGCGCTTGATCACCTCGACGCAGCGCTCAAAGAGAAGGTAAATGCCAATAACGCCAAATTCGGAGTGCGGTGGATGATGTCGTACGCCAACGCGGCGAAGACCAAGACCTATTGCATCTACGAAGCTCCGAGCAAAGCGGCGATCCGCAAGGCTGCGGCTGCCAACGCCCTGCCAGTGGATTCCATCACTGAAGTTCCGGTTACGCTCTTACCGAAGTAGTGCTGGTAGCCCCGCCTGCCTCAGGCGGGGCCTTTCTTGGTCTGTCCGTGCGCCACAGCGATGGCCTCTGCGCGCGATGACACGCGCAGCTTCGCGAGAATAGCCGAGACATGATGCTCGACGGTCTTTGGTGAAACGAACAGACGCTTGGCGATCGACGAGCTGCGCAGGCCATCCGCCAGTAGTCCGAGGATCTCAGCCTCGCGCCGCGTAAGTCCAAGTGGGTGTGTCGAGGTCGAGGGTCGCGAGCCGCGCGGGATGCGCCGCACGCCTCCCATGCGCATCTGCCGGCGCAGCAGCCGGGCCGCGGGAGCCGCGCCCAGCTGCTCCAGGACCGTCAGTGCCTGGCGCTGATCGGCTTCGGTGCCGTGCCATGCGAGCAGGCAAGCGTACTCATAGGGGCAGCCCAGCGCGTGCCAGGCACCGGCCGCGCCGCGCCAGTCACCGGACATCTCGGTTGCATAAGGCTCGGCGACATCCGTGGGCAGCTCATTGAGAGCTCCCAGCCGCCACAGCCAGGCCGCAAGCTCGCCGTTCATCCGCGGATCGCGTAGTCGCCGCGTGAGCTCATAGACCGGCTGCACCTCCCGGATGACGCCTTCCCGATCATCTGCCAGCCACGCGGCTTCGGCGCACACGACAGCCAGCATGCCCGCGCGCTGCGGTACCAGCGTCGGGCCCGCCAGCGCTCGCGCTTCGTGCACGGGCCCGCTGGCGTCGGGATCGCCGCGACGAACCCGGAGGTGCGCCAGGGTCCGCAATGCGGGAATGCGCGTAATAGCGGGGGTGCGCGGGCTTCGCAACACCGCTTCCACGTCTTCACTTGCGGCGTTCCAGTCTCCCTGCTCGAATCTCATCCGTGCGCGGTAAGCGAGCATGTAGGTGCGCACCCAGTCGAGATCATGCTCCTCGCAATAGAGGAGCCCGGCCTGCATATAACCGGATGCCTGCTCGTATTGCCGGCGGGAGACCGCCATGGCGGCCAGGTCGTTGTAGGCTCGGGCGACATGCTCCTGCGATTTCGCAGCCAGCGCGAGTTCCAACCCGCGGTGCAAATCCGCCCATCCCGCAGTGTCGCCGATGATGAGTCGGGTGATGCCGAGTGCTTTCGATGCATCGCAGAGGATCTCGGTATTGTCCATTCGCTCTGCGAGCTCGATGGCCCGCAGCGCAGACTCGATAGCCGTCTCCACTTCGTGTGCCTCCATGGCGAGGTCCGCTCGATTGCAGTACGCCCTCGCCAATTCGGGAGTCGGCCCGAGCGACGCAAGCGTTGCGATCGCCTTGGCACAGTAGTCGTCGGCCTGAGCGTTCTTGCCCATGAACCAGTGCAGTCGTGAGAGCCATACCAGCGCGTCACCCTCCTTTAAAGGCAAGCTCTGAGCGCGCCAGATATCGAGCGCCGAGCGTCGTGCTTCGAATGCTCGCTCGTTGTCACCCGTGAGGTAACATTCATACGAGCAGTTCTCCAGCAGGCGTGCGCGTTCGGTCACTTCAAGATCGTGGACGTAACGCAGTGCCGCCTGATAGTGCGCGGCGGCCTCACGATGAGAACCGACCGAGGCCGCCTGCGCGGCGGCAAGGGGGGCGTAATGCAGCACCTGCCGGCTGTCGCGCGCCCCATCGGCATGGTGAGCCAAGCGCGCCGCCGGGACGTCGGATCGTGCCGCGAGAACCGCGAGCACTTTCGCGTGCAGCTGCTGGCGGCGCGGCTCGGACACCGTCTCTTCGAGGGCTCGACGGGCCAGCTCGTGCCGAAAGCCAAGAGAAGAATCGCCATGCCGCAGCATGCCGCCACCCAGGCAGCCCTCGATGACGGCTTCGGCCGGATGGGCGATCGGCTCGAGCAGCCAGGGCTCGGTCTTTCCGGGGACGACGCACACGAGCTCTGCGATCTGCCGTGCTGCCGGCGAGAGTCTCGCGGCGCGCGCCAGCACGGCGTCACGCACTGTAGCCGGTATCGTGTCGCCGGCGCTGGCGAGCACCTCGGTCACGAAGAACGGATTGCCGCCCGTCACGCTGTGCAGGCCGGTGGCGGTCCGTCCGGCGCCCTTGGCGAGCTGTGTGACCGCGATTTCGGAAAGCGGCGCGAGCGATATCCGGTGCGTGCTGGCGTGTGGCAGGTCGCCGATGACGAGGCGCAGCGGATGCTGCGGCCCGAATTCATCATCCCGATAGGTCACGGCGAGCATGGAATGCGTGCGATGAATGCGTCGCCCCAGGTATTTCAGCAGGTCGAGCGTAGCTTCATCCGCCCAATGGACGTCTTCAATGACGATCAGCCCATTCATTTGCTCGAATTCATCGAGCGCCGCGGTAAATATCAGCTCGGGTCTGGCTCCGGAACCGAGGGTCGTCGCCAACCGGCCGTGCGTCTGGCGAGCGATATCATGCAGCGGGGCGAGAGGTCGAGGCGTAAAAAGCGCATCGCACGCGCCCCAGAGGACGCGCACCTCGCTCTGCCGCTGCGCGAACTCCTGCAGCAGCGTCGTCTTGCCTATGCCTGCCTCACCGGCTATCAGCGCGATACAACCGCTTCCGTGGAGAGCTGTATTCAGCCAGGTGGTCAGGTCGGCAAGACATTGCCCGCGCTCGAGTAGTTCCATTGGCCTCGTACCCCGACATGGTCGCCGCGGTTATGAGCAGCCGCCCTTAACGGCAAACCGGGAGATGGATGAGCCGAAGGCGCCAATCTGCATTCCCCCAGCTCGCCCCGATCAAGCCCTGCTAGGATGTCACAGCGGCCAGGTGAGGAGTACAAGTAATGAGCCGCCCGCCGCGGAGGCAGACCACCGAGCCATCAGCGGGCGTCCACCCATACTCGAAGCATCGACGGCGGTCGTCGAGCATGAATTTAGTCCCTTTACGTAGCCAGGACGGGATGATCGAAGCGACGCGCCGCGTAGAGAAGCGTAGCCGACATGTCCACACCCGGCAGGACCGCGCTTTGACGCTCCGTCCATGAATTTCACGGTGGAGCTCGCACAGGAAATTACGGGAAGCATGACGCGCTATATTGGCAGGTCACTGTTGGAGCAATTCACATGATGTCCAATCTGCTAGTCGTATCACCGTGGACCCCGGACAGTGTGTGAGACCCCCCAGAGCGCGCGGATCTGCAGGATCGGGCGAGTCGGTGGATTTGATCAAGCACGCCAATCAGCGAGCGTCGGCTCACTTCAAGCCCACTCGGTCAGCCCTTCGAGGGAGCAGAGCTTTTCCCAGCTTGGTCGGGCTTTCATCCGGGTGGCGTATTGATTCAGCGCATCCCACTTCGTCGCCGGCTTTGGCATATTCCTCGACCAGCGCATGAGCATGATCAGCATCAGATCCGCCGCCGAGAGCTCTGCGCCCAGCAGATAGGGACCCTCAGAGGCGAGGTGTGCGTCGATTCGAATCCAGATGCTTTCTATTCGTTTGCAGATCGCGCTCTTCAGTATCAGCTGCATATTTGCGTCATCACTGATGTCAGCCGGATAAAACCACAACCGAAATGCCGGCTGCAGCGTGTTGGCGAGATATACGATCCACTGATACCAGGCGCTGCGGTTCGGCGAGTGTTCCGCAGGTGCCAAGTGAGCTTTTGGATGTCGCGTCGCGACCGTCATTAACAACGCCGCCGCTTCGGTAAGCGGCGCGCCGTCAATCAGCAACGTCGGCACGACTCCACTCGGATTGAGCGTCAGATAGGCAGGGTCGCGCTGCTCGCCCGCCTTCAGATCTACCAGCACTAGGCGGTACTGGGCATTTGCCTCGATGAGCGCCTGGTGCACGCACATGCTTGCAGTTCCCGGGCTGTAGTAAAGTGAGTACATGGACGTCTCCTGCAGGAGCTCAATCAATGCTCGGTCGAATAAAGGTGCCGATCGGCGGCAAGATGTGGAAGGAGCTCCATACAGCGCGTACCGGCAGATGAAGTGTCCGTTGAGGATCTTCTCATGGAAGGTATCTTCACATAGCGGGTCCACGGCATGCGTGCCACTACGCCACCCGTGATGGCTGCGCGCACACGAGTAACTCATACCGAATGTTGGTTTCGCGTGCGGGTAACTGCATTCGGCGAAGCGGAGTTACCCGCAAAGTTATCCGCAGGGAGGGTTCGCTGGAAATTCCGTTCTCAGCGAAATCAATGACCTACGAAGTGCGAATTCGAGAGTTGAAATTGAAAATCGAACGCGGACCCGCGTTTGGGACTCGAACTCCACGACGGACGCTCAAAAGCTTAGCTGGTTGATCTAGAATAAACTTTAATAAAGTACTATAACGTTATAATTATAATGGCTCCCCGGGTTGGCGGGTTGGACTCCAACTGGCTCGTAAGTCCCTGAATCTATGGGTAGTTTTCGGCCTCTTCGGAAGGTTACCCTCAAATCTATCCCGGAAATCGTGGGCTGCGATGATACGGGGTGATACGCGGTGATACTTGTTGGTGGCATGACCGGTGAAGCTTCGACACGCTACGTGCGGGATCTGAGGGCGCGTCCAACCTTGGGTACTGGCGATGCGGTGCTCTGCCAAAGCCAAGAAGGCGAGAGCACATGCGCAGCTGATAATCTCTTAATCGCCGCTCTGCTCGACCTCGGCCAACGCATCTCGCAACACATCTTCCGCGACTCCGCGCCGCTTGAGAGCATCAGCGAGCCTCCGTGCGGTGTATTGATCGAACTCCGCCTCATCGCGTCGCAAGCCGTCACTGATATAGCTCTTGAGGAGCGTCTGATAGCCGGACAACCCTCGGGTGGGCGCGATGGCTTTCAGAGAGTCGACGACGTCAATCGGAATTCGCATGGTAATGGTGGTCGTTGGCCGATCCTTCTTCAGGCGCTTGCGCAGACGTTCATTGAGCATAGATGGTTTCCTCGGCGGGCGAAGCCCGCCGCGCAGAGATGATGCGGATGCATTCGTCTTCGACCTCGAAGTGCACCACGGTCAGTAATCGTCCGGCCGCGCTGAAGCCGATCGCTGCGTCGCGGTGTTGGTCGTTTCGGGACGCATCCTGAAGAATGAAGAGGGGATCGTCGAAAACGGTGACTGCCTCCTCGAACGCGACGCCGTGCTTCTGGAGGTTTTGCGTGGCTTTCACCTCGTCCCAGATGAATGTGGTGCCGTGGTGCACGAACACGCGATCCGCCATGGGAAGAGAGTCTAGCAGTGCCGTATTTACTTTGTCAATACGACATCATCCGGTGCGACCAGGCCCGCCAGAGCCCGACCGACCGGGCTAGGAGGGGATAGCGTTGTCGAACGCGACAGTTACTTTTTACGGTGGCGCAGAGCATCCACGATCAGCGCAAAGGCGGGCGATGACTGGCGGCGGCTGGGATAGTAAAGATGATAGCCGGGCCATGGGGGCGACCACTCCTGAAGCACCCAGGTCAGGTGACCTTTTGCGAGATAGGGCCGCGCGAGATCTTCCGGTACGTAGGCGAGACCGTAGCCTTCGAGCGCCGCGTCGCGAACCTGGAAGATGCTGTTGAAGGTGAGTTGTCCGTCTACGCGGACTTTGAGCTCTCGGCCGTCGCGCTCGAAATCCCATGCCCATAATCCCCCATAGGTCGGCAAGCGCAAATTGATGCACGAGTGCGCCACGAGGTTCTGTGGTGCCTTGGGCGGGACGTGCTTGGTGAAATAGGATTTCGCTCCGACCACGGCAAAGCGAATGTCGGGGCCGATGCGGACTGAGACCATGTCCTTGGCAACCTGTTCGCCCAAGCGCACGCCGGCATCGTACCGCTGAGCGGCAATATCGATCAGCCCGGCCTCAATATTGATCTCGACTTTCACGTCCGGATGTTTCGACAGAACCTGGGAGAGCTTCGGCCAAAGAAGAGTCATCGCGCAATGATCCCCAGCCGTGATGCGAATGGTGCCGGCGGGCTTGCGGCGCAGTTCGTTGAGCGCCGCAAGCTGCGCCTCGACCTCTTCGAAACGTGGCCCCACGGTGCACAGGAGCCGCTCACCCGCGTCGGTCGGCGATACGCTGCGCGTCGTGCGCGTCAGCAGGCGAATGCCGAGGCGCTCCTCGAGCCCTCGCATCGAGTGACTCAAGGCGGACGGTGAGACGCCAAGTTGGGCTGCGGCTTTGGTGAAGCTCTTGCTGCGGGCGATCGCCAGGAACGCCTGTAGGTCATTGAAGTTCTCACGTGCCATTGGTGAGATTTTCTCACAACTTCATGCGGATTCCACCCACTAATCCTCTTGCCGGCCAGGCGGTAGATTGGCTCCCGGAATGACAGAGAGGTAAATCACTATGCGCGCGACCGTCATGCATGGCGCCGGCGATGTCAGGATTGAGAAGGTTCCGGATCCCACCATCATTGAGTCCGCCAACGCGCTCGTCAGGGTGACTCGCGCCTGCATCTGCGGCAGCGATTTGTGGCCGTACCGATCCATGCAGCGCTCCGATCGCGGTCAGCCGATGGGACACGAGGCGATCGGCTTGGTCGAAGCGGTCGGCGCCGACGTGCGCACGGTGAGGAGAGGGGATGTGGTCATCATGCCATTCGCCTCCTCGGACGGCACATGCACCTTCTGCCATGAAGGGCTGCCGACTGCCTGCGTTCACCTTGGCTTCTTTGGCAACCAGGGGAACGATGGCGCGCAGGCAGAGGCGATCCGGATTCCCTATGCGGACGGGACGCTCTTTGCCCTGCCGGTCGGGCAGGATGATGCGCTGATGCCCTCTCTTCTTACGCTTGCGGATGTCATGGGGACCGGTCACCACGCGGCCGCGGTGGCCAAAGTCGGCCCCGGCAAGGATGTCGCCGTCGTGGGCGATGGTGCAGTCGGTCTCTGCGGGGTGATCGCGGCCGAGCGCCTCGGTGCGGAGCGCATCCTTCTCCTCGGACGCAACCCTGACCGCATCGCCCTTGCGCGCGAATTTGGCGCCACCGACATCGTGAGCGAACGTGGACCCGAGGCGATCGAGCGTGTACGGCAGCTGACCGGTGGCCAGGGTGTCCATGCGGTACTGGAATGTGTGGGTCTGGCGCAGGCCATGGAGACGGCGATCGAGATCGCCCGCCCGGGTGGCGCGATCGGCCGTGTCGGGGTACCGCAGGATGCCGCGATGCCCGGCTCGCAGACGGCCTTCTATCACAACGTCACGGTGGGCGGCGGTCCGGCTCCAGTGCGCGCCTACATCCCGGAGCTGCTGCCCGATATTCTGGAAGGCCGCATCCAGCCCGGACGCGTCTTCGATCGCGTCGTGGACCTCGACGGAGTCCCCGGCGGCTACCGCGAGATGAACGATCGCAAGGCACTCAAGGTGATGGTACGGCCGTGAGGTTCCGCTCCTTGCCGGGCTCGATGCGGGATGAGCCGCAGCGCTTCAACATCAAAATCGAGGAATGAAATCATGCAAAAACGTGAACTCGGCCGCAACGGCCTCAAAGTCTCCGCCATCGGGCTTGGCTGCATGGGCATCAGCTTCAGTTATGCCACGCAGCTGTCGAAGGAGGAAGGCATCGCGCTGATCCGCGCCGCGGTGGAGCGGGGCGTGACGTTCTTCGATACCGCGGAAGTCTATGGTCCCTTCGCGAACGAAGAGGTCGTTGGCGAGGCGCTTCGGCCGTTTCGACAGCAGGTCGTCATCGCCACCAAGTTCGGCTTCGACATTGACCCGGGTACCGGTGAGAACCGCGGGGTGAACAGCCGGCCCGATCGCATCCGCCGTGCGGTCGAGGGCTCGCTGAAGCGCCTCGGTATCGAAACGATCGATCTGCTCTACCAGCATCGCGTCGATCCGAACGTGCCGATCGAGGACGTCGCCGGCACGGTCAAGGAGCTGATCGCCGAGGGCAAAGTCAAACACTTTGGCATGTCCGAGCCTGGGGTCCAGACTCTCCGCCGCGCTCATGCAGTGCAGCCGGTGGCGGCGCTTCAAAACGAGTACTCGCTGTGGTGGCGCGCGCCGGAGACGAACGGCATCCTCGAGGCTTGCGACGAGCTCGGGATTGGCTTTGTCCCCTACAGCCCACTCGGGAAGGGCTTTCTGACCGGAGCGATGAGCAAGGACACGAAGTTGCCGGAGAATGACTTCCGCAGTTCCGTCCCGCGCTTCTCCCCCCAAGCGATGGAGAAGAATCAGGCGTTTGTGGACCTGCTAAGGCGCATTGCCGAGCACAAGGGCGCCACCCCAGCCCAGATCGCGCTCGCTTGGCTGCTGGCTCAGCGCGCGTACATTGTGCCGATCCCGGGAACGACCAAACTCCATCGGCTGGAGGAAAATATCGGCGCTGCCCATGTCGAGCTGACCGGGGATGATCTGCGCGAGATCGAAGAGGCCGCCTCGCACATCCAGGCCGAGGGTGAACGCTACGCGCCGCAGCACCTGGCCATGGTCGGCCGCGAGGCGCCTCCAGCCCCTGCGGGTGCATAGGAAGGAGTTACCGCGATGAGTCAAACGGCTACCCACACCCAACAGACCGATGCCGGAGACCGCCCCTTCGTGCCCGAGCAGGTGCGCTCCGTCGCACCGGCCCTGGAACGGCACACGCAGGAACGTCTCATTGGCGAGGTTTGGAACCGACCGGGTCTCGACCGCCGCGACCGGAGCCTGATCTCCGTCGCCGCGCTGATCGCCCGCGGTCAACTCGGGGCACTCGGCTATTATGCCCACACCGCGCTCGAGAACGGCGTCACGCCCGCCGAGCTGTCCGAGACGATCCTCCACCTCGCTTATTACTCAGGCTGGGGCAATGCTATGGCCGCGACGCCGCCGGTGAGTGCGGTCTTCGCGCAACGCGGTATCCGCGCGGATCAGCTCCCGGATGAGTCGCCTCAGCCGCTGCCGCTCAACGAAGCCACCGAGGCGCAGCGCGCCAAGCACGTCGGCAATCAGTTCGGGGCCATTGCGCCAGGTCTCGTCGAATACACGACCGAGTATCTCTTCCGCGACCTCTGGCTGCGTCCCGATCTCGCCCCGCGCGATCGCAGCCTCGTGACCGTGGCGGCGCTGGTGGCCTCGGGTCAGGCGGCACAACTGAGCTTTCACCTGAACCGCGCGATGGACAACGGCCTCACCCAGGAGCAGGCAGCGGAGGTCGTGACGCACCTTGCATTCTATGCAGGCTGGCCGAATGCGATGTCGGCGCTCCAGGTCGTCAAGGACGTGTTCGCCAAGCGCAGTGAGATCGAGACGAAGTGACCAGGGCCCGCTGTCAGAAGCATGCGCCGTTTACAAGGCAGGGAAACTGTTCGGTGACCTAACCATTGGCTATTGGAGCCGAAGATTTTGGGTTTGGGGGTACGGGATCGGCCAGCCTTCCAACACGTGGGGGTATCCTAACTCCAGGGCCGGGCCGTACCCCCAAACCTACCCCCACGACCACCTCGCTGGAAAAGTGTGGCTCAGTGGAATCAATGGCTTGGTGCGCCGTGCAAAGGCACGGTCTTTCAGTGGGTGCGAACCCCACCCGGCAGCTTTCGCTCCAGCCGGCAGCAATCGGAGCAGTCGCGCAGGGAGGATGCGGCTGAAGCCTTCGGTGTAGAGGGTCCTGAAAGGGACTCGGTGAACATGCAGGCCGTAATGTGAATGAACGCTGAGCAGGCCTCGAAAAGATTGATGCGGAAGCCGACCCGGCCAAGTTACGGGGAAGGCTGCCACCGCTGGGGAAGCGAGCGAAGAGAGCACCCAGAGGTTCCGCCGGGGTAGTGGCGATGGCATGCATGGAAGAGGAAGACCGCGCAACACGGGAAACCCATCGGGTGGGCGAGCGTGAAGCCCAACCGGACTCCCGCGAGGGACAGGCCGGGCTCGATAGGGTGACGGAGGGGCTGGTAGTACCGACGAAGCCGGGTAATGCCGGTGGAGGGAAGCAGCCCTGGTTCAGGGTCAGCGCAAGAAATAGCGAGGGATTAGGAGATTGGGCAACCTAGCAACTCCGGATAATATCCAGAAGCTACAGGCGGCGCTGCATGCCAAAGCGAAGGGAGAACCCGGCTTTCGCTTCTACTCTCTGTACGACACCCATTAGCCGGTCCCAAGTCAAGCGCGCGCGTTCTTCCCCGTAACCCATGATTACGTCAGTTCCGCTCATTTTCAGCCTTCGCC
>JBOIAQ010000096.1:0-11657 GCA_050739115.1 Steroidobacteraceae bacterium | reverse complement strand
TCCATTGGCTCGCTTTTGGAAGAGTCAGGGTACGGACGATGGGAGCTGTATGACGCGAGAGTGTCCCGTACAGTTCTGCGAGGGGCTTTAGGTGAAACTCCTGAGGTCTACTCTCCCGAACAGGACCCAAATACCCAATACGGCAGTTAGGCTCAGCGTCACAAAGCCAGATTCCGATAGCGACATTGACGGAAAGAGAGCGAGCAGCGAAACAAACACTACGACGACATAGTTCTGAAAGGCCTGTTCCGCACAACGTCGCGAGTTGACAAGGACCGATACTTGGTTGCTCATTGGCGGCGCCCTCGGGGCTATGTGGATCCAGTTGTGCGCGGTGCCGTGCGTCCCACTCAGAATCGCTGCCGCATTTATCGAGACAGCAACGACCAAAACGGGACGTTCTCCGAGATGTGCCTCTCTCGAGATTCGAGTGGGTAATCGGGCTTGAACGGGGAAGGCTTGATCTTTCCTTTTCGATCTTCTTTCACCCGCAATGCCTCATCGCAAGCGATGGCATCGCGGTGATTCCGATGTGCTTGATCGGGTTCCAGGAGATCGGCCCGCTGATCGCGCAACACCGATCGCGCACTGCGTCCTCACAGTGCGCCGGTCACCGCCGATGAGCGCACAGCCCTGTCTGCCGCGCTCGACAGCTTGCCCTATCGTCGCGGGCGGTCGTCTTTGCCAAGTTCCACCCGGCCGGTGCAGACGGCGTAGACTCCCGGCTGCGGCCGAGCGCTGCGGAACTGTCGTTAAGCGCGACGCCCGTCATTTCGCAACCCTCGCGGCCACCGATCATTCCGGGGAGACTGGAGTAAGTACGCCATGATCAAGAAACGGCCAATGCGTGCCGCACCCGGCTCGTTCCCGGTCACAGGAGATGGAACGACCGCAAGGCGTCCGTCGCTTCGGCATTTGACGCAAGTCTCGCTTGGCGTGGCGGTGCTGCTCATCGTCGTTCTAGCACTTGTCGGCGGCTACCTGCAGAAGTGGCTTTGGATGAGCCAGCTTGGCTACGCTCAGGTTTTCTGGAAGCTGCTCTCGGTCAAGTGGGCGCTGATTTTTGCGAGCTTCGTGGTCGCGTTCGGGTACTTGTGGATCAATCTGCGCGACGCAGTCAAGCGCAGCCGCACGTATCAACGAGACACCTGGGCGCGCAAAATCGCCCCGCTCTCCGGGGTCGAGGCGAGCGGGCACTCCGATGGCGATCTGCTGTCACCAGTCGTCAAGCCCGCAGCGATCCTGATCAGCGCCGGCATAGCGCTGCTGATTGCGCTCCCTGTTGGCGCGCAGTGGGATACGTATTTGCGGTTTCGTTACGGCGGGCCCTTCGGACTCGCTGATCCGCTGTTCGGCGTCGATGTCGGCTTCTATGTGTTTCGCCTGCCGTTCTATGAGCTGTTGCAAGGCAGCCTACTGGTGCTGACGATCGTCACGCTCGGGATGGCCCTGCTCGCCTACGTGTACTTCGGGCTACTGGGGGCAACAAACCGCAAGATCGTGGCGGCGGGCGATTGCATATCCCATCTATGCGCGCTGCTTGCTATGGTGGCCGCCGCCTTGGGGATCGGCTTCTATCTCGATCAGTACCAGCTGGTCTACTCCACTTTGGGCATTGTCTACGGGGCCGGCTATACGGCGAGCCATGTTACGCGGATCGACCTTTGGATCATGGTCGCGGTCTCGGCAGCGGGGTGCGTGCTGCTGGCTGTCGGCGTGTTCCGGCGACCGCGCTTCGGCGCTCTCGTCAGGGGCTCGGCCGGCTTCGTGGCCCTGTATATCCTCGCAATCCTGATTGTCCCGGCGGTGTTTCAGAAACTCGCGGTGCAGCCGAGCGAGCTGGCACTGGAGACTCCCTATTTGAAGCACTACATCACCTTCACCCGCAAGGCTTACCAGCTCGCCAACATCCAGGATATCGCGTATCCCGCTCTGGTCGATCTGACGCCCGCGGTGATCGCCAGGAACGCAGAGACCATTCAAAATGTGCGACTCTGGGATTCGCGCCCGCTACTGCAGACCTATCAACAAACTCAGGCGATTCGCCTCTATTATCAATTCTACAACGTTAGTACCGGCCGCTACCGGCTGGCCGACGGCTATCATCAGGTGATGCTCTCCACCCGAGAGCTCTCGCCGAACCTTCCGGCGCAGGCGCAGACCTGGGTGAACCGCTATCTACAGTTCACGCACGGCTCCGGTTTAGTCATGAGCTTCGTCTCCAAGAGCGCCCCTGGAGGGTTTCCGCAGTATCTAATTGAGAACGTGCCGGCCCAATCGGCCTACGGCCTGAAGATCACCCAGCCCGCGGTCTACTACGGGGCTTCGATGTCGGGCTACCGCATCGTGGACACGCGCATCAAGGAGTTCGATTACCCCAAGGGCAACGATAATGTCTACAGCAGCTATAAAGGGACCGGGGGCATTCCATTGGACAGCTTTTGGAGGAGATTGCTATTCGCCTGGACTCAGAGAGACATCAACCTGCTGTTGACCTCTTATATCACGCCGAGCAGTCGCATCCAGATCTGGCGGCAGGTGCAGCAGCGGGTGGCGCAAATCGCTCCGTTCTTGCAGCTCGACAGCCACCCCTACCCGGTGTTGAGCGCGGGCAAGCTCTACTGGATCCAGGATGCCTACACGACCTCGGATCAGTTTCCGTATGCAAATCCCTACCGAATCGACCTCGGAGACAGCCTGAACTACATTCGAAACTCCGTGAAAGTCGTGGTCGATATGTATGACGGGAGCGTGCGCTTCTACGTCATGGATCCGAAAGACCCGGTCTTGGCGGCATATCGGCGCGCGTTTCCGGGTCTGTTCATGGACCTCGATCAGCTGTCACCGGATCTGAAGCGCCACCTACGCTACCCCGAGGATCTATTCGCGATCCAGGCGGACGAATACCAGACTTTTCACATGACCGATCCGCAAGTCTTCTACAACCGCGAAGACCTGTGGGTGCCACCCAACGAGACCTACGCGGGCGAAACGCAGCCGATGCAACCCTATTATATTCTGATGAAGCTCCCGGGAAGCACCAAGCTCGAGTATCTGCTGATGATGCCCTTCACGCCGCAGAACCGGGACAACATGATCGCCTGGATGGCTGTCAGGTGCGACTTCCCCGGGTACGGGAAGATCCTCGTCTACCAGCTGCCGAAAGACAAGCTGGTCTACGGTCCAAGCCAGATCGAGGCGATGATCAATCAGAACACTACCATCTCCCAGCAGCTCACGCTCTGGGATCAGAGCGGCTCGAGGGTCATCCGCGGCAAGCTCATCGTGATCCCGATCGAGAACTCGTTTCTCTACGTCGTGCCGCTGTACCTGACCGCGGAAGGGACCGACTTTCCCCAGCTGAAGCGCGTCATCGTGGTCGCGGGCAACAAGGTAGCGATGAAGCCGACGCTCGACGAAGCGCTCGACGCCGTGTTTGGGACGCCGACTCCGGCTCCCACAGCAGTGCAAGCGGTCACGCCTGTCGAACGGCTGACTCTGGAGCAGGCTCGCAAGCTGCTCGATCAAGCCCGCAGGGCGATGCAACAGGGAGATTGGGTGGCTTTTGGAACGGCGATGCAGGGACTGGAGCATGAGCTGTCCGCGCCGGCGCCACGCCGGGGGCCCTGACGCAATTGAGACTCTATACGCCAACAAGGAACCCTAATCGATTCTCTACGTCCCGCATTAACTTGTGACACTGGTTTTGGTGCTGCTGCCTTGCCGCTAGTGAGCGAGGACCCGCGCGCGCGCCGCCGTCATGTTGTTGTAGTCCAGCAGCAGCAAGGCAATGTTGCAGACTTGAAATAGCAGGTAACGAATCTCGTAGGAGTCTGGCGCGCCGCGACCATGCGCAGCCTCATCGACACGGTGCTCTCTACGCACTCAGCACGAAGCTGACGAGAGGCTCGAGGATCACGAGCAGCAGGAGTGCCGGTACGCGAACGCATGAAGCCACAAGATGCCCCAGAGCAGATCGCCGGCGGCCGGTGGCCTGTTCTCCCTTGCAGTGCTGAGATTTGGCTCATGTTGAACTACGGAGCGTCGGAGCTGTTCAGCGCTCCTCTAAGGACTCGTAACGGCAGCGGTCCGATTACGCGGACGACCACCCTTCCGGCCGTTCCTGCGCGCCGCGGCGGCTTTGGCCGCGGATGATCGCGTGCCGCCGATGCGCCCGAGCTCAGCCATCCATTCGGGTCCGGCAAAAACCGACGACACGAGTGCAGGGACGCTGAGATCGAGGTCGAGGCCTTCCCAGTGGAGTCCGCCGCCTCGACCGAGCACCTCGACCGAGCGCACGTCGCTGCGGGCAGCTCGCTTCAGCCCGGGGATGAGTTTTACTGGGATCGTAACCGCTGCTCCATTGGTCAGCTCAATCAGCAGCGAGTTGTCCCTGGCGCGATATGTCGCAGCGGCGGCTCGCGGCTCCATCTTGGCAGCCCAGCGGCCGGCACGAGAAGCTCGCGCATAGTTCGAGCGCAGATCCTTCTCGATCCAATCAAGCGTCGCCATGAATCTCTCTCCACCGCTGAATCAGGAGGTCGCGGTTTTCGCTGACCTTCAGGAGGGTCGCCGCCACCTGCGGGCGAGACAAACCTTCGTTCGTCATCAGCCAAGGGTGCTCTCGCTCATCTCCGTAAATCACCACCCGTAACCCGCGAAACCGAAGAATGGTCGGTATAATGTTAACCGAACGCTTGGGTTTATGCCAGTGGCTAGCCAAGCCTCGAAGCGAGGTCCCCAACGCTCAGATGTGTGTAGCGCTTCAGCATCTGCAGCGTCTTATGGCCGGTCACCGATGCAACTTCCATCACGTTCAGCCCCTTCTCGAAGAACCGGCTCGTTGCCTCGTGCCGCAGGTCATGAAAGCGCAGACCGGAAATGCCGGCGCGGTGCACGGCGCGCTTGAAGGACTGCTTGAGTGCGTCTCTCGTGAGTCCCCCGAACACACGGCCGTTGGTGGACACGGGTAGAGCGCGGATGATCGACACCGAGCGGCTCGACAGTGGCACACCACGCGATTCACCGTTTTTGGTAACCGGCAGGTAAGCAATTCGGCGCTCGATATTCACGTTCGCCCACTCTAGGCCGAGGAGCTCGCTCCGGCGCATACCTGTTTCGATGGCGATTGCCACGAAATGCACCAGCCAGACGTTTCGGGCCTTCCTGCAGGCGACGAACAGCCGTTGCTCCTCGTCTCCCTGCAAGCGCCGATTGCGAGGTCGGCCCTGGGGCGGACAGCGTAATCATCAAGGGCTCGAAAACCGACTGCTGCAGCCGTCTCGGGGGTGTGCTGAACTACTACCATCGCGCGGCGGCCTGATGAAGGACGCCGCTGTTATTGGACAATTCGAGGTCGAGCAGGTCCGGCGCACGGTGCGGCGGGTGCGGAGGTCATGGTGAAGGTGACCGGCGGGTCTCGGAAGATCGGCGCCGTCGCGGCGCATCTCGCCTACATCAGCCGCGAAGGAGCACTCGAGCTAGAGACAGACGACGGACAAGGGGTCGGTAAAGAGGGCCAGAGAAAGCTGCTCCGGGAATGGCATCTGGATCTCTCTGCCGGCCAGTACCGTCCGCCGCCGCGCAATCCGAAAAAGCCGGTCCGCGGTATCAAGCTTGTGCACAACATCGTTCTGTCCATGCCGGCGCCGACCCCCCCCCCGGATAAAGTGCTGGCGACCGCTATGCGATGGCGCTCCATACACATCAACAGCACCCGCACGTGCACCTGGCGGTGAGGGCCGAGGCCCTCGCTGGCCCGCGCCTCCACATCGACAAGGCCATGCTGCGCGAGTGGCGCTAGGATTTTGCACGGATGATGCGGGATCAGGGCATCGCCGCCAACGCGACGCCGCGAGCGGTGCGGGGGCGAAGCAAGGGGGCTGAGCACGACGGCCATTACCGGACCAGGAAGCGGGGAGGCTCACGGGCGGTTCGCGAAAAGGCCGAAAGTGTCGCCAGAGAGTTGATGAAGTGCGGCAGCATCCGAGACCCAGCCCATGCGAAGTTGGCCGAAACGCGAAGGGCCGTTGTCGCAGGCTGGTTGGGGCGGCCAGCTTTGCTGGACAGGCAAGGGGAAACCGTCCTTGCGGGTGAAGTGCGGCAATTCGTGAAGAACATGCCACCCGTACTTACGGATCGGGAGCGAATCGCCGCCGAGCTCGTTCGACAGGTGAAGGCGCAGAGGTCGGCGCGCAGGCAAGCCGTCAGTTGCGCGAAGCGGGCTTCAGGCAGATGCGTGCCGGCTCGCTCAAGGGGAAGCACGTCGACGTGCTCCTTCGACGCTGGCAGGCCGAAGAGCTGTCCGCCGGGACGCTCAAGAATCGCGTCGCACATTTGCGCTGGTGGGCGGAGAAGGTGGGCAAGGCCGGGATGATCCCGGCCGAGAACGCCTGCCTTGCCATCCCTGACCGGCGATTCGTGACGAACGAGGATAAGGCTCGCGAACTCGGGGACAGCCTCGCGCTACAGCAAGCGTTCGGTCTGCGGCGGGAGGAGGCCATCAAGTTCCAACCGAGCTACGCCGATGAGGGCGACCGCGTCGTGCTCAAAGGCTCGTGGACGAAGGGTGGTCGCCCCCGAGTGGTGCCGATCACTACGCCCGAGCAGCGCGCGGTGCTCGACCAGGCGCACCGGCTAGCCAGGGCCGGCTCGCTGATTCCGGCCCACAAGAGCTACATCCAGCAGCGGCACACGTATGACGGGCAGTGCAAGACGGCCGGCCTCAGCCATATGCATGGGCTACGGCACCATTATGCGCAAGCCCGATACCAAGCGCTGACGGGCTGGAAAGCGCCCGCCGCCGGCGGTCCGGTTGCGCGGGCGCTCACGAGCGCGCAACGCTTGCAGGATTCCCTCGCCCGCCAAACCATCAGCCGCGAACTGGGCCACGAGCGCCCGGAAATCACGGCGGTGTATCTCGGGCGGTAAGACGGGCGAGCAAGTGGGCTATCCGCCGCATCTGCTGGATGAGCTCTGGCGCAGATGACTTAAATTGTGCTGGCTATATACTACGTAATCTAAGATAATAATGTCTATGAGCCGCAGCATTGCTTTCGATCTAATCCCAGAGAATGTTCCGGCGATGCTCGAGGCGCTCGGCGCGAGGCTACGCGCGGCGCGCCTGCGCCGCAGGCTTCGCCAGGACGATGTGGCCGCAAAGCTCGGGTTCTCGCGCGATACCATCAATGCCGTCGAGCACGGCAGCATGACCACGAGCGTCGGGGCGTACTTGAGCGTGCTGTGGGTTTACGGCCTCCAGCGGGAAGTGGAGCTTCTGGCCGACCCGGGCCTCGATCGAGAAGGCGCGGCGCTCATGTTCGATGTGGGCGAGAAGCGTGTGAAGGTGAGAAAGGGACATGCCGTCTGAGTACGAAGAGCTGTGGGTGTGGAACACCCTTCCCAGTGAGCCAACGCCAGTGCTCTGCGGCCGGTTCCAATGGACCGCAACGCCGGGCGCTCCTGGCGGCTCAGGTGTCGGTCGGTTCGTCTATGTCCGCACGTACCTGGACCGATCTGACGCCCGGCCGGTCGATCCGGTGCTTCTGCCGCTTCGGGATGCAGAGTTCACGACTACCACCCTCGGCGGGATTTTCTCAGCGCTCCACGACGCCGGACCCGATTCCTGGGGTCGATTCCTGATCGAGCGGCTCCAGGGACCTCAGACCGAGCTCGGGTATCTGCTGCTTGCCGCGGGCGAGCGCACCGGCACGCTGGATTTCTCCAACGCCCGCGAGACGTCTCCCGCCGCATCACGCGTCCTCAACGGCATCGATGAGCTCGGACAAGCTGCGCGTGCGGTGCGCGCAGCAGAAGGGGACGGGGAAATTCCACAGAAATTTGCAGAACTCCTCGCCTGCGGCACCTCAAACGGTGGAGCGCGCCCGAAGTTCACGCTCCTCCACGAGGGTGAGCTCTGGATAGCGAAGCTCCCCTCCCCAAAGGATTCCCTCCAGTACCCTTCGATGCCGCTGCGCGAATGTGCGGCGCTCGATCTCGCCGCGCTTTGCGGTATCGAGGTGCCGCAGCATCACCTCGTCGACGCCAGTGGCGTGCCGGCGCTCCTCGTGAGCCGCTTCGACCGCCGCGGGAGAGCGCGCCTTCCCTACGCCAGCGCGCGCACCGTGGCATGGTCTAACCCCGAGGTTATGCGCTACAGCTACATGGCCTCCTATACCGGCATCTCACAGGAGCTCGCGCGTTGGATTCGTAACCCCGCCGAGGATCGGCGCTCGCTTTACGAGCGAATCGTGTTCAACGCCGCCACTGGCAACGGCGATGACCACGACGCCAACCACGGCCTTGTGCTCGATCGCCCTGAGTATGGCTATCGTTTGGCGCCGCTTTTTGATCCGGTCGCATCTACCGACCTTCCAGCTAAGGATCTTGCCATGGCCTTCGGGGAGGATGGCAGGCACATCAGTCGACGGAATCTCCTGTCCCGGGCTAGACAATTTGGCCTCGATCGCGAGCGCGCAGAAGATTTGCTGAAGCGGATTGGCACGACTGTAGCCCAGAGCTGGCGGGAAACTCTGCGCACGCTCGGGGCTGATCCTCGACAGGTGGATCGGCTCGCCTCGTGGTTTGATTTTGCCGATGAGCTTGCGGGAACGGAATTGGATGCTGGCAAACTCCGTGGCTCAAGATGAGCAAGAGCAGCGCTCCAGCGGGAACCGAAAATCTCGGTCCCCACTGAGCGAGGCTGTAGAGGCGGCCAGATCCGCCGCCCGTTGGAGAGAGGGCGACCGCGAATCCGAGAGGTTCGTGGTCGCGGTGGAGGCAGGCGCCCTGGCGCCGCCTGACCCGCGTGCCGGCGCGCTGGGGCTCCGACTTCCCGTCCACAATGGCGTAGAAGAACGGGCGATTCATGGTCATGCTGATGGGAAGGCTTTGAGGGACAGCTTGGACCATGGTCGCGGCGGCGGCGACTGTGCCGCTCTCATCCACCTGCACCACGGCCTCGTGCTCGACATCCCGGATATAAACACGTCCGCGTGAGGCGAGGCCGGTAAAATCTGCAATATTTTCGTTGAACGCTGCTCCCATGCCTAATGAGGTCAGGGCGTTAACCAACGAACTGGCATAGGTAGCGGTGAAGCGTGGCAGCCCGATTCTGACCTCGGCGGGCTGCAGACCCGAGATCCACGTGTTTAGCTGCGCGTCTGTTATATTGGCGACGAAGCTTCCGAGCTGAACGCCCACGGCCGGTAGAACGGTAGAACGATCAGCATGCGCAGACGACCCGTCCGTCCGTAAGGCAACTCCACTGCCTGAAAATTCGAGCCAGAATGGTAGGGAAAGCCGCCGGTCTGATTCATCATCTGGCGTGACGTAAAGGGTGCAGCCCTAGTCAGATCTGGATTGAACACACTCGTCCACGTTTCGCTGAAGTAGATGGCGTTGGCCAGTACTGCGACCACGCCGCTATAGTTTTCAGACGGCAGAATCTTCTTGATTAGACCATTGGTTTCGCTGGCTACCCAGGCGTTCACATCGTCCGGCGCGCCGCTTAGGTCGCCGATCTTGGCGGCGTAATAGGTCTCATTGGTGCTGACGAATGATGGCAGTACCGGGTTTTTGCTCAAATGCATCCAAAATGCCAAGCGGGCGGGTGGGCGTGCAATGGACTGTTTGTTGCGGCGCAGGGAGCCAGCGTCTGTTGCTACAGTGGGAGTAAACGCCGGAAGAGGGCGGCATGAGGACGTAACGAAGTAAGGAAGGGAGGTATCGCCTTGGTTTGGGGGCGAACGGCATGGCAGGGCGAATAACGCTCAGAAAGGGCTGGACTATTTTCGAATAGATCGTAAAATAGACTGTACTAATTTACGACACATCGTAAAAGGGTCCATGGCACCTCGCCCGCGGCTGTACGATCAAATGCTTGAAGGTCATCTGGCGCAGCATCGCCAGATGGCCTTCGTGAGCGGACCGCGCCAAGTAGGTAAGACGACTACCTGCCGGGGCCTGAGCACCGCCTATCTGAACTGGGATAGCGTTGACGACCGCCGAATCATCCTCCGAGGACCCGAAGCCGTAGCGCGACATATCGGACTCGCGGAACTGCGGGAGCGGCTACCTGTGGTGGTCTTCGATGAGCTTCACAAGGACAGGAAGTGGAAGAATTTCCTCAAGGGATTTTTCGACATCCATGCCGATCACGCGCGAGTCATCGTCACCGGAAGCTCACGATTGGACATCACGCGTCGGGGTAGCGATAGTCTGATGGGTCGGTACTTCCTGTTCCGCATGCACCCGTGGAGCGCTGGGGAGTGCGCACGTCAAGCGGTACCCGAGTCTGTCGTGCAGCCGCCTGCGCCGATCTTTGATGCCGATTGGGAGGCGCTCCTCGAGCACGGAGGCTTCCCGGAGCCGTTCCTCAAGCGCGATCAGAGATTTTCGCGCCGCTGGAGGACTCTACGCCAGGATCAGCTGACGAAACAGGATTTGCGGGAGGTGTCGATACTACAAGACCTCGCTGCGATGGAAACCTTGGCATTGATTCTTGCGGAGAACTCTGCTCAACAGTTGGTCTATTCGAGCCTGAGTCGCGAGATTGGCACTGCTGTCGATACAGTTAAAAGATGGATCGATTTGCTCGTCCGGCTTCACTACGGGTTCTTGGTGCGGCCATGGTTCAAAAACGTCGCGAAGTCGCTCCGTAAGGAGCCGAAGTGGTTTCTGCGTGACTGGTCGGGCATTGATGACGCCGGAGCGCGCGCGGAAACCTTTATCGCATGCCACCTGCTAAAAGCCATCGAGGGGTGGACCGACCTCGGGCTCGGGAATTTCGAGCTTCGCTACCTGCGCGACAAGCTCAAGCGAGAGGTCGATTTCCTAGTCGTGCGCGACCGCAAGCCGTGGTTCCTGGTGGAGGCCAAGAATGGCGATGGCAAGCTTTCCGATTCACTCAGATACTTTCAGATTCAGACGCAAGCTCGCCATGCTTTTCAGGTTGTCCTAGATCGCCCATTTGCGGCTGTGGACTGCTTCACGAGGACTGACCCGGTGGTTGTTCCTGCGCGCACGTTCTTGAGCCAGTTACTCTAAGACTTACCCAATAGTTCCCGGCCGCTTCGACGTGTCATCAAATAAAGAAGAGCTAACCAAGGTACTCGTTGAGCTGCCGAATCACTGGGCAACGTCCGGCGAGTCAATGTGGGCGCGCGCACTAGGAAATGACTTATACGAGCTCGAAAACTCGCCATTTCACGCCTACGATCTGAACTATCGTGATGTCGTCTACGCGGTCGCAGATGATCCGCGGCACAAACCGATCGTACGCCGTGTGGAGCGCCGCGGCGGTCATCGAACTCTGCGTGCATTGTTCCTAGAGCACGTGGGTGAGGCGCAGCGGACCTTGCTACTGAAGGGACTCGATCGGTTTAGCGTTACGTGGGAGGGCGCGAACGGGCGACTATTCTCACTGGACATTCGGACATTCCCAGCGAATCGCAATACCAGCCAGTGTGTGATCAGCTTTGGGCGTGGGAACAGGCGGGTCTCCTAGAGTACGAGACATGCGAAGCCCGCGTGTTGGCGGGGATGCAAAACCGCGGGATTTTGGGGGCGAGAGGCGGGTCGTCGTGAGCGACGGGCGGTGTCGGCGCCACGAGTGGTGCGGGAGTGCCGGATTCGGCGCGAGGCTCAGAACGGCGGGT
>JBOIAQ010000095.1:0-11658 GCA_050739115.1 Steroidobacteraceae bacterium | reverse complement strand
GCTCGCAAACCGGTCCATGAACTCACTCCACGTTCGGGGATAATCCTCCCCGGCGATCGGCATGCGCTCGGTCGTGGCCATGGAGCGCATTTTGCCAGGAGTGGAGCTAGGCAGATACCCCTTACATTCATCCAGTCCGGCCTGAAGGCCGGAGTTTTACGGCGTGTCCTGATAAAGTTGTGCGCCCATCCGGGGGGTCGAGACGTTTTACTCAAAGCACAAATGTCCAATCACGCTTCAACTTTGCGCCAGCCGCTCGCACCGGCTGATACCGAAGGTCTCACGCGCGAGCTCGCACAGCTCATCGTCCAGGCGCTCAATCTCGAGCTGAGCGCGGCCGACATCGATCCCGATGCGCCGCTCTACGGCGAGGGCTTGGGCCTGGACTCGATAGACATCCTGGAGATAGCCCTGGTGGTCTCGAAGCGCTACGGCGTGCAGCTGCGCGCCGACAGCGCCGAGAACGAGCAGATCTTCCGCTCGCTGCGGCGGCTCGCCGAGTACATCAACGCCAACAGGACGAATTGACTGCTCGCCTCCTACCCGCTGCTCTCGCATGCAACGGCTGATGCGGTAGTCGCATACCGCGCGGGCCGTCCCATCCGCGCGCGAGAATTCCTGAGCGATGCCAGCCGTCTGGCGGCCGAGCTGCCCGCCGGCGAGCACGTCATGAACGTGTGCGCGGACCGCTATCGGTTCACGGTGGGTCTCGCGGCCTCTCTCCTCACCCGCAAGGTGTCCCTCCTGCCGCCGACCCGCACGCCCGAGGTGATCCGGCAGCTCGCGGCCTTCGCTCCCGATGTGTTCTGCCTGACCGACGAGGAAGAGTGCGACATCGCGCTGCCGCGCGTGCGCTTTCCGCAGTCCCGGGCCCCCGCGCCCGACCCGCAAGGCCTCTGGCGCGTGCCCGAGATCGACGCCGAGCAGCCGGCGGCCTGCGTCTTCACCTCGGGCTCGACCGGCGCGCCCGTCCCCTACCCCAAGACCTGGGGCAAGCTGGTCCGTTGCATCAGGGACGGAGCGGCGAGGCTCGGGCTCGGGGATGGCCGCTCGCACGCCCTCCTCGCCACCGTTCCGGCACAGCACATGTATGGGTTCGAGTCGAGCGTTCTGCTCGCGCTGCAAAGCGGCGGTGCGCTCTGCGCCGAGCGGCCCTTTTATCCGGCCGACATCCTGAGCGAGCTCGAGGCACTGCCGCGGCCGCGAACGCTCATTTCGACACCCATTCACCTGCGCGCGCTCCTCGCATCGCAGACCGAGCTTCCGCCCGCGGATCTCATCCTCTCGGCCACCGCGCCTCTTTCGCCCACTCTTGCGCGGGAGACCGAACGGCGCTTCCGGGCGCCGCTGCTCGAGATCTACGGCTCGACCGAAAGCGGGCAGCTCGCCACGCGGCGTACGGCCCGGAATCGCAAATGGCGGTTGTGGCCGGGCGTCTGCCTCACCCTCGAGGACGGACGCGCGTGGGCACGCGGCGGGCACCTCGAGCAGCCGACGCCGATGTGCGATGAGCTCGAGCCGCTCGATGCCGAGCGCTTCCTGCTGCATGGACGGCTCGGCGATCTCGTCAACATTGCCGGCAGGCGCAGCTCGCTCTCGTATCTGACCCACCAACTCAACTCCATCCCGGGGGTCGAGGACGGTGCGTTCTTCTTCCCCGAGGAGCCGCACCCTTCCGCGGCGGGTGTCGCGCGCGTCGCGGCCGCGGTGGTGGCTCCCGGGCTCGATGCCGTGCGCCTCACCGAGGCGCTGCGTCAACGGATCGATCCGGTATTCCTGCCGCGACCGCTCGTTTTCCTCGAGCGCCTGCCGCGCAACAGCACCGGCAAGCTGCCGCGCGAGGCGCTGCGCTCGCTCGCGGCGGCATCCGGCTCCCTGCCCGGGGCGGCCGCCGCCGCGGGACGGCGGGTACGCTCATGACCGCGCTCGCCTTGAGTGTCGCGGCGACCCATCCGGCCTTCGACGGGCACTTTCCCGGCACACCGGTCCTGCCCGGGGTGGTCATGCTCGATGAGGTGATCCGCGCGATCGAGTGCGCCGAGGGCGGCGAGCCACGATGTTGGCGGATCGCCGCGGTGAAGTTCCTCAAGGCGGTCGGGCCCGGCGAGCCGCTCGCACTCGAGCAGGAACGGCTCGCGAGCGGCGCCATCCGCTTCAGCATCCTGAGCGCCGGGCAGACGATCGCGAACGGCGCGCTGACTCCCGCATGATGAGATCGGCGAGCGCCGCCGCCCCGCATGCGAGCTGAATGGGCAACCCGGCGGGAGCGCGGCAGCGCCGGGCTCCTTCGCCTGATGGTGGTGTTCTCACTCCGGCTGGGGCGTCGCGCCGCGCGCGTCGCGCTCTACGTCATTGCCGCCTATTTTTTCCTGTTTGCACCGCGGGCACGGCGCGCCTCCAAAGCGTACCTGCGGCGGGCGCTCGGGCGGCCGCCGACGGCGAGGGATCGCTTCCGGCAGGTCATGTGTTTCGCCACCACGATTCACGATCGGGTGTATCTGCTCAATGACCGCTTCGAGCTCTTCCACCTCACGGTCGAGGGGGAGGAGTTGATGCGCGAGCGGGTGCGCTCACGGGCGGGCGGGTTCCTCGTGGGAGCGCATCTCGGCAGCTTCGAGGTGACGCGGGCGATCGGGCGGCGACAGCCGGGACTGCGGGTGGCGATGGCGGCCTACGAGGAGAATGCGCGCAAGATCAATGCGGTCTGGGCCGCGATCAACCCGAAGCTTGCGGCGGAGACGGTGCCCTTGGGCAGCCTCGAGGCGATGCTCAAGGTGCGGGCGTTGCTCGATGAGGGGGTGTTCGTCGGCATGTTGGCCGATCGGACGCCGGGCGGGGAAGCCGCGGAGATGGTGGAGTTTCTGGGAGCCCCGGCCCGCTTTCCGATCGGACCGATGCGGGTGGCGGCGCTCCTCGGCGGCGAAGCCGTGTTGATGCTGGGACTTTATCTGGGGGGCAATCGCTATCGCATCGTGTTCGAGTCGCTCGCGGATTTCTCGCAGGTTTCGCGCGCAGGGCGGGAGGATGCGATCCGGGCGGCGGTGGTGCGGTATGCGCGGCGCCTCGAGGCCTACTGCCGGGAGCATCCTTACAACTGGTTCAACTTCTTCGAGTTCTGGGCCAATGACCGCAGATGACCTTCGTTACCTACGGCGGCGACGCTGCGCCGTTGCGCGTGCCGGCGCAATGCTCGCGTTAGCCCTGCTGTCGGCCTCGTCGAGTTGTTTCGCCGCGAATGCCACGTTGAATCAGGTGATGGCGCTGCTCGCTCAGCGCAAGCACGGGGAAGTGAAGTATGTGGAGGAGGATTACTTCAAGATTCTGGACGAGCCGGTGAAGTCCTCCGGGGTGTTGGTTTACGAGGCGCCGGATCACCTCGAGAAAAAGACGCTCGAGCCCAAAGCGGAGTCGCTGATTCTCGATGGAGAGAAGCTCACGGTGCGGCGCGGCGATCGAACCTATCGCATGGATTTGAGCGCGTATCCGCAGGTCGCGCCGTTCGTGGATTCCATCCGCGATACGCTCGCCGGCAACGAGCAGGCGCTCGAGCGGGTTTTCAGGGTGACCTGCAGCGGCACGCTCGCGAAATGGCAGCTGCAGCTCGTGCCGTTGGATGCGAAGGTCGCGCGCAAAGTGAGCCGGGTCGAGATCTCGGGGGCGCGGGATGAGATCCGCTCGGTCAAGATCCTGCAGAGGGACGGCGATCGCTCGGTGATGACCATCCCACCGCCATGAAGGCAAGACGCGCGGGGGCGATCATCCTCTGGGCGGTGCTGGTCGCCGCCGCGGTCGTCATCATCGCGCGGGCGCGTTACTCGGCGGATCTTTCGGCATTCCTGCCGCGGGCGCCGACGGCGGCGCAGCGGCTGCTCGTCGAGCAGCTTCGCCAAGGGGTTGCCTCGAAACTCATCATCGTCGCGATCGATGGCGCGGATGAGGCCGTGCGGGCGCGACTCTCGCAGGCGCTCGCGCCGCGGCTGCGGGCCGACCCGGAATTCACCGCGGTCGAGAACGGGGACGCGGCGGCGGCGCAAAACGACGAGGCGTTCCTGTTCGCGCACCGTTACCTCCTGAGCCGCACGGTGACGCCGGAGCGCTTCAGCGTCGCGGGCCTCAAGGCGGCGATCGGCAACACCATCGATCTTCTCGCCTCGCCGACGGGAATGCTGACGCAGTCGCTCCTGCCGAGCGATCCCACCGGCGAGATGACGACCCTCCTCGATCAGTTGACGAGCAACCTATCGCCGCGGACCGCCGATGGGGTCTGGGTCTCGCGCGATGACAGGCGGGCGCTTCTGCTCGTGCGCACCCGCGCGGCGGGCTCGGATACCGATGGCCAACAGCGGGCGGTGCAGGCGATCCAGGCCGCCTTCCGGACCGTCGCCGCAGGCGCGGGCGCTACGCTCCTCATGACGGGGCCCGGTGTATTTGCGGTCGAGGCACGGCAGACGATCAAGTCGGAGGTGACGCGTCTCTTCCTCATCAGTTCGGCGCTCATCATCGCCCTCCTCCTTTTCGTCTATCGCTCGATACCGGCCCTGCTCTTGGGCCTCGTGCCGGTCGCCTCGGGGGCGCTCGCCGGCATCGCGGCGGTGGCGCTCGGCTTTGGGGTGGTGCAGGGCGTGACGCTCGGCTTTGGCATCACGCTGATCGGCGAGGGGGTCGATTATTCGATTTACCTCTTCGTGCAGTCGCGCGCCGGCGCGCAAGCGCAGGAGCCGCCGCCTGAGGACTGGCGCCGCTCGGTGTGGCCGACCCTGCGGCTCGGCATGCTGACTTCCATTTGCGGCTTCGCGGCGCTCCTGGTATCGAGCTTTCCGGGCCTCGCGCAGCTCGGGCTCTATTCGCTCATGGGCGTGTTGGCGGCGGGGCTCGCCACGCGCTTCGTGCTGCCGGAGCTGTTGCCGCGCGGCTTTGCGATCCGGGACCTCACGCCGATCGGCCGCACCGCCGCGCGGCTCCTGGCCAAGGCCTCGGCCGGGCGGCGGCTCGTGGCGGCGCTCGCCATCGGCGCCGCGCTCGTGATCGGCTTCAACCGTCAGCGGCTCTTCAACCACGACCTCTCGGCCCTGAGCCCGGTTCCGGCCGCCGCGCAGGAGCTCGATGGGCGACTGCGTACGGATCTCGGCGCGCCGGATGTCCGCGATCTGGTCATCGTTTCCGCGCCTGATGCGCCGTCCGCGCTCGAAGGCGCCGAGCACGTGGGAGCCGAGCTCGACGGGCTCGTGGGTCGCCACATCATCGCCGGCTACGAGAGTCCGACGCAGTACCTGCCGAGCCTCGCGGTTCAGCGGCAGCGGCAGGAAAGCCTGCCGCCGCCTAAGGAGCTCGCGGCGAGACTCAAGCAGGCGCTCTCGGGATTGCCGCTGCGGGCGGAGCGGCTCGCACCCTTCCTCCATGACGTGGAGGCGGCGCGGACGGGTCCACTCTTGAGGCGCGCATCCTTGGACGGCACCTCCTTCGCCGCCGTGGCGGATGCGTTGCTCGTCCGGGAAAGCGATGGCTGGCACGCGCTGCTGCCGCTCGATGCTCCGGCAGCGAACGGGCGCCCGCTCGGCATCGATATCGGCAAGGTGCGCGCTGCGATCTCGGTCGGCGCGCCGGATCATGCGACGGTGCTCGATCTGAAGAGTCAGACCGATGCGCTCTACTCGAGCTATCTGGCCGGCGCGGTGCGGCTCTCGCTCGCCGGTTTCGCCGCGATCATCGTGCTGCTCCTCATCGCGCTTCGAAGTCCTTCGCGAGTGGCGCGGGTGGTCCTGCCCCTGGCGCTCGCGGTGCTCACCGTCACCGCCGCCCTCACGCTCTTCGGCGCAAGACTCACCCTGCTGCACGTGGTCGGGATGCTCCTCATCATCGCGGTCGGCTCGAATTACGCGCTCTTCTTCGACCGCAGGTCCGCTCAGGCGACCCCTGAGCCCGGTCCGGCGCTGCAGCGAACGCTGGCGTCGCTCCTCGTCGCCAACTGCGCCACGGTGGTCGGATTCGGGGTGCTGGCCCTCTCCTCGGTGCCGGTGCTGCACGATCTCGGCGAGACCGTCGCTCCCGGGGCGTTTCTGGCGCTCCTCTACGCCGCGCTGCTCGCGCGCGCGCCGGCGCGGTGAGTCTTCTGAATCCTGACCCGGCGCACTGAGTCCTGAGTGCCTCGCCCCGATTTTTGATATCATATGACTACAGTAGTCACATGAAGCGAAACATGCGGAAGATTCAGCTGAAGGACGCAAAGGCGAAGCTCTCGACCGTCGTCGACGATGCCGTGCGAGGGAAGCCCTCGATCATCACACGGCACGGAAAGCGGGAGGCTGTGCTGCTCTCGTACGAGGAATGGGCACGACTGTCGAAAGTCCCTTCTTTCGGTCGGCTGCTCATGTCAGTGCCCCTCGCGGAGGGTGATCTGCCGGTCCGTTCGCAGGCGCCGCTTCGCGATGCGCAGCTGTGAGCGAGCGCTTCCTGGTCGATACCGACATCCTGTCGGTTGGCGCACCCTCCCAGAGGCAACCGATTCCGGAACTCATCGAATGGATGGACCGCAACTCGGATCGACTTTACGTCTCGGTCGTCACGGTCGCCGAGATCGAGGCTGGCATCGCGAAGTCGGGCCGTGAGGGCGCGAGGCGCAAGGCCGCTCGCTTGCGAGAATGGCTCGAGACGCTGGTGCATCTCTACAGTCCGCGGATCCTGCCGCTCGATCTCGCCGCGGCACCGATTGCGGGAATTCTCTCGGATCGGGCGCGAGTGCGGGGACATACCCCGGGGTTTGCGGATCTGGCGATCTGCGCGACCGCAAGATCCCACGATCTCACGATCCTCACCCGGCACCCCAAGCATTACCTGCCGCTCGGTGTGGCAGCGCATGATCCGGTAGGGTACTGCCGCCGGAGAGCCGAATCGCGGCTGCGTCGGAGCTGAACCGAATTGTCGACCCCCTCTCACCCACCTTCTGCGCGCTGGCGACCGTCGCCGCTCGTCGGTGCCTCGCTCGGGCTGCACGCGGCGGCCCTGGTGACGGTGCTGGCGCGGCCGTCCGCGTGGCCCTGGGCACTGGCGACGGTGCTGGCCGATCACGCGCTCCTCACCGCCGCGGGGCTTACGCCCCGAAGCCACCTGCTCGGTCCTAACTGGACACGGCTGCCGGCCGCATCGGCCGCACGAGGCGAGGTCGCCATCACGATCGACGATGGTCCTGATCCCAGGATCACGCCGCGGGTGCTCGATCTACTCGATGAGCGCGCCGCTCGGGCGACCTTCTTTTGCATCGGCGAGCGCGTACAGCGTCACGCGGAGCTCACCCGTGAGATGGCGCGTCGCGGCCACCCCATCGAGAACCACAGCCAGCGGCACTTGAATCGTTTCTCCCTGTTGGGTCCCCGGGGCCTCATGGCGGAGATCGAGCGCGCGCAGGACACCATCGGCATCACCACGGGCCAGCAGCCGCTTTTCTTCCGCGCGCCGGCGGGCCTGCGCAGCCCCTTCCTCGATCCGGTGTTGAACGGCTTCGGCCTGCGCCTCGCAAGCTGGACGCGGCGCGGATTCGACACCGTGAGCGCGAGTGCCGAGGCGGTGCTCGGTAAGCTCACCCGCGGCCTCACCGCGGGCGATATCCTGCTCTTGCACGATGGTCATGCGGCGCTCACCCGCGCCGGCGCGCCGGTGATCCTCGAGGTGCTGCCGCGCCTGCTCGATGCGGTGGCGGCGGCGGATCTGACACCCGTCACCTTGCGCGGCTCGCTCGCGCCCGCAACTCCAGCACTCGCCGCGACATGACTCCTCTTCTCATCAGCCACTTCACCGCGACGAGCTGCATCGGCCGCGGCCTCGAGGCGACGCTCGACTCCCTGCGCGCGCAACGCAGCGGCCTCGTGCCGTGCGCTTTCGAGACCGTCAGCCTGGAGACGTACGTCGGTGAAGTACCCGGCGTCGATGAGGTGCGCCTGCCTCGCGCGCTGAAGCGCTTCGACTGTCGCAACAACCGCTTGGCGCAGCTCGGGCTCGCCGCCGACGGCTTTCTCGATGCCGTCGCGGCCTGCGCCGGCCGCTGGGGACGGCGGCGGGTGGGACTTTTCCTCGGTACCAGCACCTCAGGCATGCTCGAGACCGAGATCGCCTACCGGCGGCGGGACCCCGCGACCGGTGCACTGCCTCCGGGCTTCGATTACGCCGGCACTCACAACTCCTACTCGCTCGCGGCGTTTGCGCGGCAGGTGTCGGGGCTCGAGGGTCCCGCGTTCGTGGTCTCATCCGCCTGCTCCTCGAGCGCCAAGGTGTTCGGGACGGCGCGGCGGATGATCGCGGCGGATCTGATCGATGCGGCGGTGGTGGGCGGCGTCGACTCGCTTTGTTTGACGACGCTCTACGGTTTTCATTCGCTGCAGCTCGTCTCGCCCGGCCCCTGCCGACCGTTCGACCTGCACCGCAATGGCATCTCGATCGGCGAGGCCGCGGCGTTTGCCCTCCTCGAGCGCCCGCCCGCGAGCCTCGATGCCGATGAGGTGCTGCTGCTCGGCGTCGGTGAATCGAGCGATGCCTATCACATGTCATCGCCCCATCCCGAAGGGCGCGGCGCACGCGCCGCCATGCTGCAGGCGCTCGAGCGCGCGAGCCTTGGACCCGAGGACATCGACTACATCAACCTGCACGGCACCGGCACCCCGAGCAACGACAGCGCCGAGGCGAAGGCGGTCGCGGCCGTATTCGGGCAACGCAAGCGCGCGGTGGCCGCGAGCTCGACCAAGGGTGCGACCGGACACACCCTCGGGGCGGCTGGAGGCCTCGAGGCCGTGATCTGCGCACTCGCGCTCACGCATGACCTGCTTCCCGGAAGCGCCAACACCGAGCGCACCGATCCCGCGCTCGTCTTCGACTACCTGCGGGCCAACCGCCACCAGCCGATCGAACGCGCGCTCAACAATTCCTTCGGCTTTGGCGGCTCTAACTGCGCTCTCGTGTTGGGACGCGCGACATGAGCGCACTCACCGCCTATGTTCAGGGCATTGGGCTCATCGGACCCGGACTTCCGGACTGGCGAAGCGGCGCGCGTGCGCTCGCGGGGCAGGAGGTCTATTCGCCTCGACCCACCGTCGTGCCGGCGCCCGAGGGCCTGCCTGCCGCCGAGCGCCGCCGCACCGGCAACACCGTGAGGCTCGGCGTCAGTGCGGCACAGCAGGCGCTCGCCAACGCGGGCATCGCCGCGGACGGATTACCGGTGATATTCACCTCCTCGAGCGGCGATGGCGCCATCTGCCACGAGATCTGCGAGACGCTCGCCTCCTCGGACCGGCAGCTCTCGCCGACACGCTTTCACAACTCCGTCCACAACGCCGCTGCCGGCTACTGGAGCCTTGCGACCGGGTCGACCGCGGCATCGACCGCGCTTTGCGCGCACGATGCGAGCTTCGCGGCGGGCCTCATCGAGGCGCTCGCGATGCTCACGGTGGACGGGGTAGCGGTGATCTTGAGCGCCTACGAGACGCGCTACCCCGAGCCGATCAACGGCGCGCGCCCGCTGCCCGATTCCTTCGCGGTGGGGATGGTCCTCACGCCGACACCTTGCGCGAGAGCGCGCGCGAAGCTCATTCTGACAATATGCGAGCGCGAAACGGCCCCCGACCGGCTCGCGGATCCCAAGCTCGAAGCGCTGCGCGCGGCGCTGCCCGCCGCACGCAGTCTGCCGCTCCTGCGGCTCCTCGCCCGCGGCGAGACCGGACGCGTGGTGCTCGATTATTTGGATGCGCAGCGCATCGCCGTGGAGGTCTGCGAGTGTCGTTAGGCCGCACGGCATTCGGGCGCCTGCCGGAGGGTACGCGCCTCGATCGCGGGTGGATCGAGAGCCACATCCCGCACCAGGGGCGCATGTGTCTCCTCGATGAGGTGTTGAACTGGGACCCGGTGCGCATCCGCTGCCGGGCCACGAGCCATCGCTCCCCCGACAATCCGCTGCGCGCCCACGGCCGGCTCGGCGCCGCCTGCGGGGTGGAGTACGCCGCGCAGAGCATGGCCGTGCACGGGGCGATCATGGCGCACACCGCGGGCACGACGGCACGAGCGGGATTGCTGACGAGCGTGAGAAACCTTGTGCTGCGGGTCACCCGGCTCGATGATCTCGACGCCGATCTCATCGCGAGCGCCGAGCGGCTGGCGGGTGATGAGGACGGCACTCTTTATCAGTTCACGCTCTCGAGCGGCGGACGGGAGCTGCTCAGCGGTCGTGCCGGCATCGTGTTCGGCACCCATCCGCCCGCCACGTCAACCTTTAATCGGAAATCATCGTGAGCCACGAAGGCAAGCGGGCGCTCGTCACCGGGGGGAGCGGTGGCATCGGCGCCGCGATCTGCCGGCGTCTCGCGCGTGACGGCCACTCCGTGTACGTGCATGCGCGGCAGGGGGTCGATGCCGCGGAGAAGGTGGTGGCGGAAATCACCGCCGCGGGCGGCAAGGCCGCGGCGCTGCACTTCGACGTCACGAACCCGGAAGGCACCCATCGGGCGCTGGAATCCGCCCTGGCCTCGGGTCCCATTCAGATCCTGGTCAACAACGCCGGGGTGCACGACGATGCCGTGCTCCCCGGCATGCGCGCCGAGCAGTGGCACCGGGTGATCGATGTCGCGGTGAACGGCTTTTTCAACGTGACCCAACCGCTGCTCATGCCGATGATCCGCACCCGCTGGGGACGGATCATCAACATCTCATCGATCTCGGCTCTCATCGGCAACAAGGGACAGGTCAACTACGCCGCCGCCAAAGGGGCGCTCAATTCCGCCACCAAGGCGCTGGCTCTCGAGGTCGGAACCCGCGGCATCACGGTGAATGCGGTGGCTCCCGGAATCATCCGCACGCCCATGACCGAAGGGCTGTTCGATGCCGCGGCGATCGAGCGGCTCGTGCCGATGAACCGTGCGGGACTGCCCGAGGAAGTGGCGGGCGTCGTCGCCTTTCTCGCCTCGGACGAAGCGTCGTACGTGACCTCGCAGGTGATCGCCGTCAGCGGCGGCATGGCCTGATGCACCGGGTGCGCCCCGGCCCGAGGCGCTGATACAATCCGTCCATGAAAGCCTTCCTCATCGCCGGCCTGGTCCTGGTTGCCGCGGGCATTTTCCTGATCCTGCGTCCGCCCCGCTATTCGAGCGAACAGAGCGTCTTCAAGCTCGGCGACGTCGAGGCGCGCCTGCAGCAGGAACGTGCGCTTCCCGGTTGGGTCGGGGGCGCCGTGCTCGGCGCCGGCATCGTTCTGCTCGGCACCGGTCTCATCAAGCGCTCATAAAGGGCGCTCAGACCGGCAGCACCGTGATGGTGCCGCCGAGCGGCGCCGCGCCGGTGAGCGCGCGACTCAAACTCGAGCCCATGATGATGGAGACGATCATATCGAGCGCCGACCAGCGGGCGAACGTCCGCCGCCCCGCGAGGCGCACGAGTGTCAGCCCAAGACGAAGATGACGAATGCGCGAGGCAGCTCCTGCCACCACTCCACGTGACGCGTCACCCCGAAGACATCCACGAGGGTCATGCCGCTTCGCCCACAACAACCGGAACGCGGCTAAACGGAAGTTCGTCCAGTCGGTAGACGGAGTTTCCCTTCGCTTTCAACAACATGGAGTTGATGGCGGTGAGCGGTTTCTGTCTACGGGGTGATCTTGTCGATCAGCTCCAGGGCGCGGCGCTGTA
>JBOIAQ010000094.1:0-11699 GCA_050739115.1 Steroidobacteraceae bacterium | reverse complement strand
CTTCTCCGGGCGGCGACCGAAATCCGAGTACCGGCTGACACCGGTCGGACGCCAGGCGCTCTACCGCTATCTCGAGCACATCGAGGCGGTCATCAAGGCGACGCGGCGGTCGTGAGCACGCCATGAGTCTGCACGTCGCGATCATCATGGATGGCAACGGGCGCTGGGCGCAGCGCCGCGGCCTGCCACGCAGCGCCGGACACGTCCACGGCGCGAAGGCCGTCAACGGCATCGTCGAGGCGGCGGCGCACGCGAGCATCGGCGCCCTGACGCTGTACGCGTTCTCATCCGACAACTGGGGCCGCCCGAGTCTCGAGGTCGATGCGCTGATGCGGCTGCTGCAGCGATACCTCACCACCGAGACGCGTTCGTGCATCGAGCAGTCGATCCGGATCAACGTCATCGGCCGCCGCGATCGGCTGCAGCCGAGCCTGGCGCGCGCCATCGAGCAGAGCGAGCGGCTGACCGCGGGGTGCACGCGGATGCAGCTTCGGATCGCGATCGACTACTCGTCCCAACACAGCATCCTCGAGGCGGCGCGGCGCGCTCCTCGAGACGGCGGGCTCAGCATGGAGGAATTCACGGACTTGCTGGCCCAGGTCGATCATTCCCTATCCGACAGCGGCGCCGTGGATCTCCTGATACGCACCGGTGGGGAGCAGCGGCTCTCAGACTTCCTCCTCTGGGACTGCGCCTACGCGGAGCTCTACTTCACCGATCGACTCTGGCCGGACTTCGGCGAGGCGGAGCTCAAGGCGGCGCTCGCCGACTACGCTCGTCGCCAGCGACGTTTCGGCAAGGTTCTCGCAGCGGCGGAAACCGGTTAACCGCGGATCACTGCGAGATCTGGGCCGGAGATCAGTTCCAGACGTTCGACCAGATGAATGCCGCCCAGCAGGTCGGACTGCAGCCGCATCAGGTCTCGATCAACACGCTCGCAGCCGGCGGCACCTTCGGCCGTGGCGCCACACCCGACTCGGATTACATCTCCGAAGTGGCATCCATCGCCAAAGCAACCGGCGGTCGCTCCCCGGTACGCCTCATCTGGACACGAGAGGATGACATCAAGGGCGGCCGCTATCGGCCGCTCAACCTGCACCGCATCGCTGCCGGCCTCGGGTCCGACGGCAAAGTCGCTTTCCGCCAGCGGGTGGTCGGCCAGTCGATCATTTCCGGCACTCCGTTCGCGGCCATGATGAAGAACGGGGTCGATCCGACCGCCGTCGGCGGCAGTGCCGCCGAGCAGTACGACCTCGACGATGCGAGTGTCAGCTGGACACCGCCGCAGGTGGGCATCCCCGTGCTGTGGTGGCGCTCGGTGGAGAACACCCACATGGCATTTTCCAAGGAAGTCATGATGGACGAGCTCGCCGAAGCGGCAAAAGAGGATCCGGTCGCATTCCGCCTCGCGGTAGCGATCCAGGAGTCCTTCGGCTCGGTGGTCGCCCAGATTGCGGAGGTCACCGTCTCCGGAACCGATATCAACGTCGATCGGGTGGTGTGTGCGGTCGACTGCGGAATCGCCGTGACGCCCAACGTGATCGAGGCGCAGATGCAGAGCGGGATCGGCTTCGGTCTTTCGGCCGCGCTCTACGGCGCGATCACGTTGACGGATGGTCGCGTGGATCAATCCAACTTCGATGGTTATCGCGTGCTGCGGATGAACGAGATGCCGAAGGTCGACCTTGCGGCGGCGCGCAAAGCGTAGAACGCCTGCCGGCCGACCGGGCGGCGCTAGATCGTACCCAAGCTTCGATGCTCCGCCGTCCAGGCTGGTGCGCAATCGAGCGCGTCCAGCACCTCCTCCGGCCGGGCGACGACCTGCCACATCAAGGGATGCCGTGCGTCCATGAAATGCTCTGCGACCGCGCACGAGAGCATCTGTAGTAGCGGCTGGAAGTAGCCGCGCGTGTTGACCAGCACGATGGGGCCGAGGAAGAGCCCCAGGCGCTTGAGCGTAATCGCCTCGAGGAGCTCCTCGAGAGTGCCGCAGCCACCGGGCAGAGCCACCGCCGCCTGCGCGCCCGTGAGCATGAGGTGCTTGCGCGTGCGCATGTCCTCGACGAGCTTCAGCTCCGACAGTCCGCGGTGACCCCATTCCAGATCCGCCATGAAGCGGGGCAGGATGCCGATGACTCGGCCTCTCTTACTCAGCGCGCCATCGGCCAGAGCACCCATCGAGCCCTTGCCGCCGCCGCCGTAGATCAGCGTGACGGAGCGCTCGGCCAATGCCGCCCCGAGCCTGAAGGCCACTTCACGATACTCTGGGTGCGCCGTGTGGCTCGAGGCACAGTACACGCACACGGCGCGGCCGCGCGGTTGCTCCGGTGCAGCGCTCATGGAAGCGGCGGCCCGGCTTGGGGCTCGCGACCGACGGTGATAGGCATGCGGGCTTCATGACATCGCATGGCACGCATGTCAAGACGGGCGGTATCATGGGCGCGTGGGCCGCACGCCGCTTCATCGATTGCCGGGAACGACGAGTCTCTCGTAGAATCGGCCGGCCGCGGGTGTAGTTCAATGGTAGAACCTCAGCTTCCCAAGCTGATGACGTGGGTTCGATTCCCATCACCCGCTCCACTTCGGGGAATGCCAGGCAAGCTGCGGCAACAGCGGCGGCGGCAAATTTTTGACCGCCGCGCGTTGATGTGGGCGCCGTATGGAGCGGCTACCCTGGCAGCGGCAAGCCAGCATGCTGGCACAACGCGGCAAAGCGCGGCTCGTGCTGGTAGACGAGCACGAAGGGGTCACTGAGCAGGATGTCAGTCAAATCCGAATCGTGTTGTGTCCAAGCATGCTCCAGCCAAGCGAACATCGGGGCGGTTTGCGTGCGCAGCGCCTACAGATCGGCAACGAGACAAGGCTGGGCCTTGCCGTTACCGGCAGTGGAAACCCCGCAAAGCGGCGGCGACCGGCTGGTGGTCGGGACTGACGCCGCGCAGCGGCCGATTCGCCCCATCGCTCACCCGGGCGTGCCTGCGAGTTCGATGCTGTTATCCTTGTCGAGACAGGGTAAATGCCGTGCTGGCGCAGTTGCACCGGGGCGAACATGAGAAGCGATCCGTTCGAGCGCATAGGCAATCCGCACGGTCCAAAGCCGCCCCGACCGCGGTCGCGCGGGCGGCGGCACCTGATCCTCACGATCGCGGTGCTGGCGGTTCTTGCGTACATCTGTTCCACCGTGGTTTCGTACTACGTCGACTCGCTCTGGTTCGGCGCGCTCGGCTACGCCTCGGTGTTCTGGACGCGGCTCGACCTGCAGCTTTCGGTCTACTGCGCCTTCGCCGCCGTCACCTTCATCGCGCTCTATGGAGCGTACTGGGCGCTGCGGCCCGAGCGGCTCGAGCAGTTGCGCGGCGCGACGATTCTGATTAACGGCCAACGGATGGATCTGCCCCTCGGACGGCTCGTCAATCTCGCAGCTCTCGTCGTGTGCCTGGCGATCGCGCTCGAGGCGAGCGCGACCATATCCGAGCGATGGACCACGCTCGTGCTCTGGTGGTACGCGCCGCACACCGCCACGCTCGACCCGATCTTCGGCAGGCCCCTGGGGTTTTACCTGTTCCAGCTTCCCGCGTGGCAGCTGCTAACGGGATGGCTCTTGATGCTCGCAGAGATCGTTTGCGCCCTCGCGGCCGTGTTCGTCGGCCTGTCGAGCGGAGCGCGCGCGCTCACCCCGCAACGCATCGCCGCCAACCAGACGCGGCCCTGGCGGGGGCTCGCGATCGCGGTCGCCGCACTGCTGCTCGTCGTCGCGGCACAGGTGTACTTGGGGCGCTTCGATCGACTGTTTGGCGATCACAGCGTCTTCGCGGGAGTGAACTACACGCAGGCCCACATCACACTCGCGGGCCTGTTAGCGGTCTGCGGGGCGCTGCTCGTGGGCGCGGGCATCGCGGTGATCGCGGCGGTGCGCGCGCCGCGCTTGACGTGGATCATCGGCTCGGTGGCTCCCGCCGTCTTGGTCTATTTCGCCGTTCAGATCGTGGCCTGGTACGTGAGTACCCTGATCGTCAAGCCGAACCAGCTGAACCGCGAGCGGCCGTACATCGCGCACAACATCGAGTTCACGCGCCGGGCCTACGGCCTCGACCGGATCCAAGTGCATCCCTTCCCGGCGAATTCCGGGATCGCCGCGATCGATCCGTCGCAGAATCAAACGACGCTCGACAATATCCGCCTTTGGGACTGGCGGGCCCTGCAGGATACGTTGCGCCAGATCCAGGAGATCCGCACGTACTACGACTTCCCCGCCATCGACATCGATCGGTACCGGCTCGGCGGACGGCTTCGCGAGATGATGTTAGCGGCGCGCGAGCTCAACGTGAACAAGCTCCCGGTGAGCAGCCAGACCTGGGTCAACGAGAAACTCATCTACACCCACGGGTACGGTGTCGCGATGACCACCGTCAACGGCTTCACGCCGGAGGGTCTGCCGAGGCTCGTTCTGAAGAATATGCCGGTGGAGAGCACCATCCCGGACCTCAAGGTCACTCGGCCGCAGATCTACTTCGGCGAGCTCACGGACACGGATGTCTACGTAAAGACCCGCCAGAAGGAGTTCAACTATCCGCAGGGCGAGCAGAACAATCTGGCTTCCTATCAAGGCGACGGCGGCATCCGGCTCGGCGGGCTGCTGCGCCGTACGCTCATTGCGTACGATCGCGGCGACATCACCAAGCTCCCCTTCAGCGACGACGTGACCGATGACAGCCGCCTGCTCATGCGCCGCAATATCCTCGTGCGCGTGCGGGAGCTCGCCCCGTTCCTTACCTTCGACCCCGACCCCTACCTGGTCGTGGCGAGCGACGGCAAGCTCTACTGGATCATCGACGCCTACACGACTTCGGCCACCTATCCCGATTCGCGCCGCTACTTCCTCGGCGAGCAACCGTTCAACTACATCAGGAACAGCGTGAAGATCGTCATCGACGCCTACACGGGTGCAACGACGTTCTACGTGTTCGACTCGCGGGATCCCGTTCTCGGCGCCTACCGCAACCTCTTTCCGGCGCTGTTCAGGGATGAAACGGCCATGCCGGCGGATTTGCGCGCGCACGTGCGCTATCCCGAGCTGCTGCTCGCCGTGCAGGCCGACGTGTACGCGCTATATCATATGACCGATCCGGAGGTGTTCTACAACCGCGAAGACCTCTGGAACGTTGCGACGGAGGTCGGCTCCCAGGACACGAGCCCACAGGTCATGGAGCCGAACTATGTGCTCATGACCCTGCCCGGGGAGCAGACGCCGGAATTCATCGACATCCTGCCGTTCACACCCGCCAACCGCAACAATCTCATCGGGTGGATCGGCGGCCGCAGCGACGGCGCGCACTACGGCGAGGCGGTCGTGTACGACTTCCCAAAGTCGAAGCTGGTCGACGGCCCCTTGCAGGTCGAAGCGCGCATCGATCAGAACGCCGTGATCTCGAGCCAGCTGACGCTCTGGAACCAGCAAGGCTCGCACGTGCGTCGGGGAAGCCTGATCGTCATTCCGATCGGCAAAGCGCTGCTGTATGCCGAGCCGATCTATCTGCAGGCGGCGAACAGCCCGATGCCGGAGCTGCGCCTCGTGGTGCTCGCGCTGCAGGACCGGCTTGGGTACGGCCCGACGTTCGAGACGGCCATGGCGGCGCTGTTCGAGGGGGCCCCTTCGACCTTGAGCGCACAGCAGTCGCAGGGCTCGAGCGCGGCCCCCGCAAAGGCCGCCTCCCCCGCAACGGCAGGACGCACGCAGGCACCGGGACAGAAAGCCGAGACGAATGCCCTGATCGAAGCAGCCGGGCGCGATTTCGCGGACTACCAGCGTCTCACGGCGGCCGGCAAACTCGGCGACGCAGGCAAGAAGCTCGAGGCGCTGAAACGCACGCTCGAGAAGCTTCAGAGCAGCCGGCCGTGATGGTGTTCCATTACACCTTTGAGCTACTTTGAGCTCTCTAACGACAGAGACGCCAACTGGCCACGAGCACCACTGTTTGCACTGATGTAGGTCTAACGAAGCCGGCCCGATGCTGGAAAACAGTCATGCCAACATTTGTCCCTCTTCCCGCGTACTGCGAATATGATCCGGCAGTAATGCTTGCCAAGGCACGAGAGTTCGCCGACGACATGCATCGCCGACGTACCGTACGCGATTTTTCCGCTCGCTCGGTCTCGCGAGAGGTCATTGAGCAGTGCCTGCGAGCCGCCTGTTCGGCCCCCAGTGGCGCGAACATGCAACCATGGCGGTTCGTAGCCGTTTCCGATCCCGCATTGAAGCGACGCATCTGCTTGGCCGCGGAGGAGGAGGAACGGGAGTTCTATGCACACCGTGCTCCCAAGGAGTGGCTGGACGCCTTAGCACCGCTGGGGACGGACTCGAACAAGTCGTTTTTGGAGATGGCGCCCTGGCTGATTGTTGTCTTCGTTGAGCGATTTGGGCGCACGTCTGACGGCCGGAAGGTGAAGCATTACTACCCAGCGGAGTCCGTGGGACTGGCAGCCGGATTGCTGCTCGCAGCAATCCACAGAGCCGGACTGGTCTCGCTCACACACACCCCCAGCCCGATGGGTTTCCTCAATGACATTCTCGGACGCCCCGCCGATGTGGAGCGGCCGTTTCTGCTGCTGGTCGTGGGATTCCCAGCCGCAGGGGCGGTGGTGCCGGACATTCAGCGCAAAAGAACCGACGAGGTCGTGTCGTGGAGATGAGCCGGCATCCCCCGGATCTCTCCCTGGGCGAAGGAACCTGCTACCCCAGCCCCGAGGCAGGTAATTTCCGCGTTTGCCGCGATTCGGCCTCTGATAGACGGGGACAAACGCTCATGCGACGCCGCGAGGCGCTCGCGGCGAAAGGTCGTCACGGTGGGTTGTCGCGCGTTGCCCCGATATTCGCACGTAGATTCGGACCCCACCGCATCTCAGCGCACCAGCGATGACCTGAGGACGCCGACGGACGGGGATTCCCGCAGTCGGCCATCTTCAGACAGTCAAGGACACTACGGCGGTCTCCGGTGAGCGGCCATTCGTAGACCCGAGCAGGATTGCCAAAAGCCTGGCCTGCGACCGACCTGTTGTGCGTGTCGGCTTCGGCGATGTCATGCTGTCCCCATGCGGCAGCGGGAGGTTGTACTCGAGCATGCACCCGGTTGTCTCTTGGACGGAAGGCAGCGAGGAGCGCTCCGCACGCTGGCGCTCTGAGAGTGGGGCTGCAACTCCGCGCCGCGTGGTGACGGTCGATGACCACGTCTCGGCGGATGAGGCGTACGGCCTCGCTTGCCAGGGTACTGCACTTCTGTGGCGGGGCGATTTCCAGAACGCACGGCAGATGTTGATTGCATTGGGAAATCGCGCCGATCGCCAGCCCCGGAAGCCCAAAAGGAAGGTGGGATCTTTAGCGCCTGCGGCACCTGCAGAGGCCTTCCATCTCCAGCGGCAGGCTCGGTCACAGCGAGCGCGGACCCTTGGGGCGCTGCTGGTGACGCTCGACGAGCACTACGACTTGGATTTGCGACGTGCGCCCGACGTCCGGCAAGCGTGTGTGGAGGCTTACGGTCTACCAGAGGGGCCCTCGATTATCGCGCTGCGAGCGCTACTGGGACTCATCGGCGCGCACGAGTGGCGCACCAAGGGAATTGAAATTGCGGCCATAGGCGGGCGCATCCATCCGCACTACGGCGTGTTCGCGCCGACTCGCAACGAATACGTCGATCTGGTCGCTACCACGCCTCTGCCACCCCTGATGTCATCATGCAGCGTGGCGTTCGATATTGGCACGGGAACCGGTGTCCTGGCAGCACTGCTGGCGCGGCGTGCCATCAAGCGTGTCGTCGCCACCGACCTGGATCCCCGTGCGCTAGCGTGTGCTCGCGAAAACATTGAGCGTCTCGGGCTAGGGAGCCAAGTGGAGATCGCGCAGGCAGACCTCTTTCCGGAAGGACGCGCCGCCCTTGTGGTGTGTAACCCGCCCTGGGTTCCCGCGCGACCGAGCTCTCCGATCGAACACGCGATCTATGACGCCGAAAGTCGTATGTTGCGTGGATTTCTGAGAGCACTCGCCAACCACCTGGAGCCGAAGGGCGAAGGCTGGTTGATCCTTTCGGATCTCGCGGAACACCTGGGTCTGCGATCCAGGGCGGAGCTGCTCGCCACGTTCGAGGCGGCGCATTTGCAGGTGCTGGGTCGGCGCGATATCCAACCCAGGCACTCAAGGGCGGCTGATGATAGCGACGGCCTGCATCTGGCGCGCGCCGCCGAAGTAACATCCCTGTGGCGTCTCGCCGAGCGCTGAAGAGGAGCGGCGTCCGTTCGCGGCTCAGTACCATCGGTGAACTGGCGCTTTCGGCCATGCAGTCGCTCGCGCACCCGGCTCAGTTTTCCCGAAAGCTGCCCCCCCCCATGGCAGATCCAGCTCATTACGCGCCAATCCGTACCTTGATTCGGGGACAATGACCTGACCTGTCTCGGCGCTGTTCAAATCTAGCGCATTTGCGCAACTGACATGTCGTGCTTGTGAGTGGCAATCTGCCACGTGTTTCCCCACTCATCCCTCACCATAGCTCGGCGATCGCCATACGGCATGTCAGTCGGATCTTCGATAGCGACGGCGTTCGCTTCGATAGCGCGTCTGAAGGTGGAATCAGCGTCCTCCACATACACGTACAGAAACGCCGGGGCCGACTCACGAAGCCCACCCCCGTCACTGATCATCACAATGGAGTCCCCGATTCTGACTTCAGTGGGTCGCCCGGGACTAAACTCGCCGCGACCGTCGAAAACCACCTTGATGAAGGAGATGAGATGCTCTGGATCCCGAACGATAATTCGCGGTGTGACGGTATGCCAACCGTCTGGCTGGAACTTGATCATGGTCGCACATCGCAGGGGGAAATCCCCAGATGATTCTGCACCGAGTTCTGGATATTCGCAAAGGTCACTTCCACCCGCCGGAGGTCAACCTCAGGCATCACTCTGCGCCCCGTCCCGGGAACGGAAAGGACAACGCAAGGCGGGATCCGGGGAACCGCCAGCCGCCCGGACTCAACCGTCAACGACACGCCGGCTGTTTCCCATCACACCATTTACACCGCCTGTCTGAAATGCCTTTTGTCTTCGCGTACGGCCGACGGCAGGCGCCCGAGCGTCCGGTGAAACGTTCTGATCCTGTGACTTTGATCGCAAAAGCCGGTCTCGATGGCGATCGCCGCACACGGCAAGTCCGTTTCACGCAACAGTTTGGCGGCATGCTCGACGCGGAATCGCGCGGCGGCATCCGTGAGTCCTTCCCCCGTGACGCGTCTGTAGGCCGTTCCCAGCCAGGAGGGATGCAAACCGACCGTGGAGGCGAGTCCGTAGACTTTTCTGGCCGGGTCGTCCTTGAGCAACCGGGTCACGTGGTCAAGCCAGCCAGCGTGTCCGACGGGAGACTCCATGCGCGCCGCCTGCAAGAACCCCACCGACCCATCGGACGACCGGACCTGCCGGCAGACAGGCGGACCGAAGCCAGGCAGGATCGAACTCGATCTCGATTTGTTCGAATCCGCCCGGACCCGCGGTGTTGCAATGGGCCGCGCCGGTGGCATAGAGGACCGCCGAAGGACCTGCGATGAATTGCTCCCCCATCTCGGTGCGATTCGAATACGAACCCATCACGAAGAGCGACAGGAGCGGCCAGTCATGGGCATGCTCCGGCACACGGGCACCACTTCGATCGATGACCCTTCTGACCAAGGCGCCGCTGAATTCATGCAACATTTTCTTCGCACCGTTCCGGCGAGACGCCAGCCGAAAGCGAACATACCACCGGACAGCGGCCCCGGCGTAATCGCCGGGGCTGCGCGACGACCGCACCTTGAAATCGTCCAATACATGTCCGGCGTGCTGCGGCAGGATGATCCTCGGTCGCGCAACGATGTCCCATGTCCCTCGATGCTGCGCGCTTCACCATCGGGGCAACCCCGTGCTTTTGATCGAACACGGGCTCGGGCGCATTGCCGAACTCGGCCGCGAGGTGCTGTGGCGCGGCGCCATGTCATTCGCCATCGAGGGTTCACCATGAAGACTAAACCGCTCAAGCGCTTGGCTCCGATCCGCGGCGCGCTGATTCCTTTGATGCTTGGCGTCGTTGTCGCGACCGGCGGCGTCGCCCACGCTTCCGACCAACCTGCGGGAAATTGCCATGCGGGCGCCTATCGACTCCACGACGGCAGCCTCGTCGATATCGGCGCCACCGATCCTGCGTCCGACTTGCGCTGGCGCCGCGAAGACGGAACGACCGGCCTGCTGACACCTCACCGCGACGGTACATGGACGAGCACCCGTGGCTGGATCGATCGCCCGGATGGCATTAGCGTCCGATTTTCCGATTGCCGGAACGGCAGGATCACGTTCGGCGGCATGACGGGCCACCGGATCGCTTTCGACATCACGAACACCCGATTCCGGGGTGCCGGCGTCATGCTTGCCGGCCGGCTCGTGCTCCCGAAAGGCAACGGGCGCGTGCCGATCGTGGTGCTCGTGCACGGTTCGGAGCACGACTCGGCGCTCGATTTCTACGACCTGCAGCGCATGTTTCCTGCGATGGGCATCGGTGCGTTCGTTTACGACAAGCGCGGCACCGGTGCATCGGGCGGCAGGTACACGCAGAGCTTCCTGCTGCTGGCCGATGACGCGATCGCCGCCGTACGGGAAGCCAGGCGCCTCGCCGGCCCGCGCGCCGGCCGCGTGGGCTACCAGGCCGGCAGCGAAGGCGGCTGGGTCGCACCGCTGGCCGCGAAGATCTCGCCGGTCAATTTCGTGATCGTGGGTTTCGGGCTTGCGGTCTCTCCGCTGGAAGAAGATCGCGAGGCCATCGCCTACGACATGCACTACCAGGGCTACGGGCCAGACGTCATGGCCAAGGCCATGCAGATCGCCGATGCTTCGGTCGCGATCCTGCTGAGCGACTTCCGCAGCGGCTACGGCAGGCTGGATGCGCTGAACCGCAAGTACGGAAAGGAACCATGGTTCAAGTATGTACGCGGCGACGTCACTTGGGCGCTGCTCGCGTGGCCGACCGCGGAACTGAAGCAGAAGGGACCGATACTCTTCGCCGGCGTGCCGCTTCAGTACGACCCGATGCCCGTACTGCGCCATCTGGATACGCCGCAGCTATGGATCCTGGGTGGCGAAGACGCGGACGCCCCGAGCGCGGAAACCATCAAGCGCCTGCGTGGCCTGCAGCAAAAAGGGCGTCCCATTGACCTGGCTGTCTTTCCGCACGCCGAGCACGGCATCTACGAGTTCGTGACGAAACCGGATGGCACGCGCGAGGATACCCGCAATGCCGGCGGCTACTTTGACATGATGCGCGACTACATTCTTGATAGAAACCTGCACGGCAAATACGGGGATGCCGTCCTGTACCGCACCTTCAATGCCACTCCCGATCGACCTCGCCAATGACCGCTCAGGGCACCTATGCGTAGCGCGCAACGAGCTGCGCGTCAATCTTTATGCGGGAAAACGCCTCGTTCTTGCCACATCGCTTCAGCACACCACCGCAGCAGCGGTTCCGCTGACAGCTGCGTAGTTCGTTCTACCATAGATGGCACGGCTAACCGGAAGTTCGTCCAGTCGGTAGACGGAGTTTCCCTTCGCTTTCAACAACATGGAGTTGATGGCGGTGAGCGGTTTCTGTCTACGGGGTGATCTTGTCGATCAGCTCCAGGGCGCGGCGCTGT
>JBOIAQ010000093.1:0-12081 GCA_050739115.1 Steroidobacteraceae bacterium | reverse complement strand
CTGAGCCTCAACCAGTTCGAGAAGACCCCGCTGGATACGCTGCTTTCTCGATCCACCGAGGCTTCGGAAAGCACTCAATCAGCCAACCAGCTGATTCTGTTCGAATAACGTTGGGACAGGCCTGATCCCGTACATAAAGCGCGCGGCACCAGTAAGAAGTACACGGACCTCTGAGCGGCCGTCGTGATCATCTATCAGAACGACAAGACGGGGTTTTTGAATGATGCCTTCACCAAGGACATTGAGGACGTCATTCTTCGGGCATTCAAAGGCCGCACCGGCAGAACCGTGGCAATCTCGGAAGTGCATTCCTGGAAGGAGTCCCTCGTGGCGTTGGCGAAGGTCCTCAACGACGAGGGCATTCCCCGAGACTGCGGCGTTGCCATCGAATACGGAATTCCGCAGACGGCGAAGCGAATCGATTTCATTCTGTCAGGGCAGGACAGGCGGCGCGCCGAACAGCTGATCATCATCGAGCTCAAGCAGTGGCAGAGCGCCCAAAAAACCGACCGCGACGCCGTCGTAACTACCCGATTCTCCCACGGTGAGCGCGACGTAAGCCACCCGTCCTACCAGGCTTGGTCGTATGCGTCGCTCCTCAAAAACTTCAATGAAGCGGTCTACGAGGACGACATTGCCCTACAGCCCTGTGCTTACTTGCACAACTACATCGACGACGGTGTGCTCACGGACAGCTTCTATGAACACTATGTGACCCTCGCGCCACTCTTTCTGAGGGGGGAGGCGGAGCGGGAAAAACTGCGCCACTTCATCAAGCAACATGTCCGATACGGCGATGGACGATCCTTGCTCTACCGGATCGAGAACGGCCGAATACGGCCGTCCAAGAGCCTAGCCGACAGTCTCGCCGGGATGCTCGCCGGCAGACCCGAGTTCGTCCTGGTTGACGACCAGAAGGTGGTTTACGAAACCGCGCTATCGCGGGCTGCGGCGGCTAGTGAGCAATCAAAGCGGGTCGTTATCGTCGAGGGCGGACTCGTGGAATGAAGGGGTGCTATGTGTATTTCACGGACAGGCCTCTCGAGCGCTACGTCCGAAGTCGGCTCAACCGCTCATATATCCCCACGAAGGGCATCGAGAAGATCCTCGGTGCCGCCAAACCCTCCGCACCCCATGTTGTGCGGAAGCGATCAGATAGCAAGTGACACGATATTAATGGGTTGCTCGGAGCAAGATTTACCGTCACGAGGTGGCTCGCGGCCATTTCTGCTCGCAGGTGTTTCGGAACACGGTTATTGCGGCCGAGAATTACGGCACAACATCGTGCAGGCGCGCTCCCTCGCCGATCCCCTCGCGCAAGCAGAAGTGCTGATGGCGGGGCGAGCCGCATAGCGGCGCGAAACAATGATGGGCTGACGCGTGCGCTATTGGTGGGTCAACCAGAACCAGACCTTCCGCCAGGAGATCGACGGCGGCTATCTCTGGTCACCGAAGCGCAACAAGAACGGCCACCGCAATCCCTTCTACGAGTTCATGCGTGAGGTTGCGCCCGGTGACATCGTCGTCTCGTTCTGCGACACGCGCATCGCCGCGCTCGGCGTCATCAGCGGCTATTGCCGGGAGAGCCCGAAGCCGGAGGAATTTGGCACCGCCGGCACCCACTGGAGCCAGATCGGCTGGCGAGTGGGGGTTCGATGGCAGCGGCTTTCAAACGCTATCCGACCCAAGGATCACATCGCGCGGCTTCGATCGGAGCTTTCGACGAAGTACGCTCCGTTGACCCTGGACGGCAATGGACTGCAGAGCGTCTATCTGACCGAGATCAGCCCGGCGCTCGCATCAGCACTCTTCACGCTGATCGGTGCGGAGGCCAATCGGGTGGCCGACGTCGGACACCAGGTCAGCCGGATCGAGCGCGACTCGCCGGCGCCAGAACGGGATATCGAAGAATTGGGAGCGGCGCATTGAGGTTGACATTGATACGAGCGCGACGATCCCGCAGACCGAGAGGACTGCTCTTGTCCAGGCGCGTCGCGGTCAGGGGCTCTTCCGGGACAATGTGCGCTCGATTGAGCATGCCTGCCGCATCACTCGGGTGGAGCGCATGGAGCACCTGATCGCGAGCCACATCCAGCCCTGGCGCGACAGCAGCAACGAGCAGCGGCTCGACGGCGAGAACGGCCTGCTGCTCACCCCGACGGTGGACCACCTGTTCGACAAGGGGTTCATCTCCTTCGAGAACGCGGGCCATCTCATCGTGTCGCCGGTCGCGGACCCAGTGTCACTGAAGCGGATGGGTATCGACCGTGACGCGAGAGTGAACGTCGGCAACTTCTCGCAGGGTCAGCGGCAGTACCTGGAGTTCCACCGCGAGAACGTGCTGCGCATGGCGCGCGGCGTCTCGAAGGGCGAGCGCGGCGGGCGACGATTCGCAGACTTCGAGTGAGACTCTGATGCGCTTTGGCGTACGTAGTGCAGGATAGCCTCGCGGCTGCTCTTGTCATACACGGCGCCCGAGTGGCTGGCTCAGTCTGCGTCTACGATCGTGATCGAGTCCGCGCCGCCCTCCGCGGTCGGCGAGCTACCGCTGCCGGTCCGTGCCGCGGGCGAGAATGCCTGTCCGCCCGAGGACGTCGGCGGTTCCCATGCCTATGCCGAGTTCCTGGAGATTCTCGGTGACCGCAAACACGAGCAGCCAGGACACGGTGCGCTGGATCGGCGGCGTATTCGATCCCAAGGGGTTCGATCTGAATCGGTCAACCGCGACTGGAAGGGCGCGAAGGCGCGCCGGCGCTGAGCGATTGATGCCGTCTATCATGGCCGGGTCGCGCAGTTCGCACACCGGCATCTTGGGATCGACAACGCCGATCATGCATACTCCCGAATGGTGAATATCTATACCGTCGGATATGAGGGCCTGGGGCTGGAGGACTTTCTCCGGCAGCTGCGAAGCGCGGGTGTCCAGATTGTCGTTGACGTTCGCGATGTCCCCTTGTCCCGCAAGCCTGGATTTTCGAAAACGGCGCTCGCAGGAGCGCTTCAAGCTACGGGGATAGAGTACCTGCATATCCGTAGCCTCGGTTGTCCGAAGCCCATCCGTGACCACTATCGCGCGGACCGGGACTGGCGCGCCTACACCGCGGCTTTCATGAAGCATTTGCGGCAACAATCCCGCGCAGTCAGTGAGCTGGCGGCCCTGTGTGAGGAGCGTACGGCGGCGCTCCTTTGCTATGAAGCGGATGCCGGGTTTTGTCACCGAACTTATGTGGCTCGCGCCGTTGCCGCCATTTCAGGCGGCAGCATATTGCACATTGGCGCGGCCCGCATCACGCCAGATCGAGTGATCCCTGTGGCTGCTTAGGCGGATAGATCACGCTGACAATCAGCCACTGATCCGGGAACCGATGGATCGTTCCTAGCAGGAACTTCAGATCTGACGCCGGGAGCGCTTTCTCGAATTTGTCACGGAATGCACGTTGCCAGTCATTGCCGTGCTTCCGCCTCGCGTTCCAGTACAGAGCGCCGGCCTCCCAGTCGACGATCTTGAGTCGATGCTCGCGCCCAGCCGGCTCGGTCGGCGCCCAGAACCGGTAATAAAAATCGAAGGGGATCTTCCGTAGCGTCCGCAACGCGGCAGCTTCCGGGTCGGCAAAGAGGTCTCCTTGCACCTGTTGCTGGATCAGCTTCTGCCGCTCCTCGTCAGTCCACTCAGGCTCTCTGGCCGGCGTGATCTCGAGTGCCAGGACCTGACCCTCGGTCGTCACCCCCGCGACACACGAGGTCTCGACGTGTTTGGCACTGGGCGACGGATACGTCTTGCACAGGATCAGAATCTTGGTCCGCTGGAAAACCATGAGAGCCCTTACACCCGCGCACCCATCTGACGATGTCGGAGCGGTTCCACCTTGCGCTCGCCGCGCTCAATTCCAAGCAACATCGCAGTCCAGGATTCGAGCGCCGCGCGGCGTTCCTTGAAGTAGTCGTGTCGGTCGTACGTGCCTTCGAGGCCGCGGATGGCGTGCCCGAGGCAGCGCTCGGCGACCTCGCGCCGGACACCGAGGGCGGCGAGTTGGGTGCGCGCGGTGCGCCGCAGGTCGTGCAGAGTGAAGGGTGCCAAACCATGCTGCACACGCTCTACAGCAACGTTCAGCGTATCGAGCCCCATGTGCGGTACGCGCTCGCGACGATCGCGCCGGCGCTTGGGGAACAGATACTCGCTGCCGGCCTCGAGGGACTTGAGGTCACGCAGCCATCCGACCACCGCGGGCACGAGTGGGATCTCGAGCGACGCCGCGGTCTTGGTGCGCGAGGCCGGAAGGTGCCAGACCGCACCGAATGGTGTGTTGCCGTCGAGATCAAACTCCTCCCAGCGGGCGCCGAGCAGCTCGCCCTTGCGGACGCAGAGCGCGAGCAGCAGCTTCAGGGCAAGGCCGTTGTCGGCGCCGAAGCTTGGCGCCTCGCGGACCTTCTCGAAGAGCTGTGCCAGCTCACTGAGGCTCAGCGCGCGGCTGCGCGGTCGCTCGGTACCGCCACCATCGAGACGCGGTGAGAAATCGGCGGCCGGGTTATTAGGTACAATCCGCCGGCGTACGCCGAACGCGAAGATGCGGCGGGTGAAGCGCAGCAGGTCATTCGCAGCGGTGGGCGCGCGCCCCTTGAGCTCGTCGATTACGCGGGCGACATCCGCCGGAGTGACTTCTACCGCCGCCGAGCGACCGAGCTTCGGGAGCAGATACTTGTCGAGATGCCGGCGGGGCACGCTCGGATGCTTGAGGCCCCGACCTACGACCTCGTTGCGGTACCACTCCTCGCACAGCTCGCGAAACGAGCCCCGCTGGCGCTGCTCGGCCTGGGCGGCTCGACGCACGCTCAAGGGGTCCTGCTGCTTGTCGAGCAGGACACGAGCCTGGCGCGCCTCGATGCGCGCCTGAGCCAGCGACATGTCGGGGTAGTGGCCAAGTGTCAGCCAGTGCTCGCGGCCGGCGAAGTGATAGCGCAGCGTCCAGGAGGCGCCATCCCGAGTCTGCTTGCGCAGGTACAATCCATCGCCGTCACTGAGCAGCATCCGCTCGCCCGATCGGTGCGCCCGCTCGACTGTGAGCGTCGTCAACACTGCGCGCCCCATCCCGCCTCCGATCTCCGAGATTTCATCCCGGCGGCTCTCACACCGGTATCTCTCTCGGTCGAATAGCAGCTACGGAATTAGCTACAGGCCAGCTACCTGACCAGCTACATTTTAACTTAAGCGGGCTTGGATGGAAGTAGCCATTTCTGGTCGAAATGGCTTGAAACTCAGATAATTAGCGAAGCATCGATAGATACGCCTGGACCCCCCTGGACCCTATTCGGCGTTCTGCACCTGCTCGCGCATCTGCTCGATGAGCACTTTCATGTCGACCGCACTGCGCGTGGTGTCGAGGTCCTGAGACTTCGATGAGAGCGTGTTCGCCTCGCGATTGAGCTCCTGCATCAGAAAATCGAGCCGCCGCCCGGCGGGCTCATTGCCGGTGAGGACGCGGCGAATCTCCGCAATGTGGCCGGCGAGGCGGTCGAGCTCCTCATCGACATCCAGCCGCTGGATCAGCATGGCGAGCTCCTGCTCCAGGCGCTCCTGATCCACGCTCGCCGTCAGCTCCTTCAGGCGCTCATCCAACCTCGCCCGCAACCGGGTCTGCACTTCGGGCAGTCGCTCCCGAACCTGTCGTACCTGCTCCTCGAGGCTCGAGCAGCGCAGCTCCAGAATCTCCTTGAGCCGCAGGCCCTCGCGCGCGCGCGCCGCTACGAGATCCTCGAGCGTGCTGCCGAAGAGAGCCTGCGCGGCCACGAGCAGCTCCTCATCGGCCGAGGTGTCCTCCTTGAGCACGCCGGGCCAGCGCAGCACATCGAGCAGGTTGACGGTGTGCCCCGGGAACGAGCGACCGACGTCCTTCAAGCGCGCGAGAAGCCGCTCGAGCGCCTTGGAGTCGACCTCGAGGCCGGACTCGGAGACCTGGGCGCGACGGTAAGTCAGCACGCAGTCGACCTTGCCGCGGCGTACCTCGCGCGCAAGCCGCTGGCGCAGCTCCCCCTCGGCCGAGCGCAGCTCATCCGGCAGCCGGAAACCGGCCTCGAGGAAGCGATGGTTGACGCTACGCAGCTCGCAGACGAGAGTCCCCCAGGAGCCGGAGATCTCGCGCCGGGCGAAGCCCGTCATGCTGGCGATCATGCGAACTACGCTCCTCGCGCGCCCGAGTGCTATAAAGGCGGACTCAAGTCTAACAGAAGCAGGGATTTCCTCTTGCGGGTCGAGTACGCGGACGTCAGCCTGCTGGGCGGGCGCGAGGAGAACCAGGATCGGGTGGTCGCTGCGGTCGCGGAGCACGCGGCATTGCTCTTCGTTGCCGATGGCATGGGCGGTCACGCCAACGGCGCGCGCGCCGCGGAGATCACCCGAGAGATCGTGCTCGAGGCGTTCTGGCACACGCCGCAGCCGCTCTTCGATCCGCTCGGGTTCCTTCACCTGACTCTCGGCCGCGCGCACGAGGAAGTCGTCAAGCTCGGCGCACCGCTGCCGCTCGAGCAACGACCGCGCGCCACCTGCGCGCTCTGTCTCGTACAGCAGAAGGCCTCCTGGTGGGCACATGTGGGGGACAGCCGCATCTATCATCTGCGCGGCGGTGCGGTCGTCGGTCGCAGCCGCGATCACAGCCACGTCGAAGTGCTGCTGCGCGAGGGCCTCATCACCGCCGAGCAGGCGCATTCACATCCGATGCGCAACTACGTCGAATGCTGTCTCGGCGGCGATCCCGTCATTCCCGACATGTCGATCCCGCGGCGGCGTCCGTTGGAGTCGGGCGACGTGCTGCTCGTGTGCACCGACGGCCTGTGGAGCGGCGTGAAAGACGCGGAGCTCGCGGCGGAGCTGGCGCCACCCGGTGGCCCGGGTGCGACGCCGGGCAGTGGAACTCCGGGCAGCCCGGGTGCGACTGCGGCCGTGTCGTTGCGCGAGAAGCTGCTCGAGCTCGGCCAGAGTGCCGTGACCCGCACCGGCACGGCGAGCGACAACACCTCGGCGGCGGCGCTGCGCTGGCTCGCTTGACCATACCTTTCGGCCTCGACGGCGGCATCGCACCGCATGCGGAGCAGACCTGGGTGGAAAATCGTTCCTCGACTTCCGTGTACCGCGCGCCATGCTTAACAGCCTTGTACGCGAGCATCTGACGGAAAGCCGACCAGCTCGCATCGAGGACGGACTTGGCCATGCGGGTCCTGGTAAGTCCTGCGGGCGTGATATTACCGACCGCGATCTCATCAAACTCCCGCACGATGCGGCTCGAGAGCTTGTGCAGAAAATCGCGCCGCGCGTTGCAGATGCGCGCGTGGACGTTGCGGGCCTGGCGGAGCTTGTGAGCGCGCTGTGCCACGGCCAGCGCCGATTCAAGGGCCGCCCAGTGTCGCGGATTTTCGATCCGCTCTCCGGTGGAGAGCGTCACCAGATTCTTCAGTCCCAGGTCAATCCCGACGGCACGGTGACCGGTGCGTGCGGTATCTTCCGGCGTGTCGATTACGATGTTCAGGTACCAGTTGCCACACCGATCACAGGAGAAGTTGGTGCTGTCCCTGATCTTGCCTTCCGGCAGAGCTCGCGAGTGAAACACCCGAGAGGTATGTCCCGCAAAACGAAAATCTTCGCCCTGACGCTTCAGATTGCGTCCCTTCAGCGGCACCCAGGGCAGAGATTTCCTGCCGCGATATCGCAGGTACGGGCGCCGATGCTGATTGCGAGATTTGGCGTACTGCTCGCACACGGCATTCACGGTGCCCGAATGCAGCCCCCGCTGCTGGCTGCTGCCGGTGGTGAGGACATTCAGGTCAAAGCCGCTCGGCCACTTCTTCCCCCACTTGAGGGCATGTTTCTGAGTATCGTTGCAGAAGTTCCACACGAAACTCACCGCTTGGCTCTGTCGATCCAAGAGACCCGTCAGAGATTTCACGCGGTAGCGGTACACTATCTGCATACTGTATATATGCACGGCTTCCCTGCCGACGTGAAAGACTGGGTTTCCGTGGTGAAGATCGCATGACGCGACCGAGCGGACGCGCGGCCGATGAGATGCGCCCGGTGAGCTTCACGCGCCGGTTCGCCAAACATGCCGAAGGAGCGGTCCTGATCGAGGCCGGCGACACCCAGGTGTTGTGTACCGCCAGCGTCGAGGACATGGTGCCCGCGTTCCTGCGCGGCAAGGAACAGGGCTGGGTCACTGCGGAATACGGCATGCTCCCGCGCTCGACCCACACGCGCTCGGCGCGCGAAGCCGCTCGCGGCAAGCAAAGTGGCCGCACGCAGGAGATCCAACGCCTGATCGGGCGCTCGCTGCGTGCGGTCATCGATCTGAAGGCGTTGGGGCCGCGCACCGTCACGATCGACTGTGACGTGCTGCAGGCCGACGGCGGCACGCGCACCGCCTCCATCACCGGCGGCTACCTCGCGCTCGCGCAGGCGTGCGAGAAGCTGGTCGCGCGGCGCGCCATCCCCGCGAGCCCGCTGCACGGACAGGTCGCCGCCATCTCCGTCGGCATCGTGGGCGGCGAGCCCGTGTTGGATCTTGACTATCGCGAGGACTCGCAGGCCGAGACCGACATGAACGTGGTGATGCGAAGCGGCGGCGCCTTCGTCGAGCTGCAAGGCACCGCGGAAGGACATCCTTTCCGTCGGCACGAGCTCGATGCCATGCTCGCCCTCGCGGCCGGTGGCATCGAGCGGCTGTTTTCCCTGCAAACGAACGCCCTGCGCGACACATGAGCGCAATCTTCATCGGCGCGCCGCGCGGCCCATGAAAAAGACCGTCCTGGCGAGCGGCAACGCCGGCAAGCTCAGGGAGATGACCGCGATCCTGCGCCCACTCGGCCTCGAGCTCATCGCGCAGAGCGCGCTCGGCATCGACTCCCCGCCTGAGACCGGCACCACTTTTCTCGACAACGCACTCATCAAGGCGCGCCACGCGGCGCGAGAATCCGGCCTGCCGGCGCTGGCCGATGACGCCGGCATCGAGGTCGACGCGCTCGACGGTGGGCCGGGCGTGTACTCGGCCCGCTTCGCCGGCGACGGCGCGAGCGATGCCGCCAATCTCCACAAGCTCCTCGCGGAGCTGCACGATGTCCCTACGGAGTTCCGCCAGGCGCGCTATCACTGCGTGATCGCTTTCGTGCGCCGGCACGAGGACAGCCAACCGATCGTCGCCCATGGCAGCTGGGAAGGTCGCATCGCGCTCGAGCCGCGCGGTAGCGGCGGCTTCGGCTACGACCCGATCTTCCTGCCGGCGGATGGGCATGGCACCGCGGCGGAGCTCGACCCGGCGCTGAAGAACGAGATCAGCCACCGCGCGCAGGCGTTGCGGGCGTGGGTCGCCGCCGCACGCGCGGAGCTCGACCTCGAGGCGACCGGTACGACTCCTACGACCCGCGGCAGGCTCTTCGTGCTGGCCGCACCCTCGGGAGCCGGCAAGACCTCCCTGGTCAAGGCACTGCTCGAGCGATCGCCCCGCCTGCAGATGTCGGTTTCCCACACCACTCGGCCACGGCGGCCCACCGAGGAGCAAGGGCGCGAGTACTACTTCATTGGCGTGCCGGAATTCGAGCGGCTGGTCGCGGAAGGCCAGTTCCTGGAGCACGCCCGCGTTTTCGACAATCTCTACGGCACGGCGCGCGGCTTCGTCGAGGCGCGGCTCGCACGGGGCGGAGATATCGTGCTCGAGATCGACTGGCAGGGCGCCCGACAGGTCCGCGCGGCCATGCCGGATTGTGTGACCATCTTCATCCTGCCACCGTCGCGCGACGCGCTCGAAAAGCGCCTGCGTAGCCGCGCGACCGACTCCCCGCAGGTGATCGCGCGGCGCCTGCGCGATGCGGTAGGCGACATGTCCCACTGGCGGGAGTTCGACTACGTTGTGGTGAACGATGATTTCGAGAGGGCGGTGGCCGACCTCATGGCCATCGTGAGCGGCCACGGTGAGAAGGTTTCCTCCAGCACCGCGCCTCGCGATTGGGGGGCTGAGCGGTTGGCCGCCGGGCGCCCGGAACTGGCGCCCCTCTTGGAGCGGCTGCTGGCCTGAGCACCGGGAATGGGCTTATAATAGGCAGTCTCCCGCGCTCGTCGCGCTCACTTTCTTTGTACCCATACCATGGCCCGTATCACTGTCGAAGACTGTCTGCAGAACGTCGATAACCTCTTCCAGCTCGTCATCCTGGCGGCTCAGCGTGCCCGACGTCTCGCCAACGGCGCGGAGCCTACCGTTGCCTGGGAGAACGACAAGCCAACCGTGGTCGCGCTGCGCGAGATCGCCGCCGGCAATGTCACGCTCGAGATGTTGCGCGAGCCCGAGCCCCCGGCCGAGCCCATGATCCCCGAGCTCGAGGCTCAGTCGAGCTTCCGCGCTCCCCAATTTGGGCTGGGGGAGTAAGCCTCCCCGCCGGTTCCTATGGACTATGCGTCTTCGCTCCTGGGACTGCTCCCCGGCGGAAGGCGCACTCCGGGACTCAAGGAGCTTTTGGGCGTGGTCGGCGGCTACCTACCGCCCGAGCAGGTGGCGCGCATCGAGGAGGCGGCCGAATTCGGCGCCTCCGCCCACAAAGGACAGAAGCGTCTCTCCGGTGAGCCTTTCATCGCCCATCCGGTGGCGGCCGCCGCCATCCTCGCGGATCTGCGCCTCGACGCTGACACGCTGATCGCTGCGATCCTGCACGATGTCATCGAGGACACCCCGACGCCGAAGGATCAGCTCGCGGCGCGCTTCGGCGCCGACGTCGCCGAGCTCGTCGATGGCGTCACCAAGCTCGATGCGATCCAGTTCAAGAGCCGCGAGGAAGCGCAGGCGGAATCCTTCCGCAAGATGCTCCTCGCGATGGTGCGCGATCTGCGGGTGATCCTCGTCAAGCTCGCCGACCGCACCCACAACATGCGCACCATCGAAGCCATGCCGCTGCCGAGGCGGCGGGCAGTGGCGCGCGAGACGCTGGAGATCTACGCGCCCATCGCCGAGCGCCTTGGCCTTTACAACATGAAGCTCGAGCTCGAGGACCTCGGCTTCGAGGCGCTCTACCCGCGCCGCTACCAGGTGCTCGAGCGGGCGCTGCGCAAGGCCCGCGGCAACCAGAAGGAATTCCTGAAGAAGATCGAGCAGCAGCTCGGCGCCGGTCTGGCCAAGAACGAGCTCGGTGCACGGGTGGAGACCCGCGAGAAGCACCTCTACAGCATCTACAAGAAGATGCTGCGCAAGCGCGCCTCGCTCGCGGAGATCGTCGATGTCCACGGCCTGCGCATCATCGTCGACCGGCCGGACACCTGCTACCGCGCGCTCGGTGTCGTGCACTCGGTGTTCAAACCGATGCCCGGGCGCTTCAAGGACTACATCGCCATCCCGCGCGTCAACGGCTATCAGTCGCTTCATACCACGCTCTTCGGGCCCAACGGCGTGCCCATCGAGGCGCAGATCCGCACCGAGGACATGCATCGGGTCGCCGAGTCCGGCGTCGCGGCTCACTGGAGATACAAGAGCGGCGGCGATGCGGCGGACTCGATGCAACAGGAGCGCACGCGCGAGTGGCTGTCGAGCCTGGTCGAGCTGCAGGAGGACGGCACGTCGGAGGAGTTCCTCGAGAGTGTCAAGGTCGATCTCTTTCCCGACAAGGTGTATGTCTTCACCCCGCGGGGCACGATCCTGCGCCTACCGAGCGGCGCGACGGTGGTGGACTTCGCTTACGCGGTGCACACCGACATCGGCAACCGTTGCGTCGCGGCCAAGGTCGATCGACGACTGACACCGCTTCGCACGGTGCTGCGCAACGGCCAGACGGTGGAGATCATCACCGCCAAGGGGGCGATGCCCAATCCGTCCTGGGTCAACTTCGTTGTCACCGCCAAGGCCCGCAACGCCATCCGGCACTACCTGAAGAGCCTGCGCCGCACCGAGGCCATCGCCCTCGGGCAGCGCCTCCTCAACCAGGCGCTGGCTGAGTTCCGCCTGGCGCTCGAGGACGTGAGCCCGGAGGTTCAGCACGCCGTACTCGGGGAGTTCGGCATGAAGGACCTCGACGATCTCTACGAGAAGATCGGTCTCGGTGAGCGCCTGGCGCCCCTCGTCG
>JBOIAQ010000092.1:0-12082 GCA_050739115.1 Steroidobacteraceae bacterium | reverse complement strand
GCGCTCGATGGCGTCGCAAAAATGGCAGCAGATATCGATCGTCCCGTCGCAGTGGTCATTGACGAGTTTCAACACCTCATCGAGGTCGGTGGCGAGACCGTTGAGCGCCAGCTCCGGGCCACCATCCAACGTCATTCCCGTGTCTCATATGTCTTTGCCGGGTCCAAAACCGCCCTCCTGGATGACATGACGCTCAGCCCCGCGCGTCCGTTCTACCGGCTGGGCGCCCGGCTCTTCCTCGGACCGATCCCGCGGAAGGACTTTGCCGAAGCCATTCGCCAGGGGTTCGCCCGAGCCAGGTTCAGCGTCGATGCGGATGCGCTCGAGCGTCTCTTCGAGCTGGCAGAAGACGTTCCCTACAATGTACAGGCGCTCGCAAACATGTCCTGGGAGATCGTGCGCGCCCAGGACGGTGAAGGTCGACTCACGCTCGGTGGCCTCGAGCGCGCTCTCGATCAGCTGATATCACAGGATAGTCCGTTCTATTCGAAGCTGTGGAACCTTTGCACTCAACCGCAGCAACGTGCCCTGACCGCAGTGGCGGTCATGCGAGGGAAGGGGCTGCATGCTCGGGACGTGCTGCAGCGATTCCGCCTAACACCAAGCCTCATGACGAAATCCCTGAATGCGCTGGCCTCGCGTGACATCATTCGCCGGGAGGAAACCGTTGACGAGGTGCGATGGCGATTGGAGGACCCGTTCTTTGCGGCCTGGCTGGCGAAGGTCGGTGCCGTGCCGAATGCAGGTTGATCCCAGGGTCCCCCAAAGCTGTCCTTCCGCGATCCAGGCGGTATGCGGCGTCGATGAGCTGGACCAGCAGATCGAGGAACCCGACTGGGCCATCGCGACTTGCCGCGCATTGCGCCCTCTTCCGCGGGACCGCTTGCTCTGCGGCAGTGGCTTCCCACTGCGAGCAGCGAGCACGTTGGGTCGACTGCGCCAACAGCCGGCCGATGCAGATCGGCTCCGTCCGGAAGCAGCACCAGCAACCAGGAGGTCGCCTGACTGCAGCAAGCGCACTCTCTTTTGGCCTGGGCCAAAAGAGAGTGCGCCGAGGCCTGCCGCAACTCCTTGAGGCAGCTGGTGCTGGCGCAGAGTCTCAACTATTTAGGAGAGATGACGCAAAAGTTGAAACTAACACGGCAGGCTGCTTCAACATTCGCTCGACATTTGCCACCAGCTGCGGCAAGATTCCACCCGACCGAGCGGTGAAGCAATCACCGACGCTGGCGACGTGCGTAACGTCGTACCCAGGCCGCGCGCGACCCCATCTTCCGCGGCCGTCCTCCACCCAAGGGGGATACGGGGTCTGGCCGACACTCACAAGAGCCATAGAGCTCCTCCCTCCTCCCATCGCCGTCCCCGGCGATATATCCCGGCGCCCACGCGTAAGCCGCTCGGGTGTGCGGCCGTTGCACGGTCGCCTCTCGTAGCTCTCGGGCGCCCTCCTGATTCTGGCCGTTGGCAGGCCAGAGGGCATCAGGAGCTTCCCAGTGGTCCCCCCACAAGCCGTCCGGCAGGACGGGCATGGTGCAACGCCATCCGCTCCCCAAGAGCGGTTTCCCGGCATGACTGGAAACAGCATCCGCGAAAGCAGGTCAACGCTCACGTTGATGCCACGGGGTCCGGCAACGGGCTTCGGAATCGCCCAGCAGTTTGGTAGGCCCAGAGCAGCAGAGGAGATGTGGAGAAAATGACGAGAGAACGCAGTTCCGGCGGCAAGCCCACCCGGATCGCCGGCGGCTGGAAGGCCTCGCTCGCCGTCGTGCTCAAAGAGCGCAACGGAGCGAGGCACGATGGAGCGGTGTCGAGCTTCGCCACCCGTGACAAGCGTGCCGATGTGCTGTACGCCGGTTTCCGGCGGCTGCATGAGCTCAATTTCCGCCCGGAGACGGTGAAGAGTCTCCGCGGCAAGCACATCGAGGCGCTGGTCAAGGACTGGGGCGAGCGGGGACTGTCGGCCTCCACCTTGCAGAACAATCTCTCCATCTTCCGCTCCTTCGCCGAGTGGATCGGCAAGGCCGGCATGGTCCGCGGCATCGAGCGTTACCTTGGGCCGGGGGTCGCCGCCCGCTCCTCGATCGCCCGGGAGGACCGCAGTTGGTCAGGGCGCGGCATCGATGTCGCCGCGAAGATCGAGCAGGTTCGTCAGCAAGACCCGCGCGTCGCCCTGCAACTCGAGCTGCAGGCCGCCTTCGGTCTTCGAGCGCGGGAAGCGATGCAGCTCCGGCCCCACCTCGCCGACAAAGGAACCTATCTCAGCATCACCCACGGTACCAAGGGCGGACGGGACCGGGTCGAGCCGATCCGCACGCCGGAGCAGCGCGCGCTGCTCGAGCGCGCGAAGACCTTTTGCGCAACGCCCTCTTCGAGCACCAGCGATCCGCAGCAAAGGCTGCACCAGTGGAAGAACCACTACTACCATATCGTGCGGTCCTGCGGCATCACTCGCAAGGACGGCATTACGAGCCACGGGCTTCGCCACGGATATGCCAACGATCGCTACCGAGAGCTGACGGGGTTTGACTCGCCCGTACGAGGCGGTGTGCTGGTCGATAAAGTCGCGGACCAAGCCGCACGCCACGTCGTCGCCGAGGAGTTGGGACACAGTCGGGAATGTGTTACGACCCATTATCTGGGACGCTGAGATGCCGGCAGCAGAGCCAGGGCAAGCGATGATGCGGGGCGCATCACCTCGAGCGCAATGCGATCAACGTCCACGGACGTCCAAGGAGGTACGCAAAGAATACGGGTGCGCGGCAGTGCGCATTCTGGGTAGCACCAGCCGAGCGGGTGACCACCATAGCGGGCGTTTGCGTCCCAGCAAACGGTGATGGCCATCATGAACGATGCTCGTTCGAACGCGCTCGGTAAGATTCGGGCGCCGGCGGCTGCGGAGACCGAAACCCAGTGAGCGCCGCGAGACTGCTCGATCGCCTCAAGTGCGTGAAGCAGAGGGCGCCAGACCGGTGGCTCGCACGATGTCCGGCGCATCCTGATCGAAACCCGAGCCTGAGCGTCCGCGAGCTCGAGGACGGCCGCCTGCTCGTTCACGACTTCGGCGGCTGTCAGGTCAGCGACGTGCTCCAGGCGGTCGGCCTTACGTTCTCCGACTTGTTTCCGAAACCGCTTCGATCAGTCGGCACTGACAGCGGCCAAAGCTCCACTAACCTCTGCATCCCGGCCCGGGATCTTCTGGAGATCATCAGCGAGGAAACGAGCATCGTGGCGATCCTGGCGGCCGACCTGCTCGACGGTCGATCCATCGGAACGAGGGATTGGCAGAGGCTGGCGCTCGCGGCTGCCCGCATTCATCGAGTGAGGGATCACGCCTATGGCCGTTGAATCTCCACGCCTCGATCTCGTCCGCTCAAGGATCGACCGCGAGGCCGAAGGTTACGGCCTCCTGCCATCGGCCTGGCCGGAGCCACTGCCCCTGCCAGAGGGATTGCCCCCGGTTGAGCCGTTCGATTACGACCTGCTCCCGCCGGTGCTGCGGCGCAGAGTCGAGGACATCGCCGAGCGCATGCAGTGTCCGCCGGACTTTCCGGCCGTGACCATGCTGGTCGTGCTCGCATCCGTGATCGGGCGCCGACTCGGTATCGCCCCGAAACGAGCGGATGACTGGATCGTCGTGCCGAACCTCTGGGGCGTCGTGATCGGACGGCCCGGCAGCATGAAAAGCCCTGCACTCGCCGATGCGATACGGCCGCTGCAAGTCCTCGAGGCCCGAGCCGTTGAGTTCTTCGAGCAGCAGCAGATGGAGCATCAGGCCGGCCTCCTCGTCGCCGCCGAAGCGGAGCGCGTCACCCGAGAGGCCGTCCGCAAGATGCTCAAGGCCGGCAACCGGACGGCCGCCGAGGAATGCGCAGAGGAAGCACTGAGCCGCGAGCGCGCGGAGCCCACCTGCCGGCGCTACCTCGTTAACGACACGACTGTCGAGAAGCTGGGCGAAATCCTGAACGAGAACCCCTCGGGCGTGTTGCTTTATCGGGACGAGCTCAGCGGTTTCCTTCGCAACCTCGAGCGGCAAGGCCACGAAGCGGATCGCGCCTTCTACCTCGAATGCTGGAACGGCGACGGCGCCTTCACCTATGACCGGATTGGGCGCGGGACACTGCACATCGCGGGAGTGTGCCTTTCGATCCTCGGGAGCATTCAGCCGGGGCCGCTGTCGGACATCGTACGCGGCCTGCGCGGCGCCGGCGATGATGGGCTCCTCCAACGGTTTCAGTTGGCGGTCTGGCCGGACCTGTCGCCCGATTGGCGCAATGTGGATCGTCCGCCCGATCGTGACGCGCAGGAGGAGGTGCAGGCGATCGTGGAGCGGCTCGAGCGGATGGTGGATGGAATTCCGAGTATCGATGCCGGCAGCATTCCGGTGTTTCGATTCAGCGACGAAGCCCAGGCCCTGTTCGACCGGTGGCGCGAAGACCTCGAGCGGCGGTTACGTACGGGTGATGAGCATCCGGCGCTGGAGGCGCATCTGGCAAAGTATCGCTCGCTCGTGCCGAGTCTGGCGCTCCTCATCCACCTCACCGAGAAGACCGAGGGCCCGGTGGACATCCTGGCCCTCGTACGCGCGATCGCCTGGGCGGAGTACCTGGAGACCCACGCCCGCCGGATCTACGCCCCGGCCATCAGCCCGGACATGGATGCTGCCCGGGCTCTGTCGAAGCGCATCAAGGCCGGTGACATCGGACCGCGCTTCAGTCTGCGCGAGGTCTACAACCGCGGTTGGAGCGGTCTTTCAACCCGCGACGAGGCCTCCGCCGCCCTCCAGGTGCTGATCGATCATCTCTGGCTTCAGGAGTCCCAAGAACCGACACCCGGGCGCCCGCGGACCCTCTACTGGCTGAACCCCGCCGTGCTTGCGAGGGAGGAGCGAGCATGAGCGTCCTCGATCGCGTGCGCGAGAAATACAAAACCCCCGACCTGGCAACCTGCAAAACCAGCAAAAGCTCTTCTGCTGGTTTTGCAGGTTCCTCGGAAGAGCATTTTGCCTCCGCGAGTGCCGAGGGCCGCGCCGCGCGAGTCTCCGGCGAGGCAGTCGAGGCGCGCCGTCGGGCGATCCTCGCCGCTCGTGACGCAGCCGGACTCGAGGACTGGCGTGCGGCCCTCCGAAGCGGGCGTCTTCATCTCTGCGCGAACTGCACCCGGTTCACGTTCGGGCCAGACCCGGCTGACGCCGGCTATTGCGCTCGATACGACACGGAGACCTACCCCTTCGTTACCATGCTCCGATGTGCCGGTTTTCAACCCTGCGCATTCGAGACCGCGCCGGCTCCTGACTACTTGCCGGAAATGGGTGACCGTCGGAGTCAACGGTCTGCATATGGCAAATCGCCTGGAGGGATCAACGGGTGGTGATGTCTCTGCGATGAGCGCTCGGGGACGAAAGGGCTCCTCGCTGCCAATTACGCCGGCCGACGGCGCGCTATACGGACATGTGCCGTGTCGGCGCTTGAGCCGCCGGGGGGGAATCGACACGCGGCCGACAGGCCCCATGGCGGGTTCCTGTTCCGGACCGACGCTTTCAAAGCCGCCGCGGAGGTCGCGGAGCGCGCGGGCGATATGATCACCCGCGTATGTCTGAGCTAGGCGGTGGCAAGGGAATAAAGGCCGCGGGCGAGGAAGAACGGACGGGAGTGGTTCAAGGGGAACGGCCCTATCTGAAACGGCAAAAGGCCCCCTGCCGTTGCTCCTGAGCCTGGAGAAACATGGAAGTGCCTGCCCTCCTTCGTTCTGTGGATTCCGGACGCCGATGCACGCCAGCGTGCTTTGTGCCACCATAATTGATGCGGGCTGCAAATATGAGAGAGCTGCGCAAAGCGTTAGCGGAAATCGAAGCGATCCGGGGTCAGGTCGCTCGCGCCACGCAATTTCGCGGCTACGGGCCTGTGACGCTGGCGGGCACGGGCGTGTTGGCGGCTATCGCTGCTGCTGCACAAGGGGCGTGGGTAGGCGATCCCGAGCACCACCCTGGCGCATACCTGACGCTCTGGGTGGCCACCGCAGCATTGTCGTTGATCCTGATCAGCGTAGAGACCATTTCTCGAGCGCGGCGCGCCCATTTTACGCTCGCGCCTACGATGCTTCGATCTGCAGGTGAGGAGTTCCTCCCGGCCATCGTCGCCGGACTGCTGCTCACCGTGGTGGTCGCGCGCGATTCACCACAGAATGTATGGATGCTCCCGGGCCTGTGGCAGGTGATATTCAGCCTCGGTGTATTCTCGTCCTGTAGGCTTCTTCCACGCCCGATGCTCGCAGTGGGGTTATGGTATCTCACGAGTGGTTTGCTCTTGCTCGCGCGCGGAGACAGCGGGAGCGCCCTTGCACCGTGGACGATGGGCGTACCGTTTGGCATTGGCCAGCTCCTCGTTGCAGCCGTGCTCCGCTTCGGCTATCGGGAGACGAATGAGCTCCCGTAAGTCGAAGCGGGAACGACCGCACCGGTTCTCTTACGACGGACTGGATAGGGTCATCCACGAGCGCGCGCGCCTGAGCATTCTCACCTCGCTCCTCGCTCACCCGAAGGGTCTCGTGTTCGGGGAGCTCTTGGAGCTCTGCGGCTTGACGGACGGCAACCTCAGTCGCCACCTGCAAGTGCTGCACGCTGCAAAGCTCGTCACAGTCATCCGGGATATCGGACCGGGCCGGCCGCAAACGACGTGTCGGCTTACCTCCTCGGGCCGCAGACGCTTTCTCGAGTACCTTGCGGTGCTCGAGCGGGTTCTGCTCGACGCGACCGACGCGCTCGATACCGAGTCGGCTCTCGACGCTCTAACGGGATCCCCACGCAGCTAATTTGGTCCGTCCCACCGCTCAATGCGGCACCGCCTGAACCTCCTCGGACCAGCGTGCGGCGGTGGGTGCAAAGCCGAATGACAACCAGAAACGCGCCCGTCGCACGCGATCGGGTTCGCGTGAACAGCATCGCGCTATTCCGGAGTTGCCACAAAGTATGACCTTTGCGATACAAAGCTTATGATGGAAATGACCCTCTGTCGAGAGGGCAACCCCGTCATGACCTTTATGCCACCCGTTCGTACTGCGGCATTCCGGCGTCCCGAGGTCGACGGCTCCCGAGGGCCCTGCCGACGACAGCGGCAGCCTTGCCCGGGATCGCCTTACGGATGAGCATACGAACCGGCGCTGCTTGTGCCCTGCTCCTTGAGGCCCTCCTCCCCTTCGTCTGCGCCATGCCGGCGGCGCATGCTCAACAAGCGGGTCCACCCGACGGGACGGACCAATCGCAACAGGTGTCCTACGCACCCACGCAGTCCGGCTCGCCGATCGAGTATCCGGCGCCAGGAAAGGGGCTCGTCGCTCGCAGCTCGAGGACGCGGAGACGTATTACACCGCCCCGCTGCACTGGAACGGCCGCGATTGGGAGTATTTCGGCGGCGCGCTCGCCGCGATCGCCATCGCTCACCATTACGATTCCCAGGTCCGCACGCATTTCGACCAGGGCTCGAGCTCACCTCTCGGACCGAAAGAGTCCGGCGAGCTCACAGACGCGCTGCCCGCCGCCGCCCTCTTGCTCGGTACTTGGGGCTACGCGTCACTGATCGGCAGTCACGCCGGTGAGGGCGAAGGCTGGAACATGTTCGAATCAAGCGGACTCAGCCTGGCGAGCGCGTACGCGCTCAAGTACATCATCCGGCGGCCGGGTCCCGATACCACCACCGATTCCAACCACTGGTTCAGCGGCGGCGGCTCCTTCCCCTCCGAGCACACCACTTTGGCCTTCGCCGTCGGCACCGTGCTCGCCGAGTCCGGCAATCCGGAGTTCCGCTGGGTCCGCCGCGTGATCGGCTACGGCGTGGGCATCGGCACCGCATACCTGCGCATGAAGCACAACGCGCACTGGCTTTCCGACACCGTGGCCGGCGCGGCTCTCGGCACGGCTAGCGCGCATTTCGTCATGAACCGCAGCGAACAGCGTGATGAGGATGAGAACTCCGAGTTCTCGCTGGTCCCGCTGCATGGGGGCGTGATGCTCGCCTACAGCTTTTAACTTTGCGGTGCAAAGTTTATGATGGAGCGATCCACTGTCGAGGTGGCGCCGTCATGACCCGAGTCTTCGTGTCCGTGCGCAGCTCCCGCTCCACATTGCTCGCGGCTCCGCTGCTCCTGCTCCTGACGCTCCTACCCGCCATCGCGCACGCCGGCGGCGGCCTTTTCGGGATCGATTACGAGCTGGGCAGGGGCGATACCGGTATCTTCAACCGCAACGCCCAGACCGGACTGGAGGTCGGCTCGGTGGTATTTATTGCCGCGGGCGCCCTCGTCCTCGGGAACGATAACCAGCTCGGCCACACGTTCTGGCGGTCCGCCGACTCCGCCGTGCTGGCCGGCCTGAGCGCGCAGGTGCTGAAATACGCCTTCAGGCGCGCGCGGCCGATCCAGGGCGACAATCCCAATGCCTGGTTCCAAGGCCATGATCAGAGCTTTCCGAGCGGCGAGGAGACCTTGCAGGCGGCTTGGGTGGCACCCTTCATTCTCGACTACTACCGCCAGCACCCCTGGATCTGGTCGCTCGAGCTGCTGCCGATCTACGACGGCTATGCCAGGATGAAAAGTCAGGCGCACTGGCAGTCGGACATCATCGCCGGGTGGCTCCTCGGCTCAGGATTCGGATACTGGGCGGCGCATCGCAAGGTGCCACTGCTCGTTGAGATTCTTCCCGGTGGAGTCTCGGTGGGTTTCTACAAGAGATTCTGAATGCGCGCGCTTCCGGCAGTTGCCGTGCTGACGGCCCTGTCGCTCGCCGGTTGCGCGACGCTTCCCAATGGTCATCGTTGGGGCGGCGACGTGACACTCACGCCCGGCTGGGCCCAGGTCCGCGCCGCGGCTGTCCGTGCCGCCACGGATCCCTGGGTATGGGCACCGATTGCCGGTGCCGCGGCGCTTCAAGTAGATAACTTTGATCACCGGATCTCCCGCTGGGGTCGGACACACAACCCCATATTCGGCTCGGAAGCGAACGCCACCCTCTGGAGCGACAGGTTGCGCAGCGCATCCGTGGGCGTCGACATCGCGACCGTACTGTTCACCCCCAGCGGCGATGTCGGGGGCGCTTGGCTCCTTGATAAGGCGAAGGGCTATCTAGTAAATCTTGCCGCGGCCACCACGGCCATCGAGTCGACGACGGCGCTGCAGCACCTCGTCAGCCGCGAGCGGCCGAACGGCGCGAATGATCACAGCTTCCCTTCCGGTCACTCGGCGGCATCTGCCATCTATACGCGCCTCGCGACCCTCAACCTGCAGGAAATTCCGATGGACGGGGACACGCGCGAAGCGCTCGATGCGAGCCTGCACGCACTCAGTTTTGCAACTGCCTGGGCGCGCGTGGAAGGCGACTGGCATTATCCCTCCGATACGCTGGCCGGCATGGCGATGGGCAATTTCTGCGCCGAGTTCTTCACCGACACCTTCATGGGCCTCGATGACAGCCGCGAGCGCATTGGCTTCTCTCCGCTCCCGGGCGGCGGAGAACTCACATTCGCGGTAGCGCTTGGTGCGGGAACTTGACAGGGGGTGGCAGCGCCGCGCACGGCGGCAGGCTCAAGGCTCAGCCGTCGTTGCGCCGCTCTTCGCGAAAGGCCCTGGCACAGCGTGGTCTCGAGAGCTCCTGGACGTGTCCGGCTGCGGTCTGCAATACCAGCTGCAGCGCACCGCCGCGGACCACACCTGAGCAAGTCAGATCGGTAACTTGGATGTTGCCGCGACCCACTTGCACGGTGATCCGTTTGAGGCCGCGCGGCGCAAGCCGAACGATCACGTTCCCGCTCAAGTCGGTGAACCAGCCGCGCTGCTCGATCCGATACTCGAGCAGGGCCCGTGACGGGTCGAAGCGAAAGCCACTCGCGAGGCGGCTCGTGGGCAAGCCAAAGCCATGCAACCGTCCGGTCACCAGGATTCTGGGTGGGTTCGCGATGGCCGGCCCGTCACCCAGAATGACCTCGATATTGGCGACCCGCGCGGTCACGAGGAGCTCGCGCGGCGCACGGGGTAGAGACGAGAGCTCGAGTGTCTGAGACAGCCCGCTGCCGTGCGGGGCGACGAACAGGGCGCCGAGGACCACCAGCCCGCAAAGCACCGCAAGGATTGCGCTCCAGTGCAGCCGGCGCGGGGGCACTTCGTCTGCGGCGGCAATGTACGAAGCTGCCGCCGCCGCCTCATGCTGCGGAATCCGCAGCACATAGTAATAGAGCACGTGCGCCAACCCGAGCACGAGCAGCGCCGACCAGACAACATCGGAGAGGAAGTGTCCGCCGGCGGCCATCCGTCCAATACCGAGCAAGGTACCCGTCGCGAGCCCCGTCGCGAGTGAGGCCCGAGGCCACACCGGTCGGCGCCGCCGCCAGATCCAGAACCCGAGCGCGTAAAGAAACCCGACCGAGCAGTGCCCGCAGGGAAAGGACCCGCCGCCCTCGCCGCGAAGTGGCGCAGGCGTGTAGTGCGACAGACCAGCGAATTGCACGATGTCACGCGGGCGCGGCCGGTCCCAATGGTCCTTGAAGACAGCGTTGACCATGAGCCCGGGACCGAGCGCAACGCTCAGGAGCACGAACACGGCGTATCGGCGCCACATGGGCCGGCCACGTAGGAGTGCGACAGCAAGCCCGGCGAATGCGCCGATCACGAGCGATGCCGTGATCCACGGCGCGAGGCGATAGAGCACCGACCAGGGAAGGCGGACGGCCAGCGGCCAGTGATCCTGTGGCAGAGGACTGTAGAAGAGGCGCGCGGCGATGATGTCGAGCGGCGTGACGGCGAAAACGAGTGTGGTCACCGCGATGAGCACGAGAAACATCACCGCCTCGCGCGCGCCGCGGGTCGGCCGAAGCGGCGCAGCCTTTCTAGGGGCTGGGATCAAGGCTGCTTCTTGAGCCCCACTTGGACCACATGCGCCATGATGCTCCACGTGAGCGCGGAAGCGCTACGGTGCAGAAAATGCCGGGCTCGCTGGTGACGCTCCGCAAATCGTGAGCTTGAGCTTGTTCAACTCCGAGCTGTTCTCGTCGGTGGCGCCTATGCTATCAGTGGACTGTAACAGCTGAGGTGGGAGTAATTCAGCGGCTTGGATCGAAGCCGGCGAGCGAGTTGGGAGCCGGTCAACCGTAGCATGTCGCGGCAGGTTATAGTTGGCTCAACACCGCGCCAACGGCGTGTCGCTCGCAAGCGTCAGCAGTCACCCGAAGACTGACGCTCAAGTTCGCTCGGGTGTGGTTAGTAGGCCGGGGGAGTTACACCCCCAGCCTCTTGCAGAACCGTACGTGACAGTCTCCCGTCATACGGCTCCCATCGCCCGACCGGCAGCGCGGCCATAAGCACGCCAATGGATGAACAACCCCGGCTGTCTTCTTGCAATCCGCCATATCCACTGATAGCTGCGGCCTTCGTGCCGCAGAAGCTTCTTGTATTTACGGCGTGCCCACCGCACCAGAGCCTCTTCGAAGTGAACGAAGACTCTGTGCAGAGCCGATTTGTAGAAGTGACCATAGTAGTTCAACCATCCGCGCAAGGTCGGGTTGTATTGGGCCGCCAGCTGTCCAATGCTGACGGAGGTTTGTCGTGAGAGCTTCCAGCTCCTGATCGTGCGTCGCATTTTCTTCAGAGCCTCCGGGCTCACGGCAGGCAGGAAGCTTTGGAACAGCTTCCCGTAGCGGTCCTTCGCCGCTCTCGGTCTGAAGGTGTAGCCGAGAAAGGTGAACTGCTTGCACGCGTGCGCCTCGCGGCGATCACTGCTCTTACAATACACAATGGCCGACTTCTCCAGGTTCAGCCGCAACCCACACTCCTCCAGTCGTTTCCCGATCGCCAGCAGCTTCCACTGCGCCTGCTTCTCGGAGCTGCAATGCACCACGGCATCATCAGCATAACGAGCAAAGGGACAGTACGGGTGCTTCTCCTGCATCCAGCGGTCAAAGCAATAATGCATGAACAGATTCATCAGCACAGGGCCGCTCACTCCCCTTACGCAAAAGGTAATCTCCCGCGACGGGAACGCCCCCGGGGCGCCGCGGGGCCGGGGGCACGTCATCGGCCGGAGGTGCCGCAGTAATCGGGATGC
>JBOIAQ010000091.1:0-12359 GCA_050739115.1 Steroidobacteraceae bacterium | reverse complement strand
CTTACGAACCGCCAAGCCAAAAAACCGGACAGGTATTGGTTCCCACCCCCGGCGGACAAAAGCCCCGGATTTCAGCCGCGGAAAGGGGCTATGTCAGGAGGTCTGTAGTTAGTTAGAGACGTATAATTGAAATTCCCTCAAAGCAGGAGAATCCTGTGAGCAAAAACATTGATCAAAAGAAGCAGACGAAGAAGAAGCCGGCGAAGACCTTCGACGAGAAGCGCGCGGCAAAGCGCGAGAAACGCCAAGCTAGAGGACGCTGACGGGCGGTCATGCCGGCTCGCTGCGGCCGTCTCATATCCCGTCGCGGCGAAAGAGAGCCCGACTCCGTAGGGCTCGGCTCTGGCGACCGTCCGCCAATGGGAAGCTTAAGCGATGATCTGAGTGGCGGATTGGGGCCGTCCCGGCCGTAGCGGCAGAGAAACCCAGCCTGGCCCGCAGGCCAGGTTCGTGGGTGACCGCTGATGTGGGTGCCAATTTGGCGAGCGAACAGGAGATTCGGCGGCAGATTTGCCGAACGGCTAATGGCCTGTAGACTCCTGGAAGCATGTCTCGACAACCGATCGCTTCCGGTACGGTGCACAGGATGCCCGCAGATTTTCGCAAAGCGGTCGAGTCTGACGTAATTGTCACGGAGCTATGGGCGAGCATTACCCCCCTAGCACGCAATGAGTGGATCTGCTGGGTCACATCCGCTAAGAAAGACGAGACCCGGAACCGCCGCATAGAAGTGGGCCTTGATAAAATGCGAAAAGGCATGCGCCGACCGTGTTGTTGGCCCGGATGTCCTCATCGCTGAAGCAATTCTCTCCCGGGAACCACCGCTTTTGGCGCCGGTACACGACATTCCGATCTGGCAAATTGGCCGGCGGGTGCCTCATGCGTCGTGCCTGATGAAGCAGCGCTATTCCACCGTCACGCTCTTGGCGAGATTGCGCGGCTGGTCGACGTCCGTGCCCTTGAGGATGGCGACGTGGTAGGCGAGGAGCTGCAGGGGAACGGTGTAGACGGCCGGCGCCTGGAAATAGGTCACGTGCTTCGGCATCTCGATGACGGTGACGCCGTCGCTCGGCTGGAATCCTGACTCGGGGTCGGCGAAGACGATGAGCTCGCCGCCGCGCGCGCGCACTTCCATCAGGTTTGATTTCAGCTTCTCGAGCAGATCGTTGTTGGGAGCCACGGCGATGACCGGCATGTCGGCATCGACCAGGGCGAGGGGACCGTGCTTGAGCTCCCCGGCGGGATAGCTCTCGGCGTGGATGTAGGAAATTTCCTTCAGCTTCAACGCCCCTTCCATCGCGATGGGGTATAGGGCACCACGGCCGAGGAAGAGGGTGTGGTGCTTGTCGGCGAAGCGCTCAGCGAGCCGATGGATGACGGGATCGAGCGCGAGCGTCCGCTCGATGAGGGACGGGAGCTCGACGAGACGCGTCACGAGGCCGTGCTCGCGCTCGGCATCGGCCCCATGGCGCCGGGCGAGCGCGATCACGAGCATGGACAACGCCGCCAGCTGGGTCGTGAACGCCTTGGTCGAAGCCACACCAATTTCCGGGCCCGCGCGAGTGAGCATGACGAGCTCCGATTCCCGCACCAGAGAGCTTTCGGGCACGTTGCAGATGGCGAGGCTCGAGAGGTAGCCGGACTCCTTGGCGAGACGCAGAGCCGCCAGGGTGTCGGCGGTTTCTCCCGACTGGGAAATGGTGACGAACAGGGAGTTGGGCGGCACGAGGGGATTGCGATAGCGGTATTCGCTCGCGATGTCCACCGCGCAGGGAATCCGGCAGATCTGCTCGATGAAGTAGCGCACGGTCGCGGCGGCATGGAAGCTCGTGCCGCAGGCTACGATGTGCACACCCGCCGTGCGTTTGAATACTTCGGCCGCTGCCGGGCCGAACGCGGCCTCGAGCAGCCGTCCGTTGGCTACCCGCTCCTGCAGCGTGTCGGCGATGGCGCGCGGCTGCTCGTGGATCTCCTTCAACATGAAATGGCGATACTGTCCCTTCTCGGCCGCATCGGCGTCGAGCTCGCTCTCGTGCACCGCTCGCTCGACGGTGTTGCCGTTGGCGTCCATGATGCGCACCGACCTGCGGCGCACTTCGACGACGTCGCCTTCCTCGAGGAACATGAAGTGGCGGGTCACCGGCAGGAGCGCCGCGACATCGGAAGCGACGAAGTTTTCCTCCACACCGAGCCCGATGACGACGGGGCAACCCTGGCGCGCGGCCACGACGCGTTCCGGGTCCTTCTCGCTCACCACCGCCAGCGCGTAAGCGCCCTCGAGCTCCACCACGGTGGCGCGCACCGCCTTGAAAAGGTCACCCAGTGTCTCGAGGTGGTGGTGAATCCGGTGCGCGACCACCTCGGTGTCGGTTTCCGAGACAAACTTGTAGCCGCAGCGCACGAGCTCGGCGCGCAGCTCGTCGTGGTTCTCGATGATGCCGTTGTGGACGATCGCGAGGCCGTCGAGCGAAACATGCGGATGCGCATTGCGCTCGCTCGGCACCCCGTGGGTGGCCCAGCGGGTATGGGCGATCCCGAGATTGCCGCTGGTGGGGGTGCGCTCGAGGGCGTCCTCGAGCATCCGCACCTTGCCGACGGTGCGCAACCGGGCGAGGTGGCCAGTGCCGTTGAGCACGGCGATGCCCGCAGAGTCGTAGCCCCGGTACTCGAGGCGCCGCAGGCCCTCCATGAGGATGGGGACGACATTGCGCTCCGCGATCGCGCCGACAATTCCGCACATATGGCCGGGCCCTGGGATGCCTCGAAGAGCGCCAGTTTGCCTCAATTTCCACCCCAGGGGGCCCCCGGCTCTGCGAAGGCGCGAGCCTGGCCAGGCACGCTTGGTGCTCAGCGTAGCCGTAGCCCCCTATTCCGCGGCAAGCCCGCGCCGAGGCGCTGAATGAGCCTTCTTGTCTGGCTGACCCTCGCTGTAGTCATCGGTTACCTCGGCGGCCTCATCATGCGATCCGGGCTCGACCGGGGTGTGGCAGTGAGCACAGCGGCGGGCACCCTGGGGGCACTCCTGGCGGAGTGGCTCCTCGAGCCGCTTTTTGCCAGCCCACCGGATCGGGGCTACTTCAGTGTGACTGCGGTCGCCGTCTCCCTGCTCGGCGCCGTGGTCCTCCTGGCTCTCGTGAATTATCTCCGGCTGGGCCGAGTGCGATAGCGGGTAAATATGTCCGCACCGAACGCGTGCAGATCCGGCTCCGCCGCATAGCCGAGGTGCCCGACGTCGAAGATGTCTTCGACCGTGCGCAGCAGCGAGTAATGGTTGTAGGACGCCGTTGACACGGTTCCCGGTCGGATGAAGGGCGATAACACCACCGCCCCCACTCTGCCGCCCCCCGGTCCCCTAAATCCCGGTGCTTCCAGCGCCCCCGGCAGGGGCTTCTCCCCGCAGCAGGCATCGAAGCCATCCGGCGGCGAGCCGTCTGACTCATCGAACGTGATCACCAGCAGCCCATTTTTGCGAAACGCGGGGGAGCGCGTGATGCGCGGCACCCACTTCTCGAGGAAGCCGTTGATGCCCGCCAGCCCGCCGGGTGCGCCATCGGAACAGCGCGGATCGTGCCCGTCGTGGCAGAGGTTGGGAGTGATGAAGGAGTAGTTGGGCGTCGTCGCGATGCTGCGCAGGTCGGTGGTCAGCACCTCGAGATTCACCACGTGAGCGGCACAGCGCTTCGGGTGATCGAGGATGCTATGGAAGTAAACGAAGGGGTCGTGCTTGGAGGCGTATTCGTCATCGCCGCTCGCACGCTCCGTAAGGTCCGTGCGGCCGATCCGGGCCACGGTGCAGGTGGCGGGCCGATCGCGCGCCGCGTCGACATCGAGGTCCTCCATGTAGCCCTTCCAGGTGAGGTGCGCCTGCTCGAGCTGATCCGCCACTGTCCTCACGCTCGGCGGATACACACAGCCGACGCCGGGCAGCTCGCCCTCGGCATCGGGGGCGCCACTCGACTTGAACTCGGTCGTCTGCGGACAATCCTGCTGCGTCGCGGGATTCGGTGCCTGGCCGCTCACGATGGCGATGTAGTTGTCGAGACTCCAGTGGCCAGTCGAGTAGTAGTTCTCGAGGAGTGCTCCTTGCGCAGGGAGGGTGCGGGCGAGATAGGGCGCGGCGCCGTTCGGGCCAAAGGCTTCGCTGAAGGATTTGTTCTCCAGCACGATGAGAAAGACATGGCGGATCGGCGGCAGCGTGCCGGTGTGCAGATCCTCGGCCGGTGAGGCGCTCACCGTCGACAGAACAAGGAGAGGTATCGCGATTGCGCTCAGGTATGAGCGCACAGCTCGAATGATGGATTTGCGCATTATGAGGAGAATAGGCTTATGCGGCAGCTTGCCGGGATGCTGACTCTAGCGCCGATGCGCCGCGCGCGCGCTATGATTTCGGCCCTTCCACCCACCACACGAGGTCACCGCGCATGAGCTGCTGGTCACTGACGGCCCTCAAGCCCCGCGGCCAGGGCAAATCGCGGCTCGCCCTCCGGCTCGCGCCCGAGGAGCGGGGGGTGCTCGTCGGATCCATGCTCACCCACGTCCTCGGGGCTCTGAGGGACACACCCGAAATCGATCGGGTGGCGGTCGTGGGTTGTGATCACGACGGCCTGGCGCCTGAGATCGTCAGGCTCGCGGATAGCGGCAGTGGCCTCAACGAGGCGCTGACGAATGCGACGCGGCTGGCTGCCGCGTGCGGCGCGACGCGCGCACTCATCGTGCATGCCGACCTTCCCCGGCTGCGCAGCGAGGAGGTCACCGCCCTGATCGAAGGCTCGAGAGCGTGCGGAATCGCCATCGCACCCGACCATCGCGGCACTGGAACCAACGCGCTCTGCGCGCCGCTGCCGTTGCCGCTGCAGCTCGAGTTCGGACCTGGGAGCTTCGCGAAACACCTGCATCAGGCGGCGGTGCTCGGGTTCAGGCCTGCCGTCATCCGACTTCCCGGCCTCGCCTTCGATCTCGATGAGTTGGAGGACCTGCGCGCGTACGAGGATACCGAGCGTCTGCAGCATCTCGATCCGGCCGAATTGCTCCCCGCAGCGGAGGAATTGACGCTGGCCGGTCACGGGCACGCGGTCACCTACTCCCGCAAGGTATTCATTCCGCTCACCCAACTTTGCCGCGACGTCTGTCACTACTGTACTTTCGCCAAGGCACCACGCGCCCTCACCTCTCCATTCCTGACGATGGAGCGGGCCTTGGCCATCGCGCGAGCGGGCGCCGCCGCCCGGTGTCAGGAGGCGCTCTTCACGCTGGGCGATAAGCCCGAGCTGCGCTATGGCGCGGCGCGCCGCTTTCTCGAGGAGGCTGGCTACGAGAGCACCCTCGATTACCTGGCGGCCGTCGCCCGCGAAGTTGAGAAGCAGACCGGCCTGCTGCCGCACCTCAACCCCGGCGTCATGACGCGCGCCGACATCGAAAAGCTTCGCCGCGTCAGCATCTCCATGGGCCTCATGCTCGAGACCGCCTCGGAGCGCCTGTCGTCGCGGGGCGGTCCGCACTGGGGTTCGCCGGATAAGCGGCCCTCGGTCCGACTCGCGACGCTCGAGGCCGCAGGTGAAGCGGCGGTTCCCTTCACGACCGGACTGCTCATCGGCATCGGCGAGACGCGCCGCGAGCGGATCGAGGCGCTGCTTGCCATCCGCTCGCTCCACCGCCGCTTCGGTCACATCCAGGAAGTCATCATCCAGAACTTTCGCGCCAAGCCGGGCACGCGCATGGCGCATGCTTCCGAGCCACCACTGGAAGAGCACCTGTGGACGATCGCCGTGGCCCGATTGCTCCTGGGTCCCGATATGTCGATCCAAGCGCCGCCCAACCTGCGAGCGGGTGCGCTCGGCGCGCTCATCCGGGCGGGTGTCAACGACTGGGGCGGTGTGTCCCCACTGACCCCCGATCACGTCAACCCCGAGTCGCCGTGGCCACAACTGGAAGCGCTCGCGGCGCAGACGCGCGCCGCCGGACGAGTGTTGCTCGAGCGGCTGGCGATCGCGCCGCGACATGCGCGTGCAGCAGACCGATGGGTGGACGGATCGCTGCGCAGCGCAGTCGTGAGACGCTGCGACAGCCGCGGCCGCGCGCGCACCGAGAGCTGGCACGCGGGCGCCGGCGATCCGGTGCCCCCGTCGGCGCGGGAGTGGCTGGCGGCGCCCGTCAAGACGGTGGCCGCATCGCGTCACGTGGAGCGCATCATCGATCGAGCGCAGCGGGGCGAGGATCTCGACGAGGCAGCGGTCGTCGCGCTCTTCGAGGTCGATGGCACCGATCTCAGCGCCGTACTGCGCGCGGCCGATGCCCTGCGCGAAGACACCGTCGGCCCCACCGTGACCTACGTGGTCACCCGCAACATCAATTACACCAACATCTGCCTGTATCATTGCGGCTTTTGCGCTTTTTCGAAAAGTGGTCCACGGTCGCTGCGGGGCAGCGCCTACCTTCTGGATGTGGAAGAGGTGGCGCGGCGAACGGCCGAGGCTTGGGACCGTGGTGCGACGGAGGTATGTCTGCAGGGGGGCATCCATCCGACCTTCACGGGTCGAACGTACTTCGACATCGTCGCCGCGGTCAAAGGGGCGGCGCCGGATATGCACGTGCATGCTTTCTCGCCGCTCGAGATCACGCACGGCGCGCGCACGCTGGGGCTGTCGCTCGAGACCTATCTTTCGAAGCTGCGCCTCGCGGGACTCTCGACACTGCCGGGCACCGCGGCGGAGATCCTCGACGATGAGATTCGCGCGATCATCTGCCCCGACAAGCTGACGACGGCGGAGTGGCTGCAAGTGATGCGCGCCGCGCATGCCGTGGGGCTTCGCAGCACGGCGACCATCATGTTCGGCCATGTGGAGCAGCCACGCCACTGGGCGCGGCACCTGCTGCGCCTGCGATCCCTGCAGCAGGCCACCGGCGGCTTCACCGAGTTCGTGCCGCTGCCCTTCGTGCACATGGAAGCGCCCATGTGGCGGAAGGGTCTCACGCGCCAAGGGCCGACGTTCGCCGAAGCGGTGCTGATGCACGCGGTCGCCCGTCTGGTGCTCCATCCCCATGTCACGAACATCCAGGCGTCCTGGGTGAAGATGGGCGCCGACGGCGTCGCCTTCTGCCTGCGGGCCGGCGCGAATGATTTCGGCGGCACGCTGATGAACGAGTCCATCACCCGCGCGGCGGGCGGGATCAACGGCCAGGAGCTGACGGCCGAAGAGATGCGCAAGCGCACCACCGCCATCGGTCGGCCGCTCGCCCAGCGAACCACGCTATACGGGCGCGTAAGCGGCAGAACTCCGGGGACCTCCGCGGCTCGCGGCAGCGCTCCGACACTTCACGGCACTCCCTCGTAAAGCTGCGAGACGGCCACGGTAAGGCCGATAGAACGAAGCTCGAGCAGGGCCGCCGCGGAATCGAAGGGAGTCGGCACCCAATCGTCATGACCGTCCATCTCGCCAAAACGGCAATTGGTCTACGCGCATTCCAGCGGCGCGGAGGATACCTGCTCAAGCAGACGTTAAATCAGACGTCTGCTTGTAACTAACGTAATCGGATCACGGCGCGCGGCAAGCAGCCGACGCTATTTCTTCTGCTTCGTGGGACGCTTCCAACTCTCGATGGTCGTCTGGCGTGCGCGCGCTATGGTGAGCTTGCCGGCAGGCACCTGGTTCGCGACCGTCGAACCCGCCGCGACCGTGGCGCCGGCCCCGATCGTGATGGGTGCCACCAGCACACTGTTCGAGCCGGTGTGCACATCATCCTCGATCACGGTGCGGTGTTTGTTGGCACCATCGTAGTTGGCTATGATCGTGCCGGCGCCGATGTTGACCCTCTCGCCGACCTGCGCGTCGCCCACGTAGGAGAGATGGTTCGCCTTCGAGTCCGGCCCTATCCGCGAGTTCTTCACCTCGACGAAATTGCCGACGTGCACCTCGCGATCGAGTACCGTCGTCGGCCGGATACGGGCAAACGGCCCAATGCGGCACGACGCGCCGATGACCGCCCCGTCGATCACGGAGTACGGCAGAATCTCCGTATCGGCGCCGATCTCGCTGTCGCGAATCACACAGCCGGCTCCGATCCGAGTCCGGTCGCCGAGGCTCACAAGGCCCTCGAGCACCACGTTCACGTCGAGCGTCACGTCCCGTCCCGCCTCGACCGAGCCCCGCACGTCGAGCCGCGCCGGATCGATCACGGTGACGCCGGCGCGCATGAGATCGGCCGCCCGCTGGCGGCGGTACGCAGCTTCCACCTGGGCGAGCTGCTCCTTGTCGTTCACGCCCAAAGCTTCCTCGGCGCTCTCCGCCAGGAGCGGCACCACGCGCGCGCGCTCCTTGACCGCCATGCCGATGACATCGGTCAGGTAGTACTCGCCCTGTGCGTTGTCGTTCTTCAAGCGCTCGAGCCAGCGCCGGAGCCGCTTCGCCGGAGCCACCAGGACCCCGGTGTTGCACTCGCGGATGGCGAGCTCGCGCTTCGTGGCGTCGCGCTCCTCGACGATGCGGCCCACTCCGCCGCGCGAGTCGCGGATGACTCGGCCGTAGCCGCTCGGGTCCTCGAGCTTCACGGTAAGGATCGCGATCCCGCTCGGCGGCGCCTGCGCGAGCAGCCGCTCGAGCGTCGCGGCGCGAATGAGCGGCACGTCGCCATAGAGCACGAGCACCCGCTCGCCGTCCGCCAGGTGCGGCGCAACCTGCCTCAAGGCATGTCCCGTCCCGAGCTGCTCCGCCTGCTCGATCCAGGAGACCGGTTCGCCGGCGAGCGCCGCGCGCACACGATCGCCGCCGTATCCGTGCACCACATGGAGGGAGGCCGGCCCGAGCGCGCGCGCGATGTCGATGACATGCTGGAGGAGCGGCCGACCGGCGAGCGGCTGCAGCACCTTGGGGAGGTCCGAGCGCATGCGCTTGCCCTGCCCGGCCCCGAGGATCACGACGGCGAGCGGGCCGAGCTTTGCGTGAGTACTCTTCGGACCGGCGTCCACGGCGGGTCAGCCGTGGAGCTTCCGCAGTCGCTGCAGCACCTTGAGCCGCGCCATCGCTTGGGCGAGCTCCGCGAGCGCTTCGGCCTGCTCGATCTTGTTCACCTTCGTGCGCAGAGTCTCCTCGGCGCGCTGCTTGGCGGCCAGCGCGGCCGCCTCGTCGATGTCCTTTGCGCGCAGCGCCGTGTCGGCGAGCACCGTTACGCGATGCGGCTGCACCTCGAGCGCGCCGCCGCCAACATAGAATGGGTGCTCGACGCCGTCCGGCGACTGTACCCGTACCTCGCCGGGCTGGAGCATCGTGAGCAGCGGCGCGTGCCGCGGCAGGACGCCGATCTCGCCCTGGGATGCCGGCACGAATACCATGCGCGCCGGTCCCGAGAAGATCGCGCCTTCGGCGCTCACGATATCGACGTGAAGGGTCTCGCGGCTCTGGAAGCTCTCTGCCACGGCTCTCTCCGGCGTACGGCGCTACTTGAGCGTCTTCGCCTTGGCGACGGCATCGTCGATGGTACTCACCATGTAGAACGCCTGCTCGGGCAGCGTGTCATATTCGCCGGCGAGGATACCTTTGAAGCCGCGGATGGTTTCCTTCAGCGGCACGTACTTGCCTTCCTGTCCGGTAAACGTCTGCGCGACGGTAAAGGGCTGCGAAAATAGGCGCTGGATCTTCCGCGCCCGGTACACGGAGAGCTTGTCCTCCTCGGATAGCTCGTCCATGCCGAGGATCGCAATGATGTCCCTCAGCTCCTTGTAGCGCTGCAATACGCTCTGCACCGCGCGTGCGGTGTCGTAGTGCTCCTCGCCGACGACGTTCGGGTCGAGCTGGCGGCTGGTGGACGCGAGCGGATCGACAGCCGGGTAAATTCCCTGCTCCGCGATCTGGCGCGACAGCGCGACGGTCGAATCCAGGTGCGCGAAAGTCGTCGCCGGCGAGGGATCGGTGAAGTCGTCCGCGGGCACGTAGACGGCCTGGATCGAGGTGATCGAGCCCTTTTTGGTGGAGGTGATGCGCTCCTGCAGCACGCCCATTTCCTCAGCCAGGGTCGGCTGGTAACCTACCGCCGACGGCATGCGGCCCAGCAGCGCGGAGACTTCCGTGCCGGCCAGCGTGTAGCGGTAGATGTTGTCGATGAACATGAGCATGTCACGGCCTTCATCGCGGAAGTATTCGGCCATCGTCAGGCCCGACAGCGCGACGCGCAGTCGATTGCCCGGCGGCTCGTTCATCTGACCGAACACCAGCGCAACCTTGTCGAGCACGTCCGACTCTTTCATCTCGTGGTAAAAGTCGTTGCCCTCGCGGGTGCGCTCGCCGACGCCGGCGAATACCGACAGGCCGGAATGGGCCTTGGCGATGTTGTTGATGAGCTCGAGCATGGTGATCGTCTTGCCGACGCCGGCGCCGCCGAACAGGCCCACCTTGCCGCCCTTCGCGAACGGGCACAGCAGATCGATGACCTTGATGCCGGTTTCCAGCAGTTCGGTGCTGCCGGCCTGTTCCTCGAAGCTCGGCGCCTCGCGGTGGATCGGCCAGCGCGTCTCGCTCTTGACCGGGCCGGCCTCGTCGATCGGCTCGCCGAGCACGTTCATGATGCGGCCGAGCGTCGCGGTGCCGACCGGCACCGAGATCGGGGCGCCGGTATCCTTCGCGCTCATGCCGCGGGTGAGGCCTTCGCTGGCGCCCATCGCGATGGTGCGCACAATGCCGTCGCCGAGCTGCTGCTGCACCTCCAGCGTGAGCCCGCTGTCTTCGAGGACCAGCGCATGGTAGATCTCCGGAATGGCGTCGCGCGGAAACTCGACATCGACGACGGCGCCGATGACTTGCACGATCCTGCCGGTGGTTACCTTGGTTCGGTCTAGCATGTTGACTTACCGTATGAAGCGAATATTCAAACCGCGGCGGCCCCGCCGACGATCTCCGCCAGTTCCTTGGTGATCGCAGCCTGGCGCGTCTTGTTGTAAGCCAGTTGCAACTCGTCGATTATCTCGCCGGCATTGTCGGACGCGCTCTTCATGGCCACCATTTGCGCGGCATGGAAACAGGCGAGATTCTCGACGACGGCCTGATACACCTGTGACTCGACATAGCGTATCAGTACGCCATCGAGCAGATCGGGCGAATCCGGCTCGTAGATGTAGTCCCAGCGCTGCTGCAGTTGCGGGTCGTGCTCGGCCACGACCGGCACGACCTGCATGACGCGCGGCTTCTGGGACATCGTGTTCGCGAACACATTGTGGGCGACGAATACCCGGTCGACGCGGCCTTCGCGATAGGCGTCGAGCATCGCCTTGACCGGCCCGATCAGATCTTTGAGATGCGGCGTATCGCCGAGCTGGGTCACCTCAGACACGATGTTGAAGCCGAGCCGGTGGAAAAATGACACCGCCTTCGTGCCGATGAGGGTCACGTCGATTTCCGCGCCTTGCTCGCGCCATTCACGCAGCGAGCCCAACACGGTTTTGAACAGGTTGACGTTCAGGCCGCCGCACAGACCGCGATCGCTGGCGACCACGATGAAACCGATGCGCTTCGCGTCGCGCTCGGTGAGGAATGGGTGCTTGTAGGCCGGATGAGCCTCGGACACATGGCCGATCACGTTGCGGATCATCTCGGCGTACGGGCGCGAAGCCGCCATCCGCAACTGCGCCTTGCGCACCTTGCTCGCCGCCACCATCTCCAGCGCCTTGGTGATCTTCTGCGTGTTGCGGATACTGCCGATCTGAGACCGGATTTCTTTCGAGCTGGGCATTTCTATGCTCTGTGCATACGAGCTCAGTGATTACCACGCCGCGTTGGCTTTGAAGTCGGTCACCGCCTTGCGCAGCTCCTGCTCGATCTTCGCATCGTAGTCGCCGCTCGAGTTGATTCGATCGAGCAGCGGCTGGTGCTCGGCGTGCATATAGCTGTGCAGCGCGGCTTCGCAATCGACCGTCTTGTTGACTTCGACGTCATCGAGGAATCCGTCGCTGACCGCGAACAGCGACACCGCCATCTGGGCCACCGTCAGGGGCGAGTATTGCTTCTGCTTCATCAGCTCGGTCACGCGCCGGCCGCGCTCGAGCTGCTTACGGGTGCTCTCGTCGAGATCCGAGGCGAACTGTGCGAACGCGGCGAGCTCACGGTACTGCGCGAGCGCCAGGCGCACGCCGCCGCCGAGCTTCTTGATGATCTTGGTCTGCGCGGCGCCGCCGACCCGCGACACCGACAGGCCCGCATTGATCGCCGGGCGGATGCCGGCGTTGAAGAGTTCCGTTTCGAGATAAATCTGGCCGTCGGTGATCGAGATCACGTTGGTCGGCACGAAGGCCGACACGTCGCCGGCCTGCGTTTCGATGATCGGCAGCGCGGTGAGCGAGCCCGTCCGGCCCTTGACTTCCCCATGGGTCTGCTTCT
>JBOIAQ010000090.1:0-12553 GCA_050739115.1 Steroidobacteraceae bacterium | reverse complement strand
TACGCGCGCCTTGTACGTCGGGGAATGGTTTCGTCTCGGTCTTCGCATCGGATCTGCTCCTTCCACAGGGGGAATGTACAGCAGTCCGTCCACTTATCGTCGTGTCCGAAAAAACCGAGCCACCTCTTCTACCTCTCCAAAGCGGCCAATCCCGACTTCCGCTATGGGCACGAAGCCGGCACTCGATACTGCCTCGTTCATGCAGTCGATTATCAATTGGCGTCAGCTCGATCGCTTGATCTTGAAGTCCTCGAGTGATCAACGCTGGAAATAACACCGGTTGAGCGGCGGAGTGGGTGGTAGGTGTGCATAGGGGCTTGGGGGTACGGTCACGCCGCACCCACCAACACGTGGGGGTAGGGCGCCTCATCGAGGCGGGCGTACCCCCAAACGTACCCCCACGACCACTTTGGTGGAAAATCGCGACTCAGCGGAATCAATAACTTGCAATGCGCCGCTGGCGTGTTGGAATTGCAAACTCGAACCCGAACCCGCGTTTAGGACTCGAACTCGATGACGAGCGCTCAAAAGCTTAGGCGAGGTAATCTCGAATCAACTCTACTATAATACTGCAACTTGCTGATTAAATTGGCTCCCCGGGTTGGCGGGTTGGACTCGAATTGACTCGTAAGCCGCTGATCCTACGAGTGTTTTTAGGCCCCTGCGGAAAGTTACCCTCATTCCTATCCTGGAAATCGTGTGCTGCGGTGAGACGGGATGATACGCCGTGATTCGCCAGCTTCCGTCGGCTCGCCTTGATGGCTTTAGGAGGTGCGCTCCGGCGATTGCCGGCCGGGTCTCTCCGAACTGGAACGCCAAACGAGGCCCGATCCTCCATGAAATGGACTACCGTTCGTACTGAACCGCGCAAGTCGGCGCGTGTGTCGTAGGGGATTCGCCCGGTCGTGCGTAAGTATTAGGATATAGCAGGGGACCTGAGGAGGATGGCATCCTTACCATTTGAGGCCGAAGCTGATGTGAACGCGATCAGCCGGCGCTTCCGCCCGGCACTGATGGCCTTCTTTGTCAGACGGATTCACGATCATTCCGAGGCCGAGGACCTCACCCAGCAGGTGCTGATGCGAGTCGCGGAACGAGCTGCCTCTATCGACGAGAGGGGGCCGGACGCCTATATCTTTCAGATCGCGGCGAATCTGCTGCGCGATCGCAGCCGGCGGCTGAAGGTGCGCGCCGCCTATCAGGCAGGGCTCGGGGTGCTCGAGGCCAGCCGGATCGAGGAGCTCGACCCGCACCGCGTAGTGCAGGGGAGGCACTCGCTCGCCGTCGTCCTCAAAGCTCTCAACGAGCTGCCCGAGCGGACCCGGAACATTTTCATCCTCGCCCGGCTTGAGAGCATTACCCAGAGGGAGATCGCAGACATGCTGGGACTCTCCGTGCGTACGGTCGAGCAGCACGTGATACGAGCTACTGCTCATCTGCGCGAGTGCCTGGAAGCGGAGTGATGTCGCCATTCAATGCCAACGTCGAGGACCGGGTTGCTCGCGCGAGCGAGTGGGCGTTGCGCCTCATGGACGAATCGATGCCGCAGAAGCGCCAAGAGGACTTTGTGTCGTGGCTGAGGGACGATCCTCGCAACGGCCAGGCACTGGAAGAGGTGGTCGCTGCATGGCGCGCAGTGGACTACTACGCCGCGAGTTCAGAGATCATCGCATTGAGAGAGTCCGCGCTCGCGCAGGCTCGACGCGCCATGGATCGCCGGCGCGGCGCCTCGCCTTTGCACGGGCTCGGCTGGGCCTTCGCGGCAACGCTGCTGCTCGTATTGGCGGGCGTTGGTCTGTGGCAGTGGCTGATGCCGCAGGTGTATGCGACGGGTCTCGGCCAGCGCCGGGTCATCACGCTGACCGACGGGTCGAAGATCGCACTGGATGGCGACACCATCGTGCGCGTCGCCTACTCGGGCAATGAGCGTCAACTCTGGCTGGAAAAGGGCCGCGCCCTATTCGATGATACCTATGATCCGTTGCGGCCGTTTTCCGTTGTGGCCGGCGATAAGATGGTGGTCGCGACCGGCACGTCTTTCAGCGTCGAACGTATTGACAACGAAGTCCGCGTGGTGCTGTACGAGGGACATGTGGTAGTGCTCAAGGCGAGTGGTGCCATTGCGCCGCGCCCGCTCAAATTCGGACGGCAGCCCCTGCCGGCAGACTACTTCTTGAAACCCGGAAACGAGCTGATCCTTCCCGCCGAAAACATTGCAGGAATCCGCATCCAACCGGTCTCCATAGAGCAGATCAATCCACGGCGTTCCCTCTCCTGGGAGCACGGCCTGCTGGTGTTCAAGGACGAACCTCTCGATGTCGTGGTCGCTCGCATGAACCGCTACGCGAACGAGCCGCTCATCATCGGCGACGCGGCGGCGGCTCGGTTTCGAATATCGGGCGTCTTCCGGGCCGGGGACACGAATGCCCTGGTACAGGGGCTTACGGCGGCGTTCGGCATCGAGGCGCGGCAAGGGCACGATGGCATATCGCTTCTTGCGCCCCGACACGATATCCCGGCGAATCCACGAGCAGATTGAATTCCGGTTTTCCGCGCTCGCGCGTAACACGTATTTGAGATCGCAATTCGAGTCGCTCCATCCGGGGCAGCCCGAATTGGGGGGACACCAATGAAGCGAGCCTGGCCGGCGGGACTCGTGGGCTCGATTATCTTCGCCGCATTGCTCAGTCTTGCAGTGCCCACTGTTGCGCAATCGCCAGAGGCACTCTATCGGTTCGAGTTGCCGGTGCAAGCATTGGGCGACGCTCTGCGGGCCTTCGGCGAAGTGTCGCGCCAACAGATCATTTTCTCCGAAGCCGCCGTCAAGGGTAGGCGCAGTCATGCCGTGGTCGGCAATTTCACGGTCTCCCAGGCGCTCCATCGACTACTCATCGGTACCGGTTTGACGGCCACACGCACGGCGGCCGGGATAACTTATGTTGGCAGCAAAGTCTGGGAAGGAGCTCGGTAATGCTCTGGCGACGTTCGCACGCGCCGCCTGTACGTGTCCGTCGCACGATGGCGATGTTGAGGAGATGAGAATGATGAACACCCGAATGGCACCAGCCGCCTTAGCGCTCATCCTGCTGGTGACGGGAACCGGCGGCTGGCAGGCGGACGCAAGCACACGCACACCCCCGATGACGCCGGACGATATCAGCCATTACAACACGATTACACCGTTTGCGGACTACGTCCGGCGCGACGTATTCATCCCGATGCGGGACGGCGTCAAACTCGATACGATCATTTTGATGAAGAAGGGGACAAAGGCCGGGCCGATTCTGCTTACACGCACTCCCTACGGGGCGGACAGCCGCGCGCAGAGGTTCGTGAGTCAGAAGTTGAGCGAAAATCTTTCGCCGTGGAACGCCCCGTTTGTCGAGAATGGATATATTCGCGTGTTTCAGGACATTCGTGGGCGACACCGATCCCAAGGCGTCTTTGTCGCCAACCGGCCACTTCGGGGTCCGCTCAATCATACTGCCGTGGACGAATCAACAGATGCCTATGACACCATCGCGTGGCTGAGCAGGCACGTGCCCCAAAGCAACGGACGTGTCGCGATTATCGGTGGCTCCTATGACGGCTGGCTGGCGCTGATGGCCACGATCCACCCAAATCCCGCGCTTAAGGCGGCAGTCGCGGTAAACCCGATGGTCGACCTGTGGATGGGCGATGACTGGTTTCATCATGGCGCGTTTCGACAGATCACGTTGGTCGTCGTGCCCATCATCATGGCGGGCAGGAACGGAGGGGGCAGAGTCGCCTCGGGTCCGCAGGATGCGTATTCACTCTTTCTGCGATCGGGATCGGCCGGAGACTATATTCGCAAGTATCTGCTCGACCAGTTCCCGTACGTGCGCAAGCTCATGGAGCATCCCGCATATGATGCTTGGTGGCGAGATCAAGCCCTCGACAAGCTGCTGGCGCAGCATCCGCGCGTGGTGCCGACGTTGCTAGTCGCTGGTCAGTGGGACGAGCAGGATATCTATGGCGCAACCGCCGTATATCGGGCCTTGAAGCCCAAGGACAGGGGCAACACCAAGGTATTTCTTGCACTCGGCCCCTGGCGACATATGGGCGCGCTAGAGTCTACCGGGGGGCATCTCGGCGCATTACGGTTCGACAGCGATACCGCGCGGCAATTTCGCCGGAACGATCTGAAGCCTTTCCTCGATGAGACGCTAAAGGAGCGTGTGCCTCATATCTCGATTCCCGCGCTGCTGGCGTATGCAACGGGGGCGGACCAGTGGGAGAAATTTGCCGGTGTTCCGGCGACGATGGCCGTCCCTCTTTATCTACGCGCTGGCTTCAAGCTCTCGTACCACCATCCGACCGCTGGTAAGGACCAAAGCGATTCGTACGTCTCCGATCCCGCCAAGCCCGTACCGTCTGTGCCGCGACCGTTTCTCATCCTCGGCTCGAACGACTGGCAACACTCCCTGGTCGCCGATCAGCGCTTTGCGTCCGATCGGACCGATGTGCTTACCTACGTCACTCAGCCGCTCACTGCCCCGGTCCACATTCTTGGCTCGCCGAAGGTCGACTTGTACGCCTCCACGACCGGCACCGACAGCGACTGGGTCGTGAAGCTGATCGACGATTATCCGGAGGAATACCCTGAAGGGCCCGATCTAGCCGGCTATCAGCTCGGGGTCTCCATGGATATCTTTCGGGGGCGGTACCTGCATGGGTACGACAAGCCCGAACCGCTGATACCCGGGCAGGTGGAGAACTACCGCTTCGAGCTGCCCATGGTGGATCATGTCTTCGAAAAGGGCCACCGCATCATGGTGCAGGTCGAGTCGACCTGGTTTCCGATATACGATCGCAATCCACAGACATTCGTGTCGAACATATTCAACGCGAAGCCGGGGGATTACCGGAAGGCGACTCAGCGGGTGTTTCGCAACGCTCGGGATGCGAGCTCGGTCATATTACCCGTTCTGCCGAACCCATGACTCGCGCAGAGGAGCGATAACCCACGACCGCCACGGGCCCTGTGGCAAATTGCCGGTGCCGCTGACACGGCGACGAGCGGCCGCCCGTCACGTGGTGAGCACTCTCAATAGCCTATCGATGTCATCCATGTTGTTGTACACGGACGGGGATATGCGGATGCGGTTCTCATAGGTCGAAAGGGTGATGCGGGCTGCGCGCAGAGCGGCGTCGAATCGCCTAGCGGCGCCTCGGTAGGCGAACACCACGATCGGCCCGGTCGAGTCGCGCGGTGTCATGGGCAGAAAGCCGTGCTTGGGCAGCTCCTCCTGCAGCCTTTCGATAAGCGGTTGGCGGTGCCGCACTATCGCCTCCACTCCCAGGGAGTGGAGGTACGCGAGCGCGTGCACATCGCAGGCGAGGCTACCCCAGGCCGGCGTGCTGACTTCAAACTTGCTCGCCGTGTCCGCGCCTAACGTCCACTCACCGAGCGGCGAGCCGGGGGGATCAAAGGGAAAGACATGAGTCACCTGACGACGGATCTGCCGCCATCCGACCTGCACGCGTTTGAGGTGAGAAAGCCGGTCCGGACGAACGTAGAGGAATGCGGCGCCAAAGTCGCCCATGAGCCATTTATAACTGCCGCAGCAGCAGAAATCCACGCCGGCAGCCTTCACATCGATCGGGACGGCGCCTGCAGCTTGGATGATGTCAGCGTACACGAGCACGCCGCGTCGATGGGCCATGGCGCACAGGGCTTTCAAGTCATGCTGAAACCCGGTCTCGGCGGATACCAAGGAAACTGCGATCATTCGTGTGGTCGGCTCGATGGCCTCCTCGATGTCCGCGAGCTCGATGATCCCAGTGCGTGGCGCGACCACCGAAAGAGGCATTCCGCGCCGAGCGAGCTCTCCGTAGATGACCAGCGAGGGGTCGTAGTGATACGCGTCCGTGACCACGCCGGCATTCTTTCCCAAGCCTAAAGCAGCGCCGATCAGATTCTCGCCCTCCATCGTGCTCGGGACCACCGCAATGCTCGTCCGATCCGCATTGATCAGGCGCGCGAAGTGCTCGACAGCCGCATCACGGGCGTTGAACCCCGGGCCGATACGCGGCCGCTCACTTACCCGATCGCGCAAGAACTCGAGGTAGCCGCGGCGCACGTGCAGGCCCATCGGATGAACGAAGGCGCCATCGAGATAGATGCCATCGGTCTGGAAATTAGTCCTGTCTGGAAGGGATGCCGGGGGTGGCTCGGCGGAATCGATGGCGGCGCGTGCGGGTGTGGGCAAAAGAGTTCCCGGGCCCAACGCGCACAGTGTCCCCAAGCCCTCGATAAGATCGCGGCGTGTGAGATTCACGTTTTCCCTCCCGCGGTGGGAATTGGCTTCATGACGAGGGCGGCGACGAACACGATCAGCGCGCCGGCGCTCGCCATCCACAGCGGCGCCGCAAGGCCATAGTGATTAGCCAGCGAGCCTGCCGCGAGCGGGGCCCCGAAGCCGCCGAGGATCTCTCCGAACAGGGTCGCGAAGCCGATCGCGGAAGCCGCGAGCTCCTTCGGCACACTCTCCGTCGGTACTAGCACGATGCAGATGGCGGCGATCGCCTGGCCGCCCTGGGTCAAAAAGAGGATCCCGGCGAGCGCCCACAGATACCCGTACATGCCGTGCACAAGCAGCGCGAGCGGCAAGAGAGCCGACAGGAGAGCCTGCGCGGCAAGCACCGACCGGCGGCCATAGCGGTCCGACAGAGTAGGTCCGAGCAAACCGAGGAAGAAGCTTCCGAGACCTGCCGCGCCCATGAGGAAGCCCGCGGTCGTGCCTGCCTGGTGCTCGACGTTCGTGATGTACAGCGGACCAAAGGCGTTGACTAGGAAGAGCCAAGTCATGAAGCCCGCCGCGCCGATGGCGCTTGCCCAGATATTTCGATACCGCAGGAGCGAGAACACCTCGCGCAATGCCAGGCGATGCGCAGCGCGCGCCGCGACTGCGTTCGGGGGCTCGTGCACGTAGAGCGCGATGAGGATCGCCATGATCAGGCCGGGCACGCTGGCGATGAAAAACGCCGAGCGCCAGCCGAAATGGGCGGCAATCTGCGTCGTCAAGACTGGTGCAATCGCCAGCCCGATGATCGCGGCCGCGCTCACGACGATGCCGATGTTGCGGCCACGGTGACGGGCGCTTGAGCTCTCCTCGACGAGCGCCATCATGACCGACCAGCAGGGCCCCTCGGCGGCTCCGAGCAGCGCGCGCACCAGCAGAAGCTCACCAAACGTGTGCGCGAGGCCTGATGCGCCCGAAAGCAGCGAAAAGAGAACAACCATCGGTACGAGGACCGCCTTGCGTCCTACGCGATCGGAGAGGGCGCCGAATACCAGCGCGGAGACGGCCCAGCATATCGCTATGACGCCGGCGAGTGCGCCAACCTGAGCATCGCTCAGGTGCAGGTCGGGCGCGATGTAGGGCGCGAGATACAGCAGCGCCATCCGGTCGAGGAAGACGATTCCCCAGGTCATGAAGATGATCGCAACCAAGGTTCGCTGGGTTTTTTGAGGAATCTCTTGCATCGCGATCGGCCGTGCCCGAAGGTCAGCGCGGTTCAGGCGCCCCAAACCTCGCGGGCGTAACGAAGGAAATTAGTCCCCAATATCTTCTCGATGCGCTCGGCTTTGTGCCCGCGTGTGGCCAGGAGCCGCGCGAGACGGCGAAACTGCTCGGGACCTCGCAATTCCTTTACGAACGGAAATGTATCGGCACCCTCTCCGGCCGCGGCGATCCCTTGTGCCACTCGGTCGGCGTGGATCTTGGCGAGCTGCACCTCGTATCCTTTCAAATCATCGACGGGGGTCGTTCCGCCGTCGGTTCCGATACCGACGTGATCCTCCCCGCACACGTTCAAGGCGTGTTCGATATGAGCGACCACGTCAGTTGCGCTCGCCTGACCAGAGGCGCTGAGGAACATCATGAAGTAGATTCCAACGAACCCACCGTTCTCGGCGACCAGGCGCAGCTCCTCGTCGGTTTTGTTGCGCGGGAAGTCGGCGAGGGCACGGCAACCTGTGTGGTTGATCGAGACGGGTTGCCTGGACGCACGTGCCCCATCGAGGCAGGTCCGGCGTCCGGAATGGGACAGATCGACCATGACCCGGTTGGCGTTGAGCTGCGCCACCACTTCATGGCCGAAGGAGCTCAAGGGGCGATCCTGGCCCGTCATGCAACCGTCGCCCAGCGAGTTGCCACCGTTGTAGGTGAGCTGAATGACTCGCACGCCGAGGTTCGCAAAAATTTCGACGCGCGCGGCATCTTCGCCCATCATGGCCCCGTTCTGGAAGCCGTAGACCAGTCCAACCTTCCCTTCGCTCTTGGCTCGGGGGATATCGGCGGCGGTCAGGACCTTCATCAGCTCTTGCGAGTGCTCGCGGATCGCGCGGTCCCATCGGGCCACGCTGGCGACGGTACTTTGGAAAGGTTCGGCGGGACCGGCAATGTAGCCTAGCGTGATGTTTACCGCGGTCATTCCCGACGCGCGGGCATCGGTCAACACGCGCGAACTGATCGCTGGAAGCCCGTGTTCCCCGTTCTGGTTGGGATCCTCGAGGGCACCCAGTGCGTTGATCACCGTCAGGCTGGCGATTGGATCGCCGGGGAGGATATCGATGGCCGGTGCGGCGTGCGAAGCGTTGAGACCGACCCGGCTTTCGACCGTCATGGGCCTGCTGCTGCCGCTCTGCGCTCGAGGCTGCGCACGTCCGCGGCGAGCTTGGCGCGCGCCACTGGATCCAGATAGATCACATGTCCCGCCATATAGCAGCGGAATGTAACATCTTCGCGGTAAGGGGAGGTGAGGTGCCGGTCGAGCGCTGCATCCATGGAGCAACCGCCGACTGGATCGTACGCCCCGTGAGCTACCAGGACCTGCAGATGAGGATAGAGCTGCATTGCCGCTGCCGCGCCCGAAAGTTCCGGGCCGTAATGAGTCGCGCCGATGATGCCAGTCGCGGCGAAGTCGATTTGAGCCCCGGCAATCTCCTGGGGAGTTGCCCCATACACGGTGGAGTAGACCCAGGTGGAATTCACCGACTGCGGATAGACCCCGAACGGGGCAAAGCCTTCCTTCACGGACTCGACGCCGAGATAGGGCAGGTCGCTGCCATATCCCAAGTTGTGACGGATGTAGCGCACCGCGGGCTCGAGCGACGGGTAGTGATAGGGCTGGAGCTTGCGGTAGTCCAGGTAGAAGGGGAGCTTGCCCGGGACCAGATGGCCGAGGAAGCCGCCCTCGGAGATCTTCAGGCTCGCGAGATTGATGTCGATCGGCTCGATTCCGATATGGCGCGCCAGTTCGGCGGCGATCTGCAGGCGCTTTGCATATGACAGCTGGCCCAGGCGCATGAGAGCTGGAATATAGATTTTGCGTGCCCACTGCTCCGCAGTGGCTCGGGCGGCATCCGGCGTCGTCCCCAAGTCGGGCGGCAACTTATGATAGTAGAGCGCCGCGACAGCATAGTCACCGACATGCATGGCCGGGGCGATGATGTCTTCATTCGGATATCGCGGCATGCCCGCGGTGTCGGAGAAAAGCCCCAGACCGCGGACCTTGAAGCCCAGTTTCAACAGCCGATACGCAACCGATCCGGCGCGTCCCGCGCCATAGCTCTCTCCGATGATGATGAGCGGAGCGTCTTCCGCCCCGTGATCGAGCAACCAGGCGCGGACGAATTCAGTGCTGGCCGCCAGGTCTCCAATGTCGCTGGTGAACGCCTTCTGCGCCTCCGGGCTCACGGCCCGTGAGAAGCCTGTGCCCATGGCATCCATGTACACCAAATCAGAATCGGTTAGCCAGGTATCAGCGTTGGTGACCAAGCCGGAACCCTGGATGCGTTTCGGTGCTCCCCCGTAGAATTGAATCGTCGCGGAGGGCCAGCCCGGGCCCCCGTTCCAGATGAAGGATATGGGACGGTCCGTACCCGGTGGACTCGGGACCCGATAGGCAACGTAGAAGAGATAACCGAGCGGCTCTCCAGTAGCGACGTCGCGGATTGGCGTCCGACCGGCCTCGGCGGTGTAGGTGAGCGTGCGGCGCCCGATCTTAATGCGGTGATGCGTAATCACCGCCTCGGAGGACGAGCAGCATGCATTGGACCACACCATCGGTGAGTCCGCGCTGTGAGCCAGCCTTAAGGGGGCCGCGAGAGCCAGTATCCCCAGCAATGCGCTGAGGTAACCACAGCCTGGAGAACTCAAGCCTTTCATCGCACCCATGTTCCCTCCCCGAGTCGAGCGGAGCGAAATCACCGCCGAAATCAGGACCCCTCTGGAAACGCTATTCGGATTCCTGGGTAATACGCGCAACTGTCGCCAATCCTCATTTCCCGCTCTGCATCGCGCAGCGGGGCTTTTAGCCCGCGACGCTCGCCGCAGGCTGAGGCACCCTCAGCGGGTTTTGAGCTGCTGGACGTATTACTTGCATTCGGTCGAACAGGTTCGCCCTGCGGCCTCTCGGAGAGTACAGGCAGAACGCCGCCGAAGAGAACGGTGGCTTGGGGGAATAATGAAGACACTCATGGGGTTGGCGTTTAGTACGGTCCTGGCTCTCTCCGCGGCTACAGCTCATGCGGCGCCCCTCATGAAGATCTTGATCAGATCCGGCGTGATGAGCGAGTCCCGGGGTGGCAACCTCGAAGTGACCCTCTCGATTCCCGACGTCAACTTTCCCGCCGGGACCACATTCCTGAAGATCGGGACAATGGTTCCCGGCATGGCGAACGCACAGCCAGTGCGCGATATGGTGGTGAGGGACGCCCGCGGGCCGGCGCGCATGCTGTCTGAGCAGAGGAATGGCAATCTTGAATGGAGCACCGTGCGAGCCCTGAAGGGGGAGGTCACGGTCCGCTATCGGATACCCCTCGAGAACATACCCCTTGTGGCGGGCGGGCCTGCCGTCCAGCTGCGCATCGATGGCGACGGCTTCTCCGGACAGGGGAGCTTTCTCATCGCAACGCCGCAGATCAAGACACCCTATCGGATCGCGATCGACTGGGATTTGTCCGCCATGGGGCAGGGCGCAACCGGAGTGTCGAGCTACGGCGATGGCAACATCGAGATTCCGGCAGGACCGATTGCGCGCATTGACGAAATCGCGCTCATGGGTGGGATCATGAAACGGTACGTTTCAGGCCCCTTCGAGGCGGTGTGGACCGGAACACCCAACTTCGATCCGTATTCGTCGATGCAATGGGTGGCGAAGCTCCACAGGTGGATGAGCGGATTCTGGCGGGTGCCGAGCGAGCCGCCCTACAGGGTCTTTCTGCGGTTCGACCCGATGAATGCCGGGACCGGCGCGGCGCTCACCCACTCTTTTATCGCCACCTACGGCAAGGGCGTCACGGGCGAGAACCTAAAGCCAATCCTCGCTCACGAGATGACCCACACGTTCACCATGAGCGACGAGATGAACACGTGGTACAACGAGGGGATCGCGGTGTACTACGGCAGCACTCTGCTGACACCCTGGTTGGCCGGTCTCACCACCACGGACCAGTTCCTCGCGCATCTGAACGAAGTGGCGAGCACATACTACACGGACGTCAAGCGCTCAATGCCCGAGAACCAGGTGCTGCCGAATTTCTGGAAGGACACTCGGATCCGGATGCTACCCTATGATCGTGGTGCGATCTATTTTGCGGCTCTGAACGACATGGAGCTCAGGGACTCGGGCGGCAAGCATCTGATCGGATACTTGATAAGGATGATGAACTCGCGAATGCAGGCGGGCCTGCCGCTGTCAGAGGCCATATGGGTTGGCTTGCTGCGCCAGGCGCTGGGAGCTGCCGGTCCCGCCTTTCATCACAAGATGATGTCCGGCGGACTGATCGTGCCACCATCGGACGCCTTCGGCCCGTGCTTTCGGCGCGTCATCAAGAAGATCCCCATGTTTGACCTCGGGTTCGCGATGAAGTCGTTGCCCTTGTTCGGCACAAAGGTCATCCAGGGACTCAGGCACGGCTCGAATGCCGCCAAGGCCGGAGTGCGCGATGGCGATCACGTGTCCTACGCAGCGGCATTGGACGAAGTTCAGTCGGACGTGCACGCCACGCTCACCCTCCATGTGACGCGTGACGGCAGGACTTTCCCGATCACTTACCTTCCGCGAGGAAAGGCAGTCGATGCCTACCAGTGGGAACGCGTTTCGGGCGTGCCGGAAGGCGCCTGCAAGGCTCCGTACCGAGACACGCTCCGCGCGACCGGAGAGTGGCTCAGGGAGAAGATCGGACCTCGGGGCTAGGGCAATGATCGATACGTTTCTCAGGCGCTTGCGTAGCGGGATGGTTGTCCTGGGGGCTGGGGTGCTGCTGTGCGTGGGGGCGCCTGCCTGGGCGCAGAGCTCCGATCCTTCGCAAAGCTTCGGTCCCTCGGATAATCCCGCGCAATTCCTGCACCGCCCGCGACGAGCGGCAACGGTGAAGGGGAACTTCAAGCTGGTAGCGATTGGGGATCTTCTGTACTCGCACCCCTACGCGAATGATCCCGATCCGAAGCTGCAGCAGGTGTTTGAGCTCATCAGGAGCGGCGATGTCACCATCGGGAACAAGGAAGGGGTTTTCTTCGAC
>JBOIAQ010000089.1:0-12640 GCA_050739115.1 Steroidobacteraceae bacterium | reverse complement strand
CAGGAGAAGAAGCGATAGAGATCGCATTCATGAGTTGAAGAGAAGATCGTCAACGTGTTTAATCAACGCTGCAGATCCTTCCACTTATCGGCTCGGAAAATCTGTCCGAACGACCCGGGCCACCGCTCTTGATGCGTCTCACCGGTCCTGCGATCCCAAAAGTCTTCAAGGTGGGTTGGACGCTCGAAAAGGTAGCTGTCCAACATCACGCCAACCCCGCCGCTACCGCCATGGTTGTCCCGCAGATCGAATATGATCGCCTTGACGTGCGCCAGGAATTCCATGGCGGCGATAGCAACCGCTACACAGGCGTGTGAGTCGACGAAGCCGTCAAATTTGACGTAGCCGACATCATCCGTGTACCGCTCGACTTTGTCGAAGTCACAGTTGTTGCCTTGCGGCTGCTCGCCGCCGGCTGCAGCAGCTGGCGTTCCTGCCGGCGACCGCGCCGGTCTGTACACCACGCGCAGGTGCTGGTCGTGACTGATCGCTCGAAGATCGTCAGTGAGCCTGGTCGCGAATATTTCTGGATCAGCAATGGCTCGATATTCGCCGCGCGACTGCTGCATTCTTAGCGCCGCCGCCATTTTCTGCCCCACAGTCGGATAGACGTACAGTTCATCGAGCACCTTCGCCGCGCTTTTAATAACTCGACCACGCTCCGCACCATCTATGGGCTTCGGGATGAAGGGTGATAGCGACAGTAGCGAAACGACTTTCGGATCGAACGACTTCACTACCAGGCTGCCGCTCACTTGGGTCGGGCCGACTTTCTGCTTTGCGCGGAACGTAATCCACAGTCTTCCGCTCTTCTCGATGCTCAGCAGGTCGTAGCCGCCCGTGCGCGCGCTAAGCGCCATCGCGCTATCGAGGCTCAACCACGGAATGTGGGCCTTGTCGAAAGAATCGATGCGCACGCTATTGCCACTATTGAACGCTCGGAGCCACCCTGAGAGCACCTCTCCCGCCGGCGTGTCCGGAATCGCGATCCCCGCGACGGCAACGGGGCCATTGATGAGTGACATTGCGCAGATCCAGAGCGAGAGGACGAGAGGGCATCCGGTGCCATTCGCTGGACGTCTTCTGATCATGAGTGTGGCTCTAGTGGCGGCCGAAACTGGGGCATCTTTGGCGTAGCGGCGTTCCCGAGATCCTATGAGGAGCTTGGTTGAGCGGTGGCGACCGCGCCGGCCGGCCATGGGATGAGGGAGGAAGTTGGGTCGTATCCGGGAGCCATACTCCGTCGCCGGTCCACCGCTCCCCCTATGTTAACCCAGCGAGGGAGACCCATGGCACCGGACTGAATTGGGCTTGTTCCGAATTGCGCCAAATGCATCAGCCTCAAATGCGCTACTGCGGGCTGTCGCTCGCGTGCATGGGCTAGCATTCCGAATGGCGGTCTCTCTATACAGTAGCAGTCCGGCCGGGGTACTGCATGGACGGTTGGCTCCCAGAGCTACTAGGCTTTGGGGGTATGGGCGCGATAAATCTGCAAAGAGAAGCCCGCAGACGCGCGGCCGCCAATGATCCGCTCAAGCTGTTCGTCTGGGGATTTGAGTTGTTTGGGATCTGCCGGCGTCCAGGATGCGAGCACCGTCGCGAGCTCACCATAGGATCGCTCTGCAAGTGCGGCAGTCGCGGAGCACGGATTGAAGCGAGACGCATAGGGCGACACGGGGACGGTCGATGAGGCCGGGCACTAACAGGACTCAGGTCCGACGGCACATTCGCTGGCACATAGAACATGATCTCTTTGACGATTCAGGGAACTTCGTTCCTGATGGCATTGCCATTTATTCACTATCTGACCCGAGCGACCTCCGCACGCTTCGATACATCCGCCAAACGTCCTCGCCCCGGCGCCGGCTGCTCCAGCATCTGAACGCCGCGCGTTTGTGGATGCCGGCAGAGCGGCCCTGGTGGATAAGAAGCCCGAAGTTGTGTCCTCTATATGAATGGATTCGCTCGATTTATCGCGACGACTCCCGGCTGCCGACCATGATCATCTGGGCATCGACCGAACGCGATAGCGCCCGCGAGATCGAACGCGCGAGAATATACGCCAGCCTCTCGCAGGGTTTGCCTTTGCTTAACGTTGAGGCCGCGCGGGCGGCCAAACAGCCGCAATTACTTTGATCCCCTGGTACCGTGGATTGGAAACCGCATAAGACCCGCACGAACTGTATGGGGTCGAGGTTCGATTCCCGAACGGCAAGGACTGGCCTGGTGAAGGCCCCTATGGATATCGGCGCGAGGCGATGACAATCAGCAATGCTGCGCCTGATGACGCCAGTAGAGCTTCCGGCCCAAGAGGACTCCGTTCGGCCAATTCCAGCCGGTCGCAAGCTCTCCAGAGCGGCCGCTTGAACGGCTGCTTCAAACTGGTATCCGGCCGCCATGTCACCGGTCGAGTAATCTCGGAAGCCGACGTCCAGCGTGACCAGGTGAGGGTTGCTTCGCGGCGTTATCGCGGCTTCACTGTTACCGAAAGTCCGATGGCCTCGGTAGCGCGGCTGAATATCCGGGATTTGGCGCATAATCGCTGGCGCATATTCGTGCCAGTGAACAGTCCGGAGTCAATTGCCATGCTGTACTCGTCGAGTCGGTCGCAGCGCGCTACCCAACTACTGCTCGCCGCGCTTGCTGTCGGGTCTGGGGACTTCTGCTTAGGGGGTACCTTCCTTTGAAATCCGCTCAAGCCGGAACGCCGTCCGCGCAGCGATCGACAACGCTTAGCACGCTCAACGTGCAGCGGATCAACATCGTCGACCCCGATGGGAAAACAAGACTCATCATCTCCGACAGCGCGCGCTTTCCAGGCGCGATCATCGATGGAAAGACCTATCCGCGGAGCATCCACGACACTCAGGCGTGCTCTTTCTGGATACGAATGGCAATGAGACGGGCGGACTGGCTCTCGCCAAGCTCGGCAATAAGGAAATTGGTAATCTGACCTTTGACTACACCTATCAGTTAACCGATGGCATCCGGATGTGGAAGCAGGAGACGGCGGATGGAAAGTGGTGGCGTACCGCATTTTCGATTTTTGATCGGCGCCCTTACCACCCGGGTGCCCCAACATCGAGCCAGGGGATCGAGCGCATTGCGCTTTCCGACCAGAACAAAGGCGTTTCCCTTGTCATCTCCGATCCTCAGGGTCACCCTCGGATTCAGATCGGGGTCGATTCCGCGGGCAAGCCAGTCAGCGAGATGCTGAGCGCTGCGGGCCGGGTGGTGTACCGCGCGGGATCTGTGCACCATTAAGCACCGTTGCCCTGACCAAGTTCTCTCATCAGGAGCGGCGAGGATCGCCTCGATGTGCCGCCGAGAGAGAAACCCGATGAGCGGATATTGGTCATTCTAGATCGACCTATTGATCTCCGGTTCCGACTCCTCTCTCGGTATCGCCAATCGCAGATTCTCTTGAACGCCCTCGTTCGCGCGCCCTGTAGCGTGTCTCTACTCACCTCTGCGGTTTCATTGCGGAGCCTTGCTGCGGTCGACGAACGGTCCGCAGTTTCCCGCTGGTTGCGCCGCCGCAGAAGAAGGTGTCGCGGCCGTTCGACTCGAGCCCTGATACAGCTATGCCGGCCGGCATATCGAGCTGCTCCAGAACCTCGCCGCTCTGCGGATCGATTCGGCGCAGTTCGCTCTTCTCGGCTTCGAAGGTACCGTGCCAGAGCTCGCCTTCGACCCAAGTGACGCCCGTCACGAAGCGGTTCGACTCAATTGTCCGAAGTATCGCCCCGGTCTGCGGATCGATCTGATGAATCTTGCGGTTGCGATACTGCCCGACCCACAGGCTCCCTTCCGCCCACGCCATGCCGGAAGCACCGCCGTCGGGCGTCGGGACGGTGGTGATGACGCGGCCCGTCATCGGATCTACCTTCTGGATGCGATCGCCGGCGATCTGGTACAGATGCGTGCCATCGAAGGCGGTTCCCGCGTGCGCGGGGACATCGAGCGAGCGTACCGTTGCCCCGCTCGCCGGGTTCACCGCCTTCATCGTGTCGCCGGCGGCGATCCAGACATTCGTGCCATCATAGCTGACCCCATGCACGTGCGTGACATCCGGCAACGGGCCGTATTCCCGAAGGATGGTCGCTGCTGTTCTTTTCATCTGCTAATCCTCACTTTGGTCGCTCGCTTCATGTTTTCATCTTAGCTACCGGGGAGCGCGGCCGGGAGTAACAAGGCTGTCGGGAAACCCGGCACCGGCGGCGTCATCCAGCGGCGTGCGCGGCCGCGACCAATCCTCTGCACCTTGCCCTTAGTCGTTAGGCCATCGAGCGCGCGCTGCACGGTGCGCTGACTTGCGCCGAGCGCCAGCGCCAGCGCCGAGCTCGACCATGCTTCGCCGTCCGCCAGCAGGGCGAGCACGATCGCATGCGCCTCATCCGTCGGCGGCGCGAGCACAACGACATCGCGAGCGCGGCGCGGCATGAGCGCAAAGCCGGCCTTGGTCGCATCGATGCCGGCGGCCGCGCGCAGTACCCCGCGCAGGCGGCCAATCTCGACGCGTAGTCTTGCGCGGTGCGATTCATCGGCATGCTTGACGCGAAAGGCGCGCGCGAGCAGCGCGGTCCGCGATGCATCGTTGGGCCAAGCTTCGGCGAGCACGCGGGCGAGGGCGAACAGGACCGGCCGTGTCCGCAGTGAAATCACGCTGCCGGAGTGGCACACGACATGGCGACAGGCATCGACGACCAGAGCCTTCGATGCCAGCAGTGTTTCGACGTCGGCCAGTCGCAGCAACCGCTCCTCGCCGCGTGCGATCAGCCGTGCCGCGGGCGAATCGAGGACAAGCGCTGCGGCTTGCACCTCTGCCAGAACCGACGGGGTACCGGCCTGCTGGGCGGCGGCTTCGGCCCGCGTCAGTGCTGCGCATGCCGCCTCGATCTGCAGACGCCGCATGGCGATGCCGGCAACCACCAACTCGTGGCCCGCCCGTGATGCGGGTGGTAGAGGGGCGGGATCGAACCCCACAAGGAAGCGCTCAGTTTGGTCGAGACGGCCGATCAAGAGAAGATAGCGACCCTTGAGATAGCGCGCATGTGCGGCATTGGCGTGGTCACCCTGCCTTGCGAGCGCCTCGTACGCCGTGTCGAGCGCTTTCAGCGGCCAGTTCAGATCGCGCGAGACGAGCGCGATCTCGGCCTCGGCGACCGCGCATCGTGCACGCGCGACGGTCTCCCGCGGGCCAAAGGCGCGCGCCGCGCGCCGCAGCAGCGTCTTGGCGCGGGTTAGATCACCGAGCTGCGCCATCGCGATGCCGCGAAGTGCCAGCGCCGGCGGATCGTCGCGCCATGCGATGTAGTTCAGCGCGCCGAGTGCATCACCCGAGGCCAGCGCGCGCGACGCGGCGCTGATCAGCGAGTCCATCGAAATCCCGACACACTTGTCACTCCCGGCCATCTGCTGGCCGCCTGTAATCTATTCTCACGATCAACGCCCGGCAAGCGCCAGGCCATGAAAGGAGAAGCACGATGACGACACACCTGACGGTTTCACGCGAGAGGTGGCTCGAGGCGCGGCTGGATCTGCTGGCTGCCGAGAAGGACCTGACGCGGCGCAGCGATCAGGTCGCACAGCTGCGACGGCAATTGCCCTGGGTCAAGATCGATAAGGATTACGTCTTCAATAGCGCCAGCGGGCAAGTTACGCTCGCCGATCTATTCGAAGGCGGGCACCAGCTCTTGGTGCAGCATTTCATGCTCGCACCCGGTTCGGAGCAAGGCTGTCAGAGCTGCTCCTACATGGCGGACCACACTGACGGCATGACCACTCACCTGGCGCATCGCGACGTCACGTTCGTCGCTATCTCACGCGCGCCATTGGCCGAAATTGAGCGGTTCCGCCGGCGGATGGGATGGCAGTTCAAGTGGGTGTCCTCGTACGGCACGGACTTCAACTATGACTTCGGCGTCAGTTTCAAACCGGAGGAAGTGGCCAAGGGCAAGATCAATTACAATTACGGCAATTGGCCGCTCGTTGGCGAGGAGTGGCCCGGCGTCAGCGTCTTCTACAAGGATGACGCGGGCAACGCCTTCCATACCTATTCGACCTACGGCCGCGGTGTGGAGGTGATGATGGGAGCGTACCGCATGCTCGACCTCACGCCCAAGGGACGCGGGGAGCGGGGCGACACTATTTACAAAATGGAATGGGTGCGTCACCACGACCGCTACCAAGCCGCACCGGTCGCGAGGGCTGCGTCGGCCGGCGCTTCGTGCTGCAAGGCACACGCGTAAGGCGTTTTGTCATGAGCACGGCTCACATCGTTAGGCAGGCACCGATTGGCGGAGGTACGGGGAGCGGCGGTACGGCCGCTCCTCCTGTGGGCAGGTGGCTCGGCCTGGCAGCCGCGCCGACATTCGCGATAATGGCGTTGTGGACCGCCCTTCCCAGTGCACAGCCGGACATGCTTTGCATGGCGATGCGCGGCTCATCAGCCATGAGCGGAATGACGCTGATGTATCTGCTGATGAGCGTCTTCCACTCATCGCCTTGGTTAAAGCTGATCGCCAGCCGACGAAACGGCGATCGTCGGCGTGCTCGCCCGCATTCTGACTACCAAGCCCGCTCGATGCACTCCGGGTAGCGCGACAACCCCGGCTTGCGTCCGAGCCAGCGGCTGTTCTGTCCCTTTCGTTTGAGCGATCGGCGAGCATGACGCGATGGTCTTGTCCCATCTCGAGCAGTGAATTCTCCACCCCCCGGTGGCTACGCGGACAGTGTGACGACCGGCAAAGGTCTGCTTGACTCCGATACCGGAGGTTGGCCTTTGACGGATCGACCGGCAACAATGGGCACGTTGCAGTCCTTCGACGCGTCAGGTGCTCTGGGATCTGCGGGCACCGGACGCAGTCGTATAGGGGTCCTGGCGCGGGCACGGTCGCTCCCTGCTCAACCCCCTGTTAGCGGCGGTCAGAAAGCGCGTGATTCTTGCGATCAACAGGCGGGCTTTGAAGGCTGCTGGCGACGGGAGAGTCGGAGCTTGCTCGTTCGTCAGGCCGAACGTTGGGCGCCTCAGTGCCGCAGAATCAAGCAGTTATGCAGCCAGTAGGAAGGAACGCAAGCAAGGGACGTGCCAAGAATTTGCAAAAGCGCACTGATCGTCAGAAAGAAGCGGATTTCAACCGCCATCAACACCCCCGACTGCGCTGGTGACTTCTGGTGCGGGCCCATCATGCCGCCGCGAGGCTCAGCCGCCGAGTAGGTAATAACGAAATCAGGCCCCCGCTACCACATCTCCGCGTTATTCCAAAAGTGGGTCGGAATCGAACGCGGCTTCCGTCCACAATTGCCAAGCGCTGCGGAAGTTGCTCAACAAACCGGGGCTCGGCCAAGAATCGTTCTGACACGGCGGCGATTTCCTGTGCCACCGCATCGTCTGGAAGCCGCAGAACCAGGATGCCGTGGTACTTGGACGGGGGATACCGGCGCACGTCCGCAAAATCCAGATCTCGCGTGACCAGCGCAGCCTGAGTGGCAGCGGCACGGTCGGCGATTACCTCGTCCGAAGCTGTCCCGAGGCCGGAGTCGCGTGCGAATTCCACCGAGTGGCCAAATTTCTCCACTGCCGCGACCGCCGAGCGCGGCAGGTTCGCGTCCAGGAGGAATCGCATGGTCGATCAGGCTGCCGGAAGGGGGTGGAACGACTCTTCCGCAGTGAGGTCGGCGGCGAACTTCAGAGCTGCCCGAATATCGTCCGGGGTGAGGTTGTACTCGCGCTGGACATCCTCGAATGTCATGCCGCCGGCAAGGCTCCCGACCACGATGGATACCGGCACGCGGGTGCCCCGGATAACCGGTTTACCGTGCAGCACGGCTGGGTCGATGACGATGCGGCCCTGAATTTCCATAGCCGTTAAATGATAGCGTTTTCGTGCGGCTCTTTCTCGAGGGCGGGGCACTCAATCTCGGGATGACTATAATCCCCTTATAATTCAGTTACCTGTATCGTTCTGAATCAGGTCGCCGCGAGGCTCAGCCGCCGGGTAGGCAATAACGAAATCACGCCCCCGCTACCACGTTGTTTGCTGGCCCTCCGGCCGCTTGCAGAAGGCTGACCTGAACTGCTCCGAGGTCAGCCTCCAAGCGCACTTCCCTCTCGGCTCCGATGACCCGGATCGAGCCGAACAGGCTCCGCAGCTCCGCGCGAGCGACGTCGACGTCCGTCTCTGCAAGGGACATTTCCAGCCGCGTCACCAGGGCGTGATAGCGATCCGCGACCTCGGGCAGCAGCCGCTCGACGTTCGCAGCCTTGGGCGGCTTAGGCGCAGCCTGGAGCCGTGCCCGCTCGGCCTCCGCACGCGTGAGGCGATCCGCCAGTGCCGCCGAGCCCCGAAGAGCGCCGCCAGCAATAGCGTCCGCAAGGTTTTCGATCTCCCGCTCCAGCGCGGCGAGTCTGTCACTGCCGTCACTCGCGCTTTTTGCCTCGCGAACCCTCCGGCGGACGATCTCGCGAACCTGCCGGCCCACCTCGGCAATGATGTCCGGCGCCAGCAGGTCTATCTTGATGCCCGCCAGCAGACCGGTTTCAACAACCGCTCGCTTGATGCGAATCGTGCTCTCGCAAGCGGCCTTTCCCCCGTGAGTCCTCGACGCACAGGAGTAATGCGTCCGGTCGGTCATGACAAAGTTCGCACCGCAGCAGCCGCACTTCAGCAAGCCGCTAAAGAGGAAAGAAGGCTTTCGCCCAGTCCGATTGGCGGCGCGCCGCAAGCCTTGCCGAACGCTCTCGCCGATCGATTCCGACCGTGCACGTTGTCGGGATTTCACGCGATCCCAAAGCTCCTGCGGAATAATCCGCAAGCTCTCGTCGGTGTGTACTACCCAGTCGCGCTCGGGATTGAGCACGCATTTTCGACGCTTAGAGTCGGCGACGGACCGCACCCACCGGAATCGGTTCCAGATGACCCTCCCTGTATACAGCTCGTTGTTGAGTATTCCAACGCCCCTGGTCGGGTCTCCAGCGATGGCTGACAGCATCCACTTCGCGCGCCGCCTCTGTTGACGACCCCAACTTGACCCCGGAGACGGCACCCGTTCCTCATTGAGGACAGCGGCGATCGTGCGCGGATTGATGCCATCGGCATACATGCGGAAGACGCGCCTCACGACCTCGGCCTGCTGCGGCTCGATAGCTCGTCGACCGCTCCCCGAATCGCGCGCGGCGATGTAACCATAGGCTCGGCCCCCGGTCGGCTGTTGCGCCCGCGCACGACCCTCCAGGCCGCACTGCGTGCGGCGCGCGATCTCCTGGCGGTAATGCTCGGACATAGCACCGTTGACCGCACCCAAAATGGCTGCGTCCTCCTGCCGCGTATCAAGATCATGCGTCACCACGTGGACGCCAAGATCACGCAACTCGGCTAGCTCGGCGCCTGCTCGGCCATGAGGCGCCAGAGCCGCGAGGTATCCTCCGCGACGATTACGTCGAACTCACCGCGACGCGCAGCCGCCAACAGGTGCTGGTATCCGTCACGGTAGGCCGTGCCGCCGGAAACCGCCGAGTCACTGAAATGCGTGACGACCTGAAAGCCGTGGCGCTCCGCCAATCGCTCGCACACGCGAAACTGATCCTCGATCGAATGTTCCGATTGCTTCTCGGCGGAATACCTGGCGTAGACCGCTGCTCGCTTTTGACTCGCTCCGCGAAAAATTCTCGAATGACAGGGCTAAACGATTTGTGCTGACGTTCTAGAGCCTATTGGAGGCGGCGACGCCGCGGCTTCACCTTCTCCGCCGCCTTTCGCTCGCGATAAAGACGCACCCGTTCGGCGCTATCACGATTGTGAGTCATCGCCAGATGTTCCTTGCAACAGTAGTCCCGTCGAGGGCGGCCCATTGGAGGCCGAATCGCCAAGAAGAACTGTTCACATTGCTCTAATCGGCAACGACAGAGATCCTTACCGTAGGGCCGATTCTTATCCAGCAGCAACACGAGGCCGTACCCGAGGGCGGCCTCCAGGTTGACGGGGTAATAGCGGTAAAAAACCTGCACTCCCGCAGATGTCGCAACGTAGGAAGGACGAATAGCTGATCAACATTGGACGCCGGGTCGCCGTGAAAACTGGTCAATTCAGTATTCCGCCTTCATAGTCTCCGCCTCGCCTTCCCAACCTGCCGTCGTTTCGGTCGCCCGCGGGTGATTTCTTGACTAACCGGCGGAATCTCCTCCTCGTATCGGTACACCCCGACTCCGATGCGGACGGCCGGCTCACCGGGTTTTGCCTTGCGCTCCTCGGTGAGCATCCGGGAATCCGCATCGCGCAGAAATTTCATTGCCTCGGAACTCAACCAGGCGAACCAGGCATCTAAGCGCCCTCGGCCACTTACTGGGAAGCCCGGATTCTCGGCAAAGTATTCGAACCAGGTGGCCGCCTTGCTCTTTGGCTCCACGTTGTGCTCGAGCGTCCGGAGCATCCCGAGAAGCCCGCGCAGGCTATGCGCGTGGGTGGGCGCCCCCGTCCCGCGGAGCGCGAGCGCACGGCTCCTCGGGAAGTAGCAGTTCCCCTTCCGTTTTACGGCATCCATCTTGATGAGATACTCAAGCACCTGCTCGGGATCGAGCGTCGGGTCTACATGCTGGATGAGAGTGGCGAGTGAAGGGGCAGGACCCTTCAGGCTCAACTGAATCGGCTCACCGTCGGCATCGACATAGAGCGGGTCGCCGAACCAGACAGTCAGCACGTGAGAGATGTCGATCAGCTCGCGCTCTGATCGCACGCCGCTCTCGTAAGCGCTCTTCGGTATCCGCTGACACGCCAGCAGGAATGCACGCTCGACGGTCCGCCGTGTCATGCCCCGTCGCACGAGCACGCGTACGAACCGCTCCATCGCCTCGACCGCAAGGGATTCGACGGATTCGGCGTGCTCGCCATAGAACCGCACTTTCGCAGTTCGGCGTACAGGCAGCGGGCGCACTCCCCGTTTCATCGGCGCCGATTCCCTCGAGTGGCTCGACGATGCGTACCTCGATCCACCCCGCGCTTGCGCTCGGTGACCCCTGTCACCTGGGGATCCTCGAAGACGTAAAAGCCGATTCCGACCCGGGTGAAGCGCTTTGAGCTCTCTCGGGCCTCGTCCCGTCCCATGATGCGGTCGAGTTTCCAGAGCATCTCGGGCATCTCGGCACTAAGAGAACTGTGCAGGCGCGGGCTCACTCACCGGGAATCGAGGGTTGGTCGCGACGCGTTCGAGCAGTCGCTTCCCGGGGGACGCCGAGACGTTATGCTCCACCGTCCGAAGCATTCCGAGCACGGCCGCGAGCCCATGGGCCCAGACCGCCAGCGGCTGTCGGTTGAGCGCGAGGTACTTGTCCGTCGGGAGAAATCGGTTTCCTTGACGCCGCACGCCTTGAAGGGCAATGAGCGTCTGATTTCCCCCCGCCTTGCCCGCGCCTTACGCATTGCCGCACATGCAATCGATGGTGGCGCTCTCATTTCCAAGGCCTATGACGAAGGTCCTATCGTGATTCCCGCCGACCGTCTCCGTGCAGTCCCGCTGGGTCCACGTCTGCGACAGTTGGCCTCGGGACATCTCGTCATCTGTGGCTACGCCGATCCGAAGCACGCGACATGCTCACTGTTCGCATTCATCGGAGTCCATCGCGGTGATGTGGGTCGGCTAAAAGAGGTTCTTGGGACCATCATGCCATCCTTACACAGCGCCCTCTACAGCGCGATGCAGCGCTGGAGGTCGAACTGGCCTTCGCTGACTCCTGCCGAGAAGGCAATTTGCCGCCTTCTCCTCGAGGGCGAGCATAACAAGGAAATTGCGAAATGCTCAGCAAGAGTGACGCCACAGTGCGAAATCAGCTGCACACCATATTTGGGAAGCTGGGCGTATCTACACGAACCGGCGCAGCTAACAGACTTCGGGAGCTGCCAGCTGCAAATTCCGCAGCTGACACTGATCGAAGGACCGTTCTCATAGAACATTCGTACTATTGAGCTACTGCGCTTCTCGCGCCATGCTCGCGGCCGGCACGTAGAACCCGGTGCGCGATTTCAGGGTAGATCCGGACCGAAGGGTTACCTCCTTCGCTCCAACATAGCGCGCAGCTTAAGTTGCAACAGGCAACCTAGAGAGGGGAGAGGAAGCGGTGGACCGCGATCGAGTGCGAGGTAGAGTCGAGCTCGAAGAAACGACTGTCCTGACTCGGGCGCCTCCTCCAAGCGTCCCCGGCCACTGTCCTTGCTTGTTTACAAAACATCCCGCTTTGGAGTCGTGAGGTACGACGCTCTCCCAATTCTGCTGGTTTCACGCCTTTTGCCAACGGCTCACCGTTAGCGATCCCCAGTGGTTCGTTCGCCATAGGGCCGTCGGTTGGGGTAACCAGCCAAAAAGCATGTAAAAGTCAAGATCCATCCAGTGCACCGCAATATCGTTCGGAAAGGGCATCAGCCTGCCAAGTCCGACACTCCGTTGAAACGCCCCCCGAAACCATCGCAGAACATACGTGGGAGATGACAATATGAATAGCGCTCAAAACATTATAAGACGTCAGGCCTGTCCCAACGTTATTCGAACAGAATCAGCTGGTTGGCTGATTGAGTGCTTTCCGAAGCCTCGGTGGATCGAGAAAGCAGCGTATCCAGCGGGGTCTTCTCGAACTGGTTGAGGCTGAGAA
>JBOIAQ010000088.1:0-13433 GCA_050739115.1 Steroidobacteraceae bacterium | reverse complement strand
AAATCTGCAAACAGGACACTCTGTCGTGTGTTATCGTCTGTCACGCAAAAGCCTCTTGAGTGCGGAAAAGTCTTGTAGCAAAGCCTTTCTAGCACAATGGGGGCTTTTGTTTTTCAGTATTTCAAACTGCTTCGCGCATAATCTGGGCTAGCGCCGAACCGTCCACGAAATGGGCCAGGGTCACGGCGGCGCAGCTTCTACTTCGCAGAGCCGATCACCGCCGGGGTCGGCAGCCGTCGTTCACGGAGCAACGCCGCTGCCTACACGCTGCTCCGATCGGGCGTGTTGGCGCTCAATCAACACATACAGTGTCGCGGATAGTACAATGCCCGGCAGCCACGCTATATCCGCGCCGATGCGCTCTGCAAATGCGCCTTTGTAGAAGGTGAAACTCATGAAAGGCTCTTGTACGAGGATTCCCAGCAAAAAGACGCTGATCGTACGCCAACGGTAGGCGCCATATACTCCTGTTGTATCGAACATCGCACCGATATCATATTTCCCCTTGCGCACGACATAGTAGTCAGCTAGGTTGATCGCGCTCCATGGCACCAAGAGATAGATCATGGCGCTTAGGATGTCCGCGAAATACGTCTGGAAACGATCTTGCGCAATCATCGAAATCGATGTCGAAATGGCCATTAATACCGCCATAATGGCCAGTTTGACATGTAGGCCAACCTTTGCCATCCGTTCGAATCCAGACATTATCGTGCAGGTAGACATGTAAGCGCTGTACAGGTTCATAACGTTTCCGTAGACAACACCGACCACGATTAACCACTGCGCGAGCTGGCGCACCGGGCCAAACAGCGCTGCAACGGAGCTGCCGAGATCCGCGACAGCTGCTGGATCGGCGGCGGCCAAGTACGCGCCAAAAGCCATGATTAGGGTTGAGCCCAGAAAACATCCGAGCGCCGTGTACCAGAAGGTCTTTGACGGGAGAGTGTTCGCGGGCAAATAGCGGGAATAGTCGGCCACGAACGGTCCGTAACTGAGAGACCAGGCGGCCGCTAGGGTCATGGTCAGCGTAAAGGCCGCACCGTTGAAGCGACCGAGGCGAAGAGTTGCGGCCGCGGCGCTCGGGTGGCGAGCAACAATCAACGCAGCTGCGACAATAAACAGACCGCTGGAAATGACTGTTAGTGCCGCACCGATACGGTGAATGAGTTCATATCCCACATAGGCGATCAAAAGCGTCGCTAACGCAAACAGGACTAAGGCGGTCTTGTCATCGATTGCCACAAGGGACTTTACGCTGCCCTCGATGATGAGCCCATCCGCTGCGCTATAAAGCAAATAGGTGGCGACGACAGCGATGAGAGGCAGTGCGGCCCCGATTACGCCAAACTGCGCTCGGCTCTGGATCATTTGCGGGATGCCGAGCTGCGGCCCCTGTGCCGAGTGCGCCGCCATGAAGATCGTTCCGATGGCATTGCCCACTGCGAGGGCCAATCCACTCCAAGCGAAGCTTAACCCCGAGGCGATGCTGAGCGCCCCGACAGCAACCCCGAGAATGGATAGATTGCAGCTGAACCATAGCGTGAAGAGTCGTCGAGGTGATCCGTAGCGTTCACTGAGTGGGATGAAATCAATACTGTGACGTTCGGTGGTGATTGCGGTGGACATTATTGTCTCGTGGCGCGCCGGCAATAGCCGTGCGGTCGCGTTACCTTTGCGAGAATCCTCATTGCCGTCTGCTCCGCATCGAGGGCATGTGGGTCGAGTAATCAACCTCGCTCGTGGCTAGAGCAGGTTGTGTTATTGTGCAACAGGAAGGTTGGAAGTTTCGGCAGCGATCAGCTGCAAGAGTTGTCTCCTAAACGTTAGCGGTGCACGATCGAGCGCAAGAGCCAACTTTCGAGTTATCTGATTTCTAAAACATTTATGGGTCTTCGCGTGATCGAGTGGGTAACTTCTGATCATTTTTTGATCAAATCCGAGGCAGCATGCACGTGAGGATCTTCAAGCGAAGGTATTCCTCATCGCGCAGTCCGTATGCTCGACGCTGGATGACGCGGATCCTGTTGTTCAAGCCCTCGACGAAGCCGAGTGCGACCTTGTTCTCGGGCTTACAGTACGCGGCAATGCCGTCCCAATGCTGATCGATCATCTGGGCGAATTTCTCGTACGGCCTCAGGCGTTGCCACTTCAGGCTCGCGCGCCAGTGCTCGAAGAACTTCCTCGCCCAGGCTTCACGTTCGTAGTCCCACAGCTGCCCAAAGCTCTCCTTGAGCAGGTAAGTGGTATTGAGGCGCTTGTTGGCCGCGAGCAGGGTCTTGAGGGCTCGCCGGCCTTCCAGAGTCAGGTTCTCTCGGTGCGACAGCAGGGTGTACTTCTGCCCCTTGATGTAGCGGCGGTCACGGCCCGAGAGTCGGTGGTATTCGCTTTTGCGCACCTTGTCGAGCGCCTCTCCGAGGTGGCGGATGATGTGGAATTTGTCGAACAGGATCGCCGCCTGCGGGGCGTTGCGGCTGGTGGAATTTCGGAATGCTTTCCACATGTCCATCACTGCCAGACGAACGCGCTTTGCCTTCTTTTCCCCGAGAAACCGATAGCATTCGTCCAGACTCGCCTCACTGCGATCGGTGCCGCCGAACCAGATCGCCCGCCCGCGCACCAGATCGCTGACGACGACGCGGTAGGTGTGGCGTTTGCGGATCGAGATCTCATCGATGCCGATGACCTTCGGGCCAGGTGTGCCGATGCGGCCCAGTTGCTAGCGCATGTAATGCTTGTCGAGCTCTTTGACGGTATGCCAGTCAAGATACAGCTCATCGGCCACATCCTTGATGGTGCTCACCCGACAGCGCCTGCCCACGTAAAACGCAAAGCGCCGCGTGTAGAAGGGGTTGTCGGCCAGGAAGGCCAATCGTTCCTGTTTCACGCTCTGGCAGCGCCGGCAGGTAACGCGCCGCACCTCGACCTCGAGGTACACGCGCATCTCGCCATTGGGCAGATCGCGAATGCGACGCAGCCGCCGGTCGTACCAAGTGAAGTGGATCGCGCCGCACACCCCGCAGACGGTTTTTTCCCCCGCCGAGTGAGGCGAATGAGGCGCGCGTGCGGATCACCGAACATCCCCTCGATAGTCTGTCGCGGGCGGAACCCCGGAAAGCTGTACGTGTCGGCGAGCCGCCGTGGCGAGCGAGTCTTTGGCATGCGCAGATCGTGCCAAAATTTTCGACCCCCTGCACGCCCTCGAAACCCTGGAAAAATAGGCTTCGCAGCAGCATCACGCCCTCATTTTTGCCCACACGATTCCACGAAGAGCCACATTTATGAACCCCCTCCAGCACGACACGATCTTCGGCAAACGGTGTACGGACGCCATCATCCGTCGCTTTAGACGGTGCGTTGTCTTCAGGAGACAAGTTTCGCAGCTGATACCAGAAGTAAAGCGACCAGAATCTCTTGCGCGCGTGAATTATACATTCCCGCCGAATCATTGCGCTGCGCGGGTTCGCACAGCGCTGGGAGCACCACAACTCAAGGCACGCAGGGTAGAGGAACTGGAGCGGTTGAGGCAACGGATTTTGCTAAAATCCGCGTTGCGTTTGCGGACGCGTTACCAGGCAACCGGTAACAAAAATGCCTGATGCAATACGACGCCGGAGTCTTTGTCTTCGCCAACCTCGGTGAACGCACATCATTGTCCAAGCCGCAACGGGCGAGAAAAATTCATCCGACGCGGTTCACTGTCACTCGTCCGAGTGCGTTTTTCTCGCCGAAGTACCCGCACGGCGCATGCATGCTCATCTGACTGCAGGTGCGCTCGCTAAGCGGCCGTCGACTACCCCATGGATGGCACGATCAGGCTCGCGCTGATTGCCAATGGAAACGCTTCGCCTCATTGGTTAGCCATCCATGAAAGGCGGCGCTGTATGGCTTGTCCAGGGCCGAGCCGTTCCAGGCAAGAAAATACGATTCTGGTAGAGGCAAGCAGCGGTCGAATAGGAGCACTAGAGTTCCGGTAGCGAGTGCAGTCGCAACCATGGAATGCTGCGCGAGTACAAGGCCGCGACCTTCGGTCGCCGCGTCCAATGCTGCGCTCGAAAGTGAATAGGTCAGATCGCAGGGCACATGATCATTGGGTACGCCGACCCGGGCGAGCCAGTCGCTCCAGGTCGGTGGCGCTACATGCTCTGGTCCCCAGTCGATACAGAGCAGTGGGAAATTCAGGACATCCGCCGGGTTCGTCAGCCGGCCGCGGGCCCTCAGAAGCGCGGGACTTCCTACCGGGAGTACAAAGTCCGTGAACAGATGCTGGTAGTGCCGATGACATCGGCACCGGGCCCCGTAAGAGATACGAAAGTCGGCCTCGTTCTCTTCGAGGCGCGGCTCGCTTTCGGACCCCTCAAGGTGAATTCTCAAATTCGGGTAGGATTTCTTCCAATCGAATAACAATGGACCAAGCCATCGGTTCGTGACTGAGGGAAACGCGCTGACTGCTAAATGATTGGACCGTCGAGCGTGACTGAGTTGACGTCCACCCCTTTGTAACTGCTCCATTGCTCCTGCTGCGAAGGGAAGGTACATCTTCCCCCACGTCGTTAGCTCTATGCCTCGACCGCTCCGCTGAACAAGGCGTAAGTCGAGAAATTTCTCAAGCAGGTGTATCTGCTGAGTGACAGCACCAGGAGATATGCCTAGCTCTACGGCGGCGGACGTGACGCTGCCGCAGCGGCCGACGACCTCGAACGTCCGCACCGCACGGAGTGGGGGGAGGGTAGCCATTTGGCGGTCTCTGCTGGCGTATACGAGATTTTAGTTTACCTAAAACATTTAATAGCACAACTCTGGCGATTAGGCAGCACGAAGCGAACTATACTGATTCCCATTCAAGGAGTGCGCCACTCTGTTCTTGAGAAGTGCATGGTATGTCGCTGCTTTGGACCACGAAGTTAACCGTGAACTGCGGGCCGTTCGGGTCCTCGGCGACAACATCGTTCTCTATCGAACGGAGGCGGGAGAGCCTGTCGCGCTAGAAGACGCCTGCAGGCATCGCAAGCTTCCCCTATCTATGGGGCGGCTGAAGGGCGATGAGGTCGAGTGCGGATATCACGGGCTCGTCTACGACCGGGCCGGTATCTGCACACGCATACCCGGAGTTAAGAGAGTCCCTCGGTCCGTATGCGTGCGGAGCTATCCGGCCGTGTCGCGCTATGGCCTGGTATGGATCTGGATGTCTGAGTCGCAGGCGCGCCGCGAGACAATCTTCCCTGTGGAGCATTGGGACGATCCCAATTGGGGCAGAAACGACGGCGGCTCGATGATCGTCGACTGCAACTACCTTTACATCACCGACAACCTTCTCGATCCGTCTCATGTTGCCTGGGTCCACCGCACTTCCTTCGGCAATGAGGGCTCCGAGGACGAACCGGTTCAGACGACGGTCTCCACCGGGGGTGTTATCGCCTCCCGGTGGCTCCAGAACGTCGAAGTCGCGCCGTTCTATGCACCGCTCGTCAACTTCGAGGGTCGGTGCGATCGACTTCAGCATTATGAGGTTCGCTTCCCGAGCCACGCAATCATCCGGGCGCTGTTCGTGCCCGCCGGCACTGGAGGGAACGGTCGACTGATCCACGAGCAGGCGCTGCTGATGGATTCGTACAACTTCATGACCCCCATCGACGCCGACCACACGCGGTACTTCTGGTTTCAGATGCGAAATTTTTCCCCTGCGGACCGCCGCGTCTCAAAGCTCATGGACGACGCCGTACGTGAGGCATTTGCCGAGGACCGCGTCGTCCTGAGCGCCGTACATCGGGGATTCGCGAATCAGCCTACGCCGAATATCGACCTCGCCATCGATCGTGCACCTTTGGAGTTTCGCCGTGGACTGAGTCAGCTCATCGCCGCGGAACAGCTCGCGGCAACTGACACGGTGTAACGAATGGCGACGCCGCTGCCGCCCATCGTCCAACAGATTGCAAATCAGCTGGCGAAGCTGCGGGACTTGCCGCGGCACGAAGCTAGGACGATGTGCGCCGCCTACTACACTTCGGCCGAATTTCTGGAACTTGAAAAGGAGGAGCTTTTTCGCAAGGAATGGATTTGCGTCGGACACGAGGGCGAGATCCCTCGCGCTGGCGACTACTTCACGACGGAGCTGCTCGATGAGCAGTTACTGATCGTCAGGGGGCAAGATGCCAGCGTGCGGGTGCTTTCGAATGTCTGTCGTCATCGCGGCAACATCGTGGCACACGGCTTCGGAAATGCCGCACGATTTACCTGCGGATACCACGCGTGGTCATATTCACTTGACGGCAGGCTGGTAGCCTCGCCGCTGATGGACTCGCTCGACAAGGCGAATTGTGGCCTGCCGGAGTTTCCCGTCGAAATCTGGCAACGCTTCATCTTCGTCAATCTCGAGGACGGCACGCGGCCGCTCGGGCCGGCCCTGCGAGACATCGCACCTCTCATTCGAAACTATCACCCTGAACAATGCCATTTCCTCTTCGGTGCCGAGGAGACCTGGACGACAAACTGGAAATGCCTCGCGGAGAACTTCATGGAGGGCTATCACCTTAGCTCTTTGCACGCGAAGACGCTCCACGCCATCACCCCGACCGCGTTGTGCGAGAAACTCCCTGATGGTGCAGCATTCACCGGTTACAGATCGCATTTTCATCCCTCGTGCCCGGAAAGGGGTTCGCATCATCCAGATCTCACGCCGGTGGAACGGCGCTCTGACGTCTTCTATTGGATCTACCCGAGCTTCGTTGTCGGCTTTGGGCCGCATTTCACTTTATATATGTGCCTCCGTCCACTGACCGCAGACTCTGTCGGAATTCGGTGGGGCATTGTTGGCCTTCCGGATGATCCAGAGTTGCCGGTCGTGAAGGATTACATACAGCTGTGCAAGGACTTTTGCGCGGAGGACCGTGCAACGCTCGAAAGCCTTCAGAAAGGACTCAAAACCCGGCATTTCGCACCCGGTCCGCTCGCCGGCAACAACTTTGAGGGAACGATTTGGGACATGCTGCAGTTCATGGCAACGCGCCTGGGGACGCGCGATCTCTAGCGAAGGCGAGAGGTGGTGAGTCGCTCGGCGCAACTACGTCCGCGGTGCGCAAGCAGAGACTATATGTTTGACCCCAGCGCGGGATCGCAGGCTCAGATAGGCGACGATCGCAGGCCGAAACTACGCGTCGGTGGGGGAGCCAACACGCAACGTGACGCCTCGCAGAGCAACGTCGTCTGTTTGAGGAATTTCGGTGGTTAAGACCCGCTGCCGGCGACGACCAAGCGGGATTACCTCTGAATTCCGCGCCCAGCCCTGGCTTCTGGTCCGGGTCTCTTTCCAAACTCGCGTATGCACCCCCAGCCCCACGCAACCCGGCGGAACCAATCCCATGGCCTTGCGACCGCTCGAACCCGTAGAGATCGCCATTACCACTTCGGGTGGACTGCGTCCGGATCGACGGGGAGGGTGTTCGGGCAGGGCGGTCAGGATATTGAGAGGGCTAAATGGAGGTCCTGACAGTCAAGACACCTTCGCTGATTGTCGCCGCCATGCTCGAGGATTTGTCCCGCGCCGTAACCGGGCTCTGCTTCACGGGCTTCGGAGGCCCGTCGATCGCCCTAAATGCGGCGTAATGACGTCGGTAGTGCCGCCGCTCCCGACGCAAGCCCACACGGAGTGCACATTTTCCGTTGTAATCTGCGTGATCAATGCAGAAGGAATGCAAAAACTCCGTTGGCATAAGTTCCCCGGGGAGGAAAGAAGATGTATTCAACTTCGAAGGTGTTCTGTACAGTTGCCGCGATTTTGAGCGCTGCAACAGCTACTACAACGCGCACCGCACGAGCATCCACGCCGAGTGTCGATGCCTCGGATCAACTTCAAACCGTCACCGTGACTGCGCAACGACGCGAGCAGAACATACAGGACGTACCGATCACGATGCAGGCCCTTACTGCGAAGCAGCTGAGCCAACTAACAGCCACGACCTTCGACGACTACGTCCGCTACCTGCCCAACGTGAGTGTGGCGTCGAACGGTCCCGGCCAGGACAGTATCTTCATGCGCGGCGTGGATGTCGGTGGTGTGGAAACTCAAGAGAGTGGCTCGGTCGGTTTCTTCCCGAATGTCGCAATCTACCTGGACAATCAATCCGTTCAGCTGCCGGACCTCAACCTCGACGTGTATGCCGCGGACTTGGACCGCATCGAGATTCTCGAGGGCCCACAGGGAACCCTTTTCGGCGCGGGCGCCGAGGCGGGCGTTGTGCGTTATATCACGAACCAGCCGAAGCTGAACACCACCGAGGGGAACGTCAGTGCGGGGTACGGGGTGACTGCGCACGGCGATCCGAATACCAACGTAACGGCCGTACTGAATCTGCCGCTGATCACCGACAAGCTTGCGGTCCGGGGCGTGATCTACAACGACAGCCGCGGCGGCTACATCGACAACGTGCCTGCAACATTCACGCGTGAGAGCACGGACATTGGCATCAGTTACGCCAACTATCCGACCGGCTGCGTGCAGGGCGGCGTGCCCGCGTGCCGGCCGCCACCCGGTGCGCCGGCCATCAGCAATTACAACATCGCTGCCAAAGCGATCAACCCGGTCACTTACAAGGGCGCGCGCGCGGAGGCGTTGTACCAAATCAACGACGATTGGGATCTCCTGCTTACGCAGATGTATCAGACTATGGAGTCGCAGGGCGTGTTCTATGAGATGCCTAATTCCTCGGACGGCACGCCGCTGCAGCCGCTCGAAGTCACGCTGTTCAATAATGCCCAAGACGAGGACAGATTCGAGAATACAGCCTGGACCCTGAACGGCAAACTGGGGCCATTGAAGGCGGTCTATACGGGCGGGTACCTCGTGCGCAACGTCGACGAGATCGGCGACTACACGAATTATGCGCGCGGCGTCTATTCCGATTATTACCAGTGCTACGGCCCGGGAAGAGGCGGTGACGCGAACCTCACCCCGACCTGCTTTTCACCGAGTCAGGTGTGGAAAGAGACCGAGCGCAACGAGCACATGAGCCACGAATTCCGCCTCAGTACGCCGGATGATTGGCGGGCGCGCGCGATCGTCGGGGTTTTCTACGAAGACAACAGGATTCGCGACCAGACGAACTGGCTCTACAAGACGATTCCGCCGTGCACGTCGAACGGCCCACCGGGCACGCCGGGCAACACCGCGTGCCTTTCGGACGCCGGCACTGCACCGGGCGCGACCGTTCAAACGGCCGGTGCCCTGAACGATGCCATCGCATTCTCGTTAGATACGGCGCGCGAGGTCAAGCAAACGGCGTTCTTCGTTTCATCCGACTACGACATCCTTCCGAAGGTATTGACAATTACGGTGGGCACGCGCCACTACGACTTTGAAAACTCGCTGAAGGGTGATAACACGAGTAGCTATTACTGTTGGGAGCAGGGCGCGCCGGCAGGCGGATGCATCCTTAATGCGATTAACCTAGATGAGGAACATCTCAGCGATACCGAGTCGGGGTTCAAGAGTCGCGCCAATCTCACTTGGCATATTACGTCGGATGTGATGGTCTACTACACGTGGTCGCAAGGGTTCCGTCCGGGCGGTTTCAACCGCAACGGTGGCTCGCAATATATTGATGGCCCGGATGGCGCACCGCAGTTCGTGTTGCCGAGATCGTATCTATCCGACAGCTTGACGAACAACGAACTCGGCTGGAAGACCGAGCTATTCGGCCGGCGCCTTCAATGGGATGGCGCACTGTATCAGGAGAACTGGAGCAACGCGCAGGTGGAATTCTTCGATCCCACTCTGACTGGTGATCTAGCTTTCGGGACGAACGGCCAAAACTTCCGGATTCGGGGCATTGAAAACTCGATTATCGCGCGGGTGACGAAGGGGCTGACGCTGCAGGTCGCGGCGACGTGGAATCACAGCGTGCAGACGAATTCGCCGGCACTGATGGACACCAATCCGACGAGCGTCAACTATGGTAAACAAATCACGGAGGCCTGCGATAGTAGCGGCCTGAACTGCGCGCCAGTCTCCAATATCTTCGGCCCCATCGGCGCACCGACGGCTAATTCACCGCCGATTCAGTTCAGTCTGCAGGCGCGTTATGAATGGAGCTTCGACGACTATGATGCCTTCGTTGAGTTCGGCGCGACCCACACCGGTCATTCGTTTACGCAAGCCGGCGCTAATCCTTCGATCGCGGCGAGCGGTGCCATCAGCACGCTCTATCTACGATTCGAGAACCCGGCGTACTCGACGTTCGAAGCGTCGCTCGGCGTGGCCAAGGACTCCTGGAGCGCGCATGTGTACGCGCAGAATCTGGCCAATTCGCACGCTACGACATTTACGAGTACCGATCAGTTTGTCGTCGCGTCGACAGTGCTGCGACCTAGAGTCATCGGCGTGAATTTCGCCTACAACTTTTAGTATTGCCTGACTTGTTAACGGTGGGCACGAGGCGTTTTCGCAAAATCACGAAGCAGGAGATTAAGCGGGACGACGTGCCCGCCGAACGAGCAACGCGACGCGCGGGCCGGGGCTGCGACGATGGCGAGACTATGAAATGGGTGTCAAGGGCGATGGCCGATTCCCTCGGCCGAGCCCCAGAGAGCCCTGTCGTACAAGCTGGCGACCACAGTGGGTCATAGTACGGATAATCTGAGGATCCATCTGAGGATCGACATCGCGCCGCACCCTTTCACGTGCTTCGGCTCGCCGGGCGACAACCGGATTACGGTGCGCTTCGATGCCGACAACCCCCGTTTTGCTGGGATGGCGACGGTGCACGAATCCTGGCATGCTCTGTATGAGTCCAGGCTACCGCGCGAGCACGCCTTTTTGCCTGTCGGCGCCCCCCGGTGGCGCGACCGCGGACGAAAGCCAGTCCCTTATGGTGGAGATGCAGGCTTCGCGCTCCCGGGAATTCCTGTCGTGGCTGGCACCGCAGCTCGAGCAAGCCTTCGGCGGCGACCCTGCTTGCTGGAGCGTCGCGAATGTTCTGAACGCCTATCGCCGACTAGAACTGGCCAGTGGAAGCGCGAATCTGACGCATCGCCCTTTCACGGCGGTAACACGGGTTCGAATCCCGTCGGGAACGCAATTGAATCAACATGTTATTTCGAGACCGACTGATAGTGTCCAATAAGTGTCCAATGGAGCGGACGGAAAATTGATGCCGGCTCGCCAGGGACAGCAGCCGACCCCGGCGTTCGGTTTGATGCCCAGCGGTTCGTCGGTTCGTCGCGCGTCTTCCTGGATCCCATTTGGAGCCCTGCTAAGGGTGTAGGGGTCAAAAGCCCTTCGAGGGTTCGAATCCCTCTCTCTCCGCCGAAATGCGCTCCCCTTTTCACGGTTCACCCCGCAGGGCAGTTTGCCACCGCAAAGGCGGCAAACTGTTCAGCGCCCGGGATCCCGGCGGACTGTGAATCATCGACGGCAGATGTCTCAGGCCACATCGGCAACCGGACGGCCGAATTTGCGGAGCAGGTCACAAATATACTTGAAGGACAGCCCGGATCATTGAAGTCTGCCTCAGACGACCCGCCTTCACGCCGAATATCGTGTGCATATTCGAGAGCGATTGTCTTTCCAGCTCACGGGCACGTGCCTGGAAGTTTCCAGCACCCAATCGGCGGGTCCTCCAATCTGCGTCAACCGGTGCGCGAAGGGAGCAGAAGCGGCGGAGCGATACGCCTGAGGTTCAACGCACGCGAGACGCGATCTCATGACAAACGAGGACAGAAATATCTCCAGATTTCTGAAGTTTTTTGTTCCGGTGGCCGTGCTGGCCATCGTTGCCGCGGCGGCTGTCTTCATCATCGAAACGCGGCACGCGCACAGGAGCATCGAGAGCCAGGAAGGTCAGCTGGTAACGCTGGCCGCAGCGCTGATCCGCAACGATCTGGCAACGCCGCGGAAGGACCTCCTGTCTCTCTCTCAACTGAAAAGCCTCGCGCACCTGATGAACGGCGACGTCTCGGCGGCCGCGGATGTGAACGCCGATTTCGATGCATTCGTCAAAGAGCACCCCCACTACGATCAGTTGCGGATCCTCGACGCGAACGGCCGAGAAATCGTGCGGATCAACCGCACTCCCACCGGTGCCCTCGCGGTCCCGACACAGCGGCTTCAGGCAAAGGGCGATCGGTATTACTTCCGGGATGGCTTTCGCGAGAGCCGGGGTCAGGTGTATGTGTCACCGCTCGACCTGAACATCGAGCACGGCCAGATCGAGCGCCCCTTCAAGCCCACGATTCGGTTCGCGACACCCCTCTTTGACGATCACGGGGTCAAGCGAGGCGTGATCGTGCTCAATTTCCTCGCCGGGCCGCTTCTTGAGCAATTGCGACAGCTGGGCCGATCGAGCCACGGTGGGATTTGGTTGCTCAATCGGAATGGCTATGCGTTGCTCGCGCCGCGCGCAGCGGATGAATTCGGCTTCATGTTCCCGAACCGTGGTACAAAGGTTCTCTCGGCCCTCGACCCGGCACTGTGGTCATGGCTCAGCACACATCGAACCGCGTCAGGAATGGTGGCGGGCGCGCTGGTCACCCGTGAGAGGCTCTGCGGCGACACCATCGAGTGCAGACAGAGCACGTCGGCGGCCGCTCCCATGCTGACGTTGCCGTTTACGGCAGGGGATCAGCCATGGAGCATCCTCACCCTGGTCGGGCCGCGTCAGCTCGACGCAAGTAGTTTGGTCGGGCGGCAATTCCTCTCTATCTACGTGCTGTTTGCGATCTTGGCTCTGATCGCGGCGCTGAGCGGCCGGACCGCCTGGAAGCTTGCCGGGACGCTACGCGCGCTCAGGGAACGTGAACAGGAGCTGCGCCGCACGATGGCCCTTGTCGAGCCCTTTATCGACAACAGTCCCATCCCAATGTTCATCAAGAGTCCTGCGACGGGCCGCTATCTTTACGCAAACCGCTCGTTTGCGGAATTGTATGATCGGACGCCTCAAGCTGTGGTTGGTGCGACGGATGTTGACCTGACCTCCGACCCGCATGTCGCGGCAGTCAGGCGCGCCCAGGACACCGAGGTCGCCGAAGGTGCTCGGCCGCGCGAATACATCAGTGAGGTGCCCTCGAAGACCGGCACCCGGCATCTCGCGTGGCTGAAGTTTTCGATGCGTGATGATGAGGGCGAGATCTACGCTGTCGGGGGCATTGCCCGCGACATCACTGAGCGCGTCGTAGCCGAGCGTGCGCTCGAGCGCACCGCGGCGTTCTTTGCCGCCTTGTATGAGGCGGCCCCAGACGCCATCCTGACCGTGCGTTCCGACGGCATGATTGCGATGGCCAATTCGCGCGCCGCCAAGATCTTCGGCTACACGATTGATGAGCTGATCCTAAGGCGCTATCCAAAACGAGCCCATCTGTGCTTGGCAAAAGTAGTCCACCCGAGCGACGTGCCAGGTAAGAGCCAAGAAGTATCCGTGGTGCGGGTTGGGGCGGAGCTGGTG
>JBOIAQ010000087.1:0-13863 GCA_050739115.1 Steroidobacteraceae bacterium | reverse complement strand
GCCCAAGCCTACTGTCGCATCTCGAGCTACCTTCAGACCATGGCCAACCAAGGCTACAACCCTCTCGTCGCGATCCAAATGGCCCTATCCGGTCAGCTCTACGCCGAAACCGGGTGAGCAGTTACCCTGATCCTTTGAAATAGACTGTCGAGTTCATGAGTAAGCCCATTTTGTTCGCTATCGCGCTCGGCTTTTGCCTCTGCACCGCCTGGGCTGCCGACAACGCGCCGGCGCCGGATTTCAAGCCAACCGAGGTCACTTCGATGGGCTCGGTCACCGTGGGGGGCTCGCGCATCGATTATCGGGCCGTCGCCGGCACGCTGGTGGTCCACCCCGAGGGCTCGGACTCGGGCGCCTCGTCGGACGAGAAAAACCCGACCGAGGCCTCCATGTTCTATGCCGCCTACTTCAAGCGCGGCGTTGCGGCGGCCAAACGGCCCATCACCTTCCTCTTCAACGGCGGCCCGGGCTCGTCCTCGATGTGGCTGCACATGGGTGCCTTTGGCCCGGTCCGCGTCCTCACCGCTGATCATCGCCACACGCCGCCGGCGCCCTACCGGACCGTGAACAATGACGAGAGTCTGCTGGATGCCAGCGACCTGGTTTTCGTGGACGCCCCGGGCACCGGCTTCAGCCGCATCCGCGGCAAGGATGCGGCGAAGTCCTTCTATGGCGTCGATCAGGACATCCACGCGTACGCCGTTTTCATCCGCGAGTTCCTCTCCAAATACAACCGCTGGAACTCGCCCAAATACTTATTCGGTGAGAGCTACGGCACCATGCGGGCAGCCGGCTTGCCGCTCGCGCTGCAGAAGGAAGACATCGACCTCAACGGTGTGGTGCTGCTCTCCTGCATCCTCGATTGGGACCTGATGCCGGATGATCCGGAGCTCAACCCGGCGGTCGATCTGCCGTACGTCGTCGCTCTACCGAGCTACGCCGCCACCGCCTGGTATCACCACCGGCTGCCCGATCAGCCGCAGGATCTGCAGACGTTACTCGCTCAGGTCGAGCACTTCGCCACCACGGATTACGCGCTGGCGCTGATGAAGGGTAACAACCTTGCGCCCGCGCAGCGCCAGGCGATTGCCGAGAAGCTGCACGCCTATACCGGTCTGCCCGTGAGCTACCTGCTGAAATCGAACCTGCGCATCGAGTACGGCGCCTTGCAGAAGGAATTGCTGGCCGATCAGGACCTCACCACCGGCACGCTCGACGCCCGCTTCACCGGTCCGACGCTCGATCCGCTCAGCAAGGTGAGCGAATACGACCCGCAGAGCGCCGCCATCGGCTCGGCGTATGTTGCGGCTTTCAATGAGTATGTGCGCGAGCAGCTGCACTACGGCCAGGGACGGCATTACAAGCCCGGCATTCCGGTCTACGGCAGCTGGGACTACCGGCACCAGCCGCCCGGCGCATACCGGCCGCTGATTGCGCTGCCGAACGTGCTGCCCGACCTCGCCGCCGCCATGAAGCGCAACCCGGACATGAAGGTGCTGGTCAACGGCGGCTACTTCGACATTTCGACGCCTTTCTACGAAGGCTGGTTCGAGATGCACCACCTGCCGATTCCGCCTAGTCTGCAAGGCAACATCCAGTACCGGTACTACCAATCCGGCCACATGGTCTACGTCCATCTGCCCGCGCTGAAGAAGCTGCACGACAACGTCGCGGCCTTCATCCGCAGCACCGACAATGAGAGTTAGGACGTCGGTCAGGGTCGCGAGTTACGTGCCTTCCTGAAGCTGAGGATCGTCGCTGGACTCGCAAGAGCCAACCGCGTCCTCGGGCGATACGCGGCCCTTGCACCAGAGGGCAAAGTCGCCCGGCGATAGCGGCCTCGAGAGGTAGTAGCCCTGTGCCTCGTCGCACCCGAGCAGCACCAGCTGAGTCAACGCCGCTTCCGATTCCACACCCTCGGCGACGACCTTCAGCCCCAGGTTGTGCGCGAGCTCGATCGTGGAGCGGACGATGATCTCATCACCCGTGTTCGATGCGAGTCCGCGGATGAAGGACTGATCGATTTTGATTTCGCGCACCGGCAGCGCTCGCAGATAGGCCAACGAGGCATATCCGGTCCCGTAGTCGTCAATGGACAGATGAACACCCATCCGCCTCAGTTTCTCGAGCGCTCTTCGGGCTTGCGAGACGTTCTCGATGACGGCGCTTTCCGTGATTTCAAGGCACAGGTATCCCGGCGATATTCCGTGCCGCTGCAACTGCGCGGCCACGAACGCCGGGAACTCCGCCACCTCGAGATCGCGGACGGAGACATTGACGCTGAGCGGCAGGACGAGACCTGACTCGCGCCACTCGGCGTGCTGGGCGCACGCATGCTCGATTACCCAGCGCGTGAGCCGCACGACGAATCCGGTCTGCTCGGCAAAAGGAATGAATTCTCGAGGCGTGACGAGTCCGCGTTCGGGCTGGTGCCAGCGCAGAAGCGCCTCGGCGGAGATGCAGCGGCCGGTTTTCAGGTCGAGCTTCGGCTGGAACACCAGCTCGAACTGATGCCCTTCCAGGGCCGCGCTCAGGTCGGAGAGCAGGGACACGCTGCGTTCCGAGTCCGCCGACCCAGGGGGCTCGGATACTCTCGAGACCGAGCGCGTCTTCCTGGCCAAAGCCGGCGCCCTGACCGCGTCGGTGTCTGAGGCTGGATGCTGCTCCCCTCGGCGCGCCTTGCGATCGTACATTGCGCGATCGGCAATCGCATAAAGACGATCCGCATCGTCACTCTCGTCCGGATACAACGAGAAGCCGACGCTCGCGCGAACCACCAACTGCCGACCCAGGATCACCATACCCGCATCGAGCGCCTGCCGCAGATTCTGCGCCGCGCCGCGCGCCGCGTCGTGATCGAGGATATCGGTGAGAACGACGGCGAACTCATCGCCGCCCAAGCGAGCCAGCACATCCTGCTGACTCAGTTGTGCGCGAAATTGCCGCGCCGCCCAGCGCAGCACCTCATCACCGGCCGCATGGCCGAGCGTATCGTTGATCTCTTTGAAGCCGTCGAGGTCGATGACCACCAGCGCCAGCAGGGCACCGGTGGCTTTCGCCCGATCCATGATCTCGCGCAGCCGGCGGGCGAGCATGCGCCGGTTGGGCAGTCCCGTCAGCTCATCGTGCAGCGAGGCGTACTCCGCCTTCGACAGCTGCTCCTCGAGCAGCGTGAATGTCATGCCGGTGGCGACCAGGAACTTCGGCAGGTTCCATACCTCGGCATCCACATGGGCGTGCGGCCACAGGACAGCCATCAGATCACTCACGGGAAAGACGAACGCCCAGGCTATGAAGCTGATCGTGGTGAAGCGCACACTGGCCGAGGGGCGGGACGCGGTCATCCGGTAGAACCCCGCGACGGCCAGATAGTGCCAGGTGAGCATCCAGGTGAGCGCCTCGTCCGACTGATGGAAAGCCAGCAGGGCGGCCTGCACCGAGTAGGCAACCAGTACGAGCGAGGTCCGCCAGCGTAGGCTCGGTTGATCGCTCGCGCCGTGCCAGGCACGCATCATCCACAGGGTCGAGCCTGCGCCCAGGGCGGTGAGCGCCTCGTAAAGCCAGGTCGCTCCGGTGCCGTAAGTGATGCAGGTGAGCAAGGCGACATCGGGCAGGGCGCTGAACACCACGATCGAGAGGTTGCGCCACCGGATGTCGAGCTGGTCGTTGCTCGCCCAGACGAAGGCGTTGGCGATGATGACCAACATGGCAACCGCGACGGAATAGGCGCCATTCGCGCTGCCGCCGGTATTCTGGGCCACGAACAGCGCGACGATGTGAACGAGCAGCAGGCCCCAGCCGACCAGCCAGAAGTTGAGACGGCTTTGCCGGGTACGCCGCAAGAGCGTCCAGAAGACTGCGATCAGGCCGCCGATGGCGACGAAATCTGGTAGGACGGAGAAATTCACAACGGCGCCGGAAACCCGCCTCGCTGTATGGTCTGTGCCCGGGCCGTGTCCCTGGCCAGATCACAATACCCTCGACTCTGGAGGGGGATCAGCGACGCGCTGCGCATCGGGCTCTGCTGAAACCGTGAGCCGCGTCTCAACGACCCGTACATGGCCGCGCCGGCCGTCTCTAGGGTCGTCGCGCCGATGAAGTGAGGCGATTCACCAGCGCCTGCCTCAGGCGATGTCATCCGGCATGGCGGCCTTTCTTCTCTCGATGTAGTCCCGGAGCTGCTCGTCCTTCGCGGGATCGAGCGGCGGCGGCTGATAGCCGGCGAGCAGCGCCTTCCATTTTTTGTTGGCCCTTCTCAGCTGATCCTCCGAGCCATCGGCGCTCCATTGCTCGAAAGAATTGTTGTCGGCCAGCTCGAAGTGGTAAAACGCAGTCTCATAATTGGCGAGCGTGTGGGCGCAGCCGAAGAAGTGCTTACCGGGGTTGACCTCCTGAAAGCCCGAGAGCGCGAACGCGTTGTCATCGAGCGCCATCCCGCGGGCCAGTGTGTGGAAGGCGCCGCATTGATCCGCGTCCATGACGAACTTTTCGTAGGACATGGCGAGCCCGCCTTCGAGCCAGCCCGCTGAGTGCAGGATGAAATTGGCTCCGGCGAAAAAGGCAGGCCACATGGAGTTCGCGCTTTCGTACGCCGCTTGCGCGTCCGGGACCTTCGAGGCGCAGAGATTGCCGCCGCAACGCAACGGAACATCGAGCCTGCGGGCGAGTTGGCCGATGGCGAGATACGCCAGCGCCGGCTCGGGTGTGCCGAAGGTGGGCGCGCCGCTGCGCAGAGACATCGAGGAGAGAAAATTGCCGAGAATGGCGGGTGAGCCGGGGCGCTCGAGTTGTCCCAGTGCGACGCAGAATACCGCCTCGGCGAAACACTGGGCGAGCCCTCCCGCCGTGGTTACCGGCTCCATTGCCCCGCCCAGGATGAACGGAACGCAGACCGGTGCCTGGTTGGCGGCGGCATAGGTTCGGATCACACGGCTCGCCTCGCCATCGAGCACCAACGGCGAGTTGACATTGACGTTGCCCAGTATGACGCAATGATCGGCGACGAAGTCCGCGCCGAACAGGATTCGGCACATTTCGATGGAATCGGCCGCTCGTGCCGCCGTCGTGACCGATCCCATGAACGGCTCGTCGGACCAGCGCATGTGCGAGTACACCATGTCGAGGTGCCGCCTGTTGACCGGCGCATCGACCGGTTCGCATACGTACCGCCGGAGTGATGCAGCCAGGGCGCGAGGTAGGCGAGCTTCACGAAGTTGCGAAAATCCTCCAAGGTGCCGTAGCGACGGCCCCGATCGAGGTCGGATACGAACGGCGAACCGTACGAGGGAGCGAGCACGGTCGCTGCGCCACCGATGCGGACGCTGCGCGCGGGATTACGCGCATGTTGAATGAACTCGCGCTGTGCCGTGCGGCGAATGATCCAGAGATCAACTATTGCCGCCCGCCAAGAACACGGGAAGAGGGCTGCGGCGCACGAATTCCGCGCTGATCCGCCATTCGTGGCTACGACCGGTACCCCCAAACTCGGGTACCGGCAGGTTGGGCCGCCCGCCGACTCATCCTCGACGTGGATTACCTGTACGCGTCGTATCGTCGGGAGCAGCTCGGCGAGCTGGGCGGATTCGGACGTAGTGATCGGTGAGACGATCTGCACGGTGGAGGGGGCGCGTGCGTTCGACGTGCCGCGCGATCGCTGCGGCGGTCCGCTCCGATGTGAGGAGGAATGTTGAGACACGCGGAGGTGCCCGCGCGATGATGGTCCCAATCGTGCCGTCGTCGATGGTGCGGGGCCCCGGGGGCGTCACTCCGACGAAACCGATGGCATCCGCACCGTGTCGCTCGCGAGCTGCGCCTCCTGGAGGGAGGCCATGCAGCAGATCTTGATGCGGGTGCGCAAATGATTTCTCAGGCAGCGGACCTCACGGTCTCCGTGATGCGAAGCGCCGTGCTGATCGCCTTGGAAAGATCACCCATATCCTGAGGGACGATCATGACACTCGATTCCTTCGCGATGGCGCCCCACTGTGCGATGAACTCCTGAGCGAGCCTCATTTTCATGGCATCTTGGCCGCCGGACTCCTTGAGCGCCCTGCCTACCGTGGCGAGCGCCTCCGCAGTCGCCTTGGCGACCGTGAGGACCGCTTCGGCCTGACCTTCCGCCTCGAGGATCCTGGCGCGCTTGCCGCCCTCGGCGCGATTGATCTGTTGCTGGCGCTCGCCTTCCGATACGTTCACCGCTTGCTGCTTCTCGCCTTCGGATTTGGCGATGAGTGCTCGTTTCTGCCGCTCGGCCGTGATCTGCAGCTCCATGGCGTTGATCACCTCCTTGGGCGGCGTGATATCCCGGATCTCGTATCGCAATACTTTCACACCCCAGGTGATCGCCGCCCGGTCGAGTTCGCTCACGATGGAAGTATTGAGTTCACCGCGAGATGAGAGCACTTCGTCAAGCTGTTTCTTGCCGACGTCGGCGCGCATGATGGTTTGGGCAAGTTGAACCACCGACATCAGCGGATTGGATGTACCGTAGGCGGCGGCCTTGGGATCCGTGATCTGCATGTAGAGAACGCCGTCGATGGAGATCTGCGTGTTGTCCTTGGTGATGCAGACCTGCTTGGCGACATCGAGCGGGTTTTCCCGCAAGTCGAACTTGTAAGCCACGTTGTCGACTATCGGAATCAGGAGATTGAGCCCGGGCTCGAGTACGCGAGAGAACCGACCGAGCCGCTCGACCACCCAGGCATGCTGCTGGGGCACGATGCGAAGGCCTCTCGAAAGAACAGTGAGGACAATGGCGAGCAGGACGGCAGCGATGATGAGTTGGTTGGTCATGACGGATTACCTTGTTCTGAAATCGTAGGACGGATCAGACGGTCGAGTGCGGCGGATCGAGCACCAGCGTGCTGCCTTCACGAGCCGAGATGACCAGGGTATGGCCGGGCTGTGGAGCCGCCGCGGACGAATCGCGCAATCGGGCGTTCCAGGTACTACCCCGGTACTCGACGCGAAGTATCCCTGCTCGCGCTTCGACCACCGTGACTGAGTGGCCGGTATCGTCCCGGGAGACCTCCTCCGAGGCGCGGTTCTTGAGCAGCCCTCTGGCCCAGTGGGCCAATGGCAGGGCGATGAGGCCGGTCGCCGCCATGGCGGAAAGTGCCCAGAACAGCCCGCCTCCCGCCAGTGCAACCGCACCGCCGGCGATGCACGCCGCTGCCGCAGCCAGGAGGTATATGGTGAGCGTGTGCATTTCGAGCAGGATGAGGCCCGCACTCAGAACGATCAGGACGACGCCGATAACCTTCATGTGACCCCCAATGTTAGGCTCATGGACTCGCTAAGGAGCGAGTCCGTGCCGCCGGAAGGCGGCGGCACGATCGCGGATTCTCAGGCGGCGCGCGGGGCAGCAGCACTACGACCCCCTTGTAATGCGTTGACGTTCTGTATTCTTATCCCGCTTCTGTCCGGTGCGCTACTGCATCGTGCGTCACATCGGCTTTCTGGTCGGGGACACCCGGCGGGCTGGCGATCACTCGCTAACGGTAGCGGTTCCGATTCGTGGTGGTTGCGGACGGGTCGATTGCCGGCGCCGCCAGGCCGCAGGTGGCATGACGTATTCGCGTCGGAACGCCCGGATGAAGGCAGTATCGGTCTGATAGCCGACATCCTCCGCAATTCGTGCCAAAGGCGCACTGCTGCCACAGAGCAGATTGGCAGCGAGTAACATTCGCCACTGCGTCAGATATTCCATCGGAGCACTACCCACCAGGTGCTGAAAGCGCTCAGCGAGCACCGACCTCGAAGTGCCCGCCGCGTGCGCGAGCGCTTCGAGCGTCCAGGCATGCGCGGGTCGCGTATGCAGCTCGTTCAGCGCTGCACCCACGATGCGATCGCGGGCGGCCACAAGCCAGCCGATCCGGCCGCTGCTCGGCTCGTTCATGTAGAGCCGCAGCACCTCGATGAACAGCACCTCGGCCAATCTCGCCAGCACGCCCGCCCCGCCAGGACGCGGTGAGCGCGCCTCGGCGAGTGCGTACCGCACGGAAGCCTCGAGCCAGATGCCTGCATTTGATCCGCGGACGCTCACTTTCAGGAGCGGTGGCAGCCCACTGAGCAGCATGCGTGCCAGCCGCGCATCGCACGCGAGATAACGGCATACCAGCCGTGTGGTCCGGCCGCCGCCGCCGTAGATCAGCTTGCGAGGTCGGCGCGACAGCACAGTCTCGAGCCGCGCATCCTTGGCCGGGTGCAGTCCGGGTGCGGAGCCCATGCGATGGGCATGACCCTGCGGGAACACGACAACGTCGCCGGCAGCGAGATATACGGGCGGCTCGGAGTCGATCTCGACGAAGCATTCGCCCTCGGTGATGAGATGGAAGATCACGACGCGCTCGGCGCCGGGCTCGAGGAGCGGCGCCGCGGAGTCCGCGCGTGGCGATTGATAACACCAGGGCGCGGTGAAGCGGCCGTTAATGAAGATGGCGCCCACCAGGCGCACCACTCGCAGCGTCTCCGAGAACGCGTCCATCAGATCGGATCGACTTCGATACGCAGGCTTACCGGGATGGCTCTCTCGACGGCTGCGGAGACGGGCGAGCACCGGTAGCTCTCTTCGATAGCCGCGTGCAGCACTTCCACGGCGATGTTTTGCGCAGCGATGCGCACCTGCAATTGTATCTCGCGCGGTGCCGGCAGGACGCGCTCGCCAGCCTCGTCGGCCATGCCGAAGAGTCCTCGCGCATCAGACCGGCTCGCGGCAACCACCTCTAGCCGTGTAATGATGATTCCCCGGACAGCCGCTTCCATGACGATGCGAGTTGCAAGACACGACGCCAGAGCGGCCCTGAGCAGCCATCCCGGGGTTGCCTGATTGCCTTCGCCGCCAAGCTCCCTCGGCATGTCGGTCGTAATCTGCGTGCCATTTGCATGGCGAGAAACCACCCGCATGCCGTGCTCCCAGCGGGCGGTCGCGGGTTCATCCCGATGCATGGCGGCTTCCGGCCGGCGGGCGAATACCGCGCGCGCCCGTTGCAATGCGTTCGCAATGGTTGCAGCTGTCATCGCGCTATATTGGGCTTGGCGGCGAGCGGTGCCAAGGCCGCCGGGCGCCCGTCACGGATGGGTCGGACGCTGGGTCAGGAGATCCGGACGCCGCGGCAGGTTCCCTGTCCAACCCCGCAACTCCCGGACGAACTGTCAGTGTCGCGAGACTCCCTGCAAGGACGTAAGTGGTTGACTCAGTGTCTCATCTGACCCCGGCGCGTCGCGTGATGCGTCACAAACGTCAACCTGCACTGACTACGGAGCTCTGTATGCCACTCATTAATGTCAAGGTTATCGAAGGCGTCTTTTCCGCGGAGCAAAAAGCCCAGATCATCCGCAACCTCACCGACGCGATGGTCGAAATCGAAGGCGAAGGGATGCGACCCGTCACCTGGACGGTCGTCGAGGAGGTCAAGAGCGGTGATTGGGGAATCGCCGGCAAACCTCTGGCATCCGCGGACGTGCGCGCACTCGCGGCACGACCGGCCAAACCCGCTTAACGATGGACCCAAGGCTACAGCGACGGGTGCAGCGGTACGGCTGGGACCTCGCTGCTGCCGCGTATGAGCCGCTGTGGCGCAATCAGCTGGTTCCGGCGCAGGCCGCGGTAATGACCTGCGCCGGGCTGGCCCCGGGAGAGCACGTATTGGATGTGGCTTGCGGGACCGGCGCGACCGCGATGGAGGCCGCCGCGAGCGTGTCGCCCGGCGGTGAGGTCGTGGGCGTGGACTTGTCCGGTTGCATGGTCGAATCCGCTCGCGTGAGCGCCCGGCAGCAAGGCCTTGCGAATGCCCGCTTCGAGCGCATGGATGCCGAGCGACTCGAGCTGCCCGATCACAGCTTTGATGTGGCGCTGTGCGTACTTGGACTCATGTATGTGCCGCGACCCGAAAGAGCCATTGGGGAAATGCGGCGGGTCTTGCGTCCGCGCGGCAGGCTCGTGTTGGCCGTTTGGGGCGAACGAGCTCGATGTGGATGGGCGGAACTGTTTCCGATCGTCGATGCAGAGGTTGCAAGCGACGTCTGTCCATTGTTCTTTCACCTCGGACAGGGAAACGCACTCGCCGAGCTGTGCGCCGCAGCCGAGCTGAAAGTCATCAGGCAGTCCCGCATCACGACCGTCCTCGACTATGAGGATGACGATGAGGCCTGCGCCGCAGCGCTCGTCGGCGGGCCGGTCGCCCTTGCCTGGTCGCGTCTCGATGCCACTGCGCGTACGCGGGTGCGCGCCCGCTACCTCGAGTCGATCGGCCGCTGGCGACGGGGCCGTCGCTTCAGTATTCCGGCCCAGTTCGTCATTGTAGGCGCGGCAGCAGGCAGATGAATGGCGGGCGGTCCTGGGATCGAGGCAGGGGTCCTGGCCGCGGGAAACTGCGGTAGTGTCTTCGCGCGTGCGCTAGAATTTCCCCGTTCGCGGGGAGGTTTCCATGAAGAAGGGCATCTTGAGCGCGGCGCTGTTGGCGCTGGTATTGAGCGGCGCGGCGATGGCCATGGCCGTTCCGGACTATGTGACGAAGGCGGTGGCCGATCCTAGCCGCCCCCAGGCCGACATCGATCGCGACGCGCTGCGTCTGCCGGCCGAGACGATCGCGTTCGCGGGCGTGAAGCCTGGAATGAAGGTCGCGGAGCTTTTTCCGGGTGGCGGGTATTTCACGCGACCCTTGAGCGATGTCGTGGGACCGAGCGGCCACATCTACGGAATCGAGAACGCCAAGTGGGATGACGGCTCAGATGCCAAAGTCGCCGCCGCGGTGAAGGATCACAACGTATCGATACAGAGTGTGAAGTTCGGTGACTTCAGCTTGCCCGAGAAGGTCGATCTCTTCTGGATTACTCAGAATTACCACGACCTGCACATCGCGAAATATGGCGTCGTCGACATGGCTGCCTTCAACCGGCACGTGTATGAGTCGCTGAAGCCGGGTGGCATTTATTTCATTCTCGATCATCAGGCCAATCCCGGCACGGGCAGTGCGCAAATCGCGGCCTTGCACCGCATCCAGAAATCCCAGGTGCTACGCGAGGTCGAGGCCGCGGGGTTTAAGCTGGCGGCGGAAGGCAATGCGCTGCATCGCACCACGGACGATCACACCAAGTCGATATTCGATAAGTCGATCCGAGGTCGCACCGACCAGTTCATGCTGAAGTTCGTCAAGCCCTAGAAACCTGTATCACCTCCCGTGATTCGCCAGCTCACCGGCGGGCCATGACCCAACACACCGCGGCTCGGCGCCGGCGATGCCGAATCTGCGCGTAGCGATATTCACGGCATTCGCGCTCCTTGCCTTCGCGGGCAACTCGCTGCTATGCCGTGCGGCGCTCACGCATACCCATATCGACGCCGCGAGTTTCACGACGGTACGTCTGCTGTCCGGCACCCTCGTATTGACTTGTCTGGTGCGGCTGCGTGGCGGCGCACGCACAGGCCGGGGCAACTGGCTGTCGGCGCTCGCCTTGTTCGCCTACGCCGCCGGCTTTTCCTTTTCCTATCTGCACCTGACCGCAGCGGTGGGGGCGCTGCTGCTGTTCGGGGCGGTGCAGACCACCATGATCGGCCACGGGCTCTGGTCGGGCGAGCGCATGCGGTCGCTGCAGATCGTCGGGCTGATCCTCGCGTGCGGCGGGCTCGTCGGGCTGCTGTTGCCCGGGTTGTCCGCGCCGCCTTTGGCGGGCGCCATCCTGATGTTGGGCGCGGGCGTTGCCTGGGGCATTTATTGCCTGCACGGTAGGCGTGGCGGGGATTCCTTGAAAGTCACCGCGGGCAACTTCGCGCGCGCATCGCCCTTGGCTTTGGCTCTGAGTCTTCTGCTGTCGGCGCGCGCTTCGCCGGATCTGCCGGGTATCGGCTATGCATGTCTATCCGGTGCGTTGGCTTCGGGCGTCGGCTACGCGATCTGGTACACGGCACTGCCCTTTTTGAGATCGACCACCGCCGCCACCGTGCAACTGAGCGTCCCCATTCTGGCAGCGCTGGGCGGTGTCCTATTCCTGGGTGAGCCGCTGACGGTGCGCTTGCTCGTTGCATCGGTGGCGATCATCGGCGGTATTGCGCTCGTGGTGGTGATCGGCAAACCCAAGCCGATGCGAGTGGTGGGAGCAGCCCGCTAGCGTGTACGCTTGCGTGGCGTGATCTGTGTACGAATGCAGTTCGATGGCGCCTAGCTCTGCCATTCGCAAGGCCCGAGGCAAGGGCTCGCGACGTCGTCGCCGCGGATCGCTGCTGAGGCGGTTGGTGCCGAGCGCGCGACTGCGACGGCGGTGGTTGCGGGCCTTCAGGCGCGCGCCCCGCGGTCTGCAAATCTGCGTCGTGCTGGGCATCGCGGGTGTCCTTTTTCTGGCGGTCAACTGGGTCTATCAGGTCGTGCACAAACCGACCGAGCTGTTCTTCCCTGTCAGCGGTACCCTCTACAAATCGCCGTCGGAGACCTGGACGGACTACGGTTCGCTCTTCGAGAAATACTCCACCGATATCATGACACCCGAGCTGTTGGCCGCCTTGGCGCAGGTCGAAGGCTCCGGGAACCCGATCGCGCGCACCTACTGGCGCTGGTCGTGGGAAGTTCATCCGTTCGAGGTGTACCGGCCCGCCTCGAGCGCCGTGGGCATGTACCAGCTGACAGACGGCACGTTCGCGCAGGCGAAGCACTATTGCATCCACGACCATCACGTCGTCGGCGAGGGCCCCTGGAATGATTGGCACAGCTGCTGGTTCAACAGTCTCTATACGCGCGTCATCCCGCGCGATGCGATCGAGATGACCTCGGCCTACCTCGACCGGGCGGTGACCGCGGCGCTCCTGGCCCATGACGTGCGGTCCGCCACTTTGCAGCAGAAACAGGATCTCGCGGCGGTCATCCATCTGTGCGGGGCGGGCGCGGGCGATCTATACGTGCGCAGGGCGTTCAGGTTGACCGCGGGCCAGAAGTGCGGCGATCACGAAGCGCGGGTATATGTCGGGCGCGTGAACGCGATGAAGCGCCTGTTTGTGCGGCTGGCGGCCGACAGCCAGAGCTGATCCCAAGGGCGCCGGAGCCGGCTGCGCGAATCCCTGCTGGCGACAAAGACTGCCGCGATGCAGCCGGGCTGTTACCAGCGAGCGTTGGACTAGGAGCTTGCCTCGGCAGAGGCTCGACTGCGTGGACGACCGCCTTTCCGACCATTCCTGGTGGCTAGCCAACTAGCCAAGCCTAGGTCCCGTGAAGGCGCAGAGCGGAAAGGGCGACGCGGCGCGCGGCGAACTGCAAGGTGTAGGAATGCGGTCTGAACTTCGCGTCGGGATGCAATGCATTACAATGTAATGCATATGGAAGATCAGCTCACCGTCCGGATAAGCCCGTGACAATCCGCCGTGAGCGCGTTGGGCGTAGAATCGGGTCCTTGACGAGAAGGATCACAGTCCGATCACTCTAGCCGGCACGTTCCGGGCCCGCTCGCTCTCGGTGATTACGCGCTGTGAACTGGTCCTCGGGCCTGAGTGAGGCCTTCAGCAGGGCCGCCGACTCGCCCCCGCGGACTGCCCGAAGAGCGTCACGCGTCCTGGATCACCGCCGAAGCTGGCTACGTTGGCCTGAACCCAACGAAGGGCGGCCAGAGGCATAACGCCGCGAGCAGCCCTGCGCGAATGAGGTCGTTCTCTGTTTGATCAATCTGGCGCCGTTCGCGACCGCCGATACGGTTTCGGATCATTCGAGACCGAAGTGGCCGGGACCCATTTCGTCCATCAGTTCGAGAATGCGACCACCGCCCCGCGCCACGCAGGTAAGTGGGTCATCTGCCACGATGACGGGCAGGCCCGTTTCTTCCGTCAGCAGCTTGTCGACGTCGCGCAAGAGAGCGCCTCCACCGGTCAGAACGATGCCATGC
>JBOIAQ010000086.1:0-14276 GCA_050739115.1 Steroidobacteraceae bacterium | reverse complement strand
GGTCTCGGAAGTGTTGCTGATCGACCGCAGCGACCTGCCCGTCGCGCGCGCCTGGTCGGAGACTTTCGTGGCGCAGGGAGTCAGGGCCGAGTATCACTCGCTCCCCGGATTCGTCGAGATGATGATGACCGCGCCTCATCTCGGCGCAACATCGGAGGAGATGTTGGCGAGGACGAGGGAGTGGCTGTCCTGCTTGCCGGGCGTCGCCCGCGGGGGCGGGAGCTCCCGCGTCCGTCCTTACGCGCAATCCGAGCCAAAGGCACCCGCACCGCGACTCGAGCTGCCGGGCACAGACGCCTCGCCGCACTCAGCCCTCGCAGAGCGACCCATTTTTCTCGATCCCGACGCAGGGACGCTCTTCGGGATCGTTACCGAGCCGCATGCAGACGAGGGGCGCCGCCGCGCTGTCATCTTTCTCAACACCGGCGCCGACCATCACATCGGCGCAAGCCGCATGTACGTGTCGCTCGCGCGCAGCTGGGCGCGCAGCGGATACCACGTTCTGCGGATGGACCTCGCGGGCCTCGGCGATAGTCCCGCCAGACTGGGACGCCCGGACAACGAGGTGTTCCCCCGCGATGCGATGTCCGACATCCACTGCGCCGTGGAGTACATGCGCGCGCGCCACCAGTGCGGCGAGGTGACGCTCGTCGGACTTTGCTCGGGCGCGTACCACGCATTCCGCGCCGCCGCGGTGGGACTTGCGGTGAACCGGATACTAATGGTGAATCCCGAGACCTTTTATTGGCCGGAAGGCGCGAGCGTGAGGGATATCCAGCTCGCTGACCTGGTGCGCACTCCGGCCGTCTATCGCGAGCGTGCGCTTTCACTCGCCAACTGGCGCAGACTCCTTATTGGCCAAGTCGACGTCACTTACATCGGCAAGATGTTGCTGCGTCGACTGCTCTTTACGGTGCAGTTCCTGTGGCGGGACCTCGTGCGGCTCGTGGGGTTGCGGCCATCCCAGGATCTCGGCCATGAGTTCGAGCGAATTACCGCTCGCGGCGTGCACATGGTCATGGTTTTCGCAAAGGGGGAACCCGGCATCGAGGTATTGCGACTCGAGGCTGGATCCGCTGTGAGGCGTCTGCGCGATCGGCTGCGTGTCCGCATCATCGACAGCGGCGATCATACCTTCAGCCGCAGCGGAGCCCGGCAGGTGCTCGAGGGAGTGCTGAGCGAAGAGCTCTTCGCAAGCCCGGCGACCCGCGTTTCGCCGCAGGTCGCCAGGAGCGACGAGCTACGCAGCGCGTGAGCGGCGTCGGCCGCGAATCACAAGGAGTCCGCCGGCAAGCAGGGTCAGCGCGCCCATGGCGCCCGCCGGGTCGATCTCGGGAGCGGCCGCCGGCGAGGGGTCGCTGTTGCCCGTCTGCTGGTTCTGCCGGTCACAGCCCTTGTGACACCAGGTCACGGACTGATCATGAAACTTGACGTTGTGGGTGTCGTGCGCGAACACGACAGTCGTACAGGCGGCGCTCACCGTGAGCAGTCCGAGGGCGAGTGATTTCAACATCGTTGTCATTCCTTCATCTGCGGGCCGCGCGCGGCCGTCGTATTGTTATTCACCGCGATGCCGATGCGGCATCGATTGAAGCCAATGATAGCGCGGACGCGGCCCGGCGCCAACGGGTCTTCGCGTTGGATGCCTGACTGCGTTAAGTAAAATGTCTCGTCACCAGAATTCGTGGGCGAGCTTGGGCTCGGGTAGCTTGCCAAGTGCATGAAGCAGCGCGATTTCCAGGATCTCAGGGGACCTGAAGCCGTAGGACTTTCTCATGGTGAGTTTCGCCTTGTTGTTCAGCCCCTCGACGATGCCGTTGGAGATCGCGCCTTTGGCCCGGAACCAGTTGAGGATCAGCTCGCGATGACGGCGGATCATGCGCGCTGCCGACTTCATCGGCTTGATCCGCGAACGCAGTGCCGCCGTGCACCAGCGATCCATGAACTTACCAGCCCAGCCGACGGAGCGGTATTCCCAGAGTTGCTGGAAGTCTTCCTTCAACAGATACGCCCGTACGGTGCGCAGATTGCAGCGCACCAGCTCCCGCAGCCGTCCGCGCTGCCAGCTCGTGAGGTTTCCCGGACGCTTGAGCAGGCACCACCGGGAATGCTTCAGCAGGGGCCGGCGCCCCGCGTCGGCGAGCCGTCGCGCCTCGCTCGCCCGCACGTCATCGAGCGCCTTGTTCATCTTCGAGACGATATGAAAGCGGTCCAGGATGTGCAGTGCCTGCCCGCAGCGTTCCCGGATCACTCGCAGGTAAGGGCGCCACATGTCCGAGCAGACAAACTCGATCCCGGCGCAGGTCTCCTTCCCCAGCATGTCGAAGAAGCCGTGGAAGGTCTTCACAGTGCGCTCCTTGCCGACCCACAGGAGCCGTACCATGTTCGCCTCGATCTGATAGACCAGCGTCAGATACTTGTGTCCGCGGTTGTAGGCGATCTCATCGACGCCGACGCCCTTGATCGGCCCGAGTACCCGCCGCTCGAGCCCCCAGCCGACCAACCACTCGACCGAGTGAAACACCTTCTGCCAGCTCGTGCGGAAAGTACGGGCCACGTCCAGCCACGAGAGCTTGCGCGCCCAGTTCGCCAGATACTGCATATAGGCGTTGGTCAGGGTCTGCTTGCCCTCGGCCCAGGGCAAAAGCTCCGCCACCACCCCGCAGTTGCGGCACTCGACCCGGCGGCGGGCGTAGAGGAAGAACACCGCAAAGCCCCACAGCGGAACGAACTCGAACCGTCGTTCGGGCAGCCGGTCGTAGCCGGCGCAGCGCTTACCGCACCCCGAACAGTAGGGGCGCGAACCCTCACGCGCGCGCACCCGCACCTCCACGGCATCCTTCCGGTCGCTCGAGAACCGGGCCGCTCCGTACACAAAGCCCTTGAAGCGATAACAGCGGTTCAGTACCGTCACCAGTCTCATGGTGCGCACTACACCGCAACCGCGCAGCTTCCGCCAGACCTCGCGCGAGAAACCGCGCGCCACGGCCTCCGCCATCCTCGAGCACGCCATGGAGCAAATGAGCGAGTGGCCGAACACCTGGCAAGTCGACGACCCGGACCTTCCCTACGGACAGGGGTTGCTGTCGCAGTTCAAGCCCTTCGTTACTCATCTGATCACCGACGAGCAGCTCTCCGCCTCCAGTATCCGGCGACATCTCGTGAACCTGTTCCTGCTCGGCGGGGAGCTCATCAGCCAGATCAACTTCTTCGAGGAGAAACGGCGACTCTCCCCTGCGAAGCTCCTCGACCAAAGCATCTTCGAAGACGGTGGGCCGCTCTGTCGCCACGTCGCCGACTACCAGCAGGCTCAGTACGATGCGACCTGCAGAAAGCTCTACGCCTTCCGTCACTCGCGCCGAACCAAACCCCGCTGAGCGGCAGCGAGCCGGCGACGGCCGGCGTCGACCTCTTCGAACCGCCTCGCGCGGGAGGGCCACCGGCCGCCGCGCCGTCAGCGCACCGCGGACCGTTGCCGTCAATGCGCCCCTCGCCAAACCCCTTCCTCAGCCGCGCCTCATTACCGCTGCGATTTTGAACCCACGAATATCGGTGAAGACCCAGTAAAATCAGAGCCAGAGTTGCCACTGGCCGAGCGTAAGCAGCCATACCGCGAGGAGCAGGTTGCTCGTCGCGTGAGCGGCGACCGCTTCGCCCATCCTGCCGGTGCGCGTCAGTACGAGCCCGTAAGCGAGGCCGGCGGCGATTCCCGGCAGCCACATCGCCCCATGGAGCGCGCCAAAGGCGAGCGCGCTGACGAGCAGCGGCATCCAGCCCACGGCGCCAAAGGGGACGCTTTCGAAATCCGCACCGACGAGCCGTCGCAGAAGATAGCCGCGGTAGGCCAGCTCCTCGGCGAGGGGCACCACGAGGATGGCAGTGAGTGCACGACTCGCAATCCAAAGATCGCGCGCCGTGACCGGCATCGCGGCAAGGGCTGCCGGCATTCCCTGAGCAGCGAGCCAGAAGTGCGAGGCGGCCAGCCAGAGCGCGAAGATCGCCGCGCCCGTGGCGATTCCGCGCCATCCGAAACGCCAGTCGAGCTGCGAAAGCGGCCGCCAGCAGAGGGCGAGCGCCGCGGCAGCCGCGACGAGGCGCAGCGCGTACCACGTCTCGAAGCCGCTCGAGATCGCGCGGGCGATCATGCCGGCGGCCAGGATGGCGAGAAAAGGAAGCAGGTAAGCCGCGGTCGGGTTGGTTGTCGCCGTCCCAACCTGACGGCGGGCCGTCCGATTGAGCCAGTGGCTGCGCCGACTTGCGAACGCGACGCCGCACGCAGCGCAGTTGAAAAATATCCAGCCGGCCTGGGAGTGAAAGCCGTAAACCGCCACCTTGGGATAGCCGGCGTTGCCAATCAATACCAGCGCGGCGATGCGCAGCACGTTAAGCGCGAAGACGAGCAGGACGCCCGCGGGAATGAGGAGCAGGGCGCGCGGGAAGCGGTATTCCGCTCTGAAACAAAGGAGCCACGCGGAACAGAAAGCGAGCATCAACCCGATGCCCTCGAGACCCGAGCAGATACTGGAGACCTCGACGGCAAAGCGGGGTGTGCGCAGGATGCGCGTAGGCGCGTCCGCCTGCAGCGCCGGCAGCAAGGGCGAGAGCACCCAACGCACCAGGTTGAAGGTCACCTGCGCCGTCGGTGCCCACAAATCCTGGCTCCAAACGATGGCGCCGGTTCCGATCACGGCGGCGAGAGCCGCGTAGACCCAGCGCATTCCGACCGCGCTCGCCGCGGCCCGCCAGAGGGTCCAGGGAGCGAGCGCCGTGAGCAGCGCGAGCCCTGCGGCCGCGGCGAGGAGTATCGCCGCTGAGCCCAGCAGCGCGAAGGGCAGGCGTACGCCGTGGTTGCCGTAGAGGAAGTAGAGGGACCCCGTAAGCAGCACGAGCAGCGCGCCGTGCAGCGCGAGCCACGGCAGTCGCAGCGGAGCGAGGCGCGCTTCGGCATCGATCGCGCGCAGCCTCGAGTCGCTTCGCACGAAGATGAAAACCGCCAGCGCGATGGCGAAGGACACCGCCAAGCGCAGCCCATAATGCTGCGCGATGCGCAGCGCCGTGCCGAGCCCCCGGGCCGCATCCGCCACGCGAAAATCGACCACGAGGTTGAGGAGCGACTTCTCGGCGAAGAGCGCGACGGCGAGGAGTCCGACGCGAGCGACGAGACTCATCCCTTTGAGGGTGCGTGCTTCGGATGCGGCCGGAATGTCCGCAGTGACGCCGGCAACTCGCGGTGGCTGGGAAGGTTGGGTTGCGCTCAAGGGCGCAGTGTAGCCCGTGGCATGCAACGGTAACCCGTGCGATCGGGAGATGAGAGGAGCCAGCGACGCGTTATGTGACGTGTCGCACGTCACCGATCGCGAAAGGCTTTACACTCGCTTGTAAAGGAGGGCGACAGGCCTTTTACCGGTAACCTACCCGTAATGGAGCGCCGCCCACTCGCACCGGGTTCGCATGGCCGCCGAGATCCTGCGTAGAAAGCTGCTCATTCTGGAGAACGACCGGTCCTTGCGCCGGGAGCTCGAAGGGATTTTCTCCGACCTCGATGTCACCGTCGGGGAAACCTCGGAGCAGGCGCTGGCGCTCGTGCGCCGGATGGACCCCGATGTCGTGCTTTTCGACCTGGGGGCCGCACGCCAGCCGGCGGTCGCGGCGCAGAGCCTGGATCTTCTGCGCCAGATCCTGCACCTCTCGCCCGACACCAAGATCATCGCCATGACCGAGCACGATGCGCGCGAGCTGGCGGTCGCCGCGGTGGGCCTTGGCGCCACGGACTTTTACTACAAGCCGCTCGATGCCAGGGTGCTTTCGATTGTCGTGCGGCGGGCCTTTCGCATCCGCGAGCTGGAAGAGGAGAACGGGCGCCTGCGCGAGCGCACGGGCGCCATGGCGCTCGAGGGGATCATCGGCGCGAGCGATGCGATGCGCAGCCTCTGTCGCTCGGTCGAGAAGGTCGCGCCCACGGGCGCCACAGTGCTGATCTTGGGTGACAGCGGCACCGGCAAGGAGCTCATTGCCCGCTCGGTGCACCGGCTTTCGGCTCGCGCGCACAAGCCCTTCGTCGCCATCAACTGCGCCGCCATTCCGGATACCCTCCTCGAGAGCGAGCTCTTTGGCTATGAGAAGGGCGCCTTCACCGGCGCCGCGAAGCGCACGGCGGGTAAGCTCGAGGCGGCCGAGGGCGGCACGATCTTCCTGGATGAAATTGGAGAGATGCCCGCCTCCTTGCAGGCGAAGCTGCTGCGCGTGCTGCAGGAGCGCACGGTCGAGCGTATCGGCGGGCGGACACCGATTCCGTTCGATCTGCGCTTCATCTGTGCCACTAACCGCAAGCTCGAGGCGCTGACGGGCCACGGCGGCTTTCGTGAGGATCTCTACTACCGCATCAGCGAGGTCACGATCTCCGTGCCGGCGCTGCGCGAGCGACAGGGTGACAGTCTCCTCATCGCGCAAGTGCTGCTGCAGCAGATGTCGGAGCGATTCGGCAAGTCGATGCGAGGCTTGGCTCCCGATGCCATCCGCGCGATTCAGGCCCACCCGTGGCCGGGGAACGTGCGCGAGCTCGAGAATCGCTTAAAGGGCGCTGTCATCATGGCCGAAGGCGTCGTGGTGACGGCCAATGACTTGGGTCTCAAGGATCCGGGCGAGGACCCGGAGTATCTCAATCTGCGGGTCGCTCGCCAGCGCGCGGAGGTGCAGGCGGTACGCCAGGCGCTGGCGGTCGCGCGCGCCAACCTCTCGCGTGCGGCGGAGCTTCTCGGCGTTACGCGCCCGACCCTTTACGATCTCATCGAGCGCCACCGCATCGATGTCTCGTCTTTCGGCCGCCATGGACCTGGTGCGGAAACCGCGGCGAAATCGCCCGAGCTCGAGCTCGAGTCCGAGGCGGCCGCAGCGTCCGAGCCTGTCCAGACAGGGACCGGCAAGTAAATCGCAGCGGATGCTCGTCTCGCCGCGCTCACCGGCGAGCGTTGCAATCCATTGACATATCTTCAGAAATTTCCTCTTCCGGCTGAACCGCCCGAGGCGCGAGTGGTGGTACCCTGCGCGCCCGGAACACCAGAGGCCCCTGGGCAGTCCAAGTGGGCGGTCAAACGTCCGACCCGAATGACTCCTGACGCTACCGAACATACCAGCCTCGACCGCGAGTCGAGCCCCGCCACGCCGGCCCAACACTCGCCCGAGGTCATCCGACGCCGGCGCATCCTGTGGCTCGCCGGGCTCGTCGTGCTCATCGCCCTCATCGCCTGGGTGATTCATCACCGGCTCGCCTCCCAGGCCGGGCAGCCGTCCTTCGCCGCCATGATGGGCGGGCCGCTGCCGGTGAGCATCGCCAAGGTCTCCACGGCCGATGTGCCGGTGGTCGTCGATGCGCTCGGCACCGTGACGCCGCTCGCGACCGTGACCGTGCGCCCGCAGGTGACAGGTCCCATCGTGCAGATCGCCTTCAAGGAAGGGCAGAGGATCGAGAAGGGGGGGCTGCTCGCGGTGATCGATCCGCGGCCCTACCAGGCGGCGCTCGATCAGGCGGTGGGCCAGCTCGGTCGCGATCAGGCCGCCCTGGCCGGTGCCCGCATCGACCTCGTGCGTTACAAGCAGCTCCTCGCGCAGAACTCGGTGGCGGAGCAGACCTACTCCGATCAACAGGCGACCGTCGGTTCGGATGAGGCCGCGGTCGCCGCCGACCAGGCGGCGATCGAGGCGGCGCGGCTCAATTTGAGCTACTGCCGCATCACCTCGCCCGTCGCCGGGCTCGTCGGGCTGCGCCAGGTGGACATCGGCAACCTCGTGCAGGCCGATCAAACCACGCCGCTGGTCACCGTGACGCAAATGCAGCCGATGTCGGTGCTCTTCACGGTGCCGGAAAACGACTTGAGCCAGATCTTCCAGCATGCAAGCGGCGATAAGAAGCTCGTGGTCGAGGCGTGGGATCGCAACATGCAGCATCTCATCGTGACCGGGACGCTCGCGAGCATCGACAACCAGATCGACACCAGCACCGGAACCCTGCAGCTGCGGGCGCTGTTCGACAATCCGCATTCCGAGCTCTTTCCGAACGAGTTCGTGAACGTGAAGCTGGTGCTCGATACCCTGAACAACCAGATCGTCGTGCCGGGCGCCGCGGTGCAGAACGGGCCCTCGAGCAACTTCGTCTACATCGTGAACCCCGATCACACGGTGAGCATGCGCACCGTGACCACCGGGCCCACCGATGGCAACAACATTGCGATCACGAAGGGCCTGACGGCCGGCGAGACGGTCGTGACCGACGGCGCCGATCAGCTTAAGGACGGGGCGACGGTCCTGCTGCCCGGTGAGAAGCCGCCGGCGGCCGCCGCCGGCGCCGTTGCCGCCCGTGGCTCGAGCGCCCGCTGCACGCGCATCGCCGCCTTCATGAAGCGCGCGACGGGTTCGAGGGCGACTCGCATCGCCAAGGTCTACGCGCGCCTCTGCGGCGGCGCCAAAGCAGGCGCGAAACCGAGCACATGAACCCCTCCCGGCCTTATATCCTGAGGCCGGTCGCCACCTCCCTTCTGATGGTGGCTATCGTCATCCTCGGGGCGATCGGGTATCTGTTGCTGCCGGTCTCGACGCTGCCGGAAGTCGACTACCCGACCATCGAGGTGACGACCTTCCTCCCGGGCGCGAGCCCGGACGTCATGGCCTCGACCGTCACCGGACCGCTCGAGCGGGAGTTCGGCCAGATGCCGGGCTTGAACGAGATGTCCTCGAGCAGCTCGGCCGGGGCCTCGATCATCACCCTGCAGTTCGACCTGAATCTGAACCTCGATGTGGCGGAAGCGGAGGTGCAGGCGGCGATCAGCGCCTCCAACAGCCTGTTGCCGCAAAGCCTGCCGGCGCCGCCGATCTACGCCAAGGTGAACCCCGCCGACGCGCCGGTGCTGACGCTCGCGGTGACCTCGAGCACCATGCCGATCACCCAGGTGGAGGACCTCGCCGATACGCGCATCGCGGAGAAGATCTCCCAGCTCGCGGGCGTCGGCCTCGTGAGCTTGAATGGCGCCCCGCGCCCGGCCGTGCGGGTGCTCGCGAACCTGCAGCAGCTCGCCGCCTATGGCCTGAACCTCGATGATCTGCGCACGACCATCGCGAATTCCAACACCGATGCGCCCAAGGGCAACTTCGACGGTACCGCCCACGCCTACACCATCGATGCCAACGATCAGATCCAAAGCCCCGCGGAGTACGCGAACCTCGTGGTGGCGTACAAGAACGGCGCGCCGGTGTATCTCAAGAACGTCGCGCAGGTGGTTGAGAGCGCCGAGAACACCCAGCTTGCGAGCTGGGTGAACGACACTCCGGCGGTGCTCGTGAACGTGCAGCGCCAGCCGGGCGCGAACGTGATCCAGGTGGTGGATCGGGTGCGGGCGCTGCTGCCGCAGCTGAGCGCATCGCTGCCGACGAACGTCAATCTCACGGTGGTCACCGATCGCACGAACACCATCCGCGCCTCCGTCGACGAGGTGCAATTCGAGCTCGCGCTCGCCGTCGCGCTCGTCGTGATGGTGATCTTCCTCTTCCTGCGCAGCGTGCCGGCGACCCTCATCCCGAGCCTCTCGGTGCCGGTCTCCCTCATCGGCACCTTCGCGGTCATGTATCTCGCCGGCTTCAGCCTGGATAACCTCTCGCTCATGGCGCTCACCATCGCCTCCGGGTTCGTGGTGGACGATGCGATCGTCATGATCGAGAACATCTCGCGCCACATCGAGAAGGGCGAGAAGCCGCTCGCCGCGGCCTTGAAGGGCTCGGGTGAGATCGCCTTCACCATCGTGTCGCTCACCATCTCGCTCATCGCGGTGCTGATCCCACTCCTTTTCATGCGCGAGGTGGTGGGTCGGCTGTTCCGCGAATTCGCGATCACGCTCGCGATCTCCATCCTCATCTCCGCCGTCGTGTCGCTGACGCTGGTGCCGATGCTGTGCGCGAAGATGCTGCGCACCCGCGAGGAGACGGAGCGCTCGCAGGGAGCGTTCGCGCGCAAGGCCGAGGCGTGGTTCAACCGCCTGATCCAGCACTATGGTCGCGCGCTCGATCTGACGCTCGAGCACCAGACGCTGGTGCTCTGGATCGCGGTCGGCACACTCGTGCTGACGGTGCTCCTCTACATCGTGATCCCGAAGGGCTTCTTCCCGCTTCAGGATACCGGCCTCCTGCAGGCGACCACGGAGGCGCCGCCGGCGATCTCCTTCGCCGACATGACCCGCCGTCAGCGGGCGCTCGCGGCGGTGATCCGCAAGGACCCGGACGTGGTGAGCCTCACCTCCTACGTCGGGGTGGACGGCACCAACACCACGCTCAATGACGGGCGCATGCTGATCAACCTCAAACCCAAGGAGGATCGGAGCGATGATCTTCAGACCGTGATGGCGCGGTTGCGTCAGGAGGCGGCGCAGGTCCCCGGGATCAGCCTCGCCCTACAGCCGGTCCAGGACCTCACGATCAGCTCCATCGTGGGCAGCGCCCAATACCAGTTCATTCTAGGCGCCGCGAGCCGCTCCATCCTCGATCCCTGGGTGCCGAAGCTCCTCGCGGCGCTCGAGCGCTCACCGGCGCTCGCCCACGTCTCCACGACCTACCTCGATCAGGGACTGACGGCCGAGGTCGACATCGACCACGCGACCGCGGCTCGCTTTGGCATCACCGATGCCACCATCGATAACGCGCTCTACGACGCCTTCGGCCAGCGCATCATCTCCACGATCTACACCCAGTCGAACGACTACCGCGTCATCCTCACCGCCAATCCCAACCTCGATGACACGGTCAACTCGCTCAACTACATCTACCTGCCCTCGGCGGGCGGCGGCCAGGTGCCCTTGGGCTCGATCGCGCATATCGGGGTGCGCCAGGCGCCGCTCTCGATCGATCACTTGGGCCAGTTCCCGGCGGCCATGTTCTCCTTCGACACCGCCCCCGGGGCCTCGCTCGGGGCGGCGGTCGACTCCATTCGTCAGATCGAGCACGACGTCGGACTGCCGGTGAGCATCGGCACCACCTTCGAGGGCGAGGCGCTCGCTTTCGAGTCCTCGCTCTCGAGCGAGGTGCTGCTCTTGCTCGCGGCCATCGCCACCGTGTACATCGTGCTCGGGGTGCTCTACGAGAGCTACATCCACCCGATCACGATCCTCTCGACCTTGCCCTCGGCGGGCATCGGCGCGCTGCTCGCGCTCATGCTCGCGGGGCAGAGCCTCAACATCATCTCCATCATCGGCATCGTGCTCCTCATCGGCATCGTGAAGAAGAACGCGATCATGATGATCGACTTCGCGCTCACCGCCGAGCGCGAGCGCGGCGAGCCGCCCCGGCAGGCGATCTACCAGGCCTCGCTCCTGCGCTTCCGGCCGATCCTCATGACGACCGTGGCGGCGCTCTTCGCGGCCCTGCCACTCGTGCTCGGCACCGGCACGGGCTCGGAGCTGCGCTCGCCGCTCGGGCTCTCGATCATCGGCGGATTGCTCGTCAGCCAGCTGCTGACCCTCTTCACGACCCCGGTGATCTATCTCTTCTTCGACCGGCTGGCGAAACGGGTGAAAGACTGGGCCGGCGTCAGGTCCCCGCCCGATCCCGGACATCCGTCCCTGCCGCCGCAGTCGGCCCGTTTGCGGTGATTCGCCTTGGCCGTGATCAACATCTCCCGTCCTTTCGTCATGCGGCCCGTCGCGACGACGCTGCTGTCGATCGGGCTCGCGCTGGCGGGGCTCGCGGCCTACTTCCTGCTGCCGGTGGCCTCGATGCCGACCGTGGACTACCCGGCCATCGTCGTGAATGCGCAGCTTCCCGGGGCGAGTCCCGAGACCGTGGCGACGAGCGTCACGACGCCGCTCGAGCGACACTTGAGCGCCATCGCCGGTGTCGATGAGATGACCTCGGAGAGCTCGGAAGGGGGCTCGCGCATCATTCTCATCTTCGATCTGGATCGCGACATCCACGGCGCCGAAAGCGACGTCGAGGCGGCGATCGAGGCGGCCCGCGCGGACCTGCCGAGCTCGCTCCGTCAGAATCCGACCTACAACGCCTACAATCCCTCGGATGCGCCGATCCTCATCCTGGCGCTGACTTCGAACACACTGCCGATCGGGCAGCTCTACGATGCCGCCTCCACCGTCATCCAACAGAAGCTCCTGCAGACCGAGGGCGTGGGCGATGTGCAGATCGGCGGCAGCTCGCTGCCGGCGGTGCGCATCGATCTGAATCCGCAGGCGCTTTTCAACTACGGCATCGGGCTCGAGGACGTGCGGGCCGCGATCGCGGCCGCCAACGCCAATGCGCCCAAGGGCGCGCTCGATGACCCCGAGCACCGCTACCAGATCTACGTCAACGATACCGCCACCAGCCCGGCGCAGTACCGCTCGCTCATCATCGCTTACCGTAACGGCGCCGCGGTGCGCTTGGGCGACATCGCGACGGTCGGCGAGGGCGTGGAGGATGTGCGCAATTTAGGTCTCGCCGATGGGCAGCGCGCGGTCCTGATGCTCATCCGCAAGCAGCCGGGCGCCAACGTCATCGACACGGTCGATGCCATCAAGGCGGTGCTGCCGCAGATCCGCGCCTCGATCCCCGCCGGCGTCAACGTCATTCTCACCAACGACCGCACGCAAAGCATCCGCACCTCCCTGCATGACGTCGAGACGACACTCCTCATCGCGATGCTGCTGGTCGTGACCGTGGTCGTCGTGATGCTGCGCAACCCGCGCGCGGCGCTGGTGCCGGCGGTCGCCGTGCCGCTGTCGCTCATCGGCACTTTCGGGGTGATGTACATCTTGGGCTTCAGCCTCAACAACCTTTCGCTGATGGCGCTCACGGTGGCGACCGGGTTCGTGGTCGATGATGCGATCGTCGTCATCGAGAACATCAGCCGGCACATCGAGGCCGGGATGCCGCGTCTACAGGCCTCGCTCCAGGGCGCCCGCGAAGTCGGCTTCACCGTGCTCGCGATGAGTAGCGCGCTCATCGCGGTATTCATTCCGCTCCTGCTCATGGGCGGTCTCGTGGGCCGCGTGCTGCGCGAGTTCGCGCTGACGCTCACCGTGACCGTGGTGCTGTCGCTCATTATCTCGCTTACCACCACTCCCATGCTCTGCAGCCGGATCCTGCGTCCGCCGGCGCACCTCGGGCGCTTCCTGCAGGCCGTGGAGCGCGGCTTCAACGGCTTACGCGATTTCTACGGCCGCACGCTCGCCGATGCGATCCGTCATCCGCGGGCGGTGATGTTCGTGCTGCTCGCCGTGGTCGTTCTCAACTTCTATCTCTTTCACATCGTGCCCAAAGGGTTCTTCCCGCAGCAGAGTTCGGGCTCGCTCATCGGTTTCGTGCGCGCCGATCAGAGCATCTCCTTCCAGGCGATGCAGAAGAAGATGTTTGACATCGTGAACGTCGTACGGCGCGATCCGGCGGTGGAGCACGTGGTCGCCTTCACCGGCGGCGGTGGGCATGGGGGCGGCGCCACCAATTCGGGGTTCCTCTTCTCGGCGCTCAAGCCCCTCTCGCAGCGCAAGCTGAGCGACGCTGCCGTGATCGCGCGGCTGCGCCGATCGCTCTCCGGAGTCACCGGAGCGCGGCTCTTCCTGCAGTCGGCCCAGGATATCCGTTTCGGCGGCCGGCAGAGCTATGCCCAATATCAGTACACGCTCCTCTCGGATAACTTGGACACGCTGAGCGCCTGGGCACCGAAGATCACGCAAGCGCTGGAGAACAGCCCCGCGCTCGAGGACGTGAACTCCGATCGGCAGCAGACCGGGCTCGACGTGCGGCTGCAGATCAACCGCGCCACCGCGGCGCGCCTCGGCGTCAACATGTCGGAGATCGACAACACGCTTTATGACGCCTTCGGTCAGCGGCTGGTTTCCACCATCTACCAGGACATGAATCAGTACCATGTCGTGATGGAGGTCGATCCGCGCTTCTGGCAGAGCCCGCAGACGCTGAAGGACATCTATGTCAGCACCTCGGGCGGAGCCCTGAGCGGCACCGAATCGAGCGCGCCGGCGACGAGCGCGTTCCAGTCCTCCGGGGGATCGACCTCGAGCACCGCGGCCACATCGACCACCGCGGCCACATCGAGCACCGCGGCCACATCGAGCACCGCGGCCACAGCCACCACCGCGGCCACAGCCACCCCCGCGACGGGGAGCGCCGCCCAGAACTATCAGTTGAATCAGCTCACCAACAGCACCGGCAAGGCCTCGACCGGCGCGGCGTTGAGCACGAGTCAGGAGACCATGGTGCCGCTGTCGGCGTTCGCGCGCTACGGCCCGGGT
>JBOIAQ010000085.1:0-14759 GCA_050739115.1 Steroidobacteraceae bacterium | reverse complement strand
TCTCGATGCGCTGCTCGAGGATCTCCTCCGGCAGGTAACCCGCGAGGGTCGTGATCTGGCGGCTGGCAAAGAGGATCACCCCCGCCGTATCGACGATCACGATCGCATCGGGCGCGGATTCCAGGACATTGCCGAGCAGTTGGGACGAAAGCATGCGTAGCGGTGAGCGCCGCGGTGTATCCCATCATACCGATAATCCCGCTCCGGCCGGAACCGGACGGCAGGACGGGCATCATCCGCTCGCAGGCTCGGCCGGCAGCCGGATGTAGAAGCAGGCGCCCCGGGGCAGATTCGGCCTGTGACCGAGGCTGCCGTCGTGGGCCCGTACGACCGTGTTGCTTATCGCAAGCCCGAGCCCGGTTCCTTCCGCCTTGGTGGAGAAGAACGGGTCGAAGAGGCGCTCGAGCGCCTGGGGCGAGAGGCCGGGCCCGTTATCGCAGATCGTGATCTCGACGTCGCCGTCGGTTGTGAGCCTCGTGGCGAGGGAAATTTCGGGCGTCGGCGTCGCGCTACTCATCAGTGCCTCGAGGCCGTTGCGGACAAGGTTCAGTATCGCGTGCTGAAGCTGCGGCGCATCGATCGATACCGGCGGGAGCCCCTGTGCGAGCTCGAGCCGCGCGCGGGTCCGGTGCACCCGGGCATCCGCCAGAACGAGGTCCCGGATCTCCTCGATGGCGGCATTGATGTCGCTGCGCTCCCGCCGCGTGGGCTGAGAGCGCGCGAGGCTGCGCAGGCGCCGCAGGATGTCGCCGGCGCGTACGGCCTGATCCGCGATCTCGCGCAAGGCGGTGCGCACGTCGTCGAGGTTGGTTCCCGGGCGGCCAAGCAGCCGGTCGCAGGCCTGGGCGTAGTTGGCGATTGCGGTGAGGGGCTGATTGAGCTCGTGCGCGACGCCAGCGGCCATCTCACCGATCGTGGCGAGGCGCGACACCTGCAGCATCCGCCCGTGCAGGGCGCCCGCGGTCTCGGCGGGCAACCGCCCATCCAGAGGGGCACCCGGTGGATCGGGGCAGCGGGGGAGGGGCAGTTTGGGCTTCTGGTCGAAGGACATGCGGCTTACGCGATATTCATCACTCCCTCGGCAAGTATCGACCGTCATTCCGCCATTGTCTCTAGGTATGTTCCGCACTCAGAAGACCAATACCTGGTCCGCCTCGGAGATCCAGCGCGAGAGCTCGGTCAGCGGGCTCTGAGTCGCGCGGCGAGCAGATCTCCCCGGCAAACATCCCACTGGCACTCCTCATCCTCTTTGGCACAGGTCCCGCAGACCCGCACATCGCTGCCTCGCTGGATCACGGCTTTTACGAGCGCTTCGGTCTCGTCGGCATCGGCGCGCGATCCCGGGGGGCTGCGGGGACAAGCGAGCCGCAATGCATTGAGGCTCCGTCCCGCCTCATTCGGTGCGTCATTCAGGATGAAGAGCACGTTCATGTCCGCTCCTTCCGGGTCCTTCCTTCGACTGCGATTGCCGTAACTGACTCTGGGGTTGTTCCGGTGTTCATTGATAGGTATTTGACGCAGTCGTGATTGGGTGAATGCGCGTCCGGTAGCGACTACACTGCGAGCGACCAACTCACAACCTCGGAGAATTCCCAAGGAGCATCAACATGAGCGAATCTGTCTATCCTGCTTCCTCACCCGAGATCGCCGAGCGCCGTCATGCCTTAGCTCCGGATACGGAAAAGGCGTTTCAGGCGTTCAGCCGCCAGGTTTTCGCCGACGGTGCGCTGCCTGGCAAGACCAAGCAACTCATCGCCGTCGCGGTTGCGCATGTGACGCAGTGTCCCTACTGCATTCGCGGGCACACCAAGGCCGCGGTTCGGCACGGTGTGACGCCGCAAGAGCTGATGGAGGCGATCTGGGTTGCCGCCGAGATGCGGGCGGGCGGGGCGTTCGCGCACTCAACGGTGTCCCTCGCCGCACTGGCGGAAATGGAGCACGTCCACGGATGAGCCGCTTGGCTCATCCGTGTTGAAAGCCTCACGGCGCCCCGCCTTCGAAGCGCACCCTCTCCTTGCTCGTCTCGAGCTCTTGCACGAGGCGCGCATGGAACTCTGCGCGTGCCTGCTCGCGGGCCTCGGGGTCGAGGCAGGAGACGGCATCCTCCAGCGCTCGATCGAGAAGCCGCTGCGAGAGAGCCGCTGGATCGGTGCCGAGCTCGCGTGCGAATATCACCAAGCGCCGGCGCGCGTCGATGGGTAGCGGCCACGTGTGGACCGAGCCTCCCGCCGTTTGCCGCCGCGGTACCGCGTCGCTGCTGGCTGCGCAAGCGTCGGATGAGCGCCTGAACATGGCCGCGCCGGCCTGCTCCGAAGAGGATCTGATTGCCGAAGAAATCCTCGAAATCGCGCTTGGCCTCGTAGACCCAACGCCCCTGATGCAGCCCGATACCGCTGCCACGATGTCAGGCCGATTGTCGTTCGTGTTGTATCGCTCCCCTCCGCGCGAAAGAACCCATTGGAAGAGGGTGGTCCCCTCTCGCCTGAATTTCTCCCCCCTGACGCTCGGGTTCTTCCTGATGAGGCGGGGAGGCGTTATGGCCGAAAGAACGGGAGAATTTCAGATCACCCGCATTCATCTCGGCACCGAGGCGATAGTGCTCGGTGCAACTGCGGAGAAGTCCCGCGGGATCGCGGAGGCAGCGAGGCGCGGATGCCGGTTTCCCGGGCGCTCGCCGGCACGCAGATTACGCTTGATGCATGCCTCGCGGGGAAGAGATAAGCGTCGTCGAAGGAGGCAAGCGCAGCGAGCGCGCGGCGATTCTTGCTCTCGACACGACTGCCGGCAAGCTCCAGCAGCCCGTCCTCCCGGAGCCGGCGCAACACTCGGTTGGTGTGTGGGATGCTGAGACCTACCACATCGGTGAGTTGCACCTGGGTGATCGGGAGGCTGAAGACATCCGCGGTCCCCATCCCGGCCGCAGCGAGGCGTGCGGAGAATTCGAGCAGGAAGTGCGCCACCCGCTCGCGCGCGCTTCGCCTGCCGACGTCGATCAGATGCTCACTCAAGCGCGCCGCCTCGCTCGTCGCGGAGCGCACCAGCGCGAGGGAGAGCTGCGGCAGGGCCGCCAGGGCGACCTTCAGATCCGTGGCGGCTACGAGCACGACCACCGCGCGAGTGAGCGCTGTGACGGTATTCAACGCCGCGCCGAGGAAGCAGCCCGGAGACCCGAGAGCGTCTCCGGGGAGCGCGACATCGAGGACTTGCCGCCGGCCATCGGCCAATCCGCGATAACGTAGGGCGAATCCCTGTACCAGGATGAATAGGCCGTCGTGTCGGTGACCTTGCACGAGAAAGTTCTCGCCGCGGCGAAGGACACGCGTGCTCGAGCGAACCCGCGACAATAGGAGGGCCGGTCGTTACCGGGTGAGTCGGTGCAATGCGCCGTTGAGGCGCTCGGCCTTTCGCGGATTGATGTGTCGGAGCGCGGACCATGCCGAGGCGGCCAGGGTGCACGCGGTGTGCCGTTGCGGCTACTACTACCTCACGATCATGAACGAGAACTACGCTCATCCGCCGATGCCTGATGGGGTGGCCGAGGGCATCGTGAAGGGGATGTACCGGCTCGAGGCGGCACCGGGGGAGCACGCACTGCGAGTTCAGCTATTGGGCTCGGGCGCCATTCTTCGAGAGGTCATCGCGGCGGCGCAACTCCTCTCTGCGGATTGGGCGGTAGGCGCGGATATCTGGAGCGCCCCGAGCTTTACCGAGTTGCGACGCGAGGGGCTGGCGGTCGAGCGCTGGAACAGGCTGCATCCCGGTGTCACCAGGCGGATGTCTTACGTGACGCAGTGCCTGCAAGATCAACCGGGGCCAGTCATCGCCGCCACCGACTATATCAGAACGTACGCCGACCAAATTCGCGCCTTCGTGCCGGCGCCTTATCATGTGTTGGGTACCGACGGCTTCGGGCGCAGCGATACCCGTCCCCGGCTGCGGCAGTTCTTTGAAGTCGATCGTCACTGGATCGTCGTCAGCGCGCTGCACGGCCTTGCCGAATTGGGCGAGATTCAGCCGCAAAAAGTCGCTGCCGCGATGCAAAAATATGGTATCGATGCGGATAAGCCCGATCCCGCAAAGGCGTAAGCGCTGTCAGGCGCTCGATTCCCCGCCCGACGATCGCCTGCCGCCGCATGAGGCGGAAACGTGTGGTCGATTGCCTGGGACTGATGTTTTCAGCGCCTCATTCGGATGGAGTTCGTCCCCCCGTGCGCGGTTGATAGGAGCCGACCTCAGCGTGGAACGTGATCGCCAGCCGGTTCCAGGCGTTTATGGCCACGATGGCAAGTGTCAGATCGACGATCTCCTTGTCGGAGAAGTGTTGTCGCAACTCGGCATGGATGAGCTCGCCCTCGCCCCGCTCGGAGATCAGGGTCAGCGCCTCGGTGAAAGCGAGTGCCGCCCGCTCTCGGTCACCGAAGAACGGCGTCTCGCGCCACGCCGGGAGCGTATAGAGGCGCTGCTCGGTCTCACCTACGGCGCGGGCGTCTTTCGTATGCATGTCGAGACAGTAGGCGCAGCCGTTGATCTGCGAGGCACGGGTCTTGATGAGGTGCAGCAGTGGGACGGGGAAGCCACTCTCGCGAAGATAGTCTTCCAGTTGCCGCAGCGCCGCGAGACCCTTGGGTGCCTCGCGAAAGTAGTCGACTCTCGGGGCCATGATTTCCTCCTCTCGAACTTGTGAACTGGCTACGTGTCTCGCATGGACCATGCCGGCAGAGGGTAGCGTAGGCGCATCGGTAGAATTACGTATCCGGGCGAGTGGCATTTCCACATCGATATTGTAATCTGAGCGAGCTCGGCGGCGCCGTCAGCGCCGATCCTTCGAGGGAAGCGGAAAGCATTCCCGAGGGGCGTCATGATGGAAACGGCCGACGGGCGGAGCATGATGAGATGATCATCCACTCATCGAGCCAGGTCTCGCGCTGGAGGCTGCTGCGGCGTTTCCCCTTGCCGAGACGCTTCGGGGTCTCGCCCGGGTCCCGCATCGTGCGGGGCCGCCACTGGCCGGCACGCTCGGGCGCGAAACACACCAAGATCTTCGAGGCATATCGCTACGATGCGGAATCCGGCCGCAACCCGCGCCTCGACACGTTTGAGGTGGACCTCGACGATTGCGGACCGATGGTGCTCGATGCGCTGATCTGGATCAAAAGCAAGGTCGACTCCACTCTCACATTCCGCCGCTCCTGCCGCGAGGGAGTCTGCGGCTCCTGCGCCATGACCCTGGACGGCGCGAACTGGCTCGCCTGCACGCGTTTCGTCTCCGAGATGGGGAGCCCTGCATCCGTCTATCCGCTCGCCAACTTTCCCGTCATCAAGGACCTCGTGCCCGATCAGACGCACGCGCTCGCGCAGTACTCGATGATCGAGCCGTGGCTGAAGACGACTGAGCCGCCGCCACAGCAGCACGAGCGGTTGCAGTCCGTGGCCGACCGCAAGCGGCTCGATGGCTACTACGAGTGCATCCTCTGCTTCTGCTGCACCTCGGGGTGCCCCAGCCACTGGTGGAATGGCGAACGGTTCTTGGGTCCCGCGGTGCTGCTGCAGGCGTGGCGGTGGCTGGCGGACAACCGCGATGATGCGGCAGCATCCGGCATCTTTTCTGGGACGCCGGCATCGGTTTCGAGTTGCGTAGCATCTACGCCTCGGGGTGGGTGGCGCTGGCCGCGAGCTTCGTGCTGACCGCCGCGGCCTGGCTCGTGGGCCTGTTGCTGAAGACCTGAGATCGCCCATGCCGAGTGAGCCCACACCCTCGGTTACCTCTCGGGCGCGTGGACTCGGCAGCGCGAGGCGCGGTACGAGCGCGTGGCGCGCCGAGCGTGTCGCGGCTGTCGCACTGGTGCCGCTCACACTCTGGTTGGTGGCGTCGCTCGTGTCGCTGGGCGGCGCCGATCGCGCGGCCTTCGTGGCCTGGCTCGGCAGGCCGCAGCCTGCGTTCCTCACAATCCTGCTGCTGATCGCTGTCTTCCGGCACACCGCGCTCGGGCTGCAGGTCGTCATTGAGGATTACGTGCATTCGGCGGCGAAGATTCACTTGCTTATCGCGACGCACCTCTTGTGTTTCGCAATCTGTGTCGCTGGGGTCCTCGCAACGTTGAGCATTGCGTTCGCCCGTTGATGCCTCGCGCTTCTGGCAGGAGCTTTCGATTGGTTGTCGACGGGAGGATCAACGTCGTTCGATCCAACTCGCGCGACGGGCACTCACACTCTATGCGGGCTCATCGAGCCTCAAGTTCGCGCTGTTCGAGCACGCCGGCGCTGCGCTCGAGTGCGCTGGCGGCGGGGAGATGAGTCGCATCATGAGCGGCGAGATCGAGGCGATCGGTACCCAGCCCCGGTTCCGCGCGATCGACGCGGCGGGGCGGAATCTCGAGGATCGCATGCGGCATGACGGGGCGACTCTCGATCACGAGAGCCTTCTGGCGGACCTGCTTTCCTGAATCGACAGGCACCGCGGCAGCGCCGGCATCAACGCTGCCGGCCATCGCGTCGTGCACGGCGGGACTGCGTTCAGCGCACCGGTGCTGGTCGACGATCGCGTGCTCGCGAGGTTGCGTCCGGGGCTGCCGCAGGTCGCTTGCTTTGATACTGCGTTCCATCACGACCTCCCGCCCGTCGCCCGGCGCTTTGCTCTGCCGCGTGCCTTCGATGAACAGGGAGTTCGCCGCTACGGCTTCCACGGGCCTCTCCTACGAGTACGTCGCTCGAGCGCTCGAGGCGGCCGCCCCGGAGATCGCGTGCTCAGCCTCACAGGCCTCCTCATTGGCTGCCGCGAGGGCGGAGCAGGAGTGGCGCGTAGCGCAGCGCGAAGAGCCCGAACGCGCCCATCCAGAGCACCGCGGCGGCGAGCAGCCAGTCCGTGCGTGCCACCGTGACGAATGCCGCAGCGATTCGAGCGGCGGCTGCCAGGACGACCAGCACGTAGATCAGCGATGTCGGTCGATCCGCAGACAACTCTCGGCCGGTGTGGCCGCGCGTCACACGTGTCATCACGGCCAGGATCATGGTGCCGACGGCTCCGACGGTGAGCGCGTGGATCGCGGCGCTCAGAGGGATTTCGGAGTCGAGAACCGTCAGTCCGAGGGCACCTACCCCAAGTACCAGCCAGCCGTAACCGACATGCAGCGCGAGCAGCAGCGGCTCCGCGCGCGTGTCGGCGGCCTGCCAGCGTGTGAGCCGCCAGAGGTTGAGCGCGGCACCGACAAGCAGCGCGATCCCTGTCAGCCAGGCCGAGGGATAGAAGACCCAACCCAGGAGTGCCGCGTGCAGTACACCGAGCGAGGCGCGATCGACGATCCCTGGGGCAGGCGGCAACCGGTCTCTCTCGCGCTTCACCAGCCAGTTGCGCGTGAAGGTCGGGACGATCCTGCCGCCGACCACGGAAATCATGATGAGGATGGCGGCGAGCCCGAGCCGCCAGCCGTAGCCGCTGAGACTGCCGAAGCCCACGGACCCGAGATCCATCAGCAGCTGCGCAATCGCCAGTACCGCGACCGGGACGATCATCGGGAAGTTGCGTCGGCTGTTGGCCGCGATGATCTCGCGGGCGACGATCGATACGAGCGCGAAGGGGAAAGCGATGTCCGCCGCGATGGCGAGCCACGCGGGCACCCAGGCCGAGATGAGAGTGTCGATGCGGCCGAGGAGCCACAATCCCGAGAGCAGCCCGAGGAGGGCGCCGCTCACCGGGTGGCGCCCGGTCCAGTTGGGAATGGCTGTGAGCAGAAACCCGGCCATCGCGGCCAGCACGAAGCCGAAGAGCATTTCATGGATGTGCCAGGTGAGCGGGTCGAAGCGGCTCGGCAGCGCAAGGCCCGTGCTCAGCATCGCGATCCATAGTCCGAGCGCGATCGAAGCCCAGAGCGCGGCGCCCAAGAAAAACGGCCGAAAGCCATACGAGAGGAATACCTGCCCGCTGACCTTGCTGAGCCCAAAGCCGCTCATCAGGCCTCCTCCCCTGCCTGAGGCAGTGCACCGGCGCTCCCTGCGGCATCTCTCGAGCGGCCGAGGAGCGGGGGAAGCTTCACCAGAAAGTCCCAGGCCATGAGTAGCGCGCCCAGGGCGAAGACGATGTCTCCGGGCATGCGCATCCACTGCCAGAAAGTGGTCGTGTCATAGAACGCCTGGCTGCGCGCGTAGGCGAGCCCGTGCTCGTACACGGCATCGAGCTGCGGCCAGCCGATAGGGAAGAAGTTGAGCACGATCCACAGCACCAGGCCGCCGTTGTAGAGCCAGAACGCCCAGCGCCCGGCCTTCTCGCCAAAGGCATGTTCCTCGCCTGCGGCATAGCGCAGGCAGAAGTAGATGAGCCCGATGCCGAGGAGCCCAAAGGCGCCAAATAGTGCGGTGTGGGCGTGGTTGAGCGTGAGGAAGGTGCCGTGCTCGTAGTAATTGACGAGTGGGGCGTTCAGGGTTCCGCCGCCAAAGACTCCGGCGCCGACGAAGTTCCAGAACGCCGCGCCGATGATGTAGAGATAGGCGAGCCCGTACTTGAAGGATCCCGTGGCCTTGATGAGGCGATGGTTCTGGATCCCCTCGATGATGAGGAGCACGAGCGGCAGCACCTCGATGAAGGAGAACATCGAGCCGAGCGGTACCCACATCCCTGGCTCCCCGGCCCAGTAGAGGTGATGACCCGTGCCGAGCACGCCGCCCAAGAAGATGAGGATCAGCTCGAAGTACACCGAGCGCTCGGCGAGCTGCCGCGAGACCAGACCCACGGCCATCAGCAGGTAGGCGCTCACCGCCGCGGCGAAGAACTCGAAGGACTGCTCGACCCACAGGTGCACCACCCACCAGCGCCAGAAGTCGGTGATGGTGAAGGACTTCTCGATCCCGGTGAGGGGAATCATGCCGAACACGTAAAGGACGGCGATGTTGGCGGTGGAGGCCCAGATCAGATGCTCGAGGCGGATCCGCCCCGACCAGAACTGCCGGGTGGCCGAGGCGAGCGCCGCGCGGTCCGGCCAGAGCGCGCGGAACATGAGCGCGCTCCAGATGACGAGGCCGGCGAAGAAGCCGATCTGCCAGGCGCGGCCGAGCTGGATGTAGGAGAGCCCCTGCTCGCCGAACCAGAACCAGTCCTTGTGCACGTAGCCCATGATGTCGAGATAGTTGCCGGCGAGGGCGCCGACGACGATCGCGAGCGTCACCCAGAAGAGCGCATCCACCAGCCACGCCTGGCCCCGGGGCTCGCCGCGGCTGATCGCCGGGGCGAGAAACAGGCCCGCTCCGATCCAGGAGATCCCGATCCAGACGATCGGCGACTGGATGTGCACGTCGCGCAGAAAGTTGAACGGTAGGAAGCGGTCGACCGGGATTCCGTAGAAGCTGCTCCGGTCCGTGTAGTAGTGCGCCATGATGACCCCGGCCAGGATCTGCAGCAGCAGCACCGCGGCGACGACCAGGAAATACTTGCCGACGCGCCGCTGGCTCGCCGTGAGGGGCCGGAAGTGCTCGAACACCGGGTCCAGCGGTGCCCGGTCCGGCCCATTGAGGTAGCGCTCGTAGATGAAGAGCACCGCTCCGAAGGCGAAGAACGTGAAGCAGAAGCTGATCCAGGTCCAGATGAAGGTGCTCGAGGTGGGGGTGTTGCCGACCAGCGGCTCGAACGGCCAGTTCTGCGTCCAGGAGGCGGCACTGCCCGGACGGCGGGCCACGGTGGTCAAGGAGGAATAGATGAGGAAATCGGCGGTTTGCGCAGCGCTCGCGGGATCGAGGCTGTAGGCCTGCGTCCAGCCCTTGGCGAAATCCTGATGCAGGAGCGAGGGGGCGATCTGCCCGCGCAGTGTGGCAATGGCGTGCGCCAAGGTGCCCGGTAGCGTTACGACGGGTTGAGTCAGATCGATGCCCTGAAGTTGCGAGCGCATCGCCGCCTTGACCGCGTAGCGATCCTCCGGTGCCAAGGCAGAGAGAGGTTTGCCGGAGCGATCAAGGGCGATGTAGCCCTCGGTGAGGGTGGCGAGCTTGACGAGGTTGTCGGCGGTGTAGTCCTCGCCGAAATACGAGCCCATGCCGTAGAGGCTCCCGTAGTCCATGAGGTCGGCCCGCTGGAAGCCCTCCTTGCCGGCCCCGATATCGGAGGCGGTCATGACTAGTGTGCCGTCGGGCGCGAGAAAGCGCGTCGGAATCGACGGAGCGCCCTGGTAGGTTTGGAAGGTCGCCAGGCCGAGCATGGTGAAGGTACCGACGGCGACGGCGAGCAGCACCCACTTGAGAAAGTTACTGACGGGATCCTCGTGAACGCGGGCTGGCGTGGCGCGGGCTGTCATTTTCGGCTCTCCCCGTGATGATCCGATGTCCGATCCGCTCTGCACGCGGCCAGTATTGTCTCGTAGTACGATGTCATTCTCCGGTGGTGCGCGAAACGAGCAATAGGTAGTAATTCGGATGGCTCGAAGGGGCTCCGCCCTGGCGGGACACCCGTGCTCTTCGCGACGGTACGTTACCCGACCGCGCCTGCCGGATCGGCCGGATCCGAGTACCGGCCACCGGTGCAAAAGGGGCAAGCCTCTCCGGCACGCCGTCCCATTGCGCCGCATCTTTTCGAAAAGTTCGATGTCCTCGCGGTGGTGATGATGCTCGATGCGTGAGGGTTCTCTCCTTGTCTGACAGTCCGATGAGTCTCCCGGCGGGTCCAGCACGATCGGGAGGGCCGTCCATTGGTCGCCGGAGCCTCGCACGGGCTCGATCCGTCATTACGCCGCGACTTCAGCAGCGACCTCATTGAGTTCATGATCGACGCTTGAGGTGGTTGGCGTCGGTGTGGTGGAGGAGTCCTCGGCCCTTGATCTGGAGCTGAGTGTCTTGCTCGTAATCGAAGCTGTCGTCGCCATTCAGCTTGAGCTTGAGGATGTAGCGTACAACCTTGAAGTTCTCGAGCAGGTAGGGAGTTTGGCAAATCCCGTAGCTCTCCGATCCCGCTTCCGCCACAAGATCGATCTGGCCGCGTGCCACCGGCTCGCCGCGCGTTTCGGATTCAATGAAGGCATCGACAACCACCTGACGTCGCTCGTCCCCGGCTACAGCGACCGATTTTACCTCGCCCCGTTCGGCCTCCACTGGTCGGAAGTCCGCGCGAGCGACTTCATGGAGATCGGCTTCGACGGCCGGATCATGGCAGTCGCGGCCGTGGGCTCCGTCGCCTGCATGGTCGCCATGGCCGTCGGTTCCTGGCCCGTCGTGCTCGCGAGCATCTTCATCTACCAGGTGCTCGGCGGCGCCTCCACGCCAGGCGTTTACGCGATCCGCTCGACTGGGGCCATCCGCCCGCACCCAGCGCGGAAGCCCTCGCCGAGGTCTGACGGCGCCGATACCCGCCCGACGCGTACGTTAGGCGCTTTGCCGCAAGACGGCGTGATGCGCGACCAGTGCGTATGCGCGCCTTAGGAGCGTAGTCACTGCGCCATCGGCGGCGTGATCTCGGAGCACGCTGGGTGACCGCGTGCGCGGATTCGCCCGTATTCGGTCAAAAACGAGTCAGCCGCAGCTATCACGTTGTCCCACAGCGGACGTTGGAGCCTTGTCTGGACGTAGTAACGTTCGAGCCGCTTGAGACGGGGATCCGCGAAGCCGACAGCAGCCCAGATTGACAAGCGTAGGGGCCCGATCACAATCTCCGAGCGGTGCCGATCCATTACCATCACTCATGAAAAAGGTCCTCGAATGAGGCTGCGTGGGCGCGCGCCAATCTGGCTGATGGGCATGGCGAACGCGACGTTCGGCATGTACTTCGGAATGATCGTCGTGACGCTACCGCAGTTGCTGGCAGCGCAGTACGTGCCTGAGAACGAGATTGCGGCAATGACCGCGGCGGCGATGTCACCGTCGTTCTGGGCATTCCTGTTGTGCCCCGTCCTGGATGTGCGATTTCCGCGGCGGACTTACGCGTTTGCCGCGGCATCCGCCGCAGCCGTGTTGCTTGTGGCCGCGCTGATGAGCCTGCACCATCTGGCACTGCTGGAAGGCCTGCTCATCGCAGGGGCCGTGGCCGTCGTCATGATGACCAACGCGCTGGGCGGCTGGTTCTCGAGAGTGATTCCGCGCGAGGACGAGAGTCATTTGAGCGCTTGGTTCAATGTTGCCAACATCGGCGGTGGCGGACTGACCGCGATGGTTGCGAGCGAGATGGTTCGCCACCTGCCGCTGTCGCTTGCCGCATGCCTGCTGGGCGCGGCGGTGCTGCTGCCCGTCGCGATTTACCCGTTCATTCCGGTCACGCTGCCCGACGCGCAGCTAGCGCGCGACAGTTTCGGGCGATTCTTCCGGGAGGTGGCGCTGTTGTTCAAGCGCCGCGAAGTGCTGATCGCGCTGGCGCTCTTCGTATTACCTTCGGCGTCGTTTACGCTGACCAACATCCTGAGCGGACTGGGAAACGATTTCCATGCATCGATGCGGATCGTGAGTATCGCCGGCGGCGCGGGAATCACGGTGGCGGGGATCGTGGGTAGTCTTTTGCTTCCGCTGCTGGCAAAACGCATGTCGCTACGGCCGTTGTACCTGACCATCGGCATCGTGGGCGGGCTGTTCACGCTAAGCCTGCTGCTGTTGCCACGTGCGCCGGACACTTTCCTGGTGGCGATGCTTGGCGAGAACATTTTCCAGTCGCTGGCGCTTACCGCGGGTTTCGCAATCACGTTCGAGACGATCGGACGAAACAACCCGCTGGCTGCAACGACTTTCAGCGTCTTGACTGCGGCGATGGCATTTTCCATCGTTTATATGCAGGTCGTGGACGGGCACGCATACCTGTGGCATGGCCTGGCAGGAAGCCTGATTGCCGATGCGGGGCTGGGCATCGCCGCGTGCCTGTTGCTGGCGTTGATGCTCAGGATAGTCCGATCCAAGGCGGCGAAGGTGCTGGAGCCGGTCTAGCAGGGGATCTGATTACCTTCAACTCTCAGCCACCACTTGTGATGGCTTTGCACGGCCCATCGGCGCTCCAGCCGACGTACCACTCACAGACGTCGGCTGAGCTTTGGCGACAGGCCCTACCAGCCATCCCGAAAGCGGTCACGACGCGCCTCGCGGAAAGCTTGGGCGATGCGGGCGACAAGCTTGTCAAACGAGTGCTCGGCCATTCCGATGGCAGCGTCACCGCGATTTACAATCGGTACGGGTACGTGAAGGAGATGCGCAAGGCGCTCGAGCAGTGGGCGAACGAACTGACGAGTACGCCCGAGCCAGAACGCCCGGCCCATCCTGTCACGCGGCCGAGCCTTCACCCGCACGAGCGCTTGGGAGTCGGTGGGGATCTCACGCTGATCGAGGGTGGCCAGCCATGAATAGCCTGAGTTTCAGCGCCTCAGTGGACGAGCGACCGTCGGGCGCCGGCGATCTCGTCCGGTGCATCCTTTGGCTTCTCTGGCAGTGCATCCGTGTGCCCGCGTTCCTCTTGCTTTCCATCCTGGAGCCTCTCGTTAGTCTCGTGCTGAGCGCGCTGGCGCTGTTGGGGGTTCTGACGGCATTTTTCTGGAAATTCGTGGGGCCGCCACACTTCCCATTCTTTCTGGTGATGGGCGTTTCACTCGGTTTTGAGTTTGCGCTGGTGCTCTACCACGCGCTCCTGCGCCTGCTCAGCACAAGGTGATCTCGCTCCTGGCAGCCAGGAGCGAGATTCACCGACTCGCGCCGCGCAAAGGGCGGCTCCTCGACCCCCAAGGCGCCGGCTCTAACTTCCGCTTAGGGATGCCCAAAAGAGCCTGGTAGCCGCGACCTCGGGGAGGTCGGCCTTCGTAGAACGTGACCCGGTCGGCGGGCTCTCAGTCAGCAGTGTCACTAATCTGCTCCAACGGGCTGCTGCTAGGGTCCGAGCTACACATGAAACGACGCTCTCCAATTCAGGGAGGTCTCCGGCTTCCCGGTGATTCCATTCGTGGACAACTCGTTGAGCTCGCGTTCAACGATCTGCTGCCCGCGTTGATGGCAGCAACGCTGCTTTCTATCATGGCACTCATCGAGTGGCAGGCATCCATACGCCACTGGTCCAGACATCCTGCCCTTTACGGTGCTGCGGCTGTCTTGGCTATCGCGCTCTGCATCTGGCGCTTCATGCGTGCCCTTCCCCGAATACGGGCATTGCAATTGGGGCGTGACGGAGAGATTTCTGTCGCGTTACTGCTTGATAGCCTCCGGGGCTCTGGCGCTCATGTATTTCATGACGTCCCATTGGAGTTCGGTAACATCGATCATGTTGTGTTGTCGACGAGAGGATTTTACGCGGTTGAGACAAAAACGCGCTCTAAGCCACGGAGCCGGCGCGCAGAAATATCATTTGAGGGGGGTCATATCCTGGTCGGCGGCTTTCAGCCTGACCGTGATCCGCTGGACCAGGTACAGAGGAACGCCCGATGCCTGCGAGGGCTCCTAGCGGAAAAGACCAAGAAACGGTTCGAAATAAGGGGCGTGGTGCTATTCCCTGGTTGGTGGGTTCAGCGCATGGATGCCGCCTGGCGTACGGCCGACAGACCTTGGGTGCTTAACCCTAAGGCGTTTATGAAATGGGTGGCCGGAGACCGAGAGTCCATTGCGCTATCTGACGTGCATCTTGCAGCTACACACCTTGAGGAGTATATGCGCCAGAAGGTTTCTGCCTCGCAACCGTCTGCCGCGCTATAGACTGTCGGCGACCTGTTGATGGGGATCGAAATCCGCCTCTTTCTGGCGATCGACGCGTTTTCTCGATTTTCTGGCATGCCGCTTGCTTGTTCTGCAGATCTGTCTCATCAGCTCGCCAAACAACTTCTTGATTCCACTGC
>JBOIAQ010000084.1:0-15023 GCA_050739115.1 Steroidobacteraceae bacterium | reverse complement strand
GGTCGCCGTCGAACACGTGCGTGCCGTCTCCCTTGATGGCATCGGCCCAGGTCGCCGCTTCGATGAACGCGACTTCCTCGCGCCTGGCGGCGGGCACCCCCGCGATCCAGCGACCGTAGTCGGGATTCAATCTCAGGAGCCGCCCGACTTGGGCGCGCACGGCGGGAGTGAGGCGCGGATAGGCCGCCGCGGCCGCCACCCTGTGGCCGAAGTCGTTCCAGGCGAGCGCCGTGGGGGCCGTCAGGAGCGCGAGGGAGACGCCGAGGAGGATGCCGCGGGCGATGCGCGCGGGCTTGGCGGTGAGATAGCTCATGGTGAGCATTGTAGTATCAAACCGTCCAAGTCGTTCTAACACGCGGACGGACCTGCAAAGGGCACCTCCTTCGGGCACACTTGACCGGATGCGCCTCGAGCTCCCGATCTCCGTTCTCAAGACCCGGTACGTCCCCGGTCGCTGGGACGTGATCGCGTTCGTCCTGGTGTTCGCGTTCTTCGCTTACTTAGGCGATGCCGCCCATGGGCTCACGGGCTCCCTCGCCCATCTCGAGGCGCAGCCGATCTCGCTCGACCCGCGCCACCTGCCGGGGTACGCGGCGCAGACGGCGCTGCGCATGCTCGTAGCCATGGTCGCCTCGCTCGTCTTCACCTTCACGTATGGCACGCTGGCCGCCAAGAGCCGGCGCGCCGCAAGCGTCCTCATCCCGCTGCTCGACATCCTGCAGTCGATCCCGATCCTCGGCTTTTCCATCACCATCGTGTTCTTCCTCTCGCTGACGCCGGGCCGGGTCGCAGGCGCCGAGTTCGCCGCCATCTTCCTCGTCTTCACCAGCCAGGCGTGGAACATGGCCTTCAGTTTCATCCACTCGCTGCGCAGCATTCCGGATGAGCTCGATGAGGCCGCGCGCGCCTTTCACTTGGGTCCCTGGATGCGTTTCTGGCGGTTGGAAGTGCCGTTCGCGATGCCGCCGCTCATCTGGAACATGATGATGTCGATGTCGGGGGGCTGGTTCTTCGTGGTGGCGGCGGAGGCGATCAGCGTCGGACACACCACCGTCACCCTCCCCGGTGTCGGCTCCTACATCGCGCTCGCCATCCAGGAGCGCAGTCTCACCGCCATCGGCTGGGCGATCGCGGCCATGTTCATCGTCATTCTGATCTACGACCAGATCCTCTTCCGGCCGCTCATCGCGAGTGCCGACTGGTTCCGGCTCGAGCAGGAGGCGGGCCTGACGCCGTCGCGCTCCTGGGCGCTCACCATGATGAGACGCTCGCGCCTCATCGCCTTTGGCCGGCAGGTATTCGGCTCGGTCATTCAGCTCGGATTCAACCGCGCTCCAGCGCGTAAACCCAAAGCGCTGCGCGCCGGCGGATCGGCCGCCACCACGCTGCTCGGGGCCGTGGCCTGGTATGCGGCGGTCGCCGCCATCGTGGCACTTGCCGCCTGGCGCATCGGAACCTTCGTACTCGAGCATATTCCGCTCGATGAAGTCGGTCATGTCGTCGGGCTCGGGTTCCTCACGCTGCTTCGGGTCGTGGTGCTCATCGCGCTCGCGAGCTTCGTCTGGGTCCCGATCGGGGTGTACATCGGGATCCGCCCGCGCCTCGCCCGCACGGCGCAGCCGATCGCCCAGTTCCTGGCCGCGTTTCCGGTCAACCTCCTTTTCCCCATCGTCGTTTCCGGCATCGTGCTCTTCAAGCTCGACCCGAACATCTGGCTGAGTCCGCTGATGATTTTGGGTACTCAGTGGTACATTCTCTTCAACGTCATCGTCGGGGCTTCCTCGCTCTCCGCGGACTTAAAGTACGCGGGCGAGAATCTCGGCGTGCGGGGGTGGCTGTGGTGGCGGCGGATCGCGCTGCCGGCGGTGTTCCCGTTCTATGTGACCGGGGCGATCACCGCTTCGGGCGGCTCGTGGAACGCCAGCATCGTGGCGGAGGTCGCGAACTGGGGCACGAGGCATCTCACCGCCGCGGGCTTGGGCGCCTACATCGCCAATGCCACGAGCGCCGGAGACTTCCCGCGCACGGTGCTCGGCATCGCGATCATGGCGCTCTTCGTCGTGGTGTTGAATCGCCTCTTCTGGAGGCCGCTCTATGCCCGCGCGGAGCGCAAGTTCCGCATGAGTTAGACTGATATCGAGACCAGGCCCTCCCATGAATGCCAATGCCCTCGCGCTCAATCTGGCACCGCTGCTTGCCGTGCAGGGCGTGTGCAAGTCCTTTCGCAAAGCCGATGGCGATGAGCTCGTCGTCCTCGACAACGTCAATCTGACACTGCGGCCCGGGGAGATCGTCGGGCTCCTCGGACGCTCGGGATCGGGCAAGTCGACGCTCCTGCGGCTCATCGCCGGCCTCGATTCCCCGACGAACGGGGTGGTCGATTACCAGGGGGCGCCGGTCGCGGGGCCGGCGCAGGGCATCGCCATGGTGTTCCAGAGCTTCGCGCTCTTCCCCTGGCTCACGGTGCTCGAGAACGTGCAGCTCGGCCTGGAGGCGCTGCGCCTCCCCGATGCGGAAATCCGCAAGCGCTCGCTGCAGGCGATCGATCTCATCGGCCTCGACGGGTTCGAGTCCGCCTACCCACGGGAGCTCTCGGGCGGCATGCGCCAGCGTGTCGGGTTCGCGCGCGCGCTGGTCGTGCATCCGAGCATCCTGCTCATGGACGAGCCGTTCTCGGCGCTCGATGTGCTCACGGCCGAGACCCTGCGCAGCGACTTCCTCGACCTGTGGGGCGAGGGGCAGCTGCCCATTCGCTCCGTGCTCCTCGTCACTCACAACATCGAGGAGGCGGTGCAGATGTGCGATCGCCTGCTCATCTTCTCGACTCATCCCGGGCGGGTGGTGAGTGAGATCCCGGTCGACCTCCCGCAGCCGCGCTCGCCCCCGGATCCGCGCTTTCGCGCGCTGGTCGAGCGCGTGTATGTCGAGATGACGGCGAAACCGCGCGGTGAAGCGAGGGTGGGCGCGAAGTCGGAGCGTTTCGCGGGCACCGGCATCGGCACGACGCTCATCCATGTCTCCTCCACGCTGCTGCAGGGCCTCACCGAGGCGGTGAGCGAGCCGCCCTTCAACGGCAAGGCCGACCTGCCGGTGATCGCCGAGGACCTGCACATGGAGCTCGATGACCTCTTCCGCGTCGGCGAGGCCTTGCAGATGCTGCGCTTCGCCGAGGTCGAGGGAGGCGACATCCGCCTCACCGAAGCGGGACTCGCCTTCGCGCGCTCGGAAGCGGACGAACGCAAGCACCTCTTCGCGCGCCACCTCCTGACTTACGTCCCGCTCGCGGCGCACATCCGCCGGGTGCTCGATGAGCGCAGCAGCCATACGGCGCCCAAGAGCCGCTTCTTCGATGAGCTCGAGGACTACATGGCCGAGGAGGCGGCCGAACAGACGCTGCGCACTATCATCAGCTGGGGCCGTTATGCGGAGGTCTTCGCCTACGATGATCAGCGGCAGGTCTTCAGCCTCGAGAACCCAACGTGAGCGGATATCCCGAGGCGGCCGATGCCCGCACGCATCTTCTCATCGTCGATGACGATCAGGAGCTCTGCTCGATGCTGGTGGAGTATCTGGGTCCCGAGGGCTTCACCACCGAGGCGGTTGGCACGGGGACGGCGGCCATCGAGCGGGTCGGGCGCGGCGGGCTCGATCTGGTCGTGCTCGATGTCATGCTGCCCGAGCTCTCGGGATTCGAGGTGCTGAGGCGCCTGCGCGCGGCGAGCCGGATTCCCGTCATCATGCTCACTGCCCGGGGGGAAGAGGTCGATCGCGTCATCGGACTCGAGCTCGGTGCCGATGACTATCTCGCCAAGCCCTTCAGCCCGCGGGAGCTCGTCGCGCGGGTGCGCGCGGTGCTGCGGCGCATGGCGGTCGAGGCCCAACCCGCCACCGGCATCGTGAGCTGGGGGCCGCTCAAGCTCGATTTGCGAGGCCGCCGCGCGGAAGTCGACGGCGGCGATCTCGAGGTCACGGCCGCGGAGCTCAGGATCCTCGAGCTTCTGGTGCGGGCCGATACCCGCACCGTGAGTCGCGAGGAGCTGATGCAGCAGGCGCTCGGCCGGCGGCTCCTGCCGACCGACCGGAGCCTCGATACCCATGTCAGCAATTTGCGGCGTAAGCTCGGTAAGCTGACCGACCGCATCACGGTCCTGAGCGTGCGCGGCTCCGGTTACGCGGTGACCCTGAAATAACTTAGTAGGCTTCGGCCCAAATGCATTCCTTGTACTGGCGAATCTTCAGATCCTTCTGGCTCGCCATCGTCCTCATCCTCGTGGGCACGGTGATCGTGGCCGTGAGCGCCGCGATCCAGCGCCGGGACGAGGAGCCGTGGGTGCAGCGGGGCGAGCTCTTCGCGCAAGCCGACGTGGCTTTCGAGAATGGTGGACCCGAGGGGCTGCGGGGCTGGCTCGACGATATCACTGACAACCCGACCTTCAAGCGCACCTACGTCGTAGGGCCCAACGGCAAGGACATGCTGAACCGGCCGCTGCCGCACTACATTCTGGCTCCCCTGGTGGGGCGGACGAAGCTCGGCAAAAAAACGGTGCGCTCCGGCGCCATCGCGCCGGTCGGCGGCGCACTGGTGCTGGTCTCACCCGATGGCAGCACGTACCACGTCATCGTCGGGCCGCTACACGAGCATCCGTTGCTTTTCGGGGAGCTGCAGCTGCCCGCGGTCGCCGCCGCGACGCTTGCCATCGCGCTCCTGGTGAGCACGGTCATCTGCTTCTTCCTGACACGGCGTCTCGTGGGCCCCATCGATCGGTTGCGGCGGGCCACCCAGCAGATGTCGGCGGGGAACCTGAGCGTCCGTATGCTGCCGAATCTCAAGGGGCGTCAGGATGATCTGGCGCTCCTGGCCGCGGATTTCGACACCATGGCGGAGCGGGTGCAGAGCCTGCTCGAGTCCAAACAACAACTGCTGCGGGATGTCTCGCACGAGCTGCGCTCGCCGCTGACGCGCCTGCAGCTCGCCCTGTCGTTGGCACGGCGGCAGGACGGGGGCGTGGAGCGGCAGCTGACGCGGATCGCGGCCGAGGCCGATCGCCTCGAGCACCTCATCGCACGCATCCTGAAGTTGGTGCGGCTCGAGCGTCCGGGTAGCGCATTCCAAGGCGTTCCGGTGGAGGTCGGCAAGCTCCTGGAGGTCATCACCGGGGACGTCGCCATCGAGGCGGACGCCCGGGGCTGCACGATGACTCTGAACGCCGACGCCGGCTTGCAAGTTGCGGGTGACGCCGAGCTTCTGCGCAGCGCGTTCGAGAACGTCATCCGCAATGCGGTGCGCTACAGCGCATCGGGGTCGGCGGTCGAGATCAGGGGCTCGCGAGGCGCGCCATCCAAGGGCGGCCTCGCGGCCGCGAGCGAGCAGATCGAGGTTACGGTGCGAGACCATGGACCGGGCGTGCCGGAAAAAGATCTGAAGCTGATCTTCGAGGCCTTCTACCGGATCGATGCCGCGCGCGACCGCGCCGTCGGCGGCGAGGGGCTGGGACTTGCGATCGCCGCGCGCGCCATTGCCGTGCACGGCGGCAGCATCGAGGCGCACAACGCCTCGGGCGGCGGCCTCGAGGTCGCGATGCGTCTCCCGGCGCTCGAGGGCAAGGCGACGGGCACTCCCAGCTCGGCGGCCGCGCAGGCCGCGTGACAAAGGATTGCGCGCGGCCCGAAAAGACCTATGGCCACACCACACTGCCGAGCGGGTGACAGGCTTTCCGAGGCCGGGGCGCCGCGCGCTGCCGTCACCTTTTGGCGGACGGCCTCGGGATTTGAGCTCGATTTCGTGCTCGAGCGAGCCCGTGAGCTAGCGCATCCTCGCGGTGCCGTGGTGGCGGGTGATGTGACGGGGAAGCAAAAAAAACCGCCCTGGCGATACCAGGGCGGCAGGCTTCCGACGGTGCTCGCCAGGTTCGGCCGCAAGGCCGCGCGAGAGTTGCCGGTGCCGCTCGAGCTCAGGGAGGGGAAGTCCCGAGCGGCCGGCACACCGGGACCACAACGCAATCGTGTGTGCCTCAATCCTCAATGGGTAGGACGCACCAAGCGGGCGGAAGTTGAGCGGGTTCACCTTTCTTTGGATTTCTCGAAATTGTTTACGGCTACGGCGCCATACCCCGCGAGGCTTGCGACCGAATGGCATGCGCATATAATGCGCATTGAGGAGTCAATTCCGATGGCCACACCTTACGATCTCTCTGCGCCCAAGCGACCTGTCAACCTCACCCTCAATGAGGACCTGGTCACTCACGCTCGCAAGTGCACCGATAATCTATCCGGACTGGTCGAGTCTCTTCTTGCAGACTTCATTGGTCGTGAACGACAGCGGAGAGCCGCGGAGGTGAAGCTGGCGCAAGCAACTTGCGCCATGTGGAATCGCTTCGACGAGAAGTTCGGATCCTTCGCCGACGAGCATTCGACGCTGTAGTGGCGCAGTTCGACGTTCATCGCAACAGCGGAAAGCAGCGCGATAGCATTCCGTACGTGGTCGTCGTGCAGTCGGCGATCTACGACGGGTACAACCGCCGAGTCGTGGTTCCGCTCGTAAGAGAGTCCGATCTCGGCTCCGCCGCGCATCCGAGCTTGAACCCCAGATTCAAGATCCAGAACGTGACGGTTGCTCTGCATCCGTTACAAATAGTCTCGGTACCAGAGCGAACGCTGGGAGATCCTGTTGATTCATTGGCAGCGGAATCCAACCGCATTGTCGCCGCGCTCGATGAGCTTTTGAGCCGGGCGTGGGGCTGAGTGGATGAGAGAGTCAGGCCTAAAATGACCCCAGGGCCACCCTGCTTCAAAGAATGAACGCCGAGCGTGCCGGGCGCCGCGAAGCCGCACGCGTCGCGGCCCGCGATCGTCTGCGTCAAGCTCTTGGGGAGCTGCTGCCGTCGGGCAGCGAAGTTTGGGTCTTTGGATCGGTACTCAAGCCGGGAAGATTCCGTGAGGACTCCGATGTCGATATTGCCGGACGGTCTATTGGTGGAGTAGCAAACAGCCCTCGCAATCGGCCCTTTGGGAGAGCTACGTCGAGCTCGATCAGGAGTTCTTCGAGGCCATCACGGCAAATCCAGTGCCCGTCGATTTGCGTGCGCTGCGCGCGATAAAACGCAGTCCGCTCGCCCTCGATCTTTACTCGTTGATGACCTATCAGGCGTTTCGAGCGGGCCGGGGAGGGCGCTCGCGCTTCATGACCTGGGGCTGAAACAGCCTTTCGTACCGTTCCCACGTCAAGAAGCTCCTCCACGATCGCCGCGATAACCACGCACGCCAGAGTTGGCGGACACAATAGTGCACTCGACCGAGGCGGCGGATATTCCCACTGATGCCGAAGTAACCATCGCCGCCGCCGAGGCCGCCGGCACCCCGACGGCCACCTTGATCACTCAGTTGTTCCGTACCGAGTGGGAGGCCCGCCAGGAAGAGACTCTGCGCAGACGCATCCGTCGGGCACGCTTCCCGGAGGACTGGACGCTCGAGTCCTTCCCGTTCAAGCTGCAAACGGGCCTCAAGGAGCGTCAGATCCGCACCTTCGCCCAACTCGACTTCATCCCCAAGGCCGAGAACATCGTATTATCGGGGAAACCGGCGTCGGGAAAACCGGACTCATGATCGGCCTTGCGCGCAAGGCCGCGCAGAACGGCTATCGGGCGCTGTTCATCAAGGCGCAGGATCTGTTCGATGAGATGTATGCCTCTCTCGCCGATCGCTCCACGCGGCGCCTTCTGCGCACGCTGGCTCGTGTGGATCTGCTTGCGATCGACGAGCTGGGGTATCTCAACATCAAAACCGAGCAGACCAACATCTTCTTCAAGCTCATGGAAGAGCGCCATCGCCGAAAGCCGACGCTCATCAGCACGAACCTGCCGTATCCGGCTTGGCAGGACTTCCTCGGCAATCCCGCCCTCACCAAGGCACTCCTGAGCCGCCTGCGTGAGCGCTGCCACACCGTGACCATCGACGGACCGTGCCTGCGACCGCAGACCGGCTGACTCCTCAGCCCGCCAGAAATTATCTCCCCATCGAGCGGACTCCCGACCCGAACGGCGCCCCGAATCCATCCCTTCCGGCATGCGCGCCAAATCCTGCGCGCTATCTTGTCACCCCGCCGGGCTCATCTTGACGAGCAGACCCGGGCTCATTTTGCCGAGCGCCGCAGTGTGTGAACCCTCTCGACCGGCTACAAGCTGGCGAATGACGGCCAGGACACGCGCGCGATCCAGCACTACCTCGGGCATCGAAACATCACGCACACGGTATGCTACACCGAGCTCTCGCCCGAGCGGTTCAAGGGGTTCTGGAAGGATTGATCGCAGGGCCGCTCGAGATCCCGTTTTGCGGCGGTCGCATGATCTGCAATTTATGCGAAAACGCCGTGCTCGATGCCGAGGAGAATCGCCTCGACTGCGCGGGCTCCAGTTTCGCTATTAAGGAGCTCCAAGGGCGCACGCCCACCGAGTTGTGCCTGGGGAGTGCGCAGCCACTGCTGCGCGTACGCGGTCTCGCCTGCGAAAAGCTTCCGCGCTCGCGCCTCGATGCGCTCGACGTATGGCTCATTCATGCGGTGGTCAGCAGTTGATGCACGCGATCCGGGTCTTTGGCGATGATGCGCAAGTACGCACGCGCCGGTTGATCGGGCTCGGTCCTGCCCTGCTCCCAATCCCGCAGCGTACCGAGCGGTATATGGTATCGCGCCGCAAATTCTTCCTGAGTGCACCCAAGCGCACGACGCAGTGTTTTGACACGAGGCACGCGCCTGGCAAGGCGAAGCTCATCCGCCGTCATCGGACGAGCGTCCTGATCGGCCACCGCCGCGGCGTGAACCTGCGCCTCGGTCATCGAGCGCGCCGGTGCACTCGGGAAGGCGAGCTCATCGCCGTCCTTAGAGACCTTCACCACACGCCGGTCAGGGCGAATTCTCGCGATAGTGGTCGTCTTGCTCATACCGTTCTGCCCGTCGAGCCGAGATGATGCGGATGCGCTCAGCGCGCTCGGCGTACGTCACATGGACCAGTACACCCTCGCACATACCCACCAACTGAATGCGTTCTTCTCCGTAGTCCTCGCGCTCATCGATCCGCTCTACTCCGAACGGATCGGTGAAGGCTTTGATGGCCTCCTGAAACGCGATGCCGTGATCGCGCCAGTTGGCCTCGGCCTTCTCATCGTCCCATTCAAACTCGAGCGCCATTGTACTACGGATAATCAGTACCTAAGAAATTAACATATTATTGCGTGTTTGCGGTATTTCACGGTAGAGTGCTGGCGTGGAGTAATGCTTGCATGCAAACCATCGTCATCAACTCACAGAAAGGCGGCAGCGGTAAAACCGCGCTCTGTGCGCACCTGGCGGTGCAAGCTGAGCGTGACGGGGATGGCCCTGTGCACCCACACCGATCCGCAGGGGACCTTGAGCCAGTGGCACGAGCTGCGGGCGGCCGAAACACCTCACCGTGTCGAGGTAGCCCTCGAGGAGATGGCGAGCGGGCTCGAGCTGCTGCGCTCGCGCGGCACGACCTATTGCTTCATCGACACGGCACCCACCCGAGCGGATGAGACAGTTGCCCTCTTTCGCTTGGCGGATTTGGTGCTCGTCCCCATCCGTCCCAGCTCCTCGGATTCATGGGCGGCGGCGGCCACCGTCAGGCTCCTCAAGAGCTCGGCAGCGCTTGAAACCGCCGCGCTCTGGTAGAATGTGAAAGCATGCCTGCGTGCAAACATGCTAGCAACTAAGAAGGTAAGCTCTCATGCCTAAGGCAGAACCTCTCACTCCCGCCGCGCTCGCGGTTCCACAGATCACACCCAGAGCCGCGACTTCGGCGCGGAGCCAGGACCTTGGAGCAGCCATACCGGCTTCGCCCCCTATCCAGATGATGCCGCTGCAGCTACGGTTGCCGCGCCTGGAGGTGCGAGCCATCAAAATCGCCGCTGCGGAGCGCGAACAGACGCTCAGTGATTTCATGCTTGCATGCTTTCATTCATACATCAAAGACGAGAAGCATGCGTAAAGCGTCCGATGTGGCGCTGACGCTCGCACAGCGGCAAGTCGTCGCTGCTGGCACGGCGATCGCGCTGGACCGCGCGAGCGATCAGGACAAGGCTTTCCTCGCGCGGCAATTGGTGCAGACCACGCTGCCCCATAGCGACCCCGGGGATGTACCGGTCTGGTCGCGTACCAAAGGCAATCTCACCCTCACGATCCAGCAGGGCTATGCCAAGGATGGCCGCGGTATTGGCCATCCCTACGGCACCATTCCGAGGCTGCTCCTGTACTGGATGACGACCGAGGCACTGCGTATCAAGTCGCCACGGCTAGAGCTCGGGCGTCACCTGGCCGGCTTCATGGAGGACATCGGTTTGGACCCGGCGAGGAGAGGGCCGCGCAGCGATCGCGTGCGCCTCGAGCAGCAAATGCGACCCCTATTTGCCGCGCGTGTGAGCTTCGAGGTCACCGTGGAACGCGACGGCGCTACCGCGGAAGTCACCGAGTACATGCCGATTGCGCGCCGTGGGATCACTGCCACCCGGAATGTCCGAGGCCTGGCTGCTGCAATACGAGCTGGCGTTGCGCGTCGAGCGCGGCGTCGATGTATTGAATCTCCACGAGACCGGGTTGCGCGCAAGAATCGAGCGCGAGGGGAGAAATGGACGCTGTAGGTCTCACGGTTCTCATGCGCGAGCTTGCCGCGCATCGCACGGTGCTCAGCGACGCCGCGGATAACGCCGCCTAATGGATCCCCCAGCCGGCGGTAGGCCGGCTCGAAGCCTGCGCGTACGAAATGAATCGGTTCTACGCCGTCTCCGAGCGCATGCTCGAGAGAATCTGCGAAGGCTTCGAGAACCATTTCAAGAAGAGCGGCAACTATCACGAGAAGCTGCTGCAGCGGCTCGCGCTCGAGCTTCCGGGGCTGCGCCCGGCGTTTCTACCGCCGGACGCGCTGCCGGCGTTGTCGGAGCTGCGCCGCTTCCGTCATCTTGTCCGCCACGCCTACGATCTCTCGCTGCGCGCGGTTAGGTTAGGTTAGGGGAGCTGGTCGACATGGCGCAGCGCATGAGCGCCGCCCTACCGGGCTGGTGCGACGGGTTTGCCGCTGCCGCGCGCCGCGAGCAGGGGTGGTAGGACGCCTAAACGCAGCGCCCGAGTGCGGGCATGGTTGTAAAAATGCCACGATTTTGCCATCATTAATCCCATGAAAACGACCATGGATGCTGCCGGCCGGATAGTCGTGCCGAAGCCCCTGCGCCAAGCGCTCGACCTCAAGCCGGGCCAATCATTGGAGATTCGTGCCGGCGATGGCCGGCTCGAGATCGAGATTGCCGCGACGCCGATGACGTTGCGTACGCAAGGCAGGGACTTCGTGGCGGTTCCCGAAGTCGAGGTGCCGACGCTCACGGCCGATGAAGTGCGCGACACCTTGGAGCGTATCCGACGGTGAGGGCAGCCGACACCAGCCTCGTCGTTGCTGCCTTCGCATCCTGGCACGAGCATCACGCTCGCGCGCGCAAGGCGCTCGGCGAAGGTGTCCGCCTCATCGACCACTGTGCCCTTGAAACCTACTCCGTTCTGACCCGATTTCCGGCTCCGCACCGTTGCACCGGCGCCGTGGTCCGCGATTTCCTCCGTCTGCGGTTCACGGAGCCGTATCTGTGCCTCGAAGATCGCAACTACAAAGAGTTCATCCTCGGCCTGCCGGAGCGTGGAATCAGCGGCGGCAGCGCCTACGACGCCCTGGTCGCGGCGACGGCCGCCGCGAATTCAGCGGAGCTCATCACCTGTGATCGTCGTGCCGCACCGATATACGAGCGATATGGCGTGCGGGTCCATTTCATCACCTGAGCCAGCTTCGGGGTCGGCGCTTCGCCATGTATCTTCCTGATGCGTTCCGCTCTTCAGACCTGGCCGATCTGGATCGCCTGGCTGCTCATAACGCCTTCGGAACGCTGATTTCACAGGTCGATGGCGCGCCTTTCGCCTCACATCTGCCGGTGTTGTATCGCCGAGCCGAGGCGCGGGTGACGCTCACCGGCCACTGGGCGCGCGCCAACCCTCAGTGGCGGGGCATCGAAGGGCAGCGGGTGCTCTTCATCCTTCACGGCCCCCATGCCTACATCTCTCCGCGCTGGTATGTCGAGCCGCAGAAGAACGTGCCCACCTGGAACTACGCGGTGGCGCATGTGTATGGGCGGCTGCGGGTCATTCACGAGACCCAAGAGCTCGAGCGGATCGTCACGGCGCTTGCGACGCAGTACGAGGCTGGAGCGCAAGAGCCGTGGCGTTTCGAGGACACGGGTGGGGCCCGGCGCGCACGACTCAAGGCCATCGTGGGGTTCGAGCTTTGCGCCGACGACGTGCAGGTCAAAATGAAGCTCGGCCAGAATCACCCTGACGGCAACATCAGGGGAGCGATCGAAGGCTTGCGCGCGGAGGGCTCGGCAGGTTCGGCGGAGGCCACCGTGGTCGCTTCGTGGATGCAGGAGCGCCTCGAGCGACGGTGAGCCGGATCTTCGCCTGCTCGATTACCACTCGATACGGTCGAGCATGCGCCGAGCAGCCCGGCTGGTGGAGGATCGACGTTCTCTGCGAGAGCGGCAAGCACCTCGTTCACAGTGAATTCTATAGTTTTCGGACAAAAGAAGCCTAAATAATATAAGATTCGGACGTTGCGGGCCTCTTGGAACCCCCAATGCCCCTGAATTCGGACACGCTACCTGAGCTGATCATCGTCGATGAAGGTCATCCGGCCGCCGCCCGGCGCATACGCCGCCTAGCCGCGGACGGCCGCCTGCGCCGCCTCTATGCCGGCGTCTACACCTCGAATCTGGACGGCCCTCTGGAATCGATCGTGCTTCGCCATTGGCAGCCTATCGTCGGGCACCTTCTCCCAGGCGGCATCCTATCTCACCGCTCGGCGTTCGACGGCAAGCCCTACGAGGGTGCGCTAGCGATCACCCGTGGCAACACACGCCGCACTTTGAAACTGCCGGGTCTCTCCATACACGTCCTTCCGGGCCCTGGACCACGACGCGACACTCCCGCGAACGACATGCCCTATGGCGCTCTCTTCATCTCCAGCGACCCACGCCGCTACCTCGAAAACCTGACTCGGGGGCGGGGTTGGTCCGCTCGAGTATTGCCACAAGACGCAATCGAAGCGTCGCTGGATCGCGTGTTGATGGTGGGCGGCGAACGGCGCTTGAACCAGCTTCGAGATCAAGCGCGCGAAGTCGCGCACACCCTGGGTTATCAAACCCAGTTCAAACGACTGGATACCCTCATCGGCGCATTGCTCGGCAGCCAAGCGGCGAAGCATCTGACGGCGCGCCAAGCATTGGCACGCGCTGCCGGGCGGCCATACGACCCACAACGCCTCGAAATCTTCGAGGCGCTGTTTACCGAACTCAACCGCAGCGTGTTGACGGAGATTACCGACCCTGCGCCGTCCGGCGCCGCACGCGAGAACTTCGCATTCTTTGAGGCGTATTTCTCCAATTACATCGAGGGCACCACCTTCACGGTCGAAGAGGCGGAAGGCATCATCTTCCACGGGCAGATTATCGAGAGCCGCAGCGAGGACTCGCACGATATTCTCGGTACGTTCACCGCCGCGGCTTTGGCGCCCTGGCGTGATCAGCCACCGCGTACAGCGGACGATTTCCTTTACTGGTTACGCAGCGTCCATGCGCTGGTCATGCAGAAACGCGCTGACAAGAAGCCCGGGGAATGGAAGGACAAACCGAATCAGGCGGGCAGTACTTTCTTTGTCATGCCGGAGCTCGTGCCGGGTACGTTGCGAGAGGGGTTTTCGCGCATGGAGGCTCTGGCCCACCCACTGGCACGAGCCATCATGACGATGTTCGTGGTCGCCGAGGTCCATCCGTTTCTCGATGGGAATGGCCGCGCGGCTCGTCTCGCGATGAATTGTGTACTTAGTGCGGAAGGACTCAGTCGCATCATCATCCCGACTGTCTATCGGGAGGATTACCTGCTGCCTCTGAAGGCACTGAGCCACCATCGAGAGGCGCAGCCCCTGGTAGCGGCCCTGAGCCGCATCCAGAGATGGTCGGCAGCTCTTGACTACTCGCTGACAAGATCAGCTCTGCGCGCCGACCTCGCCCATTGCAACGCCTTTCAAGAAGATCTGCGGAACTATAAATTGGTGTTTCCGTAGTCGGACGACTACAGCCGGTCCGGAAGTCAGCGGATCACGACGGGCTTCTGTGGAGGGGTCGGGTGAGGCGATTTGCGCTGGTGCTGCTGTGGCCCAAAAGACCACGGTGGTGAGCGACTGCTGAAAAATCGGGCCTAAGAGGCCGGCAGGTGAGAGTTGAGAAAGTGAACGAAAGTGAACCGACCGACGACGCATCAAAAATCGAAGACGCTGTCAGAACCGTGGGGTGCAGTGCACCTGCGGGATAAGCCGATCAGGATCTTCCGGCGCTTGTCCTCCTTGCGGTTGCGAGTTACTCCGCGGCCCTACGGCCGCTGCGTAACTCTTGACTCGATAAGCGAGTTCGTGCGCCAGCTCGACATGGTGCCCGGCACGCCGCAAGTATGTCACCCGAATGCATGACTGACGGGCGGGGCGCATTGGGCTAATGGCACCAGCCGCCCACGAACGGCGGAGGATCCAAAAAATGAGCGACCTCCCTTTTTCGATTTGCAGCAGCCGTCAGTCTCTCCCTGGCCGCCGGCACCACCGACCTCAACCCCTACGGCACATCGGACGTTGCGCTCGCGTTCATCATCGGCGGCGCGGATTCCTCTCTGGTCAGCTCCGCCACGCTCTCCTCGCTCGGCGGCTATTTGACCTCCGCGGGAGCTTGTGGCCCCATCTTCGGGTCGGCGTTCGGATGTGCGAGCGGCAGTGCGGGAAGCGCCTCGCGCAGCGGCTGGACCGGGGACTCGGTCTTACTTTCCGCACATCGCGGGGGTGATTTCCGGGTAATTTCCGCCCGGCTGGCGAGGGCTATTCGGGTGCGTTGAGCTCGATGAGCCGCTGTGTGTGAACCTCCCAGGTCCGTAAGAGCTTCTT
>JBOIAQ010000083.1:0-15342 GCA_050739115.1 Steroidobacteraceae bacterium | reverse complement strand
CCCTCCTGACACTCGTGGCTCAACTGGTACTCGTCGAGGCACGGGATGGGCCGCTGCGGCGCGACCGATGGCTCTCGGTAGAAGATTCAAAGGCGCAACCGTATCTCACTCGCCAGATCATAATGTGGCAAGCGCAGCTCGCCGCCGGGCCCAAGCGTTCGCGAATGAGCGAGTCCGGGTACCTGCTGACGGGCAGTGACGCCGCCAGGCTGTTGGCCGAATTGCTCGAAGCTGGCATCTGCCATCACGTCGAGACGTTGCGGAAGATCAGGCGCGGCCCTGCCCGGCAACCGCAATGGCAGTGGTCGCTCGACCGCCATGGCGAGGCGCGTGTCACCCTGCAGCTCCCTGATGCGGAAATCGTCGAGCTGGCAGACCCCGAGGGTTTGCGATATCTGGATGAGAGCACCGGCGAGCTCGGCAGGTTGGCGCTTGCGCGCCGCACTTGGTCGATGCTGGAGCACCTGCCACCGATACCGCCTGCGGAGTCGGGTCTGCGGGTGGACTGGCCACCCCATCCGGCGCTGGCGATGGTGCCTCCACCGCCGCGAGCCCCCATGCTTCGGGAGGTTCGGGCCACTCTCGATCCGATCCTCGTGATGGGGGTCTCCCGCCACACGGAACGGGATGATTTCGTCTTCCATCTTCGGTCCTGGGCGGACTACGGCGGCTGCCGCTTACCGCTGGCCGAGGAGCCGTGGCGACAGCGGGTCGTTCGGCGCATGGCGCGCGAGTACGTCACGGTGGAGCGCGATATCGATCGGGAGTTGAGGGCACGGCAAGCCTTGGGAGAGGCAGGTATCGTCGCGCTGGCGAGACTCCTCCCCGAGGCGTGGCGGACGTTGCTCCCGGTACCGGATGCTAGGGCGCTCGGCCAGCGGGATCACTACCGGGGTGGCGCCGAGACCTTCACCGCGCTCGAGGCCGTCGCGCAGTCACTGAGTCGGGCCGGATTCCGGCTGGAATACGACCCCGAGATGCCGTTCGCGGTGTTGCCCCGAGACACTGCGCTGCAGGCCACCCTCGACCCCGCCGAGCGACCGGGTTGGACGCAATTCCAGTTGACCGCCGCGCTCGACGGCGAGGAAATCGACGTGCTGCCGATCGTGCTCCAGGGTCTCAGGCGCAAGGCCTTCTCACTCGAGGCGGCACCGGACGAGCCGCTCAGTGCCCATTGGCTTGCACCCCTCGGACCGGAGCGCTTTTTGCCGTTGCCGCTGTCGAAGCTGCGCGACTGGCTGGCCCCCCTGGTGGAATGCCTCGACGGGCCCAACTCGAGCGGGCAGATGCCGCTCAACCTGTCGCGCTCGCAGGCTATGGCCCTGAGCGACTGCCTGCAACGAGACCATGTCGCCATCCAGGGCGCGCACGCCGTCGACATCGCCGAGACAGTGGCCTCGTTGCGCGCCGCGCAGGAGTCGGCATCGCGCCTCGCCGTACCGACATCGTTCAGGGGGAGTCTTCGCACCTATCAGCGCGAGGGGCTTCGCTGGCTGCAGGCGCTGCGACAGAGTCAGCTCGGCGGCGTGCTGGCCGATGATATGGGCCTCGGCAAGACCGTGCAGGTCATCGCGCATCTGTTGCTGGAGTTCGAAGCAGGCCGACTGGATCGTCCGGCGCTCCTCGTCGTACCCACGAGTCTGGTGTTCAATTGGATGGATGAGATCGCGCGCTTCGCTCCGGCGCTCCGTTGCCTGAAATTCACCGGAGCGGATCGCGCCGCGCGCCGCGTCGAGCTGCGTGATGCGCCCGTGATCATCACGACCTATGCGCTGCTGGTGAATGAGCGGGTGGCGCTCGAGGCGATCGATTATTCGATGCTGGTGCTGGATGAGGCGCAATGGATCAAGAATCCGATGACGCAGACGGCACGCGCCATAAGGCGACTTCGCGCCGCCCATCGACTGGCAGTCACCGGTACACCGCTCGAAAATCACCTCGGCGAGCTGTGGGCGCATTTCGATGCGGTAATGCCGGGCTACCTGGGTGATTACCGCATCTTCAACCGCAGTTTTCGGGTGCCGATCGAGCGCCACGACGACCACGCGCGCCTGGGTATCTTGCGGCAACGGATCGCACCGTTTCTGTTGCGGCGAACCAAAGCGGCAGTCGCGCCCGAATTACCGCCCAAGACTGAGACGGTGCTGCGCGTGTCGATGGACGAGGGGCAGCGTCGCCTGTACGAATCGCTGCGTCTGGCGCTCAGCGAGCGCGTGCGCGAGGCGCTGGCGAGCTATCGGCGCGAGCAATCGCGCATCGTGGTTCTCTCCGCGCTGCTGCGTCTGCGGCAGGTCTGCTGCGATCCGCGGCTGCTCGGGGGGGTGAGCGATCCGCCGGGCTCGGCGAAACTCGATGCGCTGCTGGAACTGATTCGCTCGCTGCACCAGGCGGGTCGCCAGATACTGGTCTTCAGTCAGTTCACCTCAATGCTCGCGTTGATTGCCCAGGCACTCGAAGCCGCGCGGCTCGAATCGGCGCTGCTGACCGGAAAAACGACCGATCGCGCCGCACCGGTGCGTCGCTTTCAAAGCGGCGAGGTGCGGATTTTGCTGGCCAGCCTCAAGGCGGGGGGCGTTGGGCTCAATCTCACGGCGGCCGATGCGGTGGTTCATTACGATCCCTGGTGGAATCCGGCAGCTGAGCTGCAGGCCGTCGATCGGGCGCATCGGTTGGGGCGCTCGCAGCCGATCTTCGTCTACAAACTGCTGTGCGAGGAGACCATCGAGGAGAAGATCGAGGCGATGAAGGAGGACAAGTGCGATCTGGCCCATGCTTTGCTTGGTGAGGACACCTCGCCGCTGTTGCGGCTTGGCGATGTGGCGGTGCGTGAGTTGTTCAGCCTGGACCGGTGATCGCGGGGATGCGACGGCGGCGGCCAGCTCCCCGTTGCGATCCCAATCCTGGTCTTGGCGGGCACATCAGGCCATTTGAGTCTGGTCCGGCGCGTTTGTATCATCAGCAGGCTTCGCATCTCGGGGATGGGGTCCCCCTCGAACCGCCGCCCAGGCTAATGACTCCTACCGGCGCCGCCCGTGAGGGCGGAGTACCGTGTGTCGTTGTGACGGCAGGTGAGTATGTCATCGAGCACCCAGATCCAGTCCGTGCGAGCCATTGAGATCCTCGATTCCCGGGGGTTCCCCACGCTGCGGGTGATGGTGTGCCTGGAGGATGGCACCCTCGGTACTTCGTCGGTTCCTTCTGGCGCCTCGACGGGCGAGCACGAGGCGGTTGAGTTGCGCGATGCGAACCCGAAACGCTACGGCGGCAAGGGAGTGCTCAAGGCGGTTGCGAACGTCAACGAGATCATCGGACCCCGCCTCATCCGGCACGACCCGGGCGAGCAGGCGCGCATCGATCAGACGATGCGCGACTTGGACGGGACACCCAACAAGTCGAAGCTTGGCGCCAACGCGATTCTGGGCGTCTCGCAGGCCATTGCCTGCGCGGTGGCTGCTGCACGTCGGATGCCGCTCTACGCGTACCTCGGAGGAGTCGGCGCCTGTCGTCTGCCGGTCCCGATGATGAACGTCATCAACGGTGGCAAGCACGCCGACTCAAGTCTCGATTTCCAGGAGTTCATGATCGTGCCGCGCGGCGCGCCCACCTTCACGGAGGCGCTGCGCTATGGCTCGGAGACTTTCCAGGCGCTGAAGAAGCTGTTGCACGAGCGGGGTTTGAGCACCGCGGTCGGCGACGAGGGCGGATTTGCGCCCGCCCTGAAGAGTAACGAGGAGGCCTGCGAGCTCATCGTGTCGGCGATCGAGCGCGCCGGCTTCCAGCCCGGGCGAGATATCTCCATTGCACTCGATCCGGCGGCAACCTCCTTCTGCGAGGACGGCCAGTACCGCCTCACGCGCAGCCGTCAGGGCAACAAAACTTCCGCGGAAATGATTGCGCTCTATCGCGGCTGGCTCGACCGCTACCCCATCACCTCGCTCGAGGACGGGCTGGCGGAGAACGACTGGGAGGGATTCCAGACACTGACGGCGGAGCTCGGGGGCCGCATCCAGATCGTGGGAGACGACAATCTGGTCACCAATCCCGAGTTCATCCGCCGCGGCATCGCCGAGCGCACCTGCAACGCCGCGCTCATCAAGCTGAATCAGATCGGCACCGTGACCGAGACGATCGAGTCGATCCGGCTCTGCCGCAAGGCGGGTTGGGGTTTCGTCGTCTCTCATCGCTCGGGGGAAACCGAGGACAGCTTCATTGCCGATTTCGCCGTGGCCATGGGCGGCGGTCAGATCAAGACCGGCTCGCTCTGCCGCTCCGAGCGCATTGCCAAATACAACCGCCTGCTCGAGATCGAGCACGACCTGGGAGAAGGCGCCGTCTACGGCACTTGAGCGGCGCGCTCGGATTTCTGAGATGTCGGCCCGAGGCGCTCGAGGTCCCGGCGCAGGGAAGCCGCGGCTTCGGGCGTGAGGGGCGGGGCGGCCGACAGGCGGCCGCGGCTGTCCCCGAGTCCCAGCTCGTCCTCCAGCTGCCGCCCGAGCGTTTGCAGATCACTCATGCTCCAGGCGCGCAGCGCTTCGGCATACGTGGTCAGACGCCGGTCAATCGCCGCTTTGAGGCCGGCATTCAAGCTCCGCAGCGCCAGTCGATGCGAAAGGAAGCGCCAACCCGGAATCCACCGGGGCCGAGCGAGACTGACGAGCTGCGCACAACCGGCGGTATCGAGCAGCGGGCGACCGCGAATCGCAGGCCACTCCCTTGAGCTGTCGCCCCCCGCGGGGAAGGGCGGCAACGCGGCATCAATGCGGGTACGGCAGCGCGTGAGGATCTCGACAATCAGGTCACCGAGATCGGTTGCGCGGCGCGCGATCGCCGCCTCGAACGGCGCGGCGAGCGTGTCGGGCGCCGTTTCTCCCCGGCTCCAGGCGTCCACAAGAGCCTCGGCCGCGCCCTCGATGATCCAGGATGCGCCATCGCGAAGCCTGGGAACGATGTCGCGAAGCTCGGCTCGCGCGCGCTCGAGCTCCAGGCGGGCTTGAGCGCCGGCCTCGGGAGCCGCCGCTATGTCCTCCTGAGCCAACGGAGGGCCGCTCGGCGGCGAAGCTGCGCGCAGCCGTACCTCGAGCGCCGCTCGCACCTTCTCGCGAAGTACCGCGGCCTTGCGGCGCAATTGAGCGGCCGCGCGGTCCCGGTGATGGGCGAGCCGCGGGGCAAGTTGGCTCGAAAACCATTTGTCGGCGAGGGCGGCAGCGGCTCCGACGGTGCTGATGGGATCTATCGCTAACTTCATGCCGAGCGCGGCATTGAATTCCGCGGCTGCATAGTCGCTCGCGGCGATGAGCTCCGCCTCGCTCAGCCGGTCGGCTTTGCTCAGCGCGATGAGAAGATCACTGCCGCCATCCAGGACCGCGCGCGCCAGCTCGAGCTCCTCGCGCCCTATGACTCCGCCCGCCTCGATGAGCTGAATGGCGAGATCGCACCGGGGCAGGTACTCGAGCGTCTGCATCGCCCCCGCGGCGGCGAGTGAGCCGAGCCCAGGGGTATCGACCAGGCAGACCCCCTCGACGAGACGCTCGCCCGGGACCTCGACGGTGATGGCCAGAACCTGCCGGGAGTTGCCGGGATTGCCGGCCTCGGTGACGTAGGAGGCGATCTGATTCAAGGGTATGACGAGCGGTGAGGTCTTTGCCACCTGTACGTGCGCACGAGCGATGTTGCCGTGCACGATGCGGGTGGGAACGGCCGTAATCGGGGTGACTCCCGTCGGCAGCAAAGCGCTGCCGAGCCACCAATTGAGGAGTGAGGACTTGCCGGCGTTGACGCGGCCAAACACCGCGATCTCGTAGCGTTGTGTTGCCGCCCGCTCGATCAGGTCCTCGAGTGGTGCGCGAAACTCGACGAGGCCGTGTGCGGTGATGATGGTTTCGAGCTCGCGCAGCATCGCGGCATCCGCCGGCGCGGCGTCCAGCTCCGCGAGACGGGCCGCGAGATCGCCTTTTTCGCCGCGATCCAGATAATCCGAGATCCGGCGCAATAACGCGGCCAGCTCGGCGACCAGCCGCTCGCAAGCGGCAGCGGCCTCCGCGTCCAGCTGGCCGTATCCGACCATGTACGACGGCCGCAACTCCGCAACGGCCGTCTGGGCAAACACGATCGCCGTCCGCAGCGACCAGAGGCCGCTGACGGGGCGAACGACGTCCGCGACGCCCTGGGTTTGCATGAAGCGTTTGAGAGAGAAACGGACCTGCGCCAAGTAATCCGCAAGGATCCTCCGTTGCGGGGGAGTGGCATCGGGAACGTACGCGCTGAAGAGTCGCGCGTCTCGGCTGGGTTCGAGCGCCTGCACCGCATCGCCCAGGAGCTCGTCGATGTGGCGGAAGCGGCTGATCAGATAACGCTGATGATTCGAGGGAAACATGCCGAGATCCTGGCCGGCCCGGCGCGGCTGCGGCGACCGGCTGATCTGAAAGAGTATGGCAGTTGCCGTGCTCGGGGACCACCTGTACGATCCCCGCACGGAGATGGCATTCTCCCCGAACCGCCGCAAGGCTGATGATGCCTGCCCCCACCGTCAGGGTGAGCGGTAGGCCGTCCGCGCGACACGGCAGGCCCCCCTAACGGCTCATGTATCGTGTCCGGGTCGCGCGGAGGGTAACGTGAGGGACGAGTCTGACTCGCCGGCTCCTCCCACGATGGCGGGTAGGGCAACGGCAGTCAGCATTCTATTCGGCTCTTCCGGCTCAGGTGTCGGCGGCGAGCGGCGCGAGCCGCCGGACTGCTTTCGGGATCTCAACCTCGATCAGATCGTCGCAGCCGCAACGGCCGGGCGCGAGGAATATGATCTCGCGCCGATCTTCCACACGCCGCTGCCGGGGGTTGAGGCCATTCACTTTCGTCAGGAGATTTTCCGCGACTTCGGGACTGCCGCGGTGTTCGACTGCGTCGCGTCATTCTCGGCGCGCATGCGCGTTGTGCGCGCCTCGCTCGACCAGGCCCTGAAGCTGCGCTACGAACTGCAGCAGGAGCGGTGGCATCTCGATGCCGTCGGCGAGTACTGCGATGCGGTCAGTGCGCTGACGCACCGTCTGGTAGCGGCGGATCTGTGCTCCCGGGGCCTCGCGGAGCTGCGCGCCTATCTCCATGACTACACGCGCTCGGCGGGTTTCGCCTCGCTCGCCGCCGAGACCGAGAAGCTGCAGGCCGATCTGGCGGGGATCGCCTACGCAGTGCGAATCGCCGGCAAGCGCATCGAGGTCCGCCGGTATGCCGGCGAGGCCGACTACGCAGCCGAGGTGCTCGACACCTTCGCGAAGTTCAGGCAGGCCGCGGTGGAGGAGCCGCATTTCACCTTCCATTCCTACCCCGAGCTGAATCACATCGAGGCGGAAATTCTCGAGCGCGTGGCGCGCCTCTACCCCGATATTTTCTCCGCCCTGGCGGGATATCGCGAGCGGCATCGCGACTTCCTCGACCCGGCGGTGCTCGACTTCGATCGCGGCGCGCAGTTCTACTTGGGCTGGCTCGAGCACCTCAAGCCCCTCGAGAGAGCGGGACTGGCTTTCTGTCAACCGGAGGTCAGCGAGACCTCCAAAGGCGTTCACGGACGCGAGGCATTCGATCTCGCACTCGCGAAAATGCGGGTATCGGAAGATGCGCCCGTGGTGCTGAACGACTTCGAGCTGCGCGGGCCCGAGCGGATCATGGTGGTCTCCGGGGCGAATCAGGGCGGCAAGAGCACCTTCGCGCGCATGGTGGGTCAGATCCACTACCTGGCGGGCCTCGGCTGTCCAGTGCCTGGCCGGGAGGCTCGGCTGCCGAGGCTGGACAGCGTGTTGACGCATTTTGAGCGCGAGGAGCGCGTCGAGACGCTGAGCGGTAAGCTCGAGGAGAGCCTCGAGCGCATGCGGAGGATGCTCGAGCGGGCTTCCTCGCGCAGCCTCCTCATCATGAACGAGAGCTTCGAATCCACCACGGTGAGCGATGCGCTCTTGCTGACGCGACGCGTGTTGGAGGAGGTTGCGCAGCGGGACATTCTCTGTGTCTGCGTGACCTTTCTCGATGAGCTGGCCGCGCTCTCCGAGAAGACCGTGAGCTATGTGGCGACCGTGCGGCCCGAGGACCCCGCGAGGCGCACCTTCAAGGTCGTTAGGAAGCCGGCGGAGGGGCTGGCCTACGCCATGGCCATCGCCGAGAAGTATGGACTCACCCGCGAGCGGGTGAAGGAGCGCATCGGCGCATGAAGGCGCACCTCATGTACCGCGACCGGGATGTCGATCTTGCGGCGAAGCCTCGGGTCGGCGCCGCGGAGCTGATTCGGGATCTGGCCCTCGAGACACTGTTCGCGGCGATGGCAGCGGGAGATCCCTATCTTCGCGACGTCGCGCAGCGGCTGGTGCTCGCAAGCCTCGAGGATCCGCAGGAGATTCGCTATCGGCAGCGGATACTCGCGGATTGCATTGCGCACCCGGATATCGTCCGGCGGATGTATGCGATCGCGGTATCCTCCGTGGAGCGCGAGCGACGGGTCTGGGGATTCACCTTCCGCCGTCCCGAAGGACTGTTACATCGCTGTGTCGAAGTGGTGGGCATTTTCCGGGAGCAGCTCAAGGAGCTGCGCGGTCTCGCCGACGCGCACTGCGGCGGATTTCAATCGGAAGGGTTCAGGACACTCTTCGCCATGCTCGCGCACGAGCTCGACGATGCCTACCTCAAGACCGTGGCGGAGCATCTGCGCAGCCTGAGGTTTCGGCACGGGCTGCTGCTGAGCGCGCGGCTCGGCAAGGGCAACAAGGGCGCTCAGTACCGCATCCGCAAGCCTTTCGACCCCACGCCCAGCGTGCGTGAGCGGGTCGAGAGCTGGATGCATCGGGTGTTGGGGGGCGAGGCCTCGAGCTTCATCTACGAGCTCGATGATCGCGACGAGAGCGGGTTTCAGGCGCTGCAGGAGCTCAGGGAGCGTGGGATCGCGCCGGTGGCGAGTGCTTTGGGAGCCTCGACCGCGCACATTCTGGATTTCTTCAAGATGCTGCGCGCGGAGCTCGGCTTCCATGTCGGTTGCCTGAATCTGCATGAGCGGCTGATGGCCGAAGGTTGCCCGGTCTGCTTTCCAGAGCCGGTGGAGGAGTGCCAGCTGCGGGCGCGCGGACTCTACGACCCGTCGCTAACCCTGAGCATGGGCGGGCGAGTGGTCGGCAACGACCTCAGCGCCGACCGCAAGCGCCTGGTGATGATCACAGGAGCCAATCGGGGCGGCAAGACCACCTTCATGCGCGGTGTTGGTCTGGCCCAGGTCTTGATGCAATGCGGCGCATTCGTGCCGGCCGAGGAATATCGCGCTGGGGTGTGCAAGGGTATCTTCACCCACTTCAAGCGGGAGGAGGATGTCGGGATGCGCAGCGGTAAGCTCGACGAGGAACTCTCCCGGATGAGCGCCATCGTCGATCACCTCACGCCCGGCAGCCTGGTGCTGCTCAATGAGTCGTTCGCCTCGACCAATGAGCGGGAAGGATCGGAGATCGCGCGCCAGATCGTCGGGGCATTGCTGGAATGCGGCGTCAAAGTGATGTACGTGAGCCATCTTTTCGATCTGGCGGACAGTTATCTTCGCGCCGCGCCCGCGCCCGCGCTCTTTTTGCGCGCCGAGCGCCTGCCGGATGGACGCAGGACGTTCAAGCTTCTGGAAGGCGGGCCTCTCTCCACCAGCTACGGGGCCGACCTCTACGCGCGCGTCTTCTTATAGCGCGCAGCCACGCGGCGGTAGGCTCATGAGAGAGCTCCGCGCCGTCAGCGCAAGGTCAGAGCGAGAATGATCACGAGCAACGCGCCAACCAGCCCCAGATAGAGATTGAGATCACCCGACTGCAATGCGCGCAGCCAACCTGCGAGGCGCCAGACGAGGCGCCGGATCGGAGTGAAGAGCGTCGGGCCGAAGACGTCCGCGATGTCGTGGTCGAATTCGAACGGTGAGGACCTGTGCGATCTGGAGAAGCATGTCGCGCGTCATCCGGGTCATCCCTTGCGAGGGCGCGACGTCACGTGCGAGGCACGCAGGTGGCGTATCAGGCTCGAATGCCATCTCCCTCCGGCTGCATTCCGCGGCACGGTTGCTGTCGATGGTTCACGCGCCTTACACTGCGCCATTCGAGGGGAGATGGCATGCCTCCCTCAATTGCCGCCCGAGTGGCTGATGATGCCTGTGAGGAGTGTTTCGCATACACGTACAGGCAGGCCTGTCCATGCAGCTTCACGCATCCGAGCTCGCCACCGAGCTCGAAAGACGGCTTCTTTGCGGCGAGCATCTGACTCTCTTCGGGCCTCGCGGTAGCGGCAAGTCGACCCTTTTGGCGAAGCTTCACTCACACTTCGTCGCCGTGGGAATTCCGTGCGCTTATTCGGCTGTCACGAGCTCTCTCGATGACATCACCCGGGCGCTCGAGCGCGCCTATCCCGGGGTTCTCACGCATGAAATCCCGCGCCGTGCGGCGCGCTCGCGGTTATGGCTGGCTGCGGATCGGCGCTCCGGGATTCTGCTGCTCGATCACTTCTCCTCGGTCAGCAACGCCATGGTGTACCTCCTGAAGCGGCTGCACGGCAAGGTCGCGGGCGTACTGACCGCGGTCGATATCGATGATCAGTGGGAGCGCTCCCGGATTCGGCGGCCTTCGCGCTATGGCGCTATGTTGGTACGCATGCCGCTCACCCCGACCCGACAATTGCGCCGGCTGCTGTACGCGCTGACCGGAGGTCTCGGCCTGCCACCAGTGCCGTCGGGTGTCGAGCAGAAGCTGTTGCAAGCGGCCCGCGGCCGCCCGGGTTGGATCGCGAAGTGCGCCGAGCTTGCCTGCGAGCCGCGCTACTGGTGCGAGCACGGTCTGCTCGCTTCCGTCTTATGCGTCGACACCGAAGCGGCCGTGCGCTACCGGGCCCTGGAGATGCTCCGTCCGCCAACGGCGGCGCACGGTCGCGGCGGCCGCGATCAGCCGATCGACTCGGGACAGTCCCCCACCGAAGGCGGGTCGGAGGCATCCGGATTGATCACGCCGAAGCAGGCCGGCGTATAGGCGTAGAAGAGTCGTACCTTCTCCCTGTGCAGCAGCTCGAGAAGCTTCTGCGCCTCCTCGGGCGAGACGATGAACTCCACCTCGACCGTGAGAGTGCCGGCGAGCTCGAAGAAGCGCGCCTCGTGCAGGACGTGATGCCGGCCGTAGCCCGCCATGGCCTTGAAGGCCGAGCCGCCACGGATACCGAGCTTGTTGCCCTGCTCGAGCAGCCATTCCCACACGACGCGGCCGTGATGGCGATGACCCTCGTGCACGTAGAAGCGGAACAAAGATCCCTGCATGGCCGACCCTCGGCTCGGTTTTGGGGTGCCGCGTGGCAGTGTCGCGCTGAAGTCTAGGCTGCCCGGCGCAACGGATCAATGAGCGGAGGACTGCGCGCTCTCCGGCCGATCTTGTATCGAGCACGACGGGGTGCGGAACAGCTCGATTCATGACGATTCATGGGATTCCAAAGCCCTTTCACGGGACATCCAGCAGCTTTCGGCGGGGTCGAGGCACTCACGCATCGACCTTCTCTCTCAGACACCGAAGGCAGCGAACATGAAAAGAGCAATGCTGAAACCGACTGCGATGATTATGTTTACAGGGCTGATTCTCGCCGCTGGACAGGCCATGGCTGGATGTGGAGTGGGAGCAACGGCTGCGGCGGGGGCAAAACCAATGATCTTCCGCAGCGATGGCGGCGGCGGCCTGCTGAAGACCGACTACTTCCCCGGGGATCATCTCGTGCTGGTGTCATCGTTCGGACCCTTCCGCACCTCTGCCATCACCGGGTTGTGGAAGTTCACGTTCACGTCCGATGGCACGCACCCCGGACCTCCGCAGGGCGCGCCGGTCGACGCGGGCTTCGTGACGTGGCACGACGACGGCACGGAGATCATGAACTCCGGCCGGACCCCGGCGAGCGGCAGCTTCTGCATGGGAGTCTGGAAGCAGGTGGGGATGAGAACCTACGAGCTGAACCATTGGGCGACCAGCTGGATCCCGATGTACGTTCCGGGTCAGACCAACAGCTGGAGCGAGGTTGGGGGCCCGGATAGCGCATTCCAGCCGGCGGGGCCGACCAATATTCAGGAGACCATCACGCTGTCTCGCGATGGAAGTGAGTACATCGGCAAGTTCACGATTACAAACTACGTCTATGACGGCAAGAGCGTGACCGATGCCAATACCAGCGCTGGCCAACCGACGGTGATCAGCGGGACGGTCGCCGCGACGCGCATCGAGCCGTAACCTCGCGCCGGACCATCTGCGCTGCACCCCACTCGTGGGGTCATGCGAAGGTGGCCCGGCTCCTTTGGCTCCGCTGCGGCGCGGCGTCCGGGGCCTCCTCCTCGCGCGAGCGAGGCGGCGGCGAGGCGGCGGCGAGGCGGCGGCGATGTGAGTTCCGGCACTGCTTGGCGCCTTTCCGCAAAGTTCAGGGAGCCGCGTTTCTCATTGTGTACTGGTGATCACTCCGGGCGGTTAGGCGGTACAGATTCTCGTCCCCACAATGGGGACACTTGATCACAATGAGTGAGTCGTCGGAATCGGCCAGGGGCGGCTTGCCGCCTGCCTGCGGGAGCGCAATGGCGATGACGAGCCGGCACGACTTGTTCTTGCACAGCCAGCCAGAGTAAACGTCCCCCGGAGCCATTCGATGCGGGGCCATGACGTCGACGTGGCGCACACCGGGTGCCGTTGCGGGCTTGCGTACGGCGGTTCCAATACTTTTGGAGGTACGTTTAATCGACATTGGCGCCTCTTCCGCGTGAATACTGGCGAGAGCCTAGCGCGGCTACTTGAACACTACCAGCGCCAATTTGCGCGACCAACTATCGCTGTCGTCCTCGGCCGTACAGCGAAGCGGCCGAGTGGAATCCGAACGGCTCGGTAGCAAACTGCCGCGACGCTGCCGACTTCGCTCGGCTTTCGGGGGAGCACCTCATGTACTCGAAGGCCATGCTCGGATGTCTTCCCGGCGTCTTAAGGGCGAAAGTCGGTTCGTCTTTATCGGCACACTCCGAGCCAGCACGTGCCGCTGAGTGTCGCCAGAGAACGCTTCATCCGCCAGACACGGATTTCCGGACGGATACGCCATTCGTATATGCGAGAAAGGTATTCGTAGCGATCTATGTGGCAGAGCCCCGAGAGGATGATAGGAAGGTGCGTCGGCTTTGGAGAATCTGCTTAGCACCCTCGATGACCTTAGACCTCGAGGGGCTAGCCCCACCTCATCGCGAGCGTTTTTCCGGACTCCGCGCATTCGCGCAGATAGAGATTGATCAGGTTCTGATAGGGAATGCCGTTTTTTTCCGCCAACGACTTGAAGTAGGAGATCGTGTCCTCATCGAGGCGGATCGTCAGCTGCTTCTTCGCCTTCCGCAGATATGGATTGCGCACGGATTTGGAAAAATCGTATCGCTTCTTCATTTCATCCACCAATGATCTTGCTCAGTTTCGTCGTCGTTTGCCTTGCGGCCGAGATGATCCTGATGACTTCGTCGCTCTGCCGATAGCAGTGGCAGACCACCAGCACTCTCACGGAAATGCTCAATCCAATGAGCACGAATCGCTCCTCATCGGATGAGTGATCAGGGTCGGAAAATCGCTCGCGCATTCTCATCCAGGAAGGCCGTCCGCGCTTCCTCGAACGAAACTCCATGCTTGCGCCGATTGGCGGCGTCCTTCTTCTCATCCCATTCGAAACGCAGAGAGCTCATACCGATACTATAACTACAGTGTAGTGCGAAGGCTACACCCCGATTCACGAATCCATAGGGCTAGAATCAGGCGTCCATCAGATCTGCCTCGTCCGAATATTCGGGACAACAGTGGGTTGCCTTCCGGGGACGGGACCGCTGACAATGGGTCGGTCCTGTTGAGGCCTGGACGGAGTCACTCGAAGTACCTCTTGAGAATGAAAGACTTAGATCGTCGCGTGTCCGTGGCTCCTATGATGGACTCGACCGACAGCCGCCCAATCATTTGCGATATCAAGATCTTGGTGCGGCCGGAGAAGGCGTGTCTCCTTTACGTCTCCTCAGCACCCTTGAAGTCCGTGGTTTCCGTAAAGAGGATCTCAAAGCCCCCACGCGCTGGGTGATATAGGCCCGCCGGGCAGCTGATCTCACCAGATTCGTGTACTCCTTCAAGCGCTGCCAGCGAAAGTGTCGCGGAATCGTGAGCTCTGGCAGGTTCGAGAACACCCGCGATCGCCCCGGTGCGAGATAGAGCAGATCGAACAAGGCCTTCTCAGGAGTTGCGATCTTGGCGTCGGAGGGGGATGACAGCTCGAAGCCCTGGAAGAGCTCCGACGGCATGCGATGAAATGAGATGGTGCCGAGGGGAGTCCGCACGCGGCGGGGCCGTGCTGGCGTGACGGCATAGGTGACCGATGGAATCTGCTCGATCAGCCCATGATGGAACAATGCCGATTGCAGGGAGGTGTAGGCGGGGTAGGGCGCTGAGATCAGTTCGGGCAGCGCGAAGCGATCGATTTTCTCATTCACCAGCCATCGACCACGGCCGAGGTGGGCGATCATTCCCTTCTGCGCCAGGCGTCGAAGGATCGTGGTGGCATTGCTGGTCGAGACCTGCAGCAGTGCGGCGACGTCACGTGTTTCCACGACCGGGGCGCCGAGCGTTCGCAGTCGTTGCAAGGCTTCGATTTGGTTCATCGCCTCAGGGTCTCCAAACTGTCAACGACCTGTCCTCGAAGTTCGGCCCAGACCTTCCTGCTTCGGTAGTGCTCTTGATACTCCGGTTCGAGGAATGCCAGAACCTGGCCGGCGAACGCGTCATAGTCGACCGCAAGCGCATGCTCGATCGCCAGAGGTAGGTTGGCCGCTGTTGTCGCGGGTAGCGACTGCTCGGCTCCTCCGGCATCCAGCAGTTGTTTCAGATCGAATACGTCCCTGGACTGAATCTGCTCGCGCAATGCCAGCGCCGAAATCTTCTGAGCGAAGGCCGTGTGCACGGAGTAGTGCTGCACAATGACCGGATAGAGCCGGTATGCTCGGATGATGTCGGGATCCACAGGCTCCACGGCCTTCTCGCCTTCCAGGCCCCGCCGCGAGAATTCGATCTTCGTTGGCACCTCGGCGGCCGATTCCATGATGCGCAAGGTCAGCTTCCAGCGCTGCGTGGTCTCAGTCTGCTTGGGTAGGGACGTCCTGCCGATCTCGATGCCCTGCGCTCGCAGCGATTGCACAAACGACGGCGCCTCGAAGAGCCGGCTGACGTTATTCCGGAGCGTACCGACGGCCATGGTGTGAATGTCGAGATCCATGTCTTGCGAGTAGCGAATGCTCTTGAGGAAGAACCGCAGATTGCATCCGCCTTTGAG
>JBOIAQ010000082.1:0-15537 GCA_050739115.1 Steroidobacteraceae bacterium | reverse complement strand
CTCTCAGCCCCTGCGTCTCGCCGGGTAGGCTGAAATCCAGACCTTCAGCGGCGCATCCCATGCCCTCTATGCCCGAAACGGACCGTCGGGAGGTGGCGCAACCCTCCGCGAAATCGGTACTCTCAAGATCCACTATCGGGCGCAGGTAGTCTTCACGGTCTTGTCGCTCGGCCGCGAGCTGGTCTTGCCACATCTCATAGCGGAACGCGTCGTTGCCGTCGTGATACTGCGTGTAGAGCGCTTCGAGATAAGTGGCAAAGCCCTCGTTGAGCCAGATATTGGCCCAGTCTCGTCCTTGGACGAGATCGCCGAACCACTGCTGTCCCAGCTCATGGGCTACCAGCGCTTGGCTGGACAATTCCGGCTCACCCCCAGCCGCGTGCAACGTGCTCGCGGTAAGCGTCGTGGCGCTTATGTTCTCCATGCCGCCGAACGGGTAGTTTTGCACGACTACCTGGGCATATTGCTCGTAGGGATAAGGCACGCCGAAAGCACGAGAATAGAACCCGATCATGTCCGGTGTCAGGTGAAAGGAACGTCGCGCGGTGGCTACGTCGACCGACCGGGGGACGTAATAGTCTACTGGCAGTGCACCTTCGTGATCGGCCACTTTCCTCCATGGCCCTACAGCGATCGAGGTCAGATAGCTGCTGTGGGGTAGGCTCTCCACCCAGTCGTAGGTGGTCCGGCCAGCCTGATGCGTCACTTTTACCAGCCGGCCGTTGGATAGCACGCTTTGTCCGTCGGGGACTGTGGCGATGACCTCGCTCGTGGACATGTCATTGGGATAGTCCCAGCAGGGGAACCAATAGTGATTGAATTCCGGTTCTCCTTGGGACCAGATCTCACGCGGCCAATGTGCATAAGCGGCGTTGGGATTTACAAAAAACAAACCCGTCCGCGGAACGCCGTGGTAAATGATGCGGACACTCAAGCGGTCTTGCGGACCATAGAAGCGATCGAGACTGATCCACAGACGCGGATCTTCCATCTCAAACGGCAGGGAAATATCGTGCCCGCCGTTCTTTTCGAGCGTGACCGCATCGATGGTGAGCCCGGTGCTGTCCAGATAAAAGCGATTGAACCCTCCGATGAGCGGCTCAAGGGTAACGACCTCATCACCGAAAACTTCATCTTTGAGTTCGTCAAAATGCAGTACCAATCGGTAGTTCTGCACATGATAAATGCGCTGCGGGGCGCGCTGCACGCTACGGGGGTCGCCGAAGATATGATTAACGCTGCCACCGGCACAAACTCGCGTACTAAATATTGCAATCAGCGTCAGCAATAGCCGAGCACAGGTTTGGTTTTGCAGCTTCATGCTGACCAGTGGAGAAATATCGCATTAACTTGTGTCTGCATATTTTATGCTGTTCGCAAATCTTAGCGGTATCCAACAGTGTCACCGCCTGCGCTGGCCAATAAGTCGTGTCGTACGCCCCACCCCGACGATGGGGAGCGTCGGCGGGCGGCTGCAATCGCGTCGTCTTCTCGTGTGCGAACCTTCTCTCGAACACGCAGTGCATCCAGCTCCACTTAGAAGGTACCCCGATCGACTACTTTGGGGCGCTGCGCGTGGCGCCGCCGCGTTAGCTGGTCGCGTTGATGCGAATATTCCCTTTCTGCCTTGAGCAACCCAAGCCGCGCGGCGAGCCACTCCTCACGCGTCCCGTTTTTCTCGCCTGTGCTTCGGATTCGGAATCCCACCACACCCTACCAAAATCTCTGCTCGAAAGGACTGCGCGTATCAAGTCATTCGTATAGTTTCTCTTCGAGCGTAGCGCCTTGATCCGGGACGTTGATTCGTCGCGGATCGAAACGTTCCGTCATAGTAAAGACCGCCGTCCCATCAAAGCGTCGCCCTCCGAAAGCCCACATCAGCACGCGCCGCCTTCGCTCGCCCGGGTTCGCGTACCTGCCGTCCCTGATGCCGGCCTGAGCGCGAATTGAATCTGGCCCATGCTCGACCTTGTTCGAGATCTATGGTCAGCTGGATCTGCCGCAGAAAAGCGGGGTCGAGCTCGCCGTCGAAGATCAAGTGCCTCGATGCGGCGGTAACGGGCACGCGTCCGAGCCCGATCACATCGAGGTCGAGCTGGCGCCTGCCATGCTCCGGGATCGAGATGGCGAGCTGTCGCTGGGCGTGCGGCGCGAGAAAGACGGGGCCGTCGTTACCGCTATCCACTTCCATCCACAGGGTTCCGGTGCTTTGCCCGGTCCTCTATGAACGGCACCACAGCGCCACCCGCGTCGCGCGTGATGCGGATCTTGATAGGGCGCATGCCGCGAATGCGGCGGGCGAGACTGCGGCGCGTTTCGATTGTTACGCGATCATGCGCAAGGTCGAGCGTGACGGCGCGGCCATCGAAGGAGGCGAGACCGACGATGCCACCGACCGGCGGCGCATTTCCGAGAAGCTTGCGGAGGTCGAATTCCTCGACCTCGCGCTCGACTCGATAGTCCCCGATTTCGAGACTCACCGGCCCGCAGCGCCACATCGTCACTCTGCCGCCTTGGGCCCGAAAGTCCGTAACCTTCCCAAAGGGTGTGCAGCCGGCATACCGGATCTCTTCTGGCGTGAGGACCGTGGCACCCGCGCCCGTATCAAAGATGAACGGGCTTTCGTGTCCGTTCACCGTGACTTCCACTGTCCGCAGATCGGTGTTGGCGTGGGCGTTCAACGCCAATTGAATGGGGCGCGCTTCGGCGCGATGGCAGACGGCCAGCGCGAGGAAGGCTGCGCCGAACGCGCAAACGCTGAAGCGAGATGCGCGCCATGGGAGGTGGGGAACTAAGGCAAACATTGGCGTAACTTAAGGCATTTTTCCTAATGAACGGATAATACTACGATGAGTTGGACAAGGCAGACTTCATGCGCGACAGCACGAACGAACGCTTCGACGAGCGGTGAAATCTTTCCCTTGAGGGCCGCCCTTTCGGGTTGGAATAGTGTTGCAGCAAAGCCCCCGGGGGGGGGCGCTTAACCCGTCAGTCGCGTAAATTTCCGGCCGCGGGGGCTGCGGAAGCTATAATTGCCGGCTGAGCATGCCGCGGCCTGGATCAAACTCCCACCCCAGGTGAGAGTAGACGACGTAGGAAATTTGCCAGGCCGGCGGCACGCCTGTGTCCGGCGATGGGGTGTATCACGGCCACGAGTCCGTGGGCATGTTTCCACGGGAACAGCGCCGCCGACTGCTTGCGCTCGTCGCTCGGATCCGTGCCGTGCGCCATACTGCGCATGAGAATTCGGCTTGAGGCCCGCTCGAAGGACTCCATCAAAACGAACGGGACCAGCATCCTCAACGTCGTGAACCACGGGCGAGCAGTTGGCCGACGGGCTTCGCCTACGCACTCCTGAGCGCAGCATAGCAAACTCTCGAGCACGCTCGTTGCGGTCAGGCGCCAGCACCCGTCTTTCCGGAGGCAATTTCGAGCGCCTCGCGAAACCCGCTTTCCTGTGCGCCAAAGCCAATTCGAAAATGCTCCGGCGCATCGAAGCAGTCACCCGGCGCGACCAGCACGCCCTCGCGCGCGAGCGCCGCACACATCGGGCGCGCGTTCGCCCGATCGAGCCTCCATGGAAATGCCACCGTGCCGCCGGCGGGCGAGACCCACCCGAGGGTATCGTGGTGTGCGCTCATGAAGTGCTTCAACGTCGAAAGGTTCGCGGCTGCGACAGCTTCCAGGCGAGACAGAATCACCTCTCTATGCGCCAAGGCGTGGACGGCGATTGCTTCCGTCACCGGCGATCCGGAAACCGTAAAGTAACTGCGCAGGTTGACGAGACGCTCACGTCGCGGGGCATCGCCGTCGATGATCCAACCGATGCGCAGTCCACTGAGCGAAAGAGCCTTTGAGAAGTCGCTCACCACGATGGCGCCCGGCAATCTCGCCGCCGATAGGCTCGACGATCCAAAGTAGAGAGGGTGATATACCTCATCCACAAGCATCGGAATGTCTCGTTCAGCGAGCGATGTCGCAAGGCGCTCAATCTCATCCGCAGCCATTACTGACCCGGTAGGATTGTGCGGCGTGTTGACGAGGACGAGACGAGTGCTGCTCTCGATCCCTGCAAGCACTCGGTCTGCGGTCTGCCTGAACCCATCCTCGCGCTGAAGCTTGTAGTTTGAAACTTTGAGTCCCCAGGCGCGCGCCATCACCGGCATCGCCGGGAAGGCCGGAGACGGCAGCAAGATTGAGGCCCCGGGTTCTGCATGAAGACAATAGAGCATCGACAGCGCTTCCGAGGCACCGGTCGTCACGATGACCCAATCGGGATCGGCGTCATAAATTTGCGCGATACGTTGACGTAGCGGCTTAGCCCCCTCGGGCGGAGCGTAAGACAAGCGCACCTCCTCAAGCTCCTTCGTGATGGTGCCATCGCCGAGCGTCATCAGCTCACTAAGCGTCCACGCCGGGCCCGTGCTTGAGGCCAGGTTGTACCGGATCGGCGGCGATGCAAACTCGTGAGCCGCCAGCCACTGGTCGAGAAGAAATGGTGGGAGCTGCATTTTAGCATTCCGGATGGGTTAGGAAGTGAGAAGGGTTGACCCGTGCTTCGCCAATCGTGCAGTGAGCTCATTCCCCAAATGCTATTATGGACGAGAAAATTGTCCATGCGCTAGCCAACGTGAATCGCACTCTCATCCTGCAGTGACGTGGATCCGGGGTGTTCGGATTTCGCATCTGACGTAGGCTGGGTATACCTGTGAACCGGCGCCGAAGTTTGAGCAGCCGTCAGCGTGTAAGCCTAACCATCCCGCCGCGACGTAATCGCCGGAACCGGATCGAAACACTATCGGTATGGCTGGTCATGTTTCCCCGCCGATTCGACCTCCGATCTGGTCAACCGAGGACGCCGGTTCACACCCGAAAGCTATGAGGAAGCCTCCCGAGCAGGGCAGCGCCGGCCCGGCCGGCTCGCGACCTTCGCTTTCGGCCCACTCCTTTACCGCCATGCATGGTTCATGCATGAGACACGAATGGCTACTAAAACGATTTCCATCGAGATGGACGTGTACGACCTACTGGTACGCGAGAGGCGTGAACCCAATGAGTCGTTTTCCAGGGTGATTCGTCGCCTGTTTGCGGAACGGCAGACGCTCACAGCCGGTGAGCTAAGTCTTTCGGCCAGTTCATTGCTCGTTTCCGAGTCATCCGGCTCTCCCGAGCCATCGCGTGGCGCGCCGCGATGATGCAGGGGTCTCTTGGCAAGTGCCTCGGCGAGAGTGATGCCTGGGTCGCCGCCACGGCACTTTTCTACGCTGCAACGCTCGTCGGCCGTGAGCAGGCATTTGCGCGCGTTCCTCGGCTGAATTACCTCCGCTTCTAAGCCGGCTTCCCCTCAAGGAAAAAAGGGCAGGAGATATGCACAGCAGAATCGACTCGCAGCGAAATAGATCCACGCTCCAAAGGCTATCCTTGGTCTGCACGAGGAAGGTCAGCCAGGAGGGGCCCCGTGCAGGCGCGCTCATCAGTCGCGATGCCAAGTGATCTTCGCGTAGACGCTGCGCGCTATTTCTATCCGAGTCGGGCTCGGGAATCCGTACTCAACATGGTCAGCGTGCAAGAGGTTGCGCCCATCGACCGAAAGCTCGATCTGCGGGCTCACCTTCCAGCCGATGCGAGAGTCAAGCTCAAAGTAGGCTGGAACGGTTCCCGGCGTGGGTCCGTTGTTGTTGTGCAGCGTGTCGATCCAGCGTAGCGCCGTATCGAATTGAATGTTCCGTGGAAGATCCATCGAAGATCGTAGGAAAAACTGATGTTCGGGGTCGGCCGTCTCGTTGAGACCCTGGTTGATGTCCACTTGGCCAGGCGCGATCCGCAGGTGCTCCTTGAGCAGGTCGTACCCCAAGTGCAGCGAGCAAGTCGGTGTTACCTGATAATCAGCCGAGAATTCCAGGCCGTACGTATCCCCTTCCAGGTTGTTGGCAAAATAGAACGGCAATATCGTTCCAGGGGTGTAGCTGGTGCTCCGAAGATCATGGTAGACGTTGTAGAAGGTCGAGACCGAAGAGCCGAACCGCGGACCCAGTTGACCGCGATAGCCGAGCTCGTAGGCGAGCAGCTTCTCCGAGACGAAGTTGGGGTTCCCTTTCAGGATCAGTGGGCCGGGCGGCGCCGCCTCGTAGAGATCGCTATCGATGCGCGAGGGCACGCGGACGGCCCGCGAGATGGCGGCCCAGAGCGATTCCTCGTTCGCGAATGACCACTGCGCTCGGACGCTCGGTTGCCACTCCCAGCCGGTATAGGCATTGTGCTCGAGCTTCGTACCGGCAATGAAATTCAAGTTCGGTGTGAGGGCGATCTCGTCCTGAACGAAAGTGCTGTAGAGATTCTGATCGAGCACGTTGGGCAGGAATGCGAGTGCCGGCGCATTGACCACGGCATCATGGGTGCGGCGGAACCCAAGACCCCAAACGAGGTGATGGTAAGTCGCAGCATCAAAGCGGTCCTGGAAGTCGACATCGTACGTCGTGAGATCGTCCTTAAGCACACCGGGAGGAGCAAGTTGCAGCGTTCCGAGCGTCAGGGCCGGCTCCGGATCGGAGAGATACGTGTGGTCGATGTACGACTGCAGCTGCATGTCCGAATGCTCGGAAAAGCGACGGCTCCAACGGCCGAGTACGTCGCCACCGCTCGTCTCGGCCTGCCCTCCCGTCAGCTCGTACTCGTGTCCATCGTAAAAATCACCCTCGGCCATCAGGGCATCACGACTCGAGGGATCCGAGTCGACGCGGAAACCCGCCCTACCCTGCCGCCACGCATCCGATGCGGGTGCGCCATCGCTCATCACCTCATCGCCGCGATCGACAAACTTACCGTAGATCCTAAACCAGGTGTCCGAAGAAAGGGCACCGCCGTAGCGCACCCCTGCGAGCTCATGGAGCTTGGTGCCATCGGCCTCCTGCGCGTAGAAGCCCTGGGTGTTCTTCGCGCTCTGGGTGATGATATTGATCACGCCATTAACGGCGTTCGCGCCCCAGAGCGTCCCTCCAGGACCGCTGATGACTTCGATCCGATCGATGTCTTTGAGCAGATAGTCCTGGACGTCCCAAAACACCCCGGAGAAAAGAGGCGTGTAGACCGAGCGACCATCGATCATCACCAGCAGCTTATTGGCAAGGTCTGTATTGAAACCCCGTGCGCTGATCCCCCAGTCATGGGAGTTCTTTTGGGCCACCTCGAGATTGTCGGCGAGCCGCAGAGCTTCCGGAATGCTGGTGGCTCCCGAGCGCTGGATCTCCTCGTTTGTGATCACTTGCACGGCCGCCGCCGTACGGAGCAGCTTCTGCGGACGTCTCGCGACGGAGGTCACCTTGATGTTCAGCAACTGCGCGATGCTGAGGCCTCTCAAGCGCTCGACACTCGAGGAATTCGCGTCCGCTCGCGCCGGCAGGCTCGCGATGACTGACGCCACGATGAGCATGAGCGCGGTGCCTGCAATCAAGAGCGAGCGCGGCTTCATGGGCGGGGCTCTGAGTTTGCCGCAGGCAGGGTGAAGGAGAACGCGGCGCCCTCGTTCGGCCGGCCTTCTGCCCAGATCCGGCCGCCGTGGCGCTCGATGATCCGCTTCACGATCGAGAGGCCAACTCCCGTTCCGGCAAAGTCCTCCTCGGAATGCAGACGCTGGAAGACCCCGAAGAGCTTGTGCGCGTAGGCCTCATCGAACCCGACGCCATTATCCGCAATGCGGTAGAGGCGATGGTCCTGGTGCTCGGCGCTCGTCACCTCGATCCGTGCGGAGGGTCGGGTACTCGTGAACTTAAGGGCGTTCGACAGCAGGTTCACGAGCACCTGGCGGATGAGGGCGGGGTCGGCCCAAGCATCGGGAAGATCGGCAATGTCGATCTCCACCCTGGGCGAGGGAGAGGCCTCGGTAAGCTCGGCGATCACGCCTCGCATGAGCTCGCTCATCGCAATCCGGGTCGGCTCCAGGGCGCTGCGGCCGACGCGCGAGAAATTGAGCAGATCCTCGATCAGCCGGCTCATCCTGTTTGCGCCTTCCTCAATGCGCTTAAGGAGCGTCCGCCCCTCCTCCGGTACTCCGGAACCGAAGTCCTCGATGAATGCTTCGCAAAAGCCCTGGATGATCCCAAGCGGCGCACGCAGGTCGTGCGAGATGGAGAACGAGAAGGCCTCGAGATCCCGATTGGCGATCTCGAGCTCGCGCGTGCGCTCGAGGACACGCTGCTCGAGCTCGCGGTTTACGCGGCGCAAATGGCGCGTCTCGAGCGCCCGCGTGATGACGGGCAGCATTTGATTGAGACGGAAGGGCTTTAGGATGTAGTCGAGCGCGCCCGCCTGCATCGCCTTCACCGCGGTGTCGATCGTGCCGTGCCCTGTCATGACGATCGCTGCCAGATCGCGATCCACGCGTTGCGCCGCCTGCAGCAGCTCGATGCCATCCATCCCGGGCATCATGAGATCCGTCAACAGCAGGTCGAAAGCGTCGGGCCGCACCTTCGAAAGCGCTTCGCTTGGCGATGCGAACCCGCTCGGGACATAGCCCTCGAGCTTGAGCGTGTCGCAGAGCGCACGCAGCTGCGCCTCCTCGTCATCGACGATGAGGAGTCTCGCGAGCGGACCCGCGACTTGCGGCAATTGGGCCTCTCCGTTCATGCGGCTCGAGGTCCCGCTGTGAGCTCCGCCAGCGCGGCGCGGAGCTCGATGAGCTTGGGTGGTTTGCCGAGGACGCGGTCCACGTGCGGCGGGATATCGTTCTCGGCGAGCAGGCGTCTGCCCCAGCCGGTGAGGAGAATGACGGGGGTGCTGGGAGAGGCTGCGCGCACGGAAGCGGCGACTTTGCGACCGTCCACGTACGGCATGCCGAGGTCCGTGATGACGAGCGCAAACGGTGCACCCCGCTGCTGCGCGGCCGTGAACTCATCGATTCCGCGCTGGCCGCCATCTGCGGCCGTGACCAGGTGTCCATCCCCCTCTAGGGCATCGCGCAGCGACTTGATGAGGAGGGGATCATCATCAACCAGCAGGATCGCAAGTCGCCGGAGGGGTTGAGCGCTGACCGCCGCAGGTGCGGTGCCTTGCAGCGTCTCGCTCGTGACCGGGAAGGAGAGCCGCAGCGTAGTCCCCCGCCCGAGTGCACTGTCGATTTCGAGCTCGGCGCTGTGCCGCTGAACCATGCCGTAGACCATCGCGAGTCCGAGGCCGGTGCCGCGCTCGCCCTTGGTCGTGTAGAAGGGCTCCAGGCATCGCCGACGCGTTTCCTCGTCCATGCCGATACCCGTATCGGTCACTTCAACGTTTACCCGACGCTCGGCATCGCTCGAACCCCCCGCTTGGCGCAAATCGTCTGGCGCACCGCAAAGCCGGCTCCTGAGGGTCAGCGTTCCCCCGTGGGGCATCGCATCCACGGCGTTGAAGATGAGGTTCGTGAGCGCGTCGCGAATTTCGCCTTCGGCGCCCATGATCTCCGGCAGGTTGGGCATCAGATCCGTGTGCAGCTGGATCACGATGCCCCGCTGCTGCGGCAGATCGCGCCAGCGCGCCCGAGTCAGCTCCACCACATGCTCGACGGTCCGATTGAGCGCGACGCGCGCAAGCACCAGCTGCGGCTCGCGCGGCCGGTAGAACTCGCGCATTCGTGCGACCGTGTCGGCGACATCCTCTATGGCGCCTTGAATGGTCACGAGACACCCGCGCGCCCGCTCACTCAAGTTGGGCTCGCGCTCGAGGAGCATCTCGGTGTAAAGCGCAACCGGAGAGATGGCGTTGTTGATGTCGTGGGCGATGCCGCTTGCCATCTGCCCGAGCGCGCGCAGCCTCTCCTGCTGCATGACGGTCTGCTGCGACTGGCGCAGATCGTCGTACGCGCGCTGCAGCGCCCCGTGCAACTGGGCCTGGCGCGCCGCGAGGGCCACGTGATCGCAGAGGTGCCGCAGAAACTCGCAGTCCGCGCTGCTGAAGGCATCCGCAGCGCGTCGGGCCGCTACCAGTACCCCACAGACGCTCTGCTCGACGAGCATCGGCGCGATGACGAGCGAGCGCAGCCCGGCCTGCGCGAAACGCTGTGGAAACGCGAACGGCAGGCTCGAGGTATCCGGCTCATACACCAGCGTGCCTCCGATGCAGCGCGAAAGCCCGTTCTCATCGATGGGTATCGCCGCACCGTCCGAGAGCGCCATGGCTCCCGCCACCGCCATGCTGCGCGAGCCGATCGACTGTAGTGCGATGAAGTGCGTACCGGGCTCGTACGTACACACACAGCCAAAGTCGATCGGCAGATCCGCCTCGAGCGTGCCGACCACGACCTGGAAGATGCTCGGTAAGTCCAGTCGATCCCCAATCGCCCGGGTAATCCGGTGCAGAAGATCGAGTCGCGCGAGTTGGCTCTGCAGCCGCTCCTGACCCTCTCCAATCCGCGTCAGCATGTGATTGAAGGCGTCCGTTAGGAGCCCGAGCTCATGCCCCTGCACCTGCGGCGCTCGCACGGAGTAATCACGGTTTTGCGATACCGCCTTCGCAGTCTGCGCGAGCGCGAGGATCGGATCGGAAATCTCGCGCTGCAGGCGCGCCGCAATGAGATAGGTGGTCGGCCCTGCGAGTACGAGGATGAGGCCGGCGATCAAAGCGTAGAGGCGAATGCGCTCGTAGATGGCGCCGAGATCGGACTTTAGATACACCGTCCCCAGGCGGCTCGTGCCCTGAAAGACGCTCCGCACCACCACCAGCCGTGATCGATGAAACCGCTCACCGAGCGCCGGCGCGCGAATGGGAAGCGATGCGATATCCCTCGGATAGCTCGCAAACAGCTTCCCATCGGGCGAATAGAGCGCCGCGGCGGTGACGTGCGGCTCCGCCTTGATGGCCGCGAGTACCCCGCGCGCGCCATTCGGATCATCGAAGGCGAGGGCCGCTGTGCTGTTTGTGGCAATCACGTCAGCGAGCGTCGCCAAATTCCGCGCGGCGAGCTGACGGGCCGCGACAAATTCATACACGCTGAAGGCGGCCGTCGTGAGCACAACGACGATGCCCGTCGTCAGCAGCAACATGAGGATGAGCGAGCGCCGAATATTTCTCGTAGGCGCAATCATCTCAATCACTCTTCGGTCCCACGATCTGAGCGAGCCGCAGGAGTTGCGAGCTGACGGTAAGACCACTCGCCCGCGCGGCCGCAAGGTTGATATGCATGTGGACGTGTTGGTTCTGGGTGATGAGATCGATCATGACGCCGCTCTGGGCGGACCCGTTGATGTCGCTCACCGTGAGGATCGCGCGTCCCCGTAGCGTTTGCAGGATCCCAGGCAACTGAGTGCTCTCAGATCGATCGATGAAGAGAATGTGACAGCCGTCGACCTCGGCCACGTCGCGATAGTGGCGCACGAGGAATGGGTGACCGCCAACGCGTTGACCATTCACCATCGCATCGAGATCCGGTCCGAAGGGATCTTGCCCGAGCACTGCGATGACGATCGGGGCGTTCGCGGAGCCGAAGGCCTGCGGCGGCCAGGACACGAATTGTGAGAAGTTGAACAAAAACGCCGCTTTCACCTGATATTCCGGAGTCGGACTTGCGAATGCACAGGTCATCGCCCACAGTGCGAAGAGGAGAGCGAGGCGGCGCGCGGCGGACGGCATCAGCGAAAGATGCGCCGTTTCCAGGTTAAGTGAAAAGCCCTGCGATCGAGAATTGTGAATGACCTCTCAGCGCATGCCGCGGAGCCGTTTTGTGCGTTGCGTCACGCCTTCATGCGTTCCGGACCGAATAACCCCGACTCAGCTCATATGACAGAATGAGGCGAGCTGCTAACATCATACTTTCTCGTCGATCGGAAACAGCATTCAGGCAATGACTGCGCATCGACCCAGGAGTGCCTCCGACGGCAACGCCGCCGTCGTATCGCGCCGTACGGCGACCCCTCACGGGGAGCCCCCCATCCGGGTGCTGCTGGTCGAGGATGCGCCTGCGGAAGCGGAGCTCACGATCCGCCAATTGCGCAAAGGCGGTCTTAACTGCGAATTTCTGCGGGTCGAGACCGAGGAGCGCCTCACCGCAGCTCTGCGGGAATTTAAGCCGGATGTCATTCTTTCGGATTTCACGCTGCCGCAGTTCAGCGGTCCCTCGGCGCTCAAGGTAGCCAGGGAGCTCGCGCGAGACATTCCTTTCATTTTCGTCTCGGGCACCATCGGCGAGGAGCGGGCCATCGAGGCCCTGCATTGCGGGGCTGTGGACTATGTGCTCAAGGGCAACCTCAGCCGGCTGGTGCCGGCCGTCCGTCGCGCTCTGGAGGAAGTGGCAGCACGGACAGAGCGGCGACGTCAGGAGGCACAGATCGCCCGCCTGACACGGGTGCTGCGGATGTTGAGCGGCGTCAACGCGCTGATGCTGCGTACGCGCCAGCCCGAAGAAATGCTCCAGGAGGCCTGTCGGCTCGCGGTATCGGTCGGCGGATACGCCGCGGCCATCATTGCGCTCAAGCAGCCGGGTGCACGCACCACCCGGACTGCGGCAGCGGGCACGGAGCCGGGTCGGACGGAAGAGTTTAGGGCGTTCGTCGCGCAATCGATCGATCGGGATACGAGCGTGATCGGCCAGGTCTTGAGGACCGGCAGGTTACACATCTGCGAAGATACGGGTGAATTCCCGATATTGGCGAACCCAGCCACGGCCATGCAAGAGAAGAAACTGCAGCCGATCGTGGTACTGCCGATCTTTCTCGACAAAACTGCCGTGGGTGTGCTCGTGGTAGCGGCTCCCGACTCCGGCACGCTGGGTGAGGAAGAGCTCGGGATGTTGCGCGAGGTCGCCTCGAACCTTTCGTTCGCGCTTCAGTACCTGCAGAAGGACAGCCGTGTCCGCTTTCTCTCGCACTTCGACGCCCAAACCGGCCTCGCGAAACGTTCGCTCTTTTGCGAGCGCATTGGTCGAAAGCTTGCGCAGCTCAATCCGAACGATGCCCGGCTCGCCATCGCCATCATCGATATCGAGCACCTGAGCGTCATCAACGACTCCTTCGGCCGACACACCGGTGATCTGCTGCTGCAGCACGTCGTCGACCGCTTGCGCAGGCGCTTCCAGGACACGCAGCTCCTCGCTCAGCTTGCAGGTGGCACCTTCGCGGTCGCGCTCGAGGTCAAGGGCGGGCCCGGCGAGGCACTCGAGGCGTTACGAGGCCACATCGATGCTGTCTTCGCCGAGTACTTCGAAATCGATGAGCGCAAGATCCCCGTAACGGTGAAATCGGGGCTGGCGATCCATCCCGATAATGGGAAGGATGCCAACGCTCTTGTGACGAATGCCGAGGCCGCATTGCGCAATGCCAAGGCAAAAGGCGAGCGGGCTTTGCACTACGACGCCGAGGCGCATTCGGAAGCGATAACGAACCTCGCGCTCGAGCACAAATTGCGCATCGCGATCGAGAAGGAGCAGTTCGAGCTTCATTACCAGCCCAAAGTAAACGTGAAGAAGCGCACGATCGAGGGCGTCGAGGCCCTGATTCGCTGGCGGGACCCGGAGAACGGATTGGTCTCGCCGGCGGCGTTTCTGCCTCTGCTCGAGGCGACTGGGTTGATCGTGGAAGTCGGAAATTGGGTCCTGCGACAGGCGAGCGCCGACTGCCAGCGCTGGCGCCGCGATGGATTGCCCGGCATCCGCATCGCCGTCAACATCTCGCCCCTGCAGCTCACTCACCCCGATTTTCTGCAGCGCTTCTTCGAGGCAACGCAGTCGTGGGCGGACCCCACCTGCGGTCTTGACGTGGAGATCATCGAAGGAATGTTGCTCGGCGACTCGGACGCCGCAGTACGGAAGCTCGAGCGCCTACGCGCTGCGGGCGTTCGCATTGCGGTAGATGATTTTGGCACCGGCTACTCCTCGTTGAGCCGCCTCTCGGAGCTGCCGATCGATACGCTCAAGATCGACCGCTGCTTCATCAGCCGCCTCCCTGATGACCGCTCCGGCCGCACGCTCGTCTCGACCATCATCTCACTGGCACGCGCCTTTAGCATGACGGTCGTCGCCGAAGGGGTTGAGACCGAGCAGCAGATCGGGGCGCTTTGGAACATGGGATGTGATGAGGCGCAGGGATATCTGCTCAGCCCTGCAGTCCCTTTCGACGATATCGCACACCTTCTCACGCATGGCAAAGGTCGGGTCATGCTCCCCGTTGCCCGCCGTGATGAACCTGTGGTCGAAGGCGGCAGTATGCGGCACGAGCGCCGCGAGCGTTAGCTTCATCCTTAGGATCCATCCTCGGACCTGACTGGCCCTGCGGGGTGATCGCGGTAGGGCCACCACACGCGAGATCCATTCCCGCGAGGCGCGATCTTTCCGGCTGCGACGCCGAAGCGTGCGCCACCAGAGGAACCGCACGTGGTAACGAAAGGCAGCCAGGGGCCGGGAGTTGGTCGGCGCCGCGTGATAGGCGAAATACCCGCGCATCACGTTGGCTAGTTACTTTCCGGCGCAAAAATGAGCCTACAGAGTGAAGCGCGGAACCGATCGCGGCGGGCGAATGCGACGGATCGGCCACAGCCTGGCGGCTGGGCCGGTGTCATCGAGGGAGTGGTGAGTACGAGGTCAGCGCTCGCGCGAGGGCGCGTGTGCGTTGCCGATGTTGATGAGGTTATCGGCGATCACGCCCAAGCCGACCCAGCGCTGGATGCCGGGCATGCCTTTGTAGCGGCAGCGATTGAGGCCATGGCGACGTTTGAGGAGACTGAAAACGGATCCCGCTGCATATCTTCGGTCCAGAATTAAATGGCTTTACCAGCTCGCTTCGTTATTTAAGCATAGTGAAGTATATTTAACTAGATTGTCCGGTACAGCAAAAGATTTAACTAGCTCGGGCGGCTAGTTAAACATATTCGACGTATTTTGCTTAACCGAGACAGTCCGCGTGCTGTCACCCTGAACTACAGAAATCGGCTACTTCACGCGGGCCCTGAGTTGGAAGAGCGGAAGTGCCGTGCACCGCAGGCGGTGTCGAAGACCATGGGCTACTGACGGCCGTGGCGTTTCAGGACCAACCACGCGCGTGAGCACGCGACATGCTTCAGGACGAGAAATTGCTCATCATTACCGCTTCACCCGCAGGCTTACTCCTAATCTACTTCCTGGAAGGTATCCATGAACCTCCATCTCCATCTGACGCTCGGGCCCCTTGTGGCGCTGATTGCCGGCATCTTGATCCTGGTGGTGCCGCGACTGCTCAACTACATCGTCGCGATCTACCTCATCATAATCGGTCTCGTGGGACTGCTCGGCGCTGGCGGCCTGCACACCTGACATAGCCGCCACATACGACCGAGGCTGTATGCAATCGGTCATCAGTAGTGGGGCGGCCGTTCGTCCTCGGGCGTGCCCACGGCGGTATCGCATTGCACGGCATCGATGCGGGCGCCCAGCCCGACGACCTGCGCCCGCAGAGTTTCGAGCTCGCGGTGCTGCCGAAAGACGACATCACTCAATTCAAGGTTTGCGCGCTCCAAGAAGGCGATCTTGGTCTCGATTTGCTCGAGCTTTTGGGTATTCAAGGGAAGGTGTCCTCAGTCGTGGGGGGGGGGGGGGGGGGGGGG
>JBOIAQ010000081.1:0-15547 GCA_050739115.1 Steroidobacteraceae bacterium | reverse complement strand
TCCTACAGGCAGGCCAAATCCGCTCTGGCCGTTGCCCAACAGCTGCTGGCGAGCACCGAGCGACTCGCTGCGCTGCATCTGGCCACGGCGCAGCAGGTTGCGGACGCGAGAAAGTCCGAATCCGATGCCCGCTCGCAGTTGCAAGCGCTCGAGACGGTGGGCGCGGGCGGACGCAAGGTCGTTCGCGCCCCGTTTGCCGCCATCGTTACCGGCCTCACGGCTACCTCCGGCGCCATCGTCGCCGAGGGGGGCCAGCTCATGGAGCTGGTCGCTCCCGGCCGCCTCGTGCTCACGGTCGGGGTGGTGCCCGCCCAGGCGGATGGGATCCACTCCGGCGACAAGGCGGAGGTGACTCTCGTCGGCGCCGAGCAACCGGTGGTCGCGAGCGTGCTGCTACGAGGCGCGGTGGCCGAATCCGACACGGGCCTGGTGCCGGTGGAAGTCGCGCTGCCGCCCGGGAGGTTCCTGCCGGGCGAGATGGCCGAGGCGGCCATCACGACCGGCGTGAAGCGAGGCTATGTGGTCCCGCACGCGGCGATCCTGGTCAACGACAAGGGTGCCCCGTATGTCGTGCAGGCTGTCAAGGGAGTGGCTCACAAGGTTTCCGTCCAGGTGTTGGATGCGCACGGTGACCAGGACGTCATTACGGGTGCTCTGAATGCGCGCGCTCCGCTGGTGCTGACGGGCAATTACCAGCTCGATGACGGCATGAGGATCCGGCTCACCGATCCACGACAGAAGCCGAGCTCCGCCAAGTGAGCTTCTCCGCCTGGATCGAGCGCCACCGCCGCTCGCTCCTCACCGTCGCTTTCGCGTTGGCGCTCGCCGGGGCGTTCGCCGCGATCACACTGCCGGTCGGGCTCTTTCCGGTCACGAGTTTCCCGCGGATCCGGGTCGAGGTCGATGCGGGCAGCATGCCGGCGAAGCAGATGTTGATCGATGTGACCGAGCCGCTCGAGCAGGTGGCGCGCGCGGTGCCGGCGGCGCGGGAAGTCACGTCGACGACCTCCCGAGAGGCGACTTCGAGCCGCTCTCGAAATGCGTACGGGCCTGGGAGTCGTCATGATGAGCAACGGCGATTGCCGCCAGCGCGCCTCCGAAGTATTCCCAGTCGCGCCCGTTCCAATGTAGAGGGGCGGTGAAGTACGCTTCCGCATCTCCGAGCGTTTGGGCGGCGAGGCTCTGGCGAGGCGGATACTCGATCGGAGAGCCTGGCGTCGCCGCGGAGAACACGTCTTGCGATTGGTCCGGTCCATCGGGCGGACTCGCGTCTTGGGCGTGCGCCGGCGGCATGGCGCACATTAGGCCGACGAGGAGACCGATGAGCAGGCGGTATGCTGAGGAGGTTCCTCCTCTCATGGCGATTCGAGCCTACCAGCCAGGCAGCATGCGGCCCAGCACGGAATCGCGCTGGACGAATCGGTGGTATAGCGCCGCGCCGATGTGCAGCACGATCAGAGCGAGCAGAATCCAGTAGAGGACGTCGGCGTGTATGTCGCCGAGTCTGAAGCCGATGCGTGCCCGATACGGCACGAGCGCCGGCAGCGGCAGGATTCCGAACGCGCGGACCGGAAAGCCGTGCGCCGAGGCGGACGCCCAACCGGCCAGCGGCATCAGGATCAGCGTCAGGTAAAGCATAAAGTGGGTCGCATCGGCGAGCCGCTTCTGCCACGTGGGCAGCACCGGTGGTGGCGGTGGCCGATGAGTCAGACGCCAGAAGATGCGCGCCAGCACGACCAGCACCAGTCCACTGCCAAGCGCGAGATGCACCCGAATGGAGAACACGAACGGAGTGCCCAGACGAATGTGCGGCATTGTCGAGCCGACGATGTACTCGGCCAGCACCAGTAATACCGTGAGCCAGTGTAGACCGCGCGCCACCGGGTCATACGATGCCCTGGGCGCCGACCGATCTTGGTCCACCACTGCTATGGTCATTCATGCTCCCCGACGTCAGATGAACTACAACCTATCATAAACTTTGCAGCGCGAAGTAATGGATCGTAGCTGGAAGCTTGCGCTGAGACGGCTCGCCTCGGGTGCGACTAATGACTACCGGGCAAACGGAAGTGGGCTTGGGGGGATGGCTGCTGGTTTCAGCCGCACACTGATACCGACGGTGCATCGGGGTGCGAATCGGCATCCCGCGCGCCGGAAGCTTCGAGGAGTACCTGCTCGAGAACCCCGAGGTAGTCAAGAAAGCGCCTGCGGCCCGAGGAAGTCATTCGACACGTCGTTTGCTGCCGATCGGGTCCGGTCTGCCGGCCGACGGTGACAAGCTTGCAGCACTTGCAGGTGGCGACTCAGGTTGCCATCGGTTAAGCCGCAGAGCTCCAGGAGCTCGCCGAACACGAAGGTGCTGCTGCGCACGGCCTCCGGGCGCATGGCGTTCATCAGCAATACCGAACTGCTGATGCGCTCTCTTCGTCGTTCCCACAAAACGGCTGGGATGGTGCGAAAATTCCACGGCACTTGACAGTAGAATTTCCATTGCACTACTCTTACGAGAGGTCGGTATCCGAGAAATCACCATCGAGCGGCTCAACTTCGGACCCTTTCTGTCCGTGGGTCCGCGCCCCGGGGCGCGGAAGCCCATGACCTGCTAACGCGTCATCGAGGGGGATTCGTGCACGTGCCGAGTCCCCGTCATTGAATCTTGCGCGCAGGACAACACCAATGTGCGCTCCGCCGGACCGACAGCCACCTTCGACGTTCCCGTCTTCGACCGTAACCAGGGCCAGATCGCCCCCGCGCGCGCCACGCGTTTGCTGCTGCATGAGCAGTTTCAGTCGCGGCTCGACGAAGCGGTCGGAGCGGCGTGGGGGCTCGCGGTGCAGCTCCAACGCCTGGGCCTCGATATGCGCCCGGCGCGCCGCGGCGGCGGCGAAGTCACTGTCGAGGGCGGCGCGGCGGGCCTATGCCCAGGGCACCCTTGATCAGCGCTCGCTCGCCGACTACGAGACCACCGCGCTGCGGCGCCGGATCGAGGCGATGGCGCTCGAGCGCCTGCTCGGCGAGGCGCGCATCACCTTAAGCGTCGAGCTGGGTCTCGGGCTTCCGCAGACCCGGATCGTCCCGCTCGCAGCCGTACTGAGGAAGCCATGAGCCGCCGATTGATTGCCTGCGTTGTTTGCCTCGTGATGGGTTCCACAGGGGCGCTCGTGCAAGCGCAGACCGACGACGCGAGCGCCGCGCCGCCGAGCGTGTTGGTCACGCTGACGCAGCTCAAGGAGGGGAGCCTGCCGCACGTGGTGATCGGCTATGGCACCGTGGCGCCCGCCAGCGCAGGGCGCAAGACGATCATGGCGCCCGTGTCGGCGGTCGTCGGGGATATCTATGTGCGTCTCGGAGAGCAGGTGGCCAAGGGCGCTCCGCTCATTCGTCTGGTGCCGAGCCCGAACACGGCGGCCTCCTATATCCAGGGCGAATCGGCTTTGGCGGTCACGCGGCAGCTGGTGGCTCGTACGCGCAAGCTGGTTAGCCTGCACCTGGCAACCCAACAGCAGCTGGCCGAGGCCGAGAGGTCGGAGTCCGACGCACGCTCAGCGCTCGCCGCGCTCGAGGCTCTCGGCGCCGGCGGCCCGCATCTCTTCCGCGCACCCTTTCCGGCTATCGTCACCTCGCTGACGACCAGCCCCGGCACCATCGTGAGCGAGGGTACGGCTCTGCTCGATCTGGCCGCGCCGCGCCAACTCGTCCTCACCGTCGGCATCGTGCCGGCCCAGGCGAATGAGATCAACGCCGAGGATGCGGCGAGCGTGACGCTGGTCGGGGCAACGCGAGCGTTTGCCGGGCGAGTGATCTTGCGCGGCGCCGTCGCCAAGTCCGACACGGGACTCGTGCCGGTGGAAGTCCCCCTGCCTGCCGGCGCGTTCCTGCCGGGGGAGATGGCCGAAGCGGTCATCTCCACGGCGCGGATGCACGGCTATGTGGTGCCACATGAGGCGATTCTGGCCGATGACAGCGGGGCGCCATACGTCGTTCAGGCCGTAAACAACGAGGCGCGCAAGGTGCCGGTGCGGATTCTTGATGCGTACGGGGATCGGAACGTCATCAGCGGCCCGCTCGACGCGCACGCGCCGCTGGTGTTGGCGGGCAACTACCAGCTCGACAATGGCACGAGGGTCCGGCTGGCCGATCCTGTGCGCGCCCAGGGCGGGAAATGAGCTTCTCCGGCTGGATCGAGCAGCACCGCCGCTCGCTCCTCACGGTCGCCTTTGCGCTCGCACTGGCGGGAGTTTTCGCGGCGCTCTCCCTGCCGGTCGGCCTGTTTCCGGTCACGAGCTTCCCGCGCATTCGCATCGAGGTGGATGCCGGCAGCATGCCGGCACGGCAGACGCTGATCGAGGTCACCGAGCCGCTCGAGCGGGTGGCGCGCGCCGTGCCGGGAGCGCAGGACGTCAGCTCCACGACCTCGCGCGGCTCGGCGCAAATCTTTGTCGACTTCCCCTGGGGATTCGACATGAACGAGGCGCTACTCGCGGTGGATGCGGCCTTCGCCCAGCAGCTGCCCTCCCTTCCCCAGGGCACGACCTACGACATCATCCAGATGAGCCCGAACGTCCTCATGCCGTTCGTCTCGTACGCGCTCATCTCGAACACCGTCTCCCCGGCCGCGCTGCGCCAGCTTGCGCAGTACCAGATCGTGCCGCTCCTGACGGGGATCCCGGGCATCAGAAGGGTCGGCGTGCTCGGCGGGCAGACGCCCGAGGTCGAGGTCTCCGTCAACCCGCTGACGCTGCGCGCTTACGGCCTGACGCTCGCGGATGTCTCGCAGGCCCTCTCCCAAACCAACGCCATCCAGGCGGTGGGCCGGCTCGAGGACAACGACCTGCTGTATCTTGCGATCAGCAATGACGCCTTCACTTCGATCAACTCCGTACGCCACGTGACCTTGCGCACGGGCCCGGACGGCATCGTGCGGCTCGGCGACATCGCCAAAGTCACCATGGGCTCGGTGCCGCAGTGGCTGCTGGTCGACAACAACGGCAAGCCGGCCGTCAATGTCAATGTGTACCAGCAGGACTCCGCCGACTCCCTGACGCTCGCGAAGGAGGTCGGTCAGCGGCTCACCGCCTTCATGAAGTCCCAGCCGGCCTCGATCCACCTGCACAAGTGGTATGACCAGACCCAGCTGGTGAGCTCCTCGATCTCGGCGCTCGAGGAGGCGATCCTCATCGGCCTCGTGTTCGCGGCGATGGTGATGCTTGCGTTCCTGCGCAACTGGCGGGTGACGCTGGTCGCGATGCTGGTGGTGCCGCTGTCGGTGTTGATCACGGTGCTGCTCCTGTCCGTGCTTGGCCTGACCTTCAACATCATGACGCTCGGCGGGATCGCCGCGGCGATCGGCCTGCTCATCGACGATGTGATCGTCATGATCGAGCACATCGCCCGCCGCGCGGGGGTACCCGGGATCGAGAATCCGCACGCGACCGTCCTCGAGGCCGCCAAGGAGTTCCTGGGGCCGCTCGCCGGTTCGAGTCTCGCGACCATCATCATCTTCGTCCCGCTCGCCTTCCTCTCGGGGATAACCGGAGCGTTCTTCAAGTTCCTCTCGCTCACGATGGCCTCGGCGCTCATCATCTCGTTCATTCTCACCGCGTTCATCGTACCGCTGCTCGCGCGCGGGCTCATCGACTTCAACAGGTTCGAGGATCCGGCGCACGGTAGGCAGAGCTGGCTCAAGCGCACGCATGGGCGCATCCTGCGCGGACTCTTCCAGCGCCCGGTACTGCTCCTGCCCGCGCTCGCGGTACTGCTCGTGGCCGGCTACTTCGCCTACGCGTACGTCGGCAGCGGCTTCCTGCCGCGCATGGACGAGGGCGGCTTCGTGATCGACTACTACGCCGCTCCCGGCACTTCCCTCGCTGAGACCAGCCGTGAGATCGAGGAGATCGAGGGTATCCTCGAGAAGGACCCGTACGTCTACACGTTCTCGCGTCGCACCGGAGCGGGGCTCGGAGGAGATCTGAAGGAGGCCTACGAGGGAGACTTCTTCGTCCGTCTGACCGATCCGTCCAAGCGACCCGCGATCTGGAACGTAATGGACCAGATCGCCCGCAAGATCACGAGCCGAGTGCCGGGGATCAACATCGACCCCCACGGGATGCTGGGCGACATGATCGGCGACCTGGTGGGCCGTCCGCAGCCAATCGTCATCTCGCTCAGCGCGAAGGATCCGGCGGTGTTGCCTGCAGTCGCGGGCAAGGTCGCGGACGCCATCGCCAAGGTCCCGGGGATCGAGCCCGCCTCGGTCAACAACGGAGTCGTGCCCGCCGGTGATGCCCTCGAGTTCCACGTCGATCCGGCGGCGGCGGCGATGGAAGGCCTGACGGCCGAGGAGGTCGCGAGCCAGGTCAATGACTATCTCTACGGCTCGGTGGTCACCCAGTATCTCGGCACGGTGCAGGAGGTCGGCGTGCGGCTGTGGCTCGATCCGCCGCAGCGCAGGATCTACCGGGACGAGCTTGCCAATCTTCCCATACGCTCCCCGGACGGCAGGGTCGTGAGGCTCGCCACCCTCGCGCAGGTGAAGTTCGTGGCGGGCCAGCCGCAGCTCACCCGCGAAAATCTCGCCGAGATCGTGCCCGTCACCGCGCAGATCGGCGGGGGCCACGATCTCGGCTCGACGATTGCGGCGATCAAGAAGGTACTCGCCTCGCCCGGGCTCATCCCTTCTGGCGTGTACTACAGCCTCGGCGGGCAGTACAAGCAGGAGCAGGAGGCCGTGCACGGCATGATGCGGGTGTTCGGCGCCGCGCTGATCGCCGAGTTCATCCTGCTGCTGTTCCTTTACGAGCGTTTCTGGCTGCCGGTCATCATCCTCGCGAGCTCGCTCGTCTCGACGGGCGCGGTCTTCATCGGCCTGTGGGTGACCGGCGTCGAGCTCAACATCACGGCGATGATGGGCATGGTGATGATCGTCGGCATCTCCACGGAGATGGCGATCTTCCTCATCTCCGAGTACCAGGAGCTCGAGAAGACGATGCCGCCGCGGCAGGCGCTTTATGAAGCGGCCCGCAACAGGCTGCGGCCGATCACAATGAGCACTCTCGCGATGATTCTCGCGCTCGTGCCGCTCGCAGCCGCGATTAGCGGCTCGGGAGACCAAATGCTCCAGCCGCTCGCCATCGCCATCATCGCCGGGGCTCTGGTGCAGCTGCCGCTCGTACTGCTCGCCATGCCGGTGATCGTGGGACTCACCCGGCGCGAGACGCCCCCACAAGGAGCGACGACATAACCCCCAGCCTGGTAATAGGTTATCCGCAGAGACTCGCTCGAGTGCTTGGCCGGGGGTGTCCGATGCGCACCCTGCGGCTGGTCGAGTCGGCGCTTCGGGTGCCGTGGTCACCACGATGGGCCTGCTTCGTTGCATCGCTGGGGTGTATTCCTTGCGTTGCCGGTCGATGCCATCGTGGTGGCCGCCGCAGGAAGCCTGCCGGGAGATCTGCAACGTCTGTGGCGCTGTCGTGCCGCCGACAGCTACCACGTCGAATACGGCTACTCCTGAATGGGCTACGAGATCAATGGGGCGCTCGGCGTGAAACTCGCCGAGCCGAAAAGGGAGGTCTTTGCCCTGGTCGGGGATGGCTCTTACCTCATGTCGCACTCGGAGCTTGCGACTGCGATCCAGGAACGGCGTTAGATCAATATCATCCTCTTCGACAACATGGGCTTCGGCTGCATCAACAATCTCCAAGTCGCCTGTGGTATGGGGAGCTTCGGCACGGAGTTCCGCTACCCTGCAGAAACTACTCGAAGGTTGGACGGGCCGGATGCCGCGACGCAGTCGATCTCCACGCTTATCGACGTTAAGGTGCTGCCGAAGACTATGAGCCACGGATATCTCGCTTGGTGGCACGTCGGCATCGCCGAAGTCCACGGCGGTCCCATGGCCGAGCAGTCCCTGGCGCAGAACCGGCAGCCTGCGTAGTCAATGGCGCGCTGCTTTTTATGACCTCCGACCTCAAGCTGACTCCGCTCACTGAGGGGATGGTTGCCGCATCTTTAGTTCTCGGCGCAACCATCGGCGCCACACTCGGGGGTCAACTGGCGGATCGCTTGGGCAGGCGAAGACACATTCGGGAGCCCGGAGTGCTTTTTTTTCTTCGGCGCGATCGCGTGCGCTGTATCACCGAGTGTTCATCTGCTGCTGGTCGCGCGATTCGTGCTCGGACTCGCGGTAGGTTCCGCATCCGTCGTCGTGCCGACCTACCTGACCGAAATGGCGCCCGCGGCGATCCGCGGCCGCATCGTCACCCAGAACGAGGTGATGATCGTAGGGGGGCAACTCCTGGCGGGCACCACGCGGGAATTTGGCGATGGATGCTTGCAATGGCCACGCTTCCCGCGGTGGCCTTGTGGGCTGGCGTGCTAGCGATGCCGGAGAGTCCACGCTGGCTCGTAAGGCAGGGCGCGTTCGCTGAAGCTCTTAGAATCCTGCGGCGGGTGCGCGACGAACAGCATGCAAGGAACACGTGTCGATCGTAACTCACGGGCCGTCCGACACGCTTGCCGGCATGGCAATCGGCAACTTCTGCGCCGAGTTCTTCACCGACACCTTCATGGGACTCGCTGACGGCCGCGAGCGAGTGGGGTTCGAGGCGGTTCCCGGCGGCGGAGAACTCACATTCGCAGTCGCGCTCGGCGCTGGAAACTGAACCGAGTGCAGGCATCAATAGCGCGAAACGAAGAGAGGTAATGCTCAAGAGCTTTCTGCTGGGAGCGGCGGTGATGATCGTCGTGGCGGCCGCAGTGGCGCATATCGAGCTCATCACGGGTACGATTCCTGCCGGCGCTGACTCTGGACCCATACCGCTCGAGCGATGGGCCGCAAAGACATCGCTCCACGCCGCGCTCGCGAGGGAAGCTCCGCAGCGTCTCGATCCCCTCGCGCTCTCGACCGCAAATTTAATTGCGGGCATTCAGCTCTTTGGTGAGCACTGCGCGATCTGTCACGGTAGCTCGAGGCGACGCCTCGGCGAGTCCCGTACGTCGCGACGGTCCGATGGGTGCGCCAGCGCTTTCCTGACGTACAGGTGCTCCTCCTCGGCACTGCTGCGGATGAGCACCGTAAGCGACGCCTGGGACGGGCTGCCGTAGTGCCTGTCGCCCAAACCACGCACGTCCGACAGATGATGGCTATCATCGCCACTGGCGACTTTGTCCTCACCCCGGACCCACATTGCCTCGGTTTTCAACAAACCCGTGGTGGCGCTATTTGTCGGGGACAGTGGACATCACTGAGGTCCCTACGGCGCTGCGGGGAGAATCGTATCGACGCCCGCCCGCCCGCTCGTTGCCCTCACTCACGGTGGAGCCGGTGCAACGGCGCTCGAACAGATGCTCGCCCCCGAAGCAGCGCCCGCTGCGGTCGCCGGTTCCTGAGTGGGCAGCCAGTCTCAGGCAGGCGATCTGTCGCGTGGCTCCCGCTGGCACCGACGTGCACGCGAACGCATCCGGCCCCCCCGCTTTTGGGCGGCACCGTATGGACGGCACGACCACCCAATGACGATTCCATCCATCGCAAGGGGTGCGCTCGTCGCCTGCGCCCTGGTATCGACGTCTGCACACGCTGGGGCAACTCCGCGCGCGCGGAGTGACTCGCATCGATCAGAGCGCGCTCGCGCCTACGATTGGAGCGGATTTCACCTCGGTCTTGATCTGGGTGATTCGTGGGGCCGCGGGAGCTGGACGTCGGCGGGCGTAGCCTCCGGCAGCCCGCTCGCCTCGGGCTCATTCAGCCTCTCCCACGCTATTGACACCTTCAACCAGTCGGGGAGCTTCTTCGGCGGACTCCGTGCCGGCTACGATCACATGCTGCCGGACCGCATGCTCATCGGTGGCGAGGCTGACATCTCCTTCCCCAGCTTTCCCAATCTCGCCGGGATCTCGGTCGGGGGCGGCTCTGGACTTACGACGCCAAGCGCGGGTATCGAGCGCTACAGCGAGAACCTGCTGGACTTCGGCGGCGTGAGGATACGGATCGGTTATGCCCCCGGCGCCTGGTTGCTCTATGGCACCGGCGGACTCGCCTTCGCCTATGACCAGCTTCGCTTGCAGCCGACGGACGGCGCAACGGAATCACCGCTCATCTGGCGGCTGGGCTGGACGATCGGGGCCGGCATCGCGCGTCCTATAGTCCCGCATTGGACGGTGAATTTCGAGTACGCGTTCAGCCACTACGGGCGCAGCAGCGCGGCCTTTGCGGACACCCGGCAGCGCTTCGATTCGGCTCTCTCCTTGCAGCAGCTGCGTCTCGGCCTGACCTATCGGTTCGGTGGCAGCGAGGCCGCCCCCTGGGCGAATAGCATGCTTTTCGCCCAGGGCTTTCCCGATCTCGCGCTACACGGTCAGGCCACGCTCACTTATGAGGGAAACGCGGCATTCCATTCTCCGTACGCGGGTCCGAACAGTCTGCCCGGTGCCGCCGAGGCCCGCGAAGTGACCGATGCCTCGCTGTTCGCAGGCGCACGGCTCTGGCAGGGCGCTGAGCTCTGGATCAACCCGGCGCTCGATCAGGGCTTCGGGCTTGCCAACACTCACGGGGTGGCGGGATTTCCGAGCGCTCAGGCCTACAAGTTTGGCGCGCACTATCCGTATGCGCTGCTGCAGCGCTATTTCATCCGGCAGACCATCGATCTCGGCGGTGAGCTCGAGACGGTCGAGGCGGGCTCCGATCAGTTCGCCGGCACGCAGGCGGCAAACCGCCTGGTACTGACGCTCGGCAGCTTCGCGGTCACCGACCTCTTCGACACCAACGAGTATGCGAACAGTTCCACGCACGACTTTCTTAACTGGTCGCTGATCAATGCTGGAACGTTCGATTACGCGGGCAACGCCTGGGGCTATACGGATGGTTTCGCCGCGCAATGGTACGAGGGCCGCTACGCGGTGCGCGCCGGTATCTTCGATCTTTCGACCACACCCGCGGGCGGAGTAAGTCCCTCGGCCTACGGTCTCGACCCCTCCTTCGATCAGTTCCAGTGGGTGGGCGAGCTCGAGGAGCGCCATCGGCTCCGGGGCGAGCCCGGAGACATCAAGGTCACCGGGTTCCTGAGCCGCGGGCGCGCGGGACGGTTCGGCGACGCCATCGATCTTGCGGCCGCGACGGGTGAGTCGGCAAACATCAATGCTGTCCGCCGGTACACGAGCCGGCCCGGCGTCAGCCTCAACCTTGAGCAGCAGGTGACTACGGATCTGGGCATGTTCGCACGAGCCGGCTGGGCCGACGGCAGCGTTGAGCCATGGGATTTCGCGGATATTGACCGGACGTTCTCCGGGGGCATCTCTCTTGCCGGAGCGGCCTGGGGCCGGCCGCAGGATGCGGTGGGCGCCGGCATTGCGATCAACGGCATCTCACGCATTCACCAGGAGTTCCTCAACGACGGCGGGCTCGGGCTTCTCATCGGCGACGGCAAGCTGCCGCATCCGGGACTCGAGAAGATCCTCGAGACCTATTACCGCTACGCGCTCCTGCCCTCGACGCATCTGTCCTTTGATTATCAGCTCATCGACGATCCGGCCTACAATGCGGACCGCGGGCCCGTCAACATCTTCACGCTGAGAGTGCATTGGCAGTTCTGAACCAATTTCACACACGGCTACGAAAGCAAGATCGAGGGCTGCAATCAGTTTCAGTCGCACTGCTCGCGATTCTCGCGGCAGGCGCTCTTGCCGACTGCGCAATGCCCTCCGCAGCGTCCGCGGCCACTACCGGCGTGAGGAGTACGGTGACCGCCATCGCCGCCTCGGCCGCGGGTCGTTGCGACAGCATTTTCGCGTGCGATCTCGACGAGTCTGTAGGTAAGCTCGGACTGCAACTGCTGAAGACGCCACCGCGAAATCCGACGACGAATGCGATCTGCGAGAGAGGGTGATTGGGACTGTACGGCGAGAGTGCTTGGACTGGCTTATCCCGCTGTCGGAGGCGCACCTGCGGGTTGTCCTTAAAACCTGGATTCGTCACTACAACCGAGGGGGTCCGCACATGGCGTTGGGACCGGGTATCCCGGTCCCTCCAACGGTCATTGTCTCATCTCCAAGTGCGAAGTTCCGGCATCGCTTGGTTGATTTCCAAGCGGTGCGGGCCAGAGCAATACTCGGCGGATTGCACCACGAGTATTCACTCGCGCCTGCGTGATCGCGCCGGATTGTTGCGGACCACAACGGTCACGCGGCACTCACCAACACGTGGGGGTAGGGCGCCTCATCGAGGCGGGCGTACCCCCAAACCTACCCCCACGACCACTTTGCTGGAAAATCGCGACTCAACAGAATCAATAACTTGTAATGCGCCGCCGGCGTGTTGGAATCGCGAACTCGAACCCGGACCCGCGTTTGGGACTCGAACTCGACGACGAGCGCTCAAAGGCTTAGCTGGTTGATCTCGAATCAACTTTACTAAAGTACTGCAACGTGCTGATTACAATGGCTCCCCGGGTTGGACTCGAACTGAGTCGCAAGCCGCTGAATCTGTGGGTGTTTTTCGGCACCTTCGGAAAGATACCCTCAATCCTATCCTGGAAATCGTGCGCTGCGGTGATACGGCCTGATACACGGTGAGCTTCGGTGCGCAAGTCGCCGGATCCATCTCTGCCGATCGCGCGCTGCGTCGGGCGCCGCATCGTCATGATCGATCGAGGCGTCTACCCAGGCACGCAGCGAGCGTTCAACAGCCGATTTTAGGCGACTACTTGCAGCCGCTCGCGGAGAAATTCTGGAGCGAGGTCTGCGCCGTTGGGCCAGACAAGCGTCCGCAGTTCAGGGTGCAACTGAAATTTGCGGAACACCTGCACGTTCTTGAGCGGCTCGAACATCGGTCCTTCGAGTGCACCCGCAAGATCGACTTCTCCAGCCGCGCCATCACCAAACTTCAGCCAGATCGTGAAATTGGAAACGTAGCGAGCGTCGATGATCCTAGGAATCATGCCGGTTACTCCAGGGGCTCGATTTTGGGCAGGGCTTTCTGTGCCTGTGCCAGAGACCACGCGGTGGAAAGTTCCCCTTGGTGCAACAACCGCCATTCCAGAACATGCGCAAGGGCGCGTTTCGGCAGAAACCCGCTGATCTCTCCCGTCGCGATATTCACGGTCGCTTCGTGTTCGCCGTAGATGGCGTGGAAGTGGGGTGGTACGTGGTCACGGTAATACATCGCGATCACGATTCCCAGGAATCGGCTTAGTTCAGGCACAGCGCCTATTCTACCGCCACCGACGAGAACCCCCAATCCATGGCGTTACGTCACGTACCAGCGGACGCAGAGCTCGATGACTTGGGGGGGTATGGCGGCGCCGATGATAGGTTCTGTCCTTAATGCACCAGAACCGAAAGATACCCTCAATTCTATCGTGGAAATCGTGTGCTGCGGTGATACACGGTGATACGGTCTGAGCATCGCCGCTACAGAGCGTGCCGTCACGCTCGGCGCTTCCAGCGTTACGAGGCGCGCACCGCTGATCGCGGGGAGAGGCCTTCTTCAGAGCAGTGAACTGCAAAGGCGGCGGCGTCGAGAGGTGCGCGTAGCCTCATGTGGAGTGGAATAGCCGCCGACCGCGAGGCGAGAGCCGCGCGGGCTGTCCCTCCGGCAGCAGGTAATGTCGCAGGTCGACGCTCCAGTAGTTGCCCATGTGCGGCTCAGTGAACGTGGGCGTCCAGGGCGTCAGTCCCGTCCGCAGCAGCGCTTGTACTTCTTGCCGCTGCCGCAGGGGCAGGGGTCGTTGCGGCCGATCTTGGGGATGGCACGCTCGTAGGGTTCCGGGCCCACGGCCGCCCGCGCGTATGTGATGCGGTCCTCCCTGAAATAGCGGTACGCGCGCGCGGCTCCCGCGAGCATGTTCTGCAGGAGCTCGTCGTTTCGCTCAGGGGTCATTGGCTCCTTCGGCCACTCGGGATCCACCTCGCCGGCGACGATCGGGACCGTGAGCAGCAGCCCTTCACGATCGTCACTAAAGATCCGGCTCCACCCCTCGGAGGCCAGGTGCGTGCCGCGCATGTAGTCGCGCGCCCAGCTGCGCCCTTGGATGGCATCGACACCCTTCTCCTCCACGTAGGCGAGGTGGACGGTCTCGTGCTCGAAATCGTGGGCTATGGAATTCCAATACCGCATCAGGAGCGCCATCAACCCCTGCACATCGGCAAGGTCGCCGAGGATCCCGGCCTCGCCCAGGGCGCCACCGAAAATCACCGGCAGGTACTCGTGCGGCATGACGGAGCGGGGGCTCGCGATCAGCGCGCAGAAGAGCCCATCGACGGCTTCGAGCGAGAGCGCCTCGGGATTCGGGTTCGCAGCCAGGCGCTCGGCGAGCGTGTCGATCTCGGCCTCGGAGAGGCTTTGTTGCAAGGTGCTGCGGGTCTTTGATCTCCAGCTTGAACTGCCAGCCTTCGTACGACATCAGCATCTGCCCGAACTGCTCCCAGGTGACCTCGCGACCGTCGATGATAAGGAGCGGGAAGTGGCCGTCCTCATTCTCATCCCATTCGATCCGGCCGCGCACGAGGAGGTCGGCGATCTGCAGCGTGGCCGATCCCTCGTCGCGCTCGAGATGACGCCGCGCCAGGGCGCGGCGCATGCGCTCGATGAGCTGCGCCATGAGCGCGAAGAGATCGCCCTCGGGATCGCCGAGGACCTCGAAGGTATACCCGCCGGGAGCGCCGCTCTTCAGCTCGAAGGCTTCGAGCGCAACGCGCTCGCCGTTGAGGCGCAGGCAAAAATGTAACCGGTGCGGCTCGCCGGCGGCGTCCGTCATCTCGACGGGCTCGAATTGGACGTGCTCGAAGTTGAGCTCACCGAGACGCGCTACCTCCTCGTTGAAGCAGCGGTTGCAGAGGTCGCGATATCCGGTCTCGGGCGACCCGTAATGCACCGACTCGTAGCCGGCGATCGGTTTGCGGCAAGTGTGGCAGGCAGATAGTGTGGGCATGGACCGCAGAGCTTCTCGGCCGGGCGAATGGGTGGGAAATTCTACCCTCCGACCGAATCGCCGGGCAGCGGGCTCATTCTGGCAAGCAGAAGAGGAGGGATCGCTTTGCGGCCGGGGTTTATCCTCGTAGACACGAGAGTGGCAGAGGGCATTCGCTGTGGACATCGACCCCGATAAGATCGACGAGGCGACCCTGGCGTTGCTGTACCTGGGCCTGCATGAAGGCCTGCGGGAATCGGAACGTCTGTTCCGCAAGCTGTTCGCCCGGTAGGAGTGACGGTGAAGGCGAAAATCGCTTCCGGCGAGTACGCCACGGGAGGCGTCGCGGACGCTGATGGCTCGCGATCGCAGAACACCAGAAAACCCATGCCAAGAAGTGAAGACGCGCGCCCAGGTGAGGCGCTGCGGCCCCTGGCGAGAGGCCCCAAGGGCCGCCGAGATCATCGGCGCAAGGTCGGGGATAATGGCCGGGTACACGAGCAACCTCGATCTGGGGGTCCAGGCACAATGGACATCGACGCTCTCGAACGCGAAGCGCTGAAGCTTCCTGCGGAAGATCGGGCACGACTGGTCCGCGACCTCCTCGACAGCCTCGAGGAGCTCTCAGCGGAAGAGCTCGACCGCCT
>JBOIAQ010000080.1:0-16272 GCA_050739115.1 Steroidobacteraceae bacterium | reverse complement strand
CAGCCCCTGGGCCTCACCGCGACCCGCAATGTCGGTCGGATCTGGGTCGATCCGAACAATCCCGATGTCGTCGTGGTGGCGGCGCTGGGCCATCTCTTCGGCCCCAATCCCGAGCGGGGCGTTTACCTCTCCACCGACGGCGGTAAGACCTGGGTGCATTCGCTTGCGATCAACGACGATACCGGCGTGGTCGATCTCGCCGCGGATCCGACCAATCCCAACCTGCTCTACGCCGCGGCCTGGCAGGTGCGCGAGCGCCCCTGGCTCAGCTATTTCGAGCCGGCGGTCGGTCCGGGCAGTGCCATCTATCGCTCCACCGATGGGGGCGCCACCTGGACCCGCCTGGCCGGCAATGGCTGGCCCCAAGGCCCGCTCGGGCGCATCGGGCTCGCGGTCACACACACCGCTCAAGGCACGCGCATCTATGCAGCCGTGGATTCGAAGACCGACGGGGGCATCTGGCGCTCGGATGACGGCGGTGATCACTGGCAGCGGGTGAATGCCGACGAGGACACTTTCGGCAATTTCTACTTCGCACGCCTGACCGTCGATCCGCGCGACCCCGACGTCGTGTACTCCGCCGGCCAGTCGATCCGCCGCTCCACGGATGGCGGCAAGACCTGGACCATCGTCAAGGGTGCACCGGGGGGCGATGATTACCACTTCCTGTGGATCAATCCGCAGCATCCGGATCATTGGATCACCGCGTCGGATCAGGGCGCGGTGGTCACGGTCGATGACGGGCGCACCTGGAGCAGTTGGTACAACGAGCCGACGGGCCAGTTCTATCACATCGCCGCCGACCATCGCTTCCCGTACTGGATCTACAGTGGCCAGCAGGACAGCGGCACGGTCGGCACCGCAAGCCGCAGCGACTATGGCGCGATCACATTCCGCGACTGGCATCCGGTCGGTGGCGATGAGCGCGATTACATGGTGCCGGATCCGGACGATCCCAATCTGGTGTTTGGCAGCGGTATGGGCGGCAGAGTATCGCGCTACGATGGGAGTACCGGCCAGGTCGCGAATGTGACGCCCTGGCCGATCAACAGCTACGGCGCCCGCCCGACGGCGGTGAAATACCGCTACGGCTGGGTGACGCCGCTCGTATTCACGCCGACGAAGCCGCATGCGCTGCTGTTGGGGGCCCAGGTCCTCTTCCGCTCCACGGACGAGGGCAACCACTGGGACGTCATCTCGCCGGATCTCACCGGCAAGCGATCAGGCGCGCAAGACTGTAACGGTCAGGCGGCTGGCGAGCACGCCGACGACAAATGGGCAATGGCGTGCGGCTATGGCGTGATCAGCACCATCGCGCCATCACCCAAGAATGCGAACCTCATCTGGGTCGGGACCGACAGCGGTCTCATCCAGCTCACGCGTGACGGCGGCCGGCACTGGCAGGATGTGACCCCGCCCGCGCTCACCCCCTGGGAGAAGATCAGCGCGATCGCCGCCTCGGCGCTCGATCCTGCAACGGCGTATGTCGCGGTGGACAACCACCGGCAGGATGATTTCAGTCCACATGTCTTGCGCACTCACGATTACGGCAAGTCCTGGACGGAGGTCGACACGGGGCTGCCTGCGGGCGAGGACGTGCCGGTCGTTCGCGCCGACCCCGTGCGCAGCGGGCTGCTGTATGCCGGCACGTCGGAAGGCGTGTCCGTATCGCTCGATGACGGCGCTCACTGGCAGTCGCTGCAGCTCAACCTGCCAAACGCTCGGGTCAACGATCTTCTGGTGCACGGCGACGATCTCATCGCTGCAACCCAAGGGCGGGCGATCTGGGTCCTGAGCGACATAACACCGCTGCGTCAGCTTTCGAGCGCCGTGGTCGGCGCGCCGGCACACCTCTTTGCGCCGGAGGTCGCCTGGCGAGTTTATCCCGACAACAACAAGGATACTCCGCTGCCGCCGGAAACTCCGGAAGGACAAAACCCGCCGGCTGGCGCCGTGATCGATTACTCACTCGGCAAAAACACGCAAGGGCCGGTGACGCTCGAGATCTACAACTTCAAGGGCGAGCTCGTGCGGCACTTCGCCTCCGATGAGACGCTGCCGCCCATCCAGGCGAACCGGTATTTCGACCAAGAGTGGCTGCGGCCCGCGAAGAGGCTGTCGGCCGCACCCGGCATGCACCGTTTCGTGTGGAACCTGCGATACGCGCGTCCGCAGGCGATCGCCTACGAATACAGTATTGCCGCGGTGTTCGGCGAGGACACACCGACGGCGGTCGACGGCCCCTTCGTGTTGCCGGGCATCTACGGCATCGTGCTGACGGTGGACGGGCAGCATTATCGGGCACCGCTCGTGGTGCAGCTCGATCCGCGGGTTCACACGAGCAGCGCCGACCTGCGCGCGCTGCTCACCTTCAGCCAGTCGCTCTGCGGGGCGCTCGAGCGCGCGAGCTCGGTATACCGCGTAGAAAGCGCCGCCCACAGCCAGTTGGACTCGCTCGCCCGGCGTTTGACGGCGGGGCGCGCGCAGCAATCGCTGCTTGCGAGCGTGCAGATGCTCCGTGATGCCACCGGGGAGCTGGGCGGTGCTGGGGATCTCGGCGTGATCAGCCGAGACATCAGCACCATCGAGGCCGATGCGGAATCGGCCGACCTGGCCCCCACGCCGGCGGACATCGCGGTGTTCCGCAAGGAATCCGGCGCGCTCAACGAGGCGGTACGCGCCTGGCAGGCTCGCCAGGCGGCAATTCGCCGGCTCAATCTCCGGCTGCGGCGCGCGCACCTGCCGGTCGTTGGCGTTGGGCCGTAGTCCGTGCGCAAGCCCGTCCGAGGTCAAAGGCAGTGAATGGGCGGGCCGCTGCAACGGCCGCAGGCCTGTGTCAGCCAATCAATACGCGAAGTAAGGGCCCGTACCCCCGGTGGTGCTGGCGCCCGCAAAAGCAATGTACACGTCCCGGCCGAGAAAAAACGGAAATCCGAAGTCGAACACGCAGGACAAATCCTGGGTCGTTGCGCTGCAATCTCCGGGCTCGGGCCCACTGCTCGCGCCGAGGTCATCGAACACCGTGCCGGTCGGATAGCTATTGAACAACGTGTAGGCGTTGCCGATCGAGAAGTCCACGGTCGATTGCAGCCCGTTCTGACCGGAATTGGTCGCGCTCAGCGTGAGCTCCGAGGCGGGACAGAACCACGTTTGCGGGTTGCTGCTGCTGTAACCGGGCTGACTGCTGCAATTGGTGTCCGAGGGGATCCCGCCGTCCGCGAAATAATAGGCGTTCGAGCCGGTATCGATGTACGAGTAAGGCAGGATCATCTGGTGGTCGTCCTGCGTGGTGTAGGTCGTACTGATATCTCCATAGTTGGGATCCGCCGTGAGCACGGTCTGTGCCCCCAGGGCATTGTTGCTCTCGGTGCCGATCCCGAATATCAGTGTTCCGGTATCAGTGGTCGCACCCTCTGTAGCCGATTGAATCTCGACGATCACCCCATTGTTGTCCGTCTGGAAGTCGGCCACCGGATCGGTTACCTGTTGGTCCGTGGCGGGCCCTGTGGCCTGACAATCGCTGGTCGACGTGCCGCCGGAGGGACAGGTGTAGTACAACGGGTCAGCCGCGTACTGGCTGTTGCTGAGTACGCAGTTGCTGCCGCAATCCTGGGCGAAGGGCCCGATACCAATGATGCCATTGGCGCCAAAGGCCGCCACGGAGTCCTCTTCAGTGCCGGTGCTCGAGCAGCCCGTGGGAATCTCGCTCTCGTAGCTCGGATCGCCGATCACCTGCATGGGAACGCTGCTGGCCGACTCCCCGGCGATCTGCACGTCGGCGAGCTTCACCGGCCCCCAGCTGAAGCCGTCGACGAACTCGGTGCATTCGACGATGCCATTGCCGCCCGAGCCCTGCTCGGACTGCAGCGCCGAGGCGAGGGAGGAGGTGAGCACCGAGGACATGATGCGCAGCCCGTAGGAGCCCGTATCGAGCTCCACGTGATCGATCGTCTGACAATTGCTCGTGCTGCCCGGGGCGCAGACCGTGACGGTAATGAACGGAGTGTCGGCGTCATATCCGGCCTGGGGGTCGGGACCGTTATCCACGGTGATGGCGACGGTGTTGGCTGGCGGGCCGCTGCTGCCACTTCCGCCGCCGCCACTTCCGCCGCCGCCACCGGTAAGGCTGCCCGAGCCGCCGCCACAGCCGGCGAGAAGAAAGAGGGTCTGGGCGAGACCCACGATAATGAGCTTGCGCACTTTCCCTCGCAGCGTTCAGTGAAGATCGGAAATCGAGAGATTCGCAGGCAGGAGTGAGGGTACGTAGGCGATGCCGAAGTACTGCCTCATGTGCCCACCCGCGTGCACGACCAGCCCGGGGGTGCGGACCTCCAATTGATCATGTCCGAGGCGATGGACATGAGCAGCGCGCTGCGACTTCACGGCGGCCTGGTATCGGGTGAAGTAGGTGCCGAGCGTCTGCTCGAGGTTGGGCATGGCCCGGCCAGTCCAGCTCACGGCGAACACCACCCCGGCCGGGGACACGTACTCCCGGACCACCGTGCCGCTGGCAGCGGTGATTTCCTGGACGGAATAGCCGGGCTCCGACCGTACCCGCAGCTGGCCTTTCAGGCTGAGCTGGTCAGCCTGGATCGAGGCCATGGTGTCACCGAGGGCAGCAGTGGCTGGCAGCCAAGCCCCCTTGGCGAGGAGGACCGCTCCGAGCGCGAGCGCCAGAGAGAGGGGCGAACCGAATGATCTCATGTTCCTAGACCTCGAAACCTTCCGAGAAACTTCCCAGCCCCGCCATGCTCAAGCGCGCGGGCCCAGATCAGGTTGACACGACCGCCGCCGTGGCCGAGCCGATAAACGCTACCATGCGCCGTCGGCCGGCGCGACTGTCGCCGATCACAGATCGAGCGCATGGACAGCGGCCAGGGCGTCCTATAGCATTCGGCCCCCCGAAGTCGGAGCGGTAGTTCAGCTGGTTAGAATACCGGCCTGTCACGCCGGGGGTCGCGGGTTCGAGTCCCGTCCGCTCCGCCAGTTGGTGTTCTGCTGGTGTCCAGGGAAGGCCACCGAAGAACCCAAGTGCCTGAAAACCGGAACAATGCGGTCCAACGACGTCGCGCATTGTCTGCGGACAGCCAGGCCGCCGTGGGGGTAGATCTGGGGGTAGATGGCCCTGCCTTGAAGAGGCATACCCCCAATGCTCACTGATATTGTCATTCGCGCGGCGAAGCCTACCGAGAAGCTGCGGAAGCTCTTCGATGAGAAGGGCCTTTACCTCGTCGTGATGCCATCGGGCGGGCGCCTGTGGCGATTCAAGTACCGCTTCCCGAACGGCGGGCCGCATCGAAAGGAGAAGTTGCTGGCGCTCGGGCCGTACCCCGAGGTCTCCCTCAAGGAAGCCCGCGTGAAGCGGGACGAGGCACGCCGGGATCTTGCCAACGGGGTTGATCCGGCGGTCAAGCGCAAATGCGCGGCGGCGAGTGCGGCCGATACGTTTCAGGCCGTGGCGCTCGAGCTCTTCACGCTCTTGCGCAAGGCGAGTCTCGCGGGCGGGGAGCCGCCTGCCACTGCGGCCGAGATCGTCGAACGCACGATTTCGCCCCGGCGCAAACCTCGGGCTCGCAAGCGCGAGCCGATCAGTGCGGAGACCATCGACACGATGAACCGGCGGCTGGAGATGCACGTCTTTCCGTACATCGGCGCCTACCGAGTGGGCGCCATTACGGCCCCCCAGCTCCTGGAAATCCTCCGCCGAATCGAGTCACGTGGAACATTCGAGCTTGCGCACCGCGTGCGCTCCATTTGCAGCCGCGTGCTGCGATATGCCAAAGCAACGGGCCGCGACTGTGAGGATGTTGGCGCAGACCTGATCGGGCTGCTCACGCCCGTCGAATCCGAGAACATGGCGGCAATCGTGGATCCAATTCAGATTGGCGGCTTGCTGCGCGCAATCGAGGGCTATCACGGCGAGCCGCTTACGCGACTTGCGCTGCGATTGGTGCCGTACATCTTTCCGCGACCGATAGAGTTTCGAACCATGGAGTGGTCGAACGTTAGTCTTGACGGACCGACACCCGAATGGCGTGTGCCCTGGAGCCGCATGAAAATGCGCGAGCCTCACGTCGTTCCCCTCGCTCGGCAAGCGGTCGCGATTCTTGGCGAAATCCGGCTTCATACCGGGCACGGGCGTTATGCGTTTCCGCAACTGCGCAAGCCGCACAAGCCGATGTCGGAGAACTGTATCACCGCCGCTCTCAGAGCGATGGGATATAGCGGTGCCGAGATGACGTGGCATGGTTTTCGGGCCCTTGCCTCCACTCAACTCAACTCAACGAGCTGGGGTGGAATGACAAGTGGATCGAAGTGCAACTCGCACACACAGATCGTAACAAGGTCAGAAAAGCTTACAACCACGCGAAGTATCTACCGCAGCGGCGTGCCATGATGCAGGCATGGGCGGATTACATCGACGCGCTGCGGTCTAATACCGACATCTCGATCATTGCCAGGGCTGGACACCAGGCGTCAGTGGACGCCATGCTCGCTTCACACCTGCCGACGCCTCACGAGCCGATGCTTCTCGGTAGGCGCTCGCCTGGCCAATCAGAGGACGCTGATCCGCGCAGAGCCGCCTGACTCGAATCACACTGGCCCCGTCGCTCACGATCTCGGTGGAGACCTGGGTATCCGAACCTTTGGTCCGCCTCCTCTACGTGCTCGCCGAGAGGGCCGCCAAGCCCAGGACACCGACGAGCGTCGTAGCGTGTCCGCTCTCTTGCGGCTGGAGCACGCGGTGCACCGATTCCTAATCCTGCCGCCCGTGACGAGTTCCTGCGGATACGCGCCACCGCGGGCGCGACCCGCGTCGCAGCGCACCGAATACCTTGTATTCGTACGACGGTGGTCGTAGTATGTGGCGATGAAGAGCTTTCGCCTGCCGGCCGACGACCTCGAGTACGCCGTGCTGAGCGAGCTTTGGCAGCTGGGCACGGCTTCCGTGCGGGATCTTCACGAACGGCTCGGCGCGCCGCAGGGCTTGGTGTACACCACCACCGCGAAGGTGGTCGACCGCCTGCGGGAGAAGGGGTTGATACGGCGCCAGCGCAAAGGGAACGCCTTCCTCTACCGGCCCCGCGTCGCGCGTGAGGAGGTCGAGCGCGCGCGGGCGCGCAATGCCGTGACACGCCTTCTGGGTTCGACCCCGCGCGCGGCGGTCGCGGCGCTGGTGGAGGCGGTCGATGCCGTCGACCCGGCCCTCCTCGAGGAGCTCGAGCGGGCGGTAGCGGCGCGCCAGAGGTCGAAGCATGGAGCGTGAGACACTGCTCTCGATACTGATCATGCTGCTCGGCGGCCTCGCCATGCAGCCACTGGCGTCCTGGCCGTCGCGCGTTTCGCACGACGCTGGCGCCCGAGAACTCGAGCGCCGCAGCTGGCTCAGGCTCTGGTGTCCGCTCGTCCCGGTGCTCCTCGTGGCGGCGTGGCTCGTTGGGTGGGCGCTCGCCGAGCCAGACCCCGTGCCAGGTCCCCTCGATCCCTGGGTCGTGCTGGCCGCGGGGGCCCCTTTCGCTTTGTTGTTCGCGCGCGCGGCCGCAAGAGCGGCGTGGGCAGTGCTACGCCCGCTCCCGGAATGCGGTATCTCGACCGTGGGGCTCCTGCAGCCAGTGGTGTCGTTCTCCCCGTTCCTCGCCAAGCAGCTCGATGACGACGTGATTCGCGCAGCGCTCGCGCATGAGGGAGCGCACGCGCTACATCGCGATCCGCTGCGCATCCTGCTCGCCCAGCTCGTGACCGATCTTCAGTGGCCGTGGCCCTCGGCACGCAGGCGCTTCGGGACCTGGCTCGAGGCGCTGGAGCTTGCCCGCGACGAAGAGGCCCGCGCCGCAGGTGCCGATGGGGCGGACTTGGCGGCCGCCGTGTTGGCATCGGTGCGGTATCTCAACCGCGTCGCACCGGAAGAGCGTGCCTTGCTCAGCGGAACGCAGCTGGCTCACGCGCGCCTGATCGGTGACTCGCGCGCGCTGCGGGATCGCATGTCACGCCTGCTCGCTGCGCAGGCACCGGCTGCCGCTACGCGGCGAATGCTCAGCCTCGAGCGGGCGGCGCTCCTCTTGCTTCCGGTGCTGTTGACCGCTATGGCACTCGGCGTCATATACGGGGCGCGTGTCATGCACCCATTGCTCGCCCTGACCTCCTGACCATGCCAGCCGCGCGAGGGTGCGCCGCACTCGCGACGGTGATCGTCCTGCAGTGTCTTGCGGTACGAGCGGGCGTCGCAGCGGCGGCTGACCGTAGCGCGGCCGCCGACTTGCAATCCGGGACGATAACGGTGCACGCCGAGCCTGTCGCCGAGCAGTTCCAGGCCTATGGCCAGGTCGAGCCGATTGCCCTTCTCCCCGTGCGCGCCGTGGAATCGGGCATGGTCGCGGCGCTACGGGTGGTTCCGGGCTCGAAGGTGAAGGCTGGAGAGGCGCTCGCCAGGCTGACCGGTCCCGAGCTTCAGTCGCTCCTCACCAGACGGGAGGGCGCGGCGCGCAGCGCCCGTACCCGGCTCGCCACCGCACGGCGGTACCTTACGATCGAGCGCCGGCAGCTCTCGGCGCAGCTGAGCACGCGACAGGCGATCGCAGCGGCGCAGAGCGCCGTTGCGGCGGCTAAGGCCGCCTTCGACACCGCACAGTCCGAGCTTGGGGTCGCGCAGGAGATGCGCACGGTCCGTGCACCATCGATGGGAATGGTGTTGGCGGTCAACGCAGCGGACGGTGAACGCGTGGCGGCCGGGCAGACTGTCTTCACGCTGCAGACCAACAATCGTCTGTGGCTTGCGGCGGTGTACTACGGGGTAGATGCGGCAGCGATCCGCGTCGGCATGGCGGGACGATTCCAGCCCGCCTCGGGTGGCGCCCCTGTGCCGGTGAAGGTCGTGGCGATCTCCGCCGCCCTGGCCGCCGATGGAGGGGAGTCTGTCGGATTGGTGGCGATCGATCCGCATTCGCCGGCCGGCCATGGGCCGACAGCACCGTGGTTGAATGGAGAGCGGGGCACGGTGACCCTCTCGGGCCCGACGCAGCACCTCGTTGCCGTGCCGACGCGCGCACTCATTCTCGATCAAGCGCGTTGGTGGGTGCTCGTGCGAACGCCGAAGGAATTTCAACGCGAGGCCGTGGTCCCGGGTCCGACACGCGGCTGGGAGACCTTCATCGAGCGGGGCCTTGCGCCCGGTCAGCAGGTACTCGTGCAGAATGCCTATCTCGAGTTCCACCGGGGCATCGCCCAGCGCTACGCGCCGCCCGACTGACGCATGGCTGCAGTCGTCCGTCCCGTCCCGCATGTGTTGATGCGCCCCGTGCTGTGGGCGCTCGTGCTCGCGGCGCTGATCGCGTACGCCGTGTACGCGTTCCTGCGCATTCCCGTCGAGGTGCTGCCGCAATTCAATTTTCCGCAGATCAGCGTCTACGTGCACCTGCCCGGAGCCACCGCGAGCGAGCTCGAGAGCCTGATCGTCTATCCGCTCGAGGGGCAGATCCTGACGCTGCCGCACTTGCAGAGCGTCCGCTCCCTCATGGGCAACGGCGTCGTGCGCGTCGACGTGCGCTTCCGTCAAGGCACAGGGACCGAGCAGGACCTTCAGGCCGTCAACGGTGCGATCGACCGCGCGCGCGGTCAGCTGCCTTCCTCGGCGCACCCGCTCGCCGAGATCATGGGCGACGCCATCAATGAGGTGGCGGACTACACCGCGCAGATTCCCACCGACATCGCGCCCGCGCAGGTGCAGCGCGCAGTGCTCGCCAACATCGCGCCGGCGTTGCGCGCGCTGCACGGCGTGCAGTTCGTGGAGGTGTACGACGCTGGTGATGAGGCGCTGTGGATCCAGCCGAGCCTCGGCGCACTGCGCCGCTACGACGTTGCGGTGACGGCCGTCGCGCAAGCGGTGAGATCCCAGGTTCTGCTCGAGCCGGCCGGCTATACCTCGCAGGGGCACAACGACGTGCTCATCGAAGCTCGGCGGCTCCCGGTTCACATCGCCGAGCTCGAGCACATTCCGGTTCGGGGACCGAGTGGACCGATCCCGCTAGGGGCTCTCGCGCACATCGTGCGCGCGCCCATCCCGACACACAATGCCGTTGAGCTGGACGGGCGCCCCAGCGTCGCGCTCACCATCATCAAGCAACCGGGAGCGGCCACGGCGCCCGTGGTCGGCGCCGTACAAGCCGCCCTCGAGGCGATGCGGAACGAGCTGCCGCCCGGAGTGCGCTGGGTCCGCACCTACAGCCAGGCGCACATCGTGCACCTGATCGGCGGGGACCTCGGCCGCAATCTGCTGATCGGCATGGGACTCGCGGTGGCGGTGCTCTTCTGGGTGCTCGGGGCCGGCCGCGGCATATGGGTGCTGGCATTCAGCATTCCGCTGTCGCTCGCGCTTGCTATCGCGACGCTCTATTTCACCGGGCAGGACTTGAACATGATGACGCTCGGGGCGCTCACGGTCGCCGTGGGGCTGCTGGCCGACGACGCCATCATCGTGCTCGAGAGCATCTATCACTGCTGGGAGGAGGGCGATGAGCACTGGGCGGGGATCGGGAGGGGCTTGAGGAGTGTCGTGCTGCCGGACATCACCGGCACCCTGACCAACATCTCGATCTACGTGCCGCTGCTGTTCGTCGGCGGCCTGGTCGGGCTGTTCTTCATCCCGTTCTCCCTGGCGATGACCTTCGCGCTCATCGCCTCGCTGCTCGTGTCGCTCACCCTGATTCCGCTCGGGCTCGGATTCATCCGCGCCGTGCCACCCGGCTCCCCGACCGGCGGGCAACGCCTGCTCGAGCGACTGCGCCACCTCAACGAGCGGCTGTTCGCTCTGGTCGAGCGTACCCCGCGCGCGAGTCTCGCCATCACCTTTGCGGTCCTGATCCTGAGCCTCCTCGGCCTGCTGCTGGTGCCGATCGATTTTCTGCCGCTGCCGAACGAGGGGGTGCTGCTCGAGTCGTTCACGTTGCCGCCCGGCAGCTCGCTCGTGGAGTCACGCGCAGTCGTCGACGAAATCACCCGAAGACTGCTCGCCGACCCCGTGGTAGCGCATGTGTATGCGCGCATCGGCTCCTCCGGCAACACCCTCTACACCGAGCCTTCCTACGCGGGAGAGCTGCAGGTCGCGCTCGAGCCTGGCATCAACGTCAACGCGCTCGACCGCATGGGGGAGCGGATCCGCCAGGAGTCGAGCATGCCGGGCGTGCAGCTGTCGGTAGACACCCCGACGATCGAGCGCCTCGGGGAGAGCCTCTCGGGCTTGCCGCAGCCGTTCGTGATCCACGTGTTCGGCAACAGGGTGCAGGAGCTGCGCGCCCTCTCGGACGAGATCACCGCGCGGCTGCGCCGGGTCCCGGCGCTGTCGGACCTCTTCAACAACGACGGCTATCCGGTCACCCAGCTGCAGATCACCCCGCGCGCGTCCGCGCTCGCCGCCTACGGCCTGACGCCGGCCTCCCTCTACGCGCAGCTCGATCCGCTGCTCAACGGCGACGTGCTCGCGCGCGTGCCCGATGACAACGTGCCGCTCGATCTGTACATGCGTCTCGCAGATGCACCGCGCGAGTCGCTCGCGGCGCTCGCGAGGCTCCCGATCCGCACTGACGGCTGGACGCCGCTCGGTGAGCTCGCGCGGCTGCGGCTGATCCAGACCCCGAACCAGATTCGCCACGTGGCCGGCGCTCGCGCGCTCGACATTCTCGCCACGCCGAACGGCACGTTCGGCGGCACGGTAGCCGCAGCGCGCCGCGCGCTGAAGAGCCTGAAGCTGCCGCCCGGGTACCGCATCGCCTTCGGCGGCCTGTATGGAGAGCTCGAGCGGGCGGCGCTTGGCCTACTCGTCGCCGCGGGTGCCGCCTTCGTCCTGATGCTGGGCATCCTCGTGCTTCAGTTCGACGGGCTACTGGTTCCGGGGATCCTGATGCTCGAGATTCCACTTGCCGTCACCGGCGGCACCGTCGCGCTGATCGTGAGTGGGGTCGGGCTCAACGCGACCGGCGTGATCGGCTTTCTGACACTCATCGGCATCGGACTGCGCCACAGCATCGTGCTGCTCGATCGGGCCCGTCTGAACGAGGCGGCCGGCATGCCGGTCGAGCAGGCAGTGCGTGAGGCCATCCACGTGCGGTTCCGCCCCATCGTGCTCACGGCGCTGACCGCGATCCTCGGCATGCTGCCGACGGCGCTCGGCTTCGGGCAGGGAGCCGCTCCCGAGCAGGGCCTCGCGGTGGTGATCCTCGGCGGCCTCGCGTGGAGCGCCGTGCGCAGCACCAACCTGATTCCCGCGCTCTACCTGCACTGGCGTCGCCGGCAGCTCGCGAGGGCGCTATCCCTATGAGGTCCCGCACGGCGGTCCGGGGCGGCATCCTCTGCACAGTGGCGGGGTGCGCCGCGCTGCTCTCGGGCTGCGCGATCTATCACTCGAAGCCGCTCCCCACCGGGCCCGATCTCACCCGTGCGCCGCGCCTCACGGTGCCGGTGAGCAAACTCGGGGTGCCGGGACTCGAGCCTCAGCCATTGGATCCCGCGAAGGGGTTGACGGAGACCAACGTCATTACTCTCGCCGTAGTCGACAATCCGCGGCTCAAAGCCCTGAGACGTCAAGCGGGGCTCGCCCGCGTGCAGTTGCTCGAAGCGGGTTTGCTTCCCGATCCGCAGCTCTCCGGGGGGCTCTCGAAGTCGTCGTTCTTCACGGGATACAGCGCAGCGCTGGCGGAGGACATTCAGGCGTTGATCACCCGAGGCGCCGCCCAGGGCGCAGCCCGGGCGCACCTCGAGCAGGTCAATCTCTACATCCTCTGGCAGGAATGGCAGGTCGCCGAGCAAGCTCGGGCGCTATACATCGAGACCGAAGCGCTCGGAGAGCTGCGCGGCGTGTTGGATGAGCGCCGGAAGCTGCTTGCAAGGCTCTATCACCAGGACGAGGCGTCGCTCAAACTTCATGATGTTACGGTCAGCGACGTGACCTCTGAATTCATCGCCTGGAATTCGGTCGAGGTTGCGTGGCGAGCCTTTGAGCTTCAAGAGAACACGACTCGTCACGCGCTCGATGAGCTTCTGGGGCTTGCGCCTGGTGTTCGGCTTCGGCTACGGGCCGCCCCAAGCGCGCAGCCCGTGACGGCGGCTCAGTACCGCTCGGCACTCGCCGCACTGCCGCGCCGCAGGCCGGACCTGCTTGCACTGCAGGCGGGCTATCACAGCGAGGAAGAGCGGTTGCGCGAGGCCATCCTCGCCCAGTTTCCACTCATCAGCGCCGGAGTCGAGAAGGCGAGAGAACCGGATGACAACATCCAGGCCATCGGATTCAACGTGACTCTCACGCTCCCCCTGTTCAGTCGCAACCGAGGTCCGATCGCGGTCGGTCGTGCGAGCCGCGCGTACCTCTATCAGGCTTACCAAGCCAGCCTTGATGAGACAACGAACCAAGTCGATCAGGTGTGGAAGGCTGTGCGAATCATGCAGCGTCAGCTGAAGGCCCTAGATGGGCGGCTATCGGAGCTCGAGCGGGCCGCGGCAGCGGCCCACGAGAGCCTGCAGCACGGCAACCTGAGTCTTGTAGACTACGCTCGGGTGGATTCCAATGCTTTGGCCACCGAGGCGCAGGCGATCCAACTGCGCGCCTCCCTGGAGCAGGCGCAGGCCGTGCTCGCCACGCTGCTTGCGCTACCATTCTGACTCAATCGGATTCTGGTTCGGTCCGGAGCCCCTGGCGACTTCCAGTGGCGTGGGATTGAGAGTCGTTCCAGCGTGTTTCGAGTATAGACCGGGCAGATTGAACTCGCGGGGGAGCCGCTGAACGCATCGCACCGTGCTGCCCGGATGAAACAGGACCGTCGGCGCACGCGCAAGCTGTCGACACTCGCGCTCACCGGCGCGCTGGTGCTGCCGGCGCTGCCGGCGCCCGCGCTGGCGGGGGCCCCGGCCGGCAGCGGCACGGAGAACAGCTGGCGCGATAGCGCGCCGTTTAATCAGATATCGAGCGCGACCGCATTTCTCGCGGACCGCGGCGTGACGTTCGGCGGCTTCCTCCAGCTCGACGGCTCGCACGTGCTTTCGGGCGGCCTGCCCGATTCTCTCGCCTTTGACGCCCAGCGCCTGCTCGACATCAACGCCACCCTCGACACCCAGAAGCTGCTCGGGTGGCCCGGCGGAACGCTGTTTCTCGACGTGCAAAGCCACAGCGGGTCGAACGTGATCACCCATCAGGTGCCCGCGCTCGCTGACCCGGACAACATGGACGCCTACGCGGAGACCTCGGTCGATCGAGCCTGGTATCAGCAGGACCTGCTCGGCCAGAAGGGTCAGCTCCAACTCGGACTCATGTACGTCGACGACCAGTTCTTCACCGTTCCCTACGGCCAGAATTTCATCTCCCTGGACTTCTCCTCGGACGCCTCGATCAGCACCTTCGTGCTGCCGACCTTCCCCAAGGGTGCCTGGGGCGGTGATGTCTTCTTATATCCCGACAGCCACCTATCCTTCGCCGCGGGGCTCTTTAAGGACCACGCGACGGAGCTCTCCTACGACCCCGGCGGCCAGCTGCTCGTCACCGAGGAGGCCTGGCAGGGGCGTTGGGGCGGGCTGCCCTTGAAGCTTCAAGTCGGCGCGTGGCTCGACACCGGCCGCTTCCGGCGCTTCCTCGGCGGCACGGTGCACCGCGCCGCCGCCGTCTACCTGGTGGCGAGTGAGAAGCTGTGGCAGCCCGCCGGCTCCGCAGATCGCGGAATCGGCATGTTTCTTCAGTACGGCACCGCGCCGGCTTCGGTCGCCGCAGTACGCCAGCACATCGGCTTTGGTCTGGTCTGGACTGGACTTGCCGCCTCGCGTCCCCACGATGAGATCGGCATCGCTTTCAGCGACAGCCTGCTCACGGCAGAGAATCGTTTCAGGTACGGCTACGAAAGCGAACTCGAGGGCTATTATCAATTCGACGCTTCGCACGGGTGGACCATCCAGCCCGACTTCGAGTACTGGCGTCACCCGAGCGGTGGCATTACGCCTCCCACCGTGCTCGGCGCGGTCCGCGTCATGTATTCGTTCTGAGTGCGACGCGATCGAAACTCGTGAGTATCCTTTCGGAAAATCATGGGTTTCGGCGCCGCATGGGTGATGGGGGAAGGTCCCCCGAGGTCAGCATGCAGATGTGGGCCTCAAACCGCCCGGATGCTGCTGTGGTTCAAAAGACCATGGTAGTGAGCGATCCGGGAAAAGGTGTCCTTCAGGACATCAGGTGAGTGTCGAGAAGGTGAACGAAAGTGAACCGTCCGAAGACGCATCGTGAGGTACAGAGTGCTGTCGAAACTGCTGGGGTTAGAAACCGGCAGGATAAGCCTGGGGGAAATCTGCTTACTGCCCAGGCGGCAGCCGGTGTAAAGGCGGCACGAGCTCGACATGGGCGCTCATGCGGAACGCGGGAAATCTGATCTGTGATGTGTAGGAAAACGACAAGTGGTTTGAAGCCATGAGGAGGAATACCGATGCACAGATCAGTGGAGGAGTCGCCGGTGGTAGTGATGAAGGCCCTGTAATGGGGCTGGAGCGAAGCGGCGACGTCGTCCCGACCGCGCATGTGGGTCAACCCGGAAACGGGGAGGAGCCTGCGAGTGCGGTCAAGCCGTTTGGCATAGCCAAGTGGGTGGTATGGGAAGCATACCGGCACGTCAAAGCCAACCGGGGCGCGGCGGGCATCGACGGGGAAAGCCTGGAGATGTTCGAGGCGAACCTGAAGAGAAATCTCTACCGGGTGTGGAACCGGATGAGTTCCGGTTGCTACTTCCCGCCGGCCATAAGGCTAGTGGAGATACCGAAGAAGAATGGCGGGACGAGGACGCTTGGGATTTCGACGGTGGAAGATCGGATCGCTCAGACGGTAGCCAAGTTCTATATCGAACCGGCTCTGGAGCGGTTGTTTCATCCGGACTCTTACGGGTATCGCCCTGGAAAGTCTGCTTTGCAGGCGATTGGGGTGACCCGGGAGCGGTGCTGGAAGTACGACTGGGTCATAGAGTTCGATATCCACAAGGCGTTCGATGAATTGGACTGGACGCTACTGATGAGAGCGGTGCGCAAACACGTCAAGGAACGATGGGCGGTGCTCTACATCGAGCGGTGGCTGAAGGTGCCCTTCAAGCAGGCGGACGGGATATTCGTTGCGCGCAGCCAAGGGGTGCCACAAGGCTCGGTGATCGGCCCTGTGCTGATGAATCTGTTCATGCATTATTGCTTTGACCGCTGGATGCAGGAGAAGCACCCGTACTGTCCCTTTGCTCGTTATGCTGATGATGCCGTGGTGCATTGCAG
>JBOIAQ010000079.1:0-16496 GCA_050739115.1 Steroidobacteraceae bacterium | reverse complement strand
CCGCGACTGCCACCATTCTCGCAGCGGGGCCTGCGCTGACTCTCGCGGCAGCCGGGACGACTACGCTTCAACGGATCGGCACGCTTTCCATACCTGGAAAGCCACTCATGAAATTCGATATCGGATTCGTGAACGCCGATGGGATCTACGCATTCGCGGACAAATCGAACCATTCCTTGGATCTGTTCAACGCGGCAACGGGTCGCTTTCTCGGTCGAGCCACGGGCTTTGCAGACGGTCCGAAAGGGGTGGTAGCCGTCGGAACGAACGAGTTCTGGGCCAGCGAAGGTGACAGCGGCACGGTGAAGGTCGTCGATGTGCACTCGCACAGGATCGTCGCGAGCATCCCCACCGAGCATGGAAAGGAGACGGATGAGCTGAGCTACGATCCGCGAGATCATCTGGTCGCGGTCGTCAGCAAGCACGATGGTCCGCCAGACCTCAATTTCATCTCGACCCAGACCCGCCGTCTCGTCGGCCATGTGCAGCTCACGCACGCGACCGATGGTGCAGAGTCGTCAGTGTGGGATCCTGAGAGCGGCCTGATTTACCTGGCGCTCCCGGTGCTCGATCATGTCGAGGCCCATGGGGCCATAGCGGTAATCGACCCACACAGTTACTCGCTCGTGAAGCAATTTCCGGTGGAAAAGTGTGTGCCGGCAGGCCTCGCCCTCGGGCCGCACGACGAGCTGCTGGTCGGCTGCAGCGACGATGCGGTTGCGGCGGGGTTTCCCGCGCAATCGCTCATTATCAGCGCTTCCTCGGGCAAGGTCCTCGCCCGCCTGCAGGTTGGCGGATCGGATGAGGTATGGTCCGACATGGCTGCGGGCCGGTACTACCTCGCGGCGGTGGCCAATCCCGGCGGTCCGGTGCTCGGCATCGTCAACTCGCGTACCCGCACCTGGATCGCAAATCTTCCGACCGGTCCGGACGCGCACTCCGTCGCCGCCGATGCCAACTCCGGCAAGGTCTTCGTTCCGATCGCCGCAAGCCGCACGGGCGGCGCGTGCCGACGAGGCTGCATCGGGGTGTACGGGTCACCTTGAGGGCGCAGCGACCCGTGAGATCTACCGACCGCAGCTCGAGCTCATACGACTCTCGATGAGTGCACTGACCGTGCGCAGCGGGCAACCTGAAGCCGAACAGCCGGGGAACGCGAGGGCAAGGGCATGTGCCGCTTGCCCTCGCGTATCGGTCGCCTCGCCCATAGCCTCCGCGCGCAGCTCGGCCAGCGTCTGGTAAAGCACGACCGCGCGTACATGCCGACGCCCATCGCGGGTATCACGCCAGAGCTCGAGTGCAAGCGCCGTATCGGGCGCGGTGCTATCGGGTTCGGCCGGCAACGTCCAGTGGAGACCGAGTATGGAACTCACATTGGAGAGGTTGGTGTCGTGCCCGGCAAGAACGACGAGTGTCGCGCTGCCGGGAACGGGCGGTGCGCCGGCAAAAGCCCCCCTGATGCGCTGCTTCTCGAGAAAAAGCACCATCGCGTGCACCAGAGGCGTGCCGTCGCTCGATGCAATCTCGGGCGTGCGACGCATGAGATCCGCGTAACGGACGTGTAGCGGCAGAATCTGCTGCAGGCGCTCTGGCGAGCCTGCCCGGCCCCAACCGACCTCTGCACTCGGCAGACCGTCAGCGTACTCGAGCAGCAGGTCTTCAGACAGCGAGGCGCCCTCCTTGAGGGCGCCAGTGAGCTTCAACTTTCCGTGCACGACCTTCAGGCGATTGCGCTCGTTCATCGGGCAGCGCATCGCGGGGCCGGAGCAGCCGCGGCCGCCCGGCCACAACACCGCCTGTAGGGCTTGCCGCGCGCGCTCGTATCGGGGTCCGAGTGCGTTCAGGTTGCCAGCGACGCGCTTCATGATCTGCGCCCGTGCAGCTCGCGCATCGAGCGGGCAGATGCCGGCCTCAACCGGGTGAAACAGCGGATCCCGTTCGGCCAAATCATGTTGTTCGGTGATCGCGCATCCCGGCGCGAGTCCCGCGGCCATGATCGCTCCGCTGGCGCGCGTACGCTGATCCGCGCTGTCCGCCCACACGAACAGCCGTCCGGGTGCCGGGCAGCCGGCATGCGGCAGCAGCTCCAACCCTGAATATCGCGCTCTGACGTACGAGGCCATGACCGCGAGCGCCCGCCGGCCCCCTGCGGTCAGCTCTCCCGGACCCACGGGCCAGCGCGGCCAAGGCTGAGCCGAATAGCGTGCGAGGTCGGCGGGCGTACTCGTTGGCGCTCGCACGCCATGCCGCTGCAGCAGCACGACGCGCTCGAGCACCCACGGGCTGGCGGCCACATCGGCAGCGTGCGCACGGGCGAAAGTGGCTGCTATTGTGAAGAAAAACAGCGCTCCCAGCCGTACCAGGACCGGTGCGCATTTGACGGCGAGTGGTTCATCGATCATGTTCGGGGCGCTCCGAGAAGAGTCTGTAGCAGTCATGGGGCGGCGACTGCCTTGCTGTCGAGGAGGATGGCCGTGTCCTTTGCCGCGGGAGGAGAGTCGATACCTCGTTCGCTGACATTGGACCGCAGGTCGTGGAATGGTATTTCCGATTGATACTATAATAGAATAACAGTTGCAGAAGCGACAGAGTACCCCGAGGACACGACGTGGCGGAACCGATCGGCGGCCGATCTCTCGACCTGATCACGGTCGGACGGTCTTCCGTGGACCTGTACGGCGAGCAGGTTGGCGGACGGCTGGAGGACATGGGCTCCTTTGCGAAGTACGTGGGAGGAAGCCCGACGAACACGGCGGTCGCCGCTTCACGGTTGGGGTTGCGCGCGGGACTGCTCACCCGGGTCGGCGACGATCACTTCGGACGCTTCATACGCGAGGAGTTGGTCCGCTGTGGGGTGGACATCGCCGGTGTCATCACCGATCCGCGGCGATTGACCGCCCTCGCAGTGCTCGGGATCCGGGACGAGCGGCGCTTCCCCCTCCTCTTCTATCGCGAGAACTGCGCGGACCTGGCACTCTGCGAGACGGATGTCGATCCGGCCTTCATCGGCCGTGCCGCCGCGGTGCTCATCAACGGGACGCATCTGTCGCAGCCGGGCGTGCGCGCAGCGAGCCGCAAGGCGGCTGAGCTCGCCCGCGCAGCGGGGGGCCGGATCGTATTCGACATCGATTACCGGCCGGTGCTCTGGGGACTGACGGCGCCGGATGCTGGCGAAAATCGCTTCGTCGCCAGCACCGACGTGACCGCGAGGCTGCAGGAGATCGCGCCGCTGTGCGACCTCATCGTCGGCACGCAGGAGGAGTTCCATATCCTCGGCGGCTCGACCGACACGATGAGTGCGCTGCGCACGGTGCGCGCGCTGACGCCGGCGGCGTTGGTATGCAAGTTGGGCGCCGACGGGTGCGTCGCGTTCGAGGGCTCCATCGGAGCCGAGCTGGACAGCGGCACCAAAGCCCCGGGATTCGATGTCGAAGTATTCAACATCCTCGGTGCCGGCGATGCGTTCATGAGCGGCTTTCTGCGCGGTTGGCTGCGCCGCGAGCCCATCGAGACCTGCTGCCGGTATGCCAATGCGTGCGGGGCGCTCGTGGTCTCTCGCCACGGTTGCGCGCCGGCCGCGCCTTCGTGGGCGGAGCTCTCGGCCTTCCTCGAAGGATCATGGCCGCGGCGGCTGCGCGAGTCCGAGGAGCTGGAGCACGTGCATTGGGCCACGACCCGTGCGCCGCGCCCCGCGGAACTGCTGGTGCTCGCGATGGATCACCGCGGTCCTCTCGAGAAGTTGGCCGCCGAGCTCAAAGCCGGTGAGTCGGCAGCGGAGGCGTTCAAGGCGCTGGCAATCGATGCAGTCGACCGTGTGGCCCGCGGCGATCCGCGCTTTGGGCTTCTGTTGGACGGCGGCTTCGGCCGCCAGGGACTGGAGCGCGCCGCCGACCATCCTTACTGGATCGGGCGGCCGATCGAGCGGAGCGGCTCCCGGCCGCTCCAGTTCGACGGCGTGCCGGATGTCGGCTCCACCTTGCGCACGTGGCCGCAGAATCACGTCGTCAAGTGTCTGGTGCGTTACCATCCCGACGATCCGGAGCCGCTGCGGCTGCGACAGGAGGAGCGGCTGCTGTGCCTGCAAAGCGCCTGCCGCGAAACCCGCCACGAGCTGCTGCTCGAGGTCATCGCCTCGCCGTACGGTAGGGTCGAGGCGGATACGACCGCGCGGGTTCTCGGGCGGATGTATGATCTCGGTATCCGTCCGGACTGGTGGAAGCTCGAGCCGAGCGATGTGCCGGCCGCGTGGGCTGCTATCGAGGATACGATCCGGCGGCGCGATGCGTGGTGCCGCGGTGTTCTCGTCCTCGGCTTGGCCTCGGACGCCGAGAGCCTCGCCAGCGCGTTTCGGGCCGCGGCGCCGTTCGAGCTGATACGCGGATTCGCGGTCGGGCGTACCATTTTCGCCGAGCCCGCCCGGCGGCGGCTCGCCGGTGAAATCGGCGATGCCGAGACAGTGGCCGCGCTGGCCGCCAACCTGCAGGCCGTCGTGGCCGCTTGGCGTCGGGCGCGGCCCCATCCGCCGGCGTAGTTCCGGAGGACCCCCCACATGGCACGGATCCGTCTTACCGCCGCTCAGGCCGCCGCGCGGTACCTAGCCCAACAGTTCGTCGACGGGGCCGGTGGCCCGGTGCGTTATTTTGCCGGTGCATGGGCGATTTTCGGCCATGGTAATGTGGCGGGGCTCGGCGAGGCGCTGCACGCCGTCGGCGAGGCGTTGCCCACGTTTCGCGCGCACAACGAGCAGTCGATGGCGCATGCGGCGATAGCCTTCGCCAAGGCATCGCGCCGCCGCCGGGCCATGGTCTGCACCAGCTCCATCGGTCCCGGCGCGCTCAACATGGTGACTGCCGCCGCGGTTGCGCACCTCAACCGCCTGCCGGTGCTCTTCCTTCCGGGCGATGTCTTCGCGGGGCGGGCCCCGGACCCGGTCCTGCAGCAGGTGGAGGATTTCGCCGACGGCACGGTGAGTGCCAACGACTGCTTCCGGCCGGTGTCACGCTACTTCGACCGGATACAGCGCCCCGAGCAGCTGGTCGAGGCGCTGCCACGCGCCATGGCCACCCTGCTCGATCCCGCCGGCTGCGGGCCGGTGACGCTGGCCTTCTGTCAGGACACGCAGGCGGAAGCCTGGGATTTTCCGGCAAGAATGCTGGAGCCTGCGAGCTGGCCCATCCGGCGTCCGCCACCGGATGCCGAGAGCCTCCGCCGGGCCGCCGAGTGCCTGCGGGCCGCGCGTACGCCGCTCATCATTGCGGGCGGCGGCGTCCTCTACTCCACGGCCGAGGCAGCTCTCGATCAGCTTGTGCGCGCGACCGGCATCCCCGTGGCAGAGACTCAGGCCGGACGAGGCGCTCTCGTTTGGGAGCACCCGCAGTCGCTGGGCGCGATCGGCGTGACGGGAACGAGCGCGGCCAACGCCGCGGCCGCCTCGGCCGATGTCGTGCTGGCGATCGGCACTCGCCTACAGGATTTCACGACAGCCTCGCGCACGCTGTTTGCCAAGAGCGCGCGCCTTCTTCAGGTGAACGTAAGCGCCTATGACGCGCACAAACACGGCTCCATGGCAATCGTCGGCGATGCCCGCGAGGCGCTGCGGCAACTGAGCGAAGCCATCGCAGGCTACCGCGTGCCGCAGGCGTGGACCGATTTGATCGCGGCCGAGCGTGCTATGTGGGAGGAGGCGTGGAGCCAGGCGGTGCAGCCGCCGCAGAAGCACGAGCTTCCCACCGATGCCCAGGTGATCGGCGCCGTCTCCCGCTGGGCGCGACGCGAAACCACCGTCGTGTGCGCCGCCGGGGGTCTTCCCGGTGAGCTGCACAAGCTGTGGCGGCCCGCGCACGCGGCGGGCTACCATGTCGAATACGGCTTCTCGTGCATGGGGTACGAAATCGCAGGCGGCCTCGGTGTCAAACTGGCCGAACCAGATCGTGAGATCGTAGTCATGGTCGGCGACGGCAGTTACCTCATGTTGAATTCCGAGATCGCCACCTCGGTGATGCTGGGCCTGAAGCTCGCCATCATCGTGCTGGATAACCGCGGCTTCGGATGCATCAACCGCCTGCAGAAGACCACTGGGGGCGCGCCGTTCAACAACCTGCTGGCGGATTCCCGCGGGAAGAGCTCCGCTTCACTGGACTTAGCAGCCCATGCGGCTGCCCTTGGCGCGCAGAGCGAGAAGGTGCCGGATGTCGCTGCGTTGTCCGCAGCCCTGGAGCGCGCACGCGCGGCGCCGCAAACTTACGTTATTGTCATCCAAACCGACCCGCAGGCCGCGACGGCTGCGGGCGGCGCCTGGTGGGACGTGACCGTGCCCGAGGTCTCGGAGAGCGATTCGGTGCGCGCTGCCCGCGCGGAGTACGAGAGGGTGCGCCGAGCGCGATGGGAGGGCCGATGAGCCTGCGGGTGCGTCCAACACAGCCGGACGCGGAAGGCCGCGTCCTCGCCACCACGCCCGCGAGCGCCGGGTGGCGATATGTCGGCTTCGAGGTGCGCAGGCTGACCGCGATCCGGACTCATCCGCCCACCGATCTGCACTGCGGATACGAACGCGTAGAGCTCCGCGACGGTAGGCTTCCTTGTAGCCATCGAAGAGGAACTTTAGCAGCACGTCGCGCGCAACCGTATGTCCGGATTACGCCGCGGCGGACGACTGCTCTGCATGCACGGCGAGGCCGTCGTTCAGAGGTGAGCGTTATGGCTCACATCATGCAGGCTGCTCCGCATCAGCTGCCGGCGACGCCAATGCACGTAGAGCGCTGGAATCAGGTTCATGCTACGCACCGCGCTCCAGGCGAGACCGCCCAAGCTCACCACTGCCAGGCGCGGCACGTCTGGCGGTGCCGCGTCAAAGCGGCATCGCCAGGAGCACCGCGAGCGCCGCCTGTGCTTGCTCGAGCGAGGCCCGAAGTTGGATCTCTTCAGCCTGGGTGGCCAATGCGTTGGACTTCACGCTGGCGTAGTCCGCGAGGCTCACAGTCCCGCGACGCAGACTCTCCCTCGCCTCAGCAGCGGCCTGCTCGAGCCCCGAGAGCTGCTGATCGAGGCTCCCGAGCTGCTGCTGCATGATTAGGACCGCCTTCCAGACCTGGTCGGCTTGATTGGTTGTCTCATCAAGACTGGCTTGATAGGCCTGATAAAGTTGCTCGCGGCTCGCGCGACCGACGGCGATCGGACCGCGGTTCCGATTGAACAACGGGAGTGTGAGGGTCACGTTAAATCCGATATACGGTTTGTTCTCTAAAGGGTCTAGGGTCTGTTCGACTCCGGCGCTGATGAGCGGAAATTGGGCAAGAATGGCCTCGCGCAATAGCTCTTCCTGACTGTGATAGCCGGCCTGTAATGCAAGAAGATCCGGTCGGTGCGGCAGCGCGGCCAGTGCCGATCGATACTCCCCCTGAGTGACCGTGTGCTCGCCAACGGGCCCTTGCAGGCGTAGGTGAACATCGGGTGCAATGCCTAGCAGCTCATCGAGTGCGTGACGAGTCTGATTGTCCTGAAGTTCGAAAGCGCGCCAGGCTGTCTCGGCCGAATCCCAAGCGGAAAAATCCGCAGTCACGGCGCTGACCGTTACAAAGCCTTGTTTGAGGGACGTCTCGTCCCGCGCATAGAGTGTGGCCAGAAGCGTGCGGCGCTGATCGAGAACTCGGCGCAACTGGTCGAGCGCCCGGGTTTGGATATAAAGCTCCCTTGCCTGCGCGGCAACTTGCCACTCCTGCCAGAGAATCTCGAGATTGATCTCGTTGAGGTGCGCCCGAGCTGCGTCCTTGGCCGCGCCTCGGGTAACCAATGCCTCAATGTTCTCCGCGAGGTTCGCAGCGTACCCTGTGAAAGGAAGAGCCGATTTCAACGGCCCCCCGGAGAATTCTGGATCCGGAAGCAAACCGGCCTCGAGCATTTGCGCGCGAGCCACGCCTGCCTGTTGTCTGACGGCCTTCAGGCGCGGATTGTCAACTACGGCGAGCGTGACGACATTGGTCTCCGTCAGACCTTTCGCCAGATCGAACGGCTCGGGCTTAAGTTCCGGAATGCCTAGATCGCTTGCAGGCACGGTGAGGGCCGGCGCGCGGGCCAGATCTGGTTTGGAGGGCAGCGGTTTCGGGTGATAGATGGCGCACCCGGACAGCAGCGCCGCGCAACCTGCGAGCATCCCAATCACCCCTTGGCGGATGGCCGCGATGGATACGCTTCGGGGGCATCGTGCAGCCGCGGACGAGGCGGCTTGCTTCATGCTTGCTGCTCCCGCATCAGCTGCCGGCGGCGCCAATGCACGTAGAGCGCTGGAATCAAGTTCGTGCTACGCACCGCGCTCCAGGCAAGCCCGCCCAAGATCACCACTGCCAGGCCCTGCTCGGGGGCAGCTCCCTGGCCGAGGCCCAACGCCGTGGGCAACATACCCAGGGCTGCGGTGACCGCCGTAAGCACGATGGGACGGAAGCGAACCTGTATCGACTCCCGCACGGCTTCCTCGATCGACATGCCGGCAGCCTCATTCTGTTTCGCACGGTCGAGCAGCACGATGCTGTGACGCAGTCCGATGCCGATCAGCGTGAGAAACCCAATCACGCCCGTGGCATTGAGCCCCACCCCGCTGATGATGAGCGCGACGGTGCCACCCGTGATCGCCAGCGGGATCTCGAGCAGCAGGATTCCCGGAACGAGCAGCCCATCGAATTGCAGAACGAGAATGCCAAGCATGAGAAAAAAGGCCGCGACCGCGGCGATGAGCACGGCAATGACGGCCTGCTCGAGCTGCGCATAGAGACCTCCGAAGGTGATGCGATAGCCGGGAGGAAGCTTCAGGCCCGAGAGCGCCCGGCGAGCTGCGGCGATCGTGCCGCCGAGGGTTCCCGTGGGTGTCGCGAGGATATCGAGCGCCCGTGCCCCGGCGATATGGCGAATCTGGTTCGGGGTCTCGACGAGGTCAAGATGCGCGAGCTCACCGAGGGGCGTCCACCCATCGGTGCGGATCGGCAGGCGCGCCAGTTCGGCGAGGGAGGTCTCTGGCGCATCGGCGAGCCGCATGTACAAGTCGAGCGGTACGTTGCCCTGTGGGACCTGCGCGAGGACCTCCCCGTTCAGGAGCGCGTTGAGCTGGCCATAGAGCTGTGCGGGCGTGAGCCCATAGGCGGCCAAGGCAGCGTCTCGTGGCTCTATCTGCAGTTGCGTGATGGGATAGTCGTCATTGTTGAAGAGGTCCGAGAGCGCCGGTATGGGACGCAGGCGGGCAGCGACCTCCTCGGCCACCGTGCGCAGCTGCGCAACGTCACTGCCGAACACATGGATCACGAACGGCTGGGGCAGACCCGAGAGACTCTCGCCGAGCCGCTCGATCGTCGGGGTATCGACCGACAGCTGCACCCCGGTCAATTGGGATTCGCGGATGATCCGCTGTCCGATGCGGTCCAATGCGCTCACGTTGATGCCAGGCTTGAGCGCCACCTGCATCTCGCCCGCGTAGGCAGGCTCGGTGTAGTGCTGGCTAGCCGCGGAACCGATCCGGGCAGAGACGTGCGCGACCGCTGGATCGGCAAGCAGCCGGTGGGTCATCTGGTCCACGGCCGCGCGTGTGTCGAGCAGGGAGCTGCCGGGAGGCAGGCTGAAGGACTCGAGCAGCACCCCCTCGTTCGGCAGGGGTAGGAAATTGATGGGTACGAGCACGAGCCCGACCAGGCTCAGAAGGAGCACGCCGAAGGTAATCGCGAGCGCAAGCCGGGGGCCCCTGGAGACGAGATGGAAGAGACGCTCATTCCAGTGCCGCACCCACTCGAGCGCTCGATGCCCGCTGCTTGTGCCCGCTGCAGAGCGCGCATTGATGAAGCCGAGTCCAAGCGGGATCAGCGTGAGTGAGACCAGGAGCGAGGCGAGCAGCGCGAACGTCATCGCCAGCGAGAAGGGGATAAAGAACAGCCCCACGAGTCCGCCGACGAACAGGAGCGGTACGTAGATCGCGACGTTGCTCAGCGTGCCGGTGATATCAGGGATCAGGATCCTTCTCACACCGCTCCAGATCCCCTCCCAGTGCCCCTCCCCCTGCTCCCATTGGTGGTAGATGCTCTCGAGTACAATAATCGCATCGTCCGCCAGCAGCCCAACGGCGACCGTGAGCGCACCGAGGGTCATCAGGTTGAGGTCTTGACCGACGAAGTACAGCGATGCGATGGCGAGAGCGAGCGCCAGCGGGATGCTGAAGGCGAGTACCCAAATCCCGCGGCCGGCACCGAGCACCCAGAAGAGCAGTGCGACCGCGAGCGCCAGGCCGATGAGGAGGTTGCGTCCCAGATCCGCACCGACCAGGTGCACGACATACCCCTGGTTGTAGGTACGTATCCAGCGCACCCCGTGCGGCAGTTGATTGAGCGTTTCATCGAGGGTCGCCTGGACCGCCTGAGTCACCGGAGTCGTGGCGGCACGTGGCTGCTTGAAGATCGTCAGGGCAACGCTTGGGCGACCGTCGAGCGATACTGCATTGTGAGTAGGGATCGCTGCGCGCACAACGCGCGTCAGATCACGAAGCGGTATCGGGCCGTGTGGCCCCGGAACAGGAATGGCCTCGACCTGCGCGATGTGCACCGGCAGGTCTCTGGCTTCGATCAGCACATCGTTGTGGCCTTGCATCGTGTAGCCCGCTGGCTCGAGCAGCACCTGGTCCTTCACAGCTTGCGCTATGGCGCTGACAGAGACCCCGTAGCGGCGCAGCGCCCCGAGATCGGGCTGAATCCATAGCGCCTCATCGCCCGCACCGTAGGCGTCTACGTACTGCACGCCAGGCAACGCGCGCAGCGCCGGCGCCACATCGGCCAGCAGCGCGTGCTGCACCTCGGCGGGGGCGACCCCTGGCGGGATCTCAGCGGCATAGTCCGCCACTTCATTAATGGAGTTGCCCATGATCTGTGCGACGGGATTGGCCGCCGTCGGCAACTGGCCACGCGCGCGATCGATCGCGCCGTTGACGGCTTGCAGGTCGAGTTCGGCCGAGGTGCCTTCCCGGAAGCGCACGTCGATCTCCACGATGCCGTCCCCCATGACCGAGCGGACGCTTTGCAGGTCGGGGAGCGTGAGAAGCTGTCCTTCCAGCGGATAGACGATGAGACTCTCGAGTTCGCTGGCCGTGGTTCCCGACAGATGCACGGTCAGACTGATCTGCGGAAAGTTGAACCGCGGCAGAACCTCCACCGGGATATGGAAGAAGGCATAAGCCGCGTAACCGATAAGGGCCGCGAGCACCAGTGCCCACAGCGCGGGGCGCATTAACCCGCGTGAAATGGGGCGAACCGTCGCGGCCACGGGGCTCAGTCGGGCGGCATGTAGTGCTGCGCGATGCCGCGGTGATACTCGAGGTAGGCGTTCTGCACCACCACCTGCTGCCCCGGCGAGAGGCCTCGCTCGATGAACGTATCCCAGCCGCGCGTCACGCCCGGTACTACCTCCTGTGCTCGAACTCCCTTCGGCGTCCGTACAAGCACCCACCACCGCGCTTGATCGAGGATGAGGGCGCGCGTGGGCACGGCAACCAGCGACTGTGTTGCACCATTGATCGTGAGCGCGCCCCGCTCGCCGTTCGACCACGGTACAGGCGGCGCAAGCCCGGCCGGCTTATCCATCGCCACCAACCCGACGGACTTCCCTGCATCTGGGGCGAGGGCGGCGGAGACTGCTACAACTTTCACCGACACCGGTGCGCCACCTGAGGCGGGCTGAAATTGCCCCGGCATGCCGACGCGGATCGCGGCGGCATCCGTCCCGTAGTAGACGGCAGCGAGCCAAAGACGATTGGTGGTCTGTAGCGTGAGGATAGTCTGCCCGGCGATCACGCGTTCGCCCTCGGCCGCATTGATCGCCAATACCGTCCCGGCCGACGGTGCGCGCAGTGTCCGCATGTCCTGCGCAACTCGCAGTTGCGCCTGCGCGGTGTCGAAAGCGGCCTGCGCCGCGGCAACGGCGCTCTGTGCGGCTGCAACCGCCTGCTGAGTGCTCATCTGCGCGAAGAGCTGCCGGCGCTCAACCGTGAGGTTCCGGTCTGCGGAGGCAAGCTGGGCCTGGGCGCTGCGAACCGTGCCTTTCCGGTTGACCAGAAGTGATTGAATCTCAGGGCCGGTGAGCGTGGCAAGCGCCTCTCCCGCCTTTATCTGCGAGCCCAGAAGTACCTTCATGTCGGCGACGACCCCTGCCTCGATCGCACTCACCACCAAAGAGGCAATCGGCTGGACCTGGCCGTATGCCGGGAAGGTCTCCGTGACTGGCTGAGCGTACACCGTCATGGTGGCGTTCTCGGAAACAGGAGTTGCAGCTGAGGCCACTGGGCTGGCCATGCAGACGACCCCGCAGGGAAGCAGCACCGCAGCAAGCAGGGCCTTGAGGCGAGCTGCGCCTACCAAATGGTCAGTCCACGGGTTGCTCCGTGCACGCTCGACTTGCTCGCGCGCCGCACGAGACCGATAGCGAAATGCCCCACCACTGCGCTTGCGTTGAATGAGCCCCTATGAGCCCCTTGTCCCTCAGCCTCTTCGGTCTTCGTTTCCTGCTCTACGTCTTCACCACTTGTGATTGACGATGTTCATATTCGCGCGGAGAGAGATATCCGAGCGCCGAATGCTGACGATGTGGACAAGCGGCGCAATCGATCAGCGGAGACTCCTCAGAAGCTTGCACGCAGCCCCGCGTACAGCGTCAGGTCGTAGAACTCCCGCTGGATCAGCCGGGACTCGTTCGAGCTTTCGGTGTATTTCAGCGGCGCATTAAGCAGATTCTTTACGTCGAAGTAGACCTCCATGTGATGCCTGATCTGATAGCTGGAACCGAAGTCCAAAGTTAGGCGCGGGCTCGTGTAGTCGTCGAGCGCGCCGCCGACCACCCCGCCGAAGCCGAAGAGGTTCTGTCCCACATAGTCGGCCGCGATACGCAGCTCAAGGGGATCGCGTTCATAAAAGAGCGCCAGGTTCCAGGTGAGCTTGGAGGTCGAAGGCAGGGTACCGGTCACCGCCGGCTGGCCCTGGAAGGCGGGGTGGATCGTCGCCTTCGAATCCACGATGGTGGCGTTGGCGTTGAGACCGAAGCCGCTGTACGGCGCCGGCAAGAACAGGAGCTGCTGCTGGTATTGGGCCTCGACGCCGTAGACATTCGCCGGCCCGTTGCTGTAGGAGTCAACGATCGTCGGTACCCCGATCAGACCGGGAAAGTTGTAGCTCGGCACCGCCTGCTGCGTGAGCAGGATGTAATTCGTGAATTTCTTGCCGAAGAAATCCACCTCGGCGATCTGGCCGCTGCCCGGATAATATCCCAAGGTCAGATCGAGGTTGTCCCCTATCGTGGGTTTCAGCTTGGGATTGCCGACCGTGACGTTGGCTCCGCTGACCGACACGCTCGCCCCCGGGGTAATCTGATTGAAGCCCGGCCGCGCGATGGCGGTCGAGAAAGCCATGCGGCCGACCAGCTTGGGCATGAACTGGTAGCGCAGCTGCAGAGTCGGGAACGCGTTGGTGTAGGATTCCGACGCCGCAGCCCTAGTGTTGGTATCCGCATCCGAGTTGTAGATCCCGCCCCGGTACGTCGCTTGGGTCTTCTCGATACGCACCCCGGTGAGCACCCCCCATTTTCCGAACGTGCCGTTGTACTGGCCATAGGCGGCGTACACGTTCTCGTTATCGTCGGTAGTGAGAGAGGCGTCCGCCGCCGCATCATCCCCGTAGGTGGTGAGCGTCGGGTCGTCCGCGAGCTGCTGAACGCCGGTCGGGCTGATCGCCGGGCCGATGTCATAGTGGCCATCGTAATAGGTTTGCGACGGGCCATAGACGTAGGGCGCGAGACTGATCGTGCCGTTCGGATTCCAGAACGGATCCTGTTCGAAATAGGTCTGGTGGCGCAGAGTCGTCATCAGGCCGACCTTCACCTGGTCGTCGGAGTCTCTCCCGATAGGGATCGTGGCATCGAAGGCAGCGCCGACTTCGCGGTCTGTGGCGACAGACGGGCCGGCGGTTATTTGTGTCAGGGTATAGATCGCCGGGTTGGCGGGATTGGTTCCGTCGAGTGTCTGAAAAGTCGGCCAGTCGGGGTTGGCGTAGCTATACTGCACCGGCACGGCGTTGGGATCGTCCCATTGCGAGGAGTAATCGTACGAGGTGTTATTGCTGCCAAGCACCCACCAGCCCTTGTAGTCGAGCGAGGCGCCCGACAGCACGCTGTGGCCGCCGAGGATCGCGACGCTGCTCTGGAATCGGTTGAGGTCTTTGCGCGCGTACTGCTGCACGTCCGTCTGCGGCGAATAGAAGTCGCTCGGGTCGGAAGGAGAGTAGTAGCACGAGGGCGCCGGCGTACAGGGTGTCGCACCGTCGAGGTTGTTCAAATTGAGATAATGCTTGACCGTCGTCTCGAGGTAACCCGACCACAGCAGGCGCGCATAGACCGTGGTGCTCGAGGTGATCTTGCCGTCGAGGTTTCCCGCGAGACCGTAAGTGCGTCGATGGTATTGGTAGCGGCGGAATTCAATGTCGTTCAAGAGATCATTCGGCACGCCGGCACTCTGGTTGTCGGCGTAGCTTTCCTCGAGATCGTCGACGCCGCGCTGATCGTCATCGTAGTCGGCCGTGATCACCCCGCTCCACCCGTCGAGGGCGCCGCCGGCCGTCACCGACCCCTTGACCACCGGAGTGGACCGCAACACCTCATCGCCCGTGCCGAACTCCATGTCGACGAAAGGTTTCCCATCGGGTCCGGTGCCCCTGCGCGGCAGCAGATTGACCGTGCCGCCCAGGGACTCGGCATTCATATCGGGCTCATTGGTCTCGATGACCTGGGCGCCGCCGACGATGTTCATGGGAAACGTGTCCAGTGCGACGGCCCGCGAGCCCCCGAAGGGCGATGAGGGGTTCGTAACCGGCAGCGGCACCCCGTCGTATTCCGTCTCGTTGAGGTCGGGATCCATGCCGCGGATCTCGACGAAGCGTCCCGCGCCGCTATCGGTCTCCATGGAGACTCCGGGGATACGCTGCAGGGCCTCGGCGATGTCTCTATCCGGCAGCTTCTTCATTTCTTCGAGCGGCTGGACCTCGATGATATTGGGCGCCTTCATCTTGATCAGGACCGCATCTTGACGGCTGATGCGGGTTGCCTCGATTTCTATCGTCTGCAGCGACTCGATGTTCTGCTTGTTTTGGGGGACGTTCTGCTTGTTTTGGGGGACCGCGCTCGGCGTCGAGCCGGCGCGAGCCTGCGGAATGCACGCCAGGAGCGTTACTGCGCTCGCGAGAAGCCACAAGGACGGTATGGCTCGCATTGAGCCGCGGGCATGCCATAGATGCATTGAAGCTCCCCAGTGACCGTTGTAATTTCGCGCGAGTCAGTTTCGGAAATTGTAATGCGGATGTATTGGCCCGCCGCGCCATGGCAGGCAGTCATTGCCCCGATGACCTCTCACCGCTCGTCTCTAAACCCCCGAACACGATCGCTGGCATAACCGCTTGAAGCGAAAGCGCCTCCGAGACTTTGCGTATGCGCCAGAAGCAGTGACAGGTGAGGCCCGTCAATCCGATTCTGCAAATGACTCTAATGCAACAAAAGAATCATGTCAATTCAAATTAGAATAAATGGACCACAGAGGAGCCTCCCGCAAGACGCGTGGCGCCGCACGCCTGCACCTCCACGATCCTGCCCACCAGGTAGCGCGCCATGTCGAGATCGTGAATGGTGAAGTCATTGAACAGGTCGCCGCTGTGGCGGAGAAACTCCGCGGCGTGGGCGATCACGGCGTTGACTGCGAAGGCAAACAATTGACCGGAGACGATCATCAGCTTGTTCTAAGTCACCAATCGTCCGCGCATCTCCGGTGGCGCAAGCTCCGCGAGGTATGTCGGGAACCACCACCGAGGCGCCTCCGACGGCGAGTCCCAGAAAGAAACGGGATGCAGCGAGAGCGGCTTGGTCGGTCGCGACCGCGCAGGCGTGTGCGCCCGCGACGAAGGTTGCGGCGAGCAGCCATATTGTGCGTCGGCGTCCGATGCGAGCGGTGAGCCGGCCCGCAAGCAAGGACCCGAGCGCGGCGCCCAGCAGCAGCACCGCAGTGACCAACCCCCTCATCGGCCGGAGTGAGCCGCAGGTCGCGGCTCATATAGAGGAGCGCCGTTGACCACGCCGGTATCGTAGCCGAACAGCAATCCGCCAATGCTCGCGATGAAATTGATGAAAGCCAGCCGTCGCCGCAGCGACCGGCCGGTGGCCATCGAAGCCGTGGGCGGGCCGCCATTGACGTGGGGAGTTCGACGGATCATCAGGCTCACCTCCTCGTGACCATGATCCGGAAATATTATTTCTAGTCAACATGAAAAATGCCCGTCACTTCTGGCATTGTCGCCGTGATGCGGTATGCTGCGCATGAGGTAAAAGATGAAACAACATGTGTTCGTCCACTCGAGTGAGTGTAGAGCGGAGTTTCCATGAAGCGCGCGCCGCAGCACACCGCGGCAGCTGCAACCGCCATCGAGCTGCGCGAGGCCATCCTCGCG
>JBOIAQ010000078.1:0-16524 GCA_050739115.1 Steroidobacteraceae bacterium | reverse complement strand
TTTAGTGACTACATTTAGACACCAAAAGATGATCGCCCTATCGCAGGAAACCAGGGAAAAGTCAGTCTCTGCTGACTACCGCGCGCCTCGGCGACCGGGCGAACTTCCGTCTAGCCGATCATCCCGACGTTTTGCCGAAGTCGACATGTCTTCTCTCCTTACACCCTCACCGCCAGCAACAATGATATCACCCGTACAACGTACGGACAATGAGGCTAGGTTCAAATCCAAGATTAGTTCAAAACTGGGGGATCAGCCGATCCACTTCCTGCGAAAGCAGGAGCCGGTTCGGCTCGTTCACAGCCCGCAAAAGAGCCCGTTCGGGGAGACTGTCAGCTTTCTGCGCGGCGGGCGGGATTCTCAAGGGCCCGTGCGGCCTCGGTTTCGACCGGGATGGTCACATCGACTGTGGTGCCCATGTAAATCTCCTCGACGAGAACTCAGCAAAACCGCAACCCTCGACAGCCGCTATGCTGCCAGTGTTGAGCGTGAGCCGCCGCGAGACGGATTGATCAGGAATGCATCACGGACGGTCCGCCCTCCTTCAGGGTGTCCATGAAGGTGTCCATAAGGGAAAAAATTGATGCTCCGAAAGGCTGGTCGGAGCGCCGAGATTTGAACTCGGGACCCCTTGCACCCCATGCAAGTGCGCTACCAGACTGCGCCACGCTCCGACGAATTGTTCTTACCGGCCTGCCAGGAACGCGAGCGGGGTTTCTCTCGCGCGAGGCGCAATGATACGCCCAAATACCTGTCAGCGGCGCAGCACCTTCAGCAGCTCCTCGAGCTCGAGCCTCACCTGCTTGACGATTTGTTGGCTCTGCGAGACATCCGTGCGGGCCTCCTCGCCCGTCAGCTTGTTGCGCGCGCCGCCGATGGTGAAGCCCTGATCGTAGAGGAGGCTGCGGATCTGGCGGATGATGATGACGTCCTGGCGCTGGTAGTAGCGACGGTTGCCGCGTCGCTTCACCGGTTTCAACTGCGGGAACTCCTGCTCCCAGTAACGGAGCACGTGCGGCTTCACGCCGCAGAGCTCGCTTACCTCGCCGATGGTGAAGTAGCGCTTGCCGGGAATCGCCGGCAGCTGCGAGTTATTCTTTGGCTCCAACATAGGCTTCGACCCGCGCCTTCAGTTTCTGCCCCGGACGGAAAGTCACCACCCGGCGGGCGGTGATTGGAATCTCCTCGCCGGTTTTGGGATTCCTGCCGGGACGCTGGTTCTTATCGCGCAGATCGAAGTTGCCGAAGCCGGAGAGCTTCACCTGCTCCCCTCTCGACAGCGCCGCACGCACTTCCTCGAAGAACAGGTCCACCAGCTCCCGTGCCTCCCGCTTATTCAGCCCGAGCTGGTTGAAGAGTGCTTCCGCCATCTCCGCCTTGGTCAGGGCCATCTCTTATTCTCGTATTTTTGCGTTCAGACTTACGCGCAAATCCGCGACGACGGCCGTCATGAGGCCGGCGATATCGTCCTCGGTAAGAGTGCGAGAAATGTCCTGAAAAATCAAGCCAAAAGCGACGCTTTTTCGACCTGCTTCTACGCCTGGGCCGCGATACACGTCGAAAATGCGGAGATCGCGCAAAAGGCTCGAAGCCGTGAAGGTTACACGCTCGACGAGGCGACTTAAAGCCACAGATTCATCGAGCACCACCGCGAGGTCGCGACGGACCTGGGGAAAGCGCGAAATCTCACGGTATGCGGGCCGCTCGACCGCCAATGCGTCGACGTCGAGCTCGAAGAGCACGGGAGGATATGTAAACTCGAGCGCCCCCACGAGCAATGGGTGCAATTCCCCCAGCCAGCCCACCGGCTCAGCGCCACGAACAATTCGGGCCGCCCTACCGGGATGCAGACACGAGAGCTCACGCGGCTCGAACGTAAATTTCTCCCGTGCACCCGTGGCGGAGAGCAACGCCTCGAGATCCCCCTTCACGTCGAAGAAGTCGGCCGGCTCGCGCATCTCGCGCGGCAGACCCCACTGCTCCGGCAGCCTATGTCCGCACGCCACCGCGGCCAGGGTATCGATTTCGCGCGTCGCCGCGAGCGCCTCGGGGGCTGTCACGAAGCGCGCTCCGTGCTCGAAGAGTCTGATGCGATCCTGCTGCCGCCGCTGGTTCTCGAGGGCGGCTCTGAGCAGCCCCGGCCACAGCGACACCCGCATGGCCGAGAGGTCGCTCGCAATCGGGTTGGCGAGGGCGATGGCTGCAAGATCAGGGAAGAGCCGCGCCTGCAGCTTGGGATCAACGAAGGCGTAGGTGATCGCCTCGTGGTAGCCGCGCAGGGCCAGGGTCTCGAGCAGGGCCTGCTCGGGTGGCCGCGCGCCGGGAAGGCGCGGAAAGCGCTGCGGCACCTCCGCGTCCGTCTCGGGGATGGCCTGGAAACCGATGATTCTCGCGACTTCCTCGATGAGGTCCGCCTCGATGGCAATGTCGAAGCGATGGGCGGGCGGCGTGACGCGCCAACCCTCCCCGGTGGCCTCGACCCGCATCCTCAGCCGCTCGAGGCTCGCACGCACGCGCGCATCCTCGAAGCCGATACCGAGCAGGCGCCCGAGCTGCTTGCGGCGCAACATCACCGCCCGCCGCGCGGGCAGATGTGCATCGGAGCGCTCCACGGCCAGCGGACCGGCTGCCCCGCCCGCGATCGAGAGCAGCAGCTCCGTCGCACGCTCCGCGGCCCGCTCCTGCTGCGACGGATCGACGCCGCGCTCGAAGCGTTGACTCGCATCCGTTGTCATGCCCCACCGCAAAGCGCGTCCGATGACGGTATCCGGAGAGAAGTAGGCTGCTTCGAAGTAAACGTCGGTGGTTTCAGGACTCACCGCCGTGCGCTCCCCGCCCATGATGCCCGCGACACCCACCGGCCCCGAGCCATCGGTGATCAGCAGGACATCGGGTTGCACCTCGATGGATTTTCCATCGAGCAGCGTTAGGGTCTCTCCCGTCCGGCCGTAGCGCACCCGTATTTCACCGTTCAGCTTGGCCAGATCGTAGGCGTGCATCGGCTGACCCACCTCCAGCATCACGTAGTTGGTGACGTCCACGACCGGGCTGATGGAACGTACGCCGGCACGGCGCAGACGCTCACGCATCCACACCGGCACGGAGGCCTTGTTGTCGACGCCCCGGATGATGCGCCCCACGAACTTCGGGCATCCGGCCGGCGCATCGAGGCGCACGCGAAAAGTGTCGCGCACTTTAACCGCCGGCGCTTCGCCCCGCGCACCTCCGGCCGAGGGCCCGGTGAGCTCTCCGGCTGACAGCGCTGCGACCTCGCGCGCAACACCGATGACCGACATGGTATCGCCACGGTTGGGAGTGACGTTGAACTCGAGAACGCTGTCGTCCAATTCGAGATACTCGCGCAACGCCACGCCCGTCGGGGCAGCGGAGGGCAGCTCGAGAATGCCGTTCGATGCATCCGCCAGCCCGAGCTCCTTCGCCGAGCACAGCATTCCCGCTGACTCCACACCCCGCAGCTTCGCCGCCCTGATTTCAAGACCGCCCGGCAGCTGCGCGCCGATGAGCGCGAGAGCGCTCTTCAGCCCCGCGCGTGCGTTGGCGGCGCCGCAGACTATCTGCAGCGACTCGCCCCGCCCGATCGAGACGCGGCAGACGCGCAGCTTCTCAGCCTGCGGATGCTTCTCCGCGGCAAGGATTTCCGCGACCACGACGCCTGAGAAGGCCGGTGCCGCCGGCTCGAGCGCCTCGAGCTCGAGGCCCGCCATGGTAAGCCGCGCGCCCAGCTCCTGCGGACTCCAGGGCACGCCCACCCACTCTTTCAGCCACGAGTAGGAAATCCTCATTTCAAAAGGTCCGGAACTGCTCGAGCACCCGCAGGTCGTTCTCGAAAAAGAGCCTGAGGTCGCTCACTCCATAACGCAACATCGCGAGGCGATCGATCCCCATGCCCCACGCATAGCCGGTGTAGCGCTCCGCATCGATACCGCTCGCCATGAGGACGTTGGGATGCACCATGCCGCAGCCGGCAATTTCGAGCCAGCCGGTGTGTTTGCAGGTGCGACATCCTTTTCCTTCGCAGAACACGCACGACATATCGACTTCGGCGGAGGGCTCGGTGAAGGGGAAGTACGAGGGCCGAAGCCGCATCGCGAGATCGCGCTCGAAGAATGCCTGTAGGAACCCATGCAACGCCGCCTTCATGTTGGCGAAGCTCACGTTCTCATCCACCCTCAATCCCTCGACCTGGTGAAACATGGGCGAATGCGTCATGTCGGAATCACAGCGATACACCCGCCCCGGCGCCACGATCGCGATCGGCGCCCCCGCGCTCAGCAGGGCGCGGATCTGTACGGGCGATGTGTGCGTGCGCAGCAGCCGTCCGTCGGGAAAGTAGAACGTGTCGTGCATCGCCCGCGCCGGATGATTGGGCGGGAAATTGAGCGCCTCGAAGTTATGGAAATCGTCTTCGATCTCGGGACCCGTGACCACCTCGAAGCCCGCGCGGCGGAAGATCTCCTCCATGCGAAGCCGCGCGAGAGTGACCGGATGCAGGCCTCCACGCTGCTCGCCGCGGCCCGGCAGCGTGACGTCGATTCGTCCGGCCGCAAGCTCGCGCTCGACCTCGGCGCGCGCCAAACCCCCGCGCCTCGCCTCGATGGCGGCCTGCACGCGCTCCTTCGCCTCGTTGATCAGCTGCCCGACCGCGGGGCGATCGGCGGCCGGGAGGGCTCCTAAGGATTTCAACTGCTCGGTGAGGGCGCCCTTCTTCCCCAGCCAGCGCACCCGCACGTCATCGAGGCGGCTGAGGTCGGGGCTTGCGGCCACCTCCCCCAGCGCCTCATTCACGAGGAACGTCAGGTCCTGCATGCCGCAAGGCCCACCTTGGGCTACGCGATGCCGAGTGCGGTCTTCGCCTGCTGCGCAATGGCGGCGAATGCCGCGGTGTCATGGACGGCGATGTCCGCCAACACCTTGCGGTCGATCTCTACCCCCGCCTTGCCGAGCCCATTGATGATGCGGCTGTAAGAGAGGCCGTAGAGGCGCGCCGCGGCATTGATGCGGGCGATCCAGAGCGCGCGGAACTCACGCTTCTTCTGGCGGCGGTCGCGGTAGGCATACTGGCCGGCCTTGATGACAGCCTGTTTCGCTGCGCGATAAACCTTGCGACGGGCGTTGTAATAGCCCTTCGCTTTACCGAGAACCTTCTTGTGACGGCGTCCGGCCGTGACGCCACGCTTGACTCTTGCCATCTGGTATTACCTCGTGCGCGCGTTACTTGTGATACGGAAGCAACTGCTCGAGCCGACCGGTGTCGGTCTCGTGCACGAGGCTCGTACCGCCCGAGCGGGCATGGCGCTTGACCTTGCGGTCCTTATGACCGAGGTTGTGGCGACGTTTGGACGCGTACCGCTTGAAGCCCGTCGCTGTCTTGCGAAAGCGCTTCGCTGCGGCCCGGTTGGTTTTCAACTTGGGCATCGACTGAAACTCCTTATTTCGTTGCTATAGCCCCGGTCGCAAAGCATCCGGACTGCTCATCCGGGATTCCCGCTACGGGCGAACGACTCCAAGTTGTTCAACAACTTGGAAGCGTTACTTCTTCTTTGGTGCAAATACCATGACCATCTGCTTGCCCTCCATGAGCGGGTTCTGCTCAACCGCGCCGTATGCGGCAAGGTCGGTCGAAACCCGATCCAGGAGCTTGCGCCCGATGTCCTGGTGCACCATCTCACGGCCGCGGAAACGCAAGGTAACCTTGGCCTTGTCGCCTTCGGTGAGGAAGCGGATCAGATTACGCAGCTTGATCTGGTAATCCGCCTCTCCCGTACCGGGACGGAACTTCACCTCCTTGACCTGAATCTGCTTCTGCTTGCGCTTCGCCGAGTGGGCCTTCTTGTTCTGCTCGAACAGGAACTTCCCGTAATCCATGATCCGCACGACCGGCGGCTCCGCGGTTGGCGATACCTCGACCAGATCGAGTTCCGAGGCCGCTGCCATTTGCAGCGCCTCCGAGCGGGACATCAATCCGGCCTGCGATCCGTCGGCCGCAATCACTCGCAGCTGCGGCGCGACGATGTCCTCGTTACGCCGGACCCGCTTTGTTGCACTGGCGATGCGTCAACCCTCCAATGTACGGCGCCCGCGGCTCGAGAGCTCGATGCGGAGGCGTTCAGCGAACGCCTCGGGGGTCATCGTGCCCAGGTCCTTGCCGCTTCGGGTGCGCACTGACAATAGATGTGCGGCGACCTCCTTATCGCCTGCAACCAAGAGATACGGAACACGCTGCAGCGTGTGCTCGCGAATCTTAAAGCCCACTTTCTCGTTACGCAAGTCGGGCAGGGCCCGAACACCCTGATTTTGCAGGGATTCCGTAACCGAGCGGACATACTCGTCCTGGCGATCGGTGATGCTCATCACCACCGCCTGCACGGGCGAGAGCCAGGCGGGCAGCCGCCCGGCATGGTGCTCGAGGAGAATGGCGAGGAAGCGCTCGAGCGAGCCGAACATCGCCCGGTGAAGCATGACCGGGATGCGTTTCTGGCTGTGCTCGTCGATGTAATACGCGCCCAGCCGCCCCGGCATGTTGAAGTCGACCTGCAGCGTGCCGCACTGCCAGTCGCGGCCGATGGCATCGCGCAGGACGAACTCGAGCTTGGGGCCATAGAAGGCGCCCTCGCCCGGGTTCAGGGTGTACTCGATTCCCGCCGCCTGCGAGGCGGCCTGCAGCGCCTTCTCGGCGCGATCCCAGACCTCATCGCTCCCGACGCGCTTCGGCGGACGGTCGGAGAACTTGATGCGCACGTCCTCGAAGCCGAACTCGCGGTAGATATCGAGTATCAGCTTCGTGATGGCGACCGATTCCGCGGTGATCTGCTCCTCCGTGATGAAGACATGCCCATCGTCCTGGGTGAAGGCGCGCACGCGCATGAGGCCGTGCAGCGCTCCCGAGGGCTCATAGCGATGCACCTTGCCGAACTCGGCAAAACGCACGGGAAGCTCGCGATAGCTCCGCAGTCCGTGCTTGAAGATCTGGACGTGTCCGGGACAGTTCATCGGCTTGATGGCGTAAACCCGCTTGTCTGGGGTCTCGGTAAGAAACATGTTCTCGCCGAATTTCTCCCGGTGTCCGGATTCCTGCCAGAGGGAGATGTCCATGAGCTCCGGCGCATTGACTTCCTGGTATCCAGCAGCAGTCTGGCGCTCGCGCATGTAGCCGATAAGGGTCTGGAACACGCTCCAGCCTTTCGGGTGCCAGAAGACGGCGCCGGGGGCCTCCTCCTGCAGATGAAAGAGATCGAGCTCGCGGCCGATGCGCCGATGATCGCGCTTCTCAGCCTCCTCGAGCCGATGCAGGTACTCCTCGAGCTGCTTCCTGTCAGGCCACGCCGTGCCGTAGATGCGCTGCAGCATCTCGTTGCGCGAGTCCCCGCGCCAGTAGGCGCCTGCCACCTTGGTCAGCTTGAAGGCGCGCAGTTTTCCGGTGGACGGCACGTGCGGACCACGGCAAAGGTCGACCCAGTCGCCCTGTCCGTAGAGGCTGATCTGCTCTCCCGCCGGAATACTTGCGATGATCTCGGCCTTGTAGTGCTCGCCCAGGCTCTTGAAGAACGCCACCGCTTCGTCGCGCCCCATCACTCGCCGCGCCACCGGCTCGTCCGCCTTGGCGAGCTCCGCCATCCTCGTCTCGATCGCCGCCAGATCCTCGGGGGTGAACGGTCGTTTGAAGGCGAAGTCGTAGTAGAAGCCGTCCTCGATCACCGGACCGATGGTTACCTGAGCTTCGGGGAAGAGCTGCTTCACCGCCTGGGCGAGAAGATGCGCGGTCGAGTGTCGGATGATCTCGAGCCCGGCGGAGTCCTTGTCGGTGACGATGGCGACGTTGGCGTCGTTGGAAACGACATGCGATGTATCGACGAGCTTGCCGTCGACGCGTCCGGCGAGCGCCGCCCTGCGCAGTCCCGCGCCAATGTCGGCCGCAATTTCATCGACCGTCATCGGCCGGTCGAAGCGGCGCTGACTGCCATCCGGCAATGTCACAACGGGCATCTCGAAGCTCTCTCAATCGCTAAAAAAGGCGCTTCCCGCTTGCATCACGAGGAAGCGCCGCTTGGAGTCTATGGTAGGCGCGAGTGGGATCGAACCACCGACCACCACCATGTCAAGGTGGTGCTCTACCACTGAGCTACGCGCCTATGCTTGAGCCATACAGTATATCAAGGGATCAGGAGCCATGGACCACCCTGGGCGGCGCCAACGTGGGGCTCGGGTCCGGCGCGCGCCGCAGCCGCTCGATCTCCTCCACGCAGCCGCCCACCCGCGTCTCGAGCCTGCTCACCCCCGCGCTCTCGAGTCTTTGCTCGGCCCGATCGAGGTCGCGGTTCTGCCCCCAGAGCCCGACGATGATGGGTAGGCTTTCCGCTCGCGCGCGGATCCGCTTGAGCACGGCCCGCGCCGGCGGGATGGCCTCCGGCGGCAGTGCGGAGACGACCACCGCCTCGAGTCCGTGGGCGGTTCCCGTGTCGACCTCCTCCTCCAGGTGCTCGAGCGTGCCCACCCGGGCGGCGATGCCGCGGTTGATCAGCACGGAGACGAGGAGCTTCGCCACGATGGCATCTCCCTGGTCCTCCGCCGGGACGCAAAGCACCGAGGGGGGCTGCCATGCTATTCCACCATTACGCGCGCTCGCGCGCTGCAGCCCCTCGAGGAGCTCATCCACCCATTGCTGGATTTGATCGAGCACCGCGCGGCGTCTGGCCGGCTTCAGCGTACCGCCAGCGAAGTCCGCCTCGAGCAGCCGCAGCGCCGGCACGATGGCGATGTCGCAGACTTCCCGCAGCGAGTGCAGCCGCATCGCCTCCTCGAGAAGCGCGTCCGCCTCGTCACGGTTGCTCGTGAGCAGGCGTTGATAGAGCTGTTGGTAAGGCTCGAGCGCCGGCTCATCGCCGAGCAACACCTCAAGGAACTCGAGCTGCGGGACGTACTTGCCCATGACGACCAGACACACCGTGATCGGCACCGAGAGCAAGAGGCCCGCCAATCCCCAAAGCCAGGTCCAGAATGCCGCCGCGAGCAGCAGCGCCACCGGGGACACCCCGGTCCTCGAGGAATAGATCCAGGGCTCGAGCACCGAGTAATTGAGAAGCTCCACGGTGCCGTATGCCCCGATGACGGCGAGCGGATGCATCCAGTCGTCGAAGGCGGCGAACGACAGCGCGAACGGCATCGCCGCCGCCGCCCAGACGCCGACGTAGGGGATGAATCGCAGCACGAGCGTGAGCGCGCCCCAGAGGCCGGGATTCGGAATGTTCGCCAGCGCCAGCGCGACCCCGACCCAGAGCCCGGTGAAAGCGTTGATGAGGAGCTGCGACAGCAGATAGCGGCTAACACGCGCCGCCGCATCATCGAGCGCGGCGGTAGTCGCCTGCAGATTACGCGGTCCGAGGAGGCGAATGATCCGCTCGCGCAGGTCGGGGAGCCGCAGCAGCATGAAGGCGACCAACACCATTACGGCGAGCGCCCAACCGAGTGGCTTCACCAGCGGACCGATGAATTCCTTGATGATCTCCAACACACTCGCCGGCGCCTGCACGACCTCCACTTTCTGGACGCCGTAGGTTTGTCCGATGGCCGGGGTGAGGTGCTCGATCTGACCGGTCAGGCGCTCGATGGCGTTCAGGGAATCGGTGATACCGCCACGTAGGAACCCGCGCAGATGCGCGATGTGCTGGCGCAGGTGCAGCCCGTACTGCGGCAGTTGGTGCGCAAGATCGGAGAACTGTCCGAAAATGACATCACCGACCCCGCCGATGAGAGCGAGGGCGAAAGCGATGGAGACGATCACGGCGATGAGTCGGTTGACGTGCCAGTGCTGCAGCCGCGCGACGATCGGCGCGAGAAGGAACGTGAGCAGGACGGCGAGCGCGAGCGGAACGAAAAGATCCTGCGCGAGCCGCAGCACGACCACGACCACGACCACCGTGAGCAGCACGGTTCCGTTCGTGGTCGCCTGGTGTGAGCGGTTCATGTGTTTTGTTGATTAGCGCTTTCGCAACAGAGAACGCTCTAGGCAATGCCTAGTTCCAGTTGCCTGAGGCGTTCGATCTCATCGCGCAGACGCGCCGCTTCCTCGAACTCGAGATTGCGGGCACGCTTGAGCATTTCCGCCTCGAGCTTCTTCATCTCCCTGGCGAGTGCTTCGGGCCTGAGGTCCGCGGCCCCGGCGGGCTCTCCCCGCCTGCCCTCGCGCCGCCTGCCCCGAAGAAGCTGCGAGGCGGCCGGCGCGCGCGCCCCCTCCATGATGTCGGTCACGGCCTTGCGGATGCCGCGCGGCACGATGTCATGTGCAACGTTGTAGTTGAGCTGCTTGCGGCGCCTTCGGTCGGTCTCATCCATCGCGCGCTGCATGGAGCCCGTGACCTTGTCGGCATAGAGGATGGCGCGGCCCTTCAGATGGCGCGCCGCGCGGCCGATCGTCTGGATGAGCGAGTTGTCGGAGCGCAGGAACCCCTCCTTGTCCGCATCGAGGATGGCGACGAGCGACACCTCGGGCATGTCGAGTCCCTCGCGTAGAAGATTGATGCCGACCAGCACATCAAACTTGCCGAGGCGCAGGTCGCGGATGATCTCGGTCCGCTCCACCGTCTCGATGTCGGCATGCAGGTAGCGCACGCGAACGCCGTGCTCGCGCAGGTAATCGGTCAGGTCCTCCGCCATGCGTTTGGTGAGGGTGGTGATGAGGACGCGCTCGTTCTGCTCGACGCACTTGCGGATTTCCGAGAGCACATCGTCCACCTGGGTGCTCACCGGGCGCACCTCGACCGGCGGATCCATGAGACCCGTCGGGCGCACGACGAGCTCCACGGTCTGGCTGGAATGCCCGGCCTCGTAGCGCCCCGGCGTCGCCGAGACGTAGATCATCTGCGGCGCGAGCCGCTCCCACTCCTCGAACTTGAGCGGCCGGTTGTCGAGAGCCGAGGGCAGGCGAAATCCGTACTCGACCAGCACTTCCTTGCGCGAGCGATCGCCCCGATACATCGCCCCCAATTGCGGAATGGTCTGATGGCTCTCGTCGATGACGAGCAGTGCGTTCCTCGGCAGGTAGTCGAAGAGGCACGGCGGCGGCTCGCCCGGGGCGCGTCCGGAGAGGTATCGGGAATAGTTCTCGATGCCCGCGCAATAGCCCACCTCCTTCATCATCTCCATGTCGAACATCGTGCGCTGCTCGAGCCGCTGCGCCTCGAGGAGCTTCCCGGCCTCGCGCAGCTCCGCGAGCCGCAGGCGCAGCTCCTCGCGGATCTGATCGACGGCGCCGATCAGACGCTCGCGCGGGGTGACGTAGTGCGTGCCCGGATACACCGTGAACCTCGGCATCTTGCGCGACACGGCTCCGGTGAGCGGATCAAAGAGCGCGATCGAATCGATGATGTCGTCGAAGAGCTCCACCCGGACCGCCTCGCGCGCCGATTCCGCGGGAAAGATGTCGATCACATCGCCGCGCACGCGATAGGTGCCCTGCGTCAGATCAAGGTCATTGCGCGTGTACTGCATGTCGGCGAGGCGGCGCAGCAGCTTTCGCTGATCGATCCGGTCGCCGCGATCGAGGTGCAGGATCATGGCGAGATACGCTTTCGGATCGCCGAGTCCGTAGATCGAGGAGACGGTGGCCACGATGATCGAGTCGGGTCGCTCCAGCAGAGCCTTCGTGGCCGAGAGCCGCATCTGTTCGATATGCTCGTTGATCGAGGCGTCCTTCTCGATGTAAGTATCGGAAGACGGCACGTACGCCTCCGGCTGGTAGTAATCGTAGTAGGAGACGAAGTACTCCACCGCATTGTGCGGAAAGAAGCTGCGGAACTCGCCATAGAGCTGCGCGGCGAGTGTTTTATTGTGCGCGAGCACGAGTGCGGGGCGCTGCATTCGCTCGACCACCTGGCTCACGACGTAGGTCTTGCCGCTGCCGGTGACGCCTAGCAGCGTCTGCGCGCTCAGACCATCCTTCAGCCCCTCGACCAATCGCGCGATCGCCTGGGGCTGATCGCCCGCGGGCTCGAAGTCCGCCTCGAGTTTGAAAGGAATCTGTTCCATGCCGCTCCTGCCGTTGCGCGCCCGGGTTCGCGCGGTGGTGGGGATCGATACGATCCCTTAATATAGTGGCGCCCGCCCCTTTCGGATGAACCGCAGGAACTGCCGTGACCCTATCCGTCTCACGACGCGTCCAGCGCGTCAAGCCTTCGCCAACGCTTGCCGTGACCGCCCGCGCCGCCCGTCTCAAGGCCGAGGGCAAGGACGTGATCGGCCTCGGAGCGGGCGAGCCCGACTTCGATACGCCGGTGCCGATCGCGCAGGCCGGCATCGACGCCATCCGTGGCGGGTTCACGCGCTACACGAACGTCGAAGGCATCAATGAACTCAAGGACGCGATCATCGAGAAGTTCGCCCGCGACAATGCCATCCAGTATGAGCGATCGCAGATCCTGGTGTCCTCGGGCGCCAAGCAGGCGATCTTCAATCTCTGCATGGCGGTGCTCGATAAGGACGACGAAGCCATCATTCCCGCGCCCTACTGGGTCTCCTACCCCGACATGGTGCTGCTCGCCGATGCCCAGCCGGTCATGCCGTTCGCAGGTCCCGCGCAGGGCTACAAGATCACCGCTCGGCAGCTCGCCGCGGCGATCACGCCGAAGACGCGCCTGGTACTTCTCAATAGCCCCTGCAACCCGACCGGCGCTGCGTATACCCGCGCGGAGCTGCGCGCCTTGGGCGAGGTGCTGCTCGAGCACCCGCGCATCGTCATCGGTACCGATGACATGTACGAGAAGATCTACTGGGGCTCGGAGCCCTTCTGTAGCCTACTCACCGCCGTGCCGGAGCTCTACGCCCGCACCGTGACAATCAACGGTGTGTCCAAAGCCTACGCGATGACGGGTTGGCGCATCGGCTATTGCGGCGGACCCAAGGAGCTGATCACCGCCATGGCGACCATTCAGGGGCAGTCGACCTCGAATGCCTCGAGCATCTCGCAGAAGGCGGCGACCGCGGCGCTCGCGGGCGATCAGATCTGCGTCGCTACGATGAACGAGGCGTTCAAGCAGCGGCACGACTATGTGGTCGCTGCCCTCAATGCCTTATCCGGTGTCAGCTGCCTACCCGGCGCAGGCACGTTCTACGCATTCGCCGACATCTCCAAGGCGATGGCGAGCCTGGGCTGCAACAGCGACGGGGAGTTCGCCGAGCTGCTGCTCAATGAAGGCGGTGTGGCGGTGGTGCCGGGCTCCGGCTTCGGGGCGCCTGGGCACATGCGCATCTCCTTCGCCTGCAGCCTGCAGACGCTCGAGAAGGCGATCGAGCGCATCGCGCTGCTGCTCGCGGCAGGTGCGGTCGCAAAAACCGCCTGAGGTGGCCCCCCGGCGGGTTCCCCATGGGCTGGAGGATCCTCGCGGACCTGCTGGTCATCCTGCACCTTGCCTTCACGGCGTTCGTGATCTTCGGGGGCTTCCTCGCCTGGAAATGGCGGCGTGTGCTCTTTGTACACCTGCCGGCGCTCGCGTGGGGATTCTGGGTGGAGACCTCGGGGCAGATCTGCCCGCTCACTCCGCTCGAGAATCATCTGCGACATCTCGCCGGCGAAGCGGGATACCAGGGTGGTTTCCTGGATCATTACGTGGTCGCACTCCTCTATCCGCCGGGACTCACGCGTCCCGACCAATGGGTGCTCGCGGCGCTGCTGCTTGCGATCAATGTCGTGGCCTATGGGCGGCGGCTGCGTCCTCACCGCCACCTGCGCCGGAGGGTTCCTTGACTATTTCCGCGCCCTCGCCTCAGAATTCGCGCCCTTTCGCGAATCCTTCTCGCGGTTCCCCGGTAGCTCAGTCGGTAGAGCGTCGGACTGTTAATCCGTTGGTCGTTGGTTCGAGTCCAACCCGGGGAGCCATTATAATTATAACGTTATAGTACTTTATTAAAGTTTATTCTAGATCAACCAGCTAAGCTTTTGAGCGCCCGTCGTGGAGTTCGAGTCCCAAACGCGGGTCCGGGTTCGAGTCCACAATTCCAACAGGCCGACGCCGCATTGCAAGCCATTGATTCCACTGAGCCACACTTTTCCAGCGAGGTGGTCGTGGGGGTACGTTTGGGGGTAGGTCCGCCTCGATGAGGCGCCGTACCCCCACGTGTTGGCGAGCGGCCCGTAGCTGTACCCCAGCAGACCCGATCGACCCCGCTGAGCATATGTTAGGTCCACGACGGTACTCCGTCTGCCCGGACCTGGAAATTCGTGCCGGCTCGATTCATCTTGCGTCTCTAGAATTCTATGGCGACGGCCTCTCAGAGTGGCGGGTCCGCGTCCGGACGCGCGGCTTGGGCGGTGCAGCGATTTCACCGAGGCCCTTGAGCTTCACAGGTCTGCGGTTCGGGAATCGCGCAATGATTTCGAGCTCGCCCCCTGCCTCCTTGATGTACCGATCGAGTGTCGAGATGAGCATGTCTGTCCGGCTCTCGAGGCGGGAGACAGCCTCCTGGCCAATACCGAGTGCCTTCGCGACCTTCGTCTGCGTGCGCCCGAGCGCGCGGCGCAAATCCCGCAGCGACATCTCCTCGGCAACAAGCTCAGCGGCCCGACGCGCGATCCTTTCCCGTCGGGCAGCGGGAAGCTTGGCGAGATCCTCGGTAAGTGTACGGCCCATAGTGTGTCAACCTCTCATTTCTTGCGTCGCGCCTCAGGCGATTTGGTCCTGCGCCTCAGGCGCTGAAGATGCGCGTCGAGTCGCGTATCGGCGGTGGCGATGAGCCTGCGATAGAACAATTTCTCGCTGCCACCGGATTTGTCCCCAGCGACCAGCAGGATGCCGTGGCGTCGAGGGTCGAAGGCAAAGGCGACGCGCCAGACGCCGCCGGAGGCATCGAAGCGTAACTCCTTCAGATTCGCGTGTCTGGCGCCCTTCAGCGTATCGACGCGTGGGCGCCCAAGGCTCGGGCCGAACTGTGCGAGAAGCGTCGCATGCGCCCGCAACTCATCCTGGACCGCCGCATCGAGCGCATCGAATTCGCTCTGGAATTCATCCGCATACTCGACGGTCCACGGCATCGACGCATTATGCCTTCAAATGCATATGACTGCAAGTGCATAGCATTCTATGCCGCAGCTTGCACATTATACAACTGTTTGTATAATCCCACGATGGACCGCAAGCCCATCGAGTTCCGGGGAAGCGCGCTCGATGATTTGCGCGACTTTCCCCAGGCTGCGCGGCGGGAAGCGGGATTCCAGCTCGATCGAGTCCAGCGTGGTGTGGAACCGGAAGATTGGAAACCCATGGGTTCCATCGGCGCCGGCGTGCGGGAGATCAGGATCATCGATGCCGCTGGAGCGTTCCGGGCAATCTACATCGCGAAATTCGCCGCCGCGATCTATGTACTGCACTGCTTCCAGAAAAAGACCCGCAAAACCGGCAAGCCCGACCGTGAGACGGCAACCCCGCGCTATCGCGAATTGCTACGAGAGATACGCCTATGACCCACAAGCGCTACGCCCGTGTCTGGGACGCCATCGAAAACACCCCTGAAGAAGCGCAGAACATGAAGCTGCGCTCCGCTTTGATGATGGCGCTTCAGAAGCATATCGAGCGCGCGAGGCTCAACCAGGCGCAGGCCGCCAAGCTCTTCGGTGTGACTCAGCCTCGAATCTCCGATCTGATGCGCGGCAAGATCAACTTGTTCGCCCTCGATACGCTCGTGAACATGGCGGCCGCGGCCGGCATGCGGGTCGAGATGCGCCTGCGCAAGGCGGCGTGAAGCACACGCTCTTCTGCGAGGATCTGCGGGGCTGTAACACCTCTCTGCGGAACAGCCACCCGATGAGCCGCAAAGAATCCGGCGCCCACGATGGCTACCAACACGTGCTGACCGGGCAGCTCGATCTGTTCGCTCACTCGCGAACGACGATCCTGCTTAACGATCTCGTTGATTCGGTGCTGGAACGCGATACCCCTCGTGTCGATCAGCTTCTGGATCTTCTGCGTGCAGAAGCCCCGGGACATCCTGCGCTGAGTTCATTCGGCGCGCTACGCGAAGTGCTCGAACACTGGCCGGCCGATACTGCTGGACCAGAGGACATCGAAAGAGTCGTTGACTGGCTCGATTCGGACGTGACCCGAACCGCGGCCAGCGTCTTGGGACCCGCGGCATCGACTTTCATACGCTCGCTGTGGCAGCAGCTTGCGGACGCGATCGCTGACCAGCTCTACGATCCGACTCATCCGCGCTCGCACTGCGCTTACTGCCATTTGCGCGCCGGAGATGCGCGCCGGACTCTGGAGGCTTTAGCTACAATCGAGGGACATGAGCGCGATCCGTTTCTCCTTCATTATGCGATCTTGGCTCGATACGACACCTCCGGGTGGCATGCGTGCCGATCAGAGTTCTTCACGCTTGCACTTACCGCGCCACAGCATCTGCCTGCTACCCTGACGGCCCTCTCTGATCCGTCCTTGCACGCGGACTGGGAAGGGTTCTGGACAGATTGTATCTGGCTCGATCAACGAGACGAGACGTCCGCCGGGTGGTTTCCGG
>JBOIAQ010000077.1:0-16805 GCA_050739115.1 Steroidobacteraceae bacterium | reverse complement strand
GCGCCGCTGCGGGCGGTCGAGGCGGTAGATGCCGCAGTGGTTCTGCTGATAGAGCCGGTCGGGGGCGCGCGGATGGAGCGCCACGCAATGCGGGTCGTGCCCGAAGGGCACGGTCGGGTCCGGCAGGAAGTCCGCGGCGCAGCCCTCGTTGAGCGGCGCCCAGTCGGCGCCACCATCGGTGGACTCGAAGACGCCACCGCCGGAGAGCGCGAGGTATAGATGCCGCGGGTCGCGCGGATCGATGTTGATCGAGTGCGTCAGCTGCCCATCCGGCGTGCCGAAGCTCGCCCATTTCGGGTGCATGCGGTTGTCGTTGAAGCCAACGACCGGCTGCCAGCGCTCGCCGCCGTCCTCGGAGCGGAAGAGGCCCGCCGGCGAGCTTCCGGCGTACCAGGTGCCACGCTCGGACGGGTGCCCGGGCGTGAGCCAGAAGACCCGGTCGACGGCCCGTGGTGGCTCACCCTCGGCCGCCTTGCGGAAAGCCGGCGGCTGCGCGGCCTCACGCCAGGTGCGGCCGCGGTCAGTCGACCGGAAGACCGTGGGCCCGAGATGGCCGGTCTTGGCCGCCATCAGCAGGACTCGCGGCTCGCGCGGATCCTGCACGATGTGGTGAATGATGTGTCCGAGAAACTGCGGGCCGGAAAGCGTCCAGCCGCGACGCCGGGCGTCGGGCCGCAGTGTGAATGCCCCCTTGCGGGTGCCGATCCACAGCGAGGTACTCATGGCGGCGAAGCATCACCGCAGCGGCTCGGCGCTGTCAAACTTCCCGTGGCGACCCGGGTCAGTCAGCTCTGGGGTCGGTAGAGCCGCAGCAGCTTGGCGCGCGAGATGAGCACCCGCGCGTGACCCCGGCGCAGGATCTCGGCCCGAAACGCGATGGGGTTGGTTGCAAGAACCAGCAGCACCATCAGAATGTTCTCGCCGATGAGCCGCAGCAAGCCGGGGCGGCCCGCACGGGAGTCCTTCGCGGCTTCGAAGCCATAGCGGGAGACGATGCGCGCGAGCTGCGCGCTTTGTTGCGCCGTCGCCAGGCGCATGTCGGCGCAGATGGCGACGACGGCATCCGGATCACTGCGCTGCATCACATGGCGGGCGAGCTCGCGCAGGGAAGTCTCGATCCCACGGATCGCGCGACGCGCCCACGCGACGGTGGGTCCCTTCTGGCCCATCGCCGGCATGTGCTCGTTCCACAAGTGGACTCTGAGGAGCGGATCGCCACGACGCACGCGCACGCCATCCGACAACGACAGAGCCCCCTCCGCGAGGCAGCGCTCCGCCCGGAAGAGGCACTCGCGGTGAGCCGTGAACTCGTACACGCCATGCCAACGGCGTAACCACCGGTCGAGGCTGAAAACCCACTGCTCCGGATGGATCGCGCGCAGGCCGCGCTTGTCGGAAAGCTCGACGGACAAGGCAGTTGCTCCCGGCAGGTCGGCAACATGAACCAGAACTCGGGGACTCCCCAAAAGTTCCAGCGTCGCCGTCAGCGCGGCATCAGCGCGAGCCGCCCGCGGGCTCCTGGTAAATGATCCTGAGCAACGCCTTGATGCTGAGCGCCACGGGCACCGACAACATGACACCGACGATGCCGAAGAGAAGGCCGCCCGAGAGGAAACAGAACATGACGAGCACGGGCGGTACGTACGCCGCTCGCCCGAGCACGAGCGGCCCGAAGAACTGGTCGATCGAGATCCTGAGCACGGTCGCGTACACGCAATAGGCAATGATGTTCCAGCCCGAAGAGGCCTGCTGCACCGCGACCAGGCCGGCGATCACCGCCGAGGCGGCCGGCCCGACGAACGGGATGGTCTCGAGAAGTCCGGTGATGAGGGCGAGGAAAGCCGCGTGCTGCAGCTTGAGCACGAGGCCAAGGCCTATGTAGGCGGCGCTCGAGGCGTAGATCACCACCAGCCCCACACCGATGAAGTAGCGGCGCAGGGCAGGCTCGAGATCGCGCCCGACCCGAGAGGTGAGCGGCCGATATCGCGGCGGAATGAGCCCGGCGAGCCCGCGGCCGATGCGGTGGGCGTCGAAGAGGAAGTAACCGAGGAGGACCAGCGTCAGAATGCCGCCGAAGAACCCGGCGGCGCCGATGGCCGCCACCTCGAGAATCCGGCCGCCTTGCATCCAGCTCTGTGCCTGGTGGGCGACCAGCGCGCCGATCCCGGCGGCATCGAGTCGCTGACCCATCAGGTTCAGCGTGCCATTCCCAAGAAGCACCCGCAGGAAATCCGTCACGGTCCCCTGCAGGTTGCTGGCGATCCGCTCCAGCTCGCCGATGAGCGGCGGGGCGCCGAGCCAACCGAGGAGCGCCCCGAGCCCCACGAGGGCAAAGAGGACCGCGAGCGCATACACCCAGCGCGGCATTCGCGTCCGACTCGCCAGCCAGTCGACCAGCGGCGTCGCCACGAAGGCGATGATGGCCGCCACCGCGAACGGCAGCAGGATCTCTTTGACGAAGTAAAGGAAGACGATGAGACCGACGATGACCGTGATGGTCGTCAGGTTGGAAAACCGCTCGACACGTCCGTCCGTCGCGCCTGGCGGTGAGGCGTCAGGTGCTGGCGGCGGGCTGCGCTTCTCGAGTCTCATGAGGAGTACACGCGGCCCTTCCATGGCACGCGCCGCATGAGGCGCCACCGGACACTGTCGAGCGCCATGACCGCGCCGGCGGCGTAACCGAGCGGAAAGAGCAACCCGTACCACCATGGGATCTTGAAGTGCACCGCACCTCCGATGTGCAAACCCAACACCGCCGCCGAGCCGAGCGTCGCCAGAGCGAGCGCGAGCGGTGCGCCGCTCACGCCATGAAGCAGGGCCGTGAGATCGACGACCGGCAGCGCGACCGCGACCCACGCGAGCACCACGACCACCGGCGCCGCCAGCACGGTGCGCACGGGCCCTCCGAGAAGCTGGATCAGGTTCTTCGCGAAGCCCGGCCAGAGCGTCGACCAGCCGGTGTACATACGGGTGCTCAACAGCCGACTACCGTCCATGAGCAGCACGCGATGGCCGCGGCGTTTCATGAGGAGCGCGAGCTCGACATCCTCGCAGATCGCATCCCGGACCGGCGCGTGGCCCCCGACCGCCGCGTAGGCGGCGCGACGCAACAGCATGAACTGCCCCGTGGCGACCACGCGATCGCTCCCGGGCGCCTGGATCTTCTCGAGGTCCTGATAGAAACCGAGCAGGTAGAGCCCGCAGGGCAGCATCAGCCTTTCGGCGAAACTTCCGAGCTCGTGCCGGGGCGCGAGCGTCAGCAGGTCGAGTTTTCGCTCGGATGCCGCCGCCACCGCACTGGCGATCGCCGCCGGAGCGGCCCGCATGTCGGCATCGAGAAAACACAACCACTCCGCATCCTGCGGCGCTGCGGCCACTCCGGCGCAGCAGGCGTGTACCTTGCCCTTCCAACCGTGCGGCAGGGGCGGCGTGCGAACGAGCGTGATGCGGCCATCGCCCCGCGCGAGCGCGGCCACGATGGCCGCCGTATCGTCGCTCGAGTCGTCATCGACCACGATGAGGGCGAGGCGCTCCGCCGGATAGCGCTGCGCGATCAGCGACTCGACACACGGGGCGATGTTCGCCGCCTCATCCCGCGCCGGCACGATCACGGCGATCCTCGGCAGATCGCCGTTTGCATCAACCGATCTGACGGGCACCCCGGCGAGAGCGCTGCGCTGGCGGACTGCGCGAGCGATCAGCCAGATCACCAGGGCGAGCCAGAGCGTGGAGAGCAGAAGCGGGATGGGCATCCCAGAGAAACTCGCGGGCCCCGCCCTCGGTTGCGTGGACCAGGGGCCCGGCGCATCGCAATGGCCATCCCGGGCGGCAGGGCATCCAGCCCGGCCTATCCCGGCCGGTCGTTCGCCGCTTCGCGGCTCACCCGGCGCCCCGGGTCATCGCCCAGTCGAGCAGGCGGCTCGCGAAGCCGCCTCCGAGACTCGCGCCGGTGACACCGCCCAGGCGGTACTCCTTGCCCTCGAGGATGGCTTCGGCGGCCGAAAGACCGCTACGGACCGCGGGACCGATGCCCTCGGCCATGTCGCGGGTGGCGAGCCCGGCGGCATCACCGGCGATGAAGGCATTGCCGCGGCGCACCACATCCACGCGGCCCCGCAGGTAGTAGCTGTAGCCCGCCGGGTCATAGTGCGCGCCCTTGGCGAGACCGCCTGCCAGCATGCCGCTGAAGAGCGACCAATGCTCGTGGATGGAGCGGCGACTCGCCTTGATCCGATCGGCCATACCGCCGATGCCGACGTTGAGCCAGCCGTTTTGCTTCGGTACATACCAGGCGTATCCGGGCAGACCGTGGTCGAAGAACCAGAGATGGCAGGCGGGCTCCCCCCATTCGTACTCGATCTCGTGCTCCAGAGTGACGGTCTGAAGCTCGCTCGCACGCGGGTTGAGCTCGCGGAAGAGCGTGCGGTACACCGGGCAGCGGGTGCCGCCGGCGCCGATGAGGTAGCGGCCGCGAAACGCCTCATCGACGAGGTAGCCCCCGCCCTCCTCGCGGAGGTTGCGCACCGTGTGCTCGAAGACCTGCGCCTTGGAGCGCTCGAGGAGCCAGGCGTCGAACTCCAGGCGGCGGATCGAGTGCTGCACGCAGCGCACCGGCAGGTGCAGTCCCTTCACGTGGATGTGCAGCCGGTCGAACGTGAGAAAGCGGTGCGGGTAGGAGCCGATGTCGAGCGCGAGATCGTGCACGACCTCCGGCGTGATCCAGCCCGCGCAGAGCTTCAGGCGCGGGAACCGCTCCTTATCGAGCACCACGACGTCCGCCCCCGCCTGCTTGAGCTTCCAGGCGGCGCTCGAGCCCGCCGGCCCCCCGCCGACGATCAGGACGTCACAGCTGCGCATCTGTTGATTCCGTGGGGATCGACTCAGCGCGCGTAGAGGTGCTCGCGGGTCATCGGAATGTCGTTGTTGTCCCGCGGCGCAAACACCACCTGAAAGAGCTGCAGCGCGCCGGTCGTGAATCCCGCGATCGAGCCCGCGAGATACATGCGCCACATGCGCACGAATCTCTCATCGAACATCCCGCGCACCCGGCCGCTCGCCGTCTCGAAGAGCTCGAGCCAGTGGCGCAGCGTCTGGACGTAATGCAGGCGCAGGTTCTCGACATCGAGCACCGAGAAATCCCACGGCTCGAAGACCTGCATCATCTCCGCGAGCGCGGGCGGGTAAGCGCCCGGGAAGATGCGCTTCACGATCCACGGCTGCAGCGGCGCCGGCCGGTTGCGGCCGATGGAGTGGATGAGCCCGCGGCCGTTGGCGCCGAGGCAGCGCGTGATCACCTCGCCGAGCGCCGCATAGTTGCCGATTCCGACGTGCTCGAGCATGCCGACGGAGACGAAGGCGTCGTAGCGGCCGGAGATGTTGCGATAGTCGTCCTCGACGTACTCGACCTGCGAGCTCAGCCCTTCGCGCGCGGCGCGCGCGCGCGCGTAGGCGACCTGCTCGCGCGAGATGTTGAAAGCGCGCACCTTCACGCCGTAGTGCCGCGCCATGTGCAGCGCGAGAGTCCCCCAGCCGCAGCCGGCCTCGACGACGCTCTCCCCCGCGCGCAGGCGGACCTTGCGACAGACGTGATGCATCTTGGCCGTCTGCGCCTCATCGAGCGTGGCGGTCGGCGTCGGGTAATAGGCGCAGGTGTACGCCATCGTCTCCCCGAGCCAGAGCGAGTAGAAATCGTTGCCGATGTCGTAGTGATGGTGGATGTTCTCGCGCGAGCCTGAGAGCGTGTTGACATGCTGCCAGCGGAAGCGCTCGACCAGCCGCTGCAGGGGCGAGGGCTGCGGGCCGGCGCGCCCGGCGTGGTATACCGTCTCCAGGAGCTGCACCAGGTCGCCCTCGATCTCGAGGCGCCCCTCGCTGTAGGCGTCCGGGAAGCGCATCTGCGGATCGGCCAGGATGCCGAGCAGAGTGGCGCGGCTCGAGACCCGCACGCGGGCGACGAGCGATGCGCCCGGGGGCGCGATACGCTCGCCGCTCCAGAGGACGAACTCGAGCGGCGGACTGCCCAGATACTCGAGCAGGCGCGCGAGCAGCCGTCCTTCCACGGAGCGCGCGCCTTGCACCCTGGATGAGGGCTCCGCCAGGCTCTGTGCAGGGTCCCGAGGCAGCCCAGGCGGCCGCTCGCTCCGAACCGTCTTGAGGCTCTCGTTCCGGGCATTCACAGGCGAATCTCCCCCTTTATCTTGAACCAGTCCTAATTTACCACGCACAGGAACGGTCAGGCAGCCAGGGTCATCCGATAGCACTCGAGCAGCCGCCGCACGTGCTCCTCGACTCCGAAAGCCCCCGCGCTCGAGGCCGCGCCCTGGGCGTAGGAGAAGCGCCGGGCGCTATCCCGCAGGGTGTCGACGACCGCGCTCGCGAACGCCTCACAGTCGCCCCCGGGCACCAGACGCCCGTTGACCCCGTCGATCACCACCTCCGGCAGCCCACCGACCGCGAAGGCGATGACCGGACGAGCCGCCGCCAGCGCCTCGATGGCGGCAAGCCCGAGGCCCTCGGATCGCGAGGGCATCACCACGAGGTCAACGGCCGCGAGCAGGCGCGGGATGTCGGTGCGCCTGCCGAGAAAACGCACCTGCCTCGACATCTCGAGACGGCCCGCCAGGGTCTCGCAGGCGGCCCGCTCGGGCCCATCGCCAATCACGAGCAGCAACGCCCGCGGACAGCTACGCACGATCGCGGGCAACATGCCGATCATCGCGCGGTGGCCTTTCACCGGGTGCAAGCGGCCGATGAGGGCGAGCACCGGCCGGCCCGCCTCGATGCCGAGCTCGGCGCGAACCCGGTTGCGCTCGCCGGCGGCGCCCCTCAGCGCTTCGAGCGGAATGCCGTTGCGGGCCACCCGTATCCGCTCCGGGGACACGTGATAGCGGCTCACGGTCAACTCGCGCACGGCTTCCGAGACGCACACGGCGGCGTCCGTCGGCCGCGCGAAGCATCGTTCCAGCGCGCTCAACACCGTGCCGGGATCGTTGAGGTCGTGCACGTGCAGCAGCGTACGGGCGCCGATGAGCCGCGCGGCGATACGCCCGACCAGCGTTCCCTTCACTCCGGTCGCATGCAACAGTCGCACCCCGTTACGCTTGGCGAGCGCCGCAACCCGCAACACCACTGTTGGATCCCATTTGGCCGCATCGAAGAAGACCGGATGGATGCCGCGTGCCCGCAGGTCGTGCGCGGCCACGTGCGGCTCGCGCAGGAAGCATACCGTGAGCTCAACCCCGCAACCGGCGAGCGGCGGCAGCACGTTGAGCAGATAGGTCGTAACCCCGTGCGGCACGCCACCGGCGTAGCCAAAGTGATCGGCGAGGATCATCACGGGCGGCAATCGGGTGATCCCATTCCGCATCGCCTGGCGGACAGCAAAGGCCATGCCCCTGCCGAGCCGAACCTCCGGCTTCGGGCGCGAAGCAACCTCATCCACCGCACGAGGCGAACGGCTCGTCGACGAGCCGCGGGCGCAAGCACCGACGCGGCTGGAAACCGCGCGCAGCCTTCCCCTATGATCGGGCATCGCATCGGCACGTCTTAAAACAATGACCCGGACGGACCTTATGGCCGTTCCGTGGGAGGCGACATCATGACCGGCAGCACTGGCTCGGCGCGCTCGCGTGGACTTCGGACCTTGGCCGCGGCAGCGGCGGCGCTCCTGCTTGCGGCGCTCGTCGCTGCGGCGCTCACCGCCGCCGCCGCCGCCTCGGCCGCCCAACCCCAGGCGCCCGACGCGAAGCTCAAGTGGCGCAACGTCGGCCCTTACATCGGCGGGCGGGTGGTGGCGGTCGCCGGCGTTGCCGGCGAGCGCGACCTCTTCTACATGGGCGGTGTCGACGGTGGAGTGTGGAAGAGCACCGACTACGGCGACACATGGGTCAACATCACCGACGGCAAGCTGCCGGGATCGAGCAACAGCATCGGCGCGATCGCCGTCGCTCCCTCGAACGCCAAGGTGATTTACGTCGGCACCGGCGAGAGCGACATCCGCGGCGATGTCATCACCGGGGACGGCATGTTCCGCTCCGACGATGCCGGCAAGCACTGGCGCGCCATCGGGCTCGCCGACACCCACACGATCAGCGCCATCGCGATCGATCCTCACAATCCCGACATCGTCTACGCCTCGTCGATGGGCCACGTCTTCAAGTCGAACCCCGATCGCGGCGTGTTCAAGTCCACCGACGGCGGCAAGAGCTGGCAGAAGGTGCTTTACGTCGATGACCAGACCGGCGCGATCGATCTCGTGATGGACCCGCGCGACAGCCAGGTGCTCTACGCCGCGATGTGGCAGGCGTATCGCACCCCCTGGAAGCTCGATGACGGCGGCCCGGGCAGCGGGCTCTACAAGAGCACCGACGGCGGGGCTCATTGGACGGAAATCTCCCACAACTCGGGTTTTCCCCAGGGAGTACTCGGCCGCATCGGCGTCACCGTCGCCGGCAGCAATCCCAACATCGTCTACGCGATCGTGCAGGCGAAGCACGGCGGCGTCTTCCGCTCCGATGACGGCGGGGCGAGCTGGAAGCGGGTCAACAAGAGCTGGAGCCTGCGCCAGCGCGCCTTCTACTACATGGCGATCTATGCCGATCCGAAGGACCCCAACACGGTGTACGCACCGAACGTGGATGCGCTCTGGGTCTCGCGCGACGGCGGCAAAATGTTCTCCAAGCTCCACACTCCGCACGGCGATAACCACATCGTCTGGATCAACCCGAACGACACCAAAGTCCTGCTCGAAGGCAATGACGGCGGTGCCACCGTGTCGACCGATGGCGGCAAGACCTGGAGCGAGGACCACAATCAGCCGACCGGCCAGTTCTACCATGTGGCGCTCGATGGCCAGTTCCCGTTCCACATCTACGGTGCGCAGCAGGATGAAGGCTCGTTCGAGGGTCCGAGCGCGACGCCGGGTGGCATGGTTCCCGTGGGCGACTGGCAACGCGTCGCCTATGGCGAATCGACCTTCGTCGCTCCGCTGCCCGATCATCCTGACATCACCTTCGGCAGCGGTTATTTCAGCATTCTGCTGCGCTACGACATGGCGACCGGACAATATCAGGAAGTCAGCCCCTGGCCGGAATACCAGGAGGGTGCCTCCTCGGGCGAGCTCAAGTATCGCTTCGGCTGGACGCACCCGATCATCTTCTCCGCCGTCCACCCTGATGAGCTGCTGATCGGCTCGCAGTACGTGCTCGAGAGCACCGATCAGGGGCTCGCCTGGACGCGGATCAGTCCCGATCTGACGCGCAATGATCCGTCCACCGAAGCTCCGACCGGCGGTCCGATCAACCAGGACGCCTCGGGCGCGGAAATCTTCCCCGACGTCTCGGCGCTCGCCGTCTCGCCGCTCGACGGCGACGTCATCTGGGCGGGCTCAGCCGACGGACTGGTCCACATCACCCGCGACGGCGGCAAGAGCTGGCAGGCGATCACGCCACCGGCGCTGCCCGAGTGGGCCGAGATCAGCTCGATCGAGCCCTCGCACACCGCCGCCGGCACGGCTTACTTAAGCGCCTCGCGCTACATGTGGGACGATTTCCACCCGTACGTCTTCGAGACCACCGATTACGGACAGCACTGGACGGCGATCACCACGGGCATACCGGACGATGAGTATGTGTTCGTCGTGCGGCAGGACCCCGCGGATGCGCGCTTGCTGTTCGCCGGCACGAAGAGCACGGTGTACGTGAGCTACGACGGCGCGGCGCACTGGCAACCGCTCACCGTCAACCTCCCGCGCGTGCAGGTGCGTGACATCGCCATCAACACGCGTCAGGGTGATGTCGTCGCGGCGACGCATGGCCGCGCGTTCTGGATACTCGGCAACCTCTCGCTGCTCGAGCAGATATCCCTGCAGCCCGCCGTTGGGCCGGGGGACGTGCAGGTGTACTCCCCCGAGACCGCCTGGCTCACCCATGCCTACGGCAGCAGCGAGTTCGCGCGCAATATTCCCGGAGCGGGCGCCAATCCGTCGTTCGGCGCGACGGTGTTCTTCCATGTTCCCGCGAGCTATCACGGCAACGCGCCGGTCAGCCTGACCTTCCTCGATTCGAAAGGCCAGGTGATCCGCACCTTCAAGCTGCACCTGAAGCACAAGGCGCCAAAGCAAAGCCCCGCGGTGAAGGACAACCTCACCCCGCCGCAGATGAAGGCTGCGGCCGAGGAGAAGCAGACCGGGATCAGCGCCGGCTTCAACCGCTTCCAGTGGGATCTGCGCTATTCCGCTGCCACCGAGGTCACCGGGTTCTACCAGCCGGTCGCAGCGGGCGGGCTCGAGGACTCGGTTCAGGGTCCGATCGTGGTGCCGGGCAGCTACACGGTCGTGCTCGACTACAACGGCCAGAAGTCGCAGCGCTCCTTCCAGGTGGCGCTCGATCCGCGGCTGCACCCGGCCTCGGGAGCGCTCGAGGCACGGCTGCAGCTGCAGATGCGCATCCACGACACCCTCGACACGCTCGATCGCGCCATCAATGAGGCGATCGCCCTACGCAGCCGATTGCAGTCCGCAGTCGCGCACCACAAGGTGAGCGAGGCGAAGGCGCACGACGCCCTCGCCGCTCTCGATCAGGCGATCAACGACACCGTCGTCATGGCGACGCAATCGAGCGAGGGCACGCTGCTTCACGAGACCAAGTTGCACAGTCATCTCGCCTACCTTGGCGCCGACATCGATCTCAGCTACCTGAAGCCGACTCAGGGCGAGTACCAGGTGTACCAATACCTCGATCGGAAGGCGCACTCGGGCGAGCAGCAGCTGAAGGCCGCAGTCGCGCAGGGTCAGCAGGTGTTGTAGAGGGGTTCCATGTCGAAGAAAGGCGTGCCCTCGCTGCTCGAGCGGCACTGGGCCGAGAGCGCGCTCGCCATCGGCGCGGTGGTGATCGCGGCGGCCGCGAACGCCGGTTCTATGGACCGCCGCGCACCTACTCGGCGAGCCTGACCGGACCCGGATGCGGCTCAAAGATCAGGTCGCGGTGATCACCGGTGCCGGCAGCGGCATCGGCCTCGAGATTGCGCGCACCTTCATCCGCGAGGGCGCGCAGGTCGCGGTCGCGGATCTGGATGCCGATGCGGCGACGAAGGCCGCCGCCGAGCTCGGCCGCGGCGGCGCGAAAGCGATCCCGCTCGCCCTGGACGTCACGCGCGAGGATCAGGTGGATTCCGGCATGGCGCGCGTGGTGCAGGCGTTCGGCCGCATCGATATTCTGGTCTGCAACGCCGGCATCCAGGTCATCTCGGCCTTGGAGGTTCTGTCGCTCGCGGACTGGCATCGCGTGCTCGCGGTGCATCTCGATGGCGCGTTTCTCACGACGCGCGCGGCGCTGAGGGACATGTATGCCCGCGGGCGCGGCAGCATCATCTACATGGGGTCGGTGCACTCGAAGGAGGCGTCGGTCCTCAAGGCTCCCTATGTCACCGCCAAGCACGGCCTCATCGGCTTCGCCAAGACGGTGGCCAAGGAAGGGGCCCAGCACGGCGTGCGCGCCAACGTCATCTGCCCGGGATTCGTGCGGACACCGCTCGTCGAGCGCCAGATCCCGGAGCAGGCGAAGGCCCGCGGAATTTCCGAGGCAGCGGTGGTCCGCGACGTCATGCTGAAGGAAACGGTGGACCGCGAGTTCACGACCACCCAGGACGTCGCCGAAGCCGCCCTCTTCTTCGCGTCCTTCGAATCCGCGGCGCTCACCGGCCAGTCGCTCATCGTGAGCCACGGCTGGCACATGCAGTGATCATCCGCCCGCCCGGAAAGCGCCGCAAGCGCACCCGGCATTGCGCGGCCGTGGCCTTGTTCGCGAGCTTCCCGGCGCTACCCGCCGAGTGGCGACTGCTCCTGATGAACTTCGCCGGAATGGCGACGGTGTTCTGGGCGAGGGGGATCAGCCCCTAGTCAGCCTCTGGCCTGATACGCCCGAGCTCCCGCCGCGAGCTCGGGCTCGGGATACAGAAACCAGTCGACGCACCCGAACACCTGGGAGGGATCGACCGCGGGCAACGCCTGGCGAGAGCGACCTCGTCCGGCAACCGCGGCTTCCGCTACCGGTGATGCATCCGCGGGCCAAGCGAGACCGCGGCTGTTCTCAGCGGGGCCGTTGCGCTGTTGCGTCTGCGGGAGTGCTGTCATGTGGATTCTCCTCCTGATGCCGCACGATACGCATCGATGGTGACGCTTCGATGATGCGCCTCGCCTCCAGCGAAACACAAGTCCGCAATCGCTGGCGGCGCAACTCGAGGTTCAGCGTCGCCGTTTGCCAACACTCACGCCGCGGCTGCGCTCTGGAATGCTTCTTGCGAACGACACCCGAGCAGTTTCGCAGGACACACATCGAGTGCGATGAGAGTCAGCATATTCGGCCTGGGATACGTGGGAGCGGTATCTGCGGCCTGCCTCGCCGAACGAGGTCATGTGGTGACGGGCGTCGACCCGAACTCCGACAAGGTGGAGCTCATCAATTCTGGGCGGGCACCGGTGGTGGAGGCCGAGCTCGCGGAGCTGACCCGACGCGCGGTGGCGGAGAAGCGGCTGCGCGCGATCACCGACCCGGTGAGCGCGGTCCTCGACTCCGAAGTCACCTTCGTGTGCGTGCCGACGCCGAGTCAGACCAACGGCAATCTCGATTTCCGCTATCTCGAGAGAGTCTGCGCGGAGATCGGCGGCGCGCTGCGCGAGAAGCGCGACTTTCACGTGGTGGTCGTGCGTTCGACCATTCTACCCGGGACGTTGAAAGGACTCGCCATTCCGACACTCGAGCGCGCGAGCGGCCGTCGTGCCGGGCAGGACTTCGGCGTCTGCCACAACCCGGAGTTCCTGCGCGAGAGCACGGCGGTGGCGGACTTCCGCAACCCGCCGAAGACCGTGATCGGCGCCAGCGATTCGCGCTCCGGCGACATCGTTCAGAGCCTCTACGAAGGCGTTCCGGGAGCGGTGATCCGCTGCGCGATCGAGGTCGGCGAGATGGTGAAATACGCCGACAACAGCTGGCACGCCACCAAGATCACCTTTGCCAACGAGATCGGCAAGATCTGCAAAAGCCTGGGGCTCGACAGTCACGCGGTGATGGACATCTTCTGCAAGGACGCGAAGCTCAATCTCTCCCCGTATTACCTCAAGCCCGGATTCGCCTTCGGGGGCTCGTGCCTGCCGAAGGACCTGCGCGCCATCACCTACCACGCGCGCAGCCACGATGTGTCGACGCCGCTGCTGAACTCGCTCATGTTCTCGAACAGCGAGCAGATCGAGCAGGGCATCGCGATGGTGCTGGCCTCGCGGCGCAAGAAGGTCGGCGTGCTCGGATTCAGCTTCAAGGCGGGCACGGACGACCTGCGCGAGAGTCCGCTCGTCGAGGTGATCGAGCGACTCATCGGCAAGGGGTTCGACCTGCGGCTCTACGACCGCAACGTGAATCTCGCCAAGCTCACGGGCGCGAACCGCGAGTACATCATGAAAAGCATCCCGCACATCGAGCGGCTCATGGTCGGCTCGGTCGAGGAGGTGCTGCATCACGCGGACGTAGTCGTCATCGGCAACCGCGGCGAGGAGTTCACCGGGCTCGCCGACAAGCTGCGCCCCGATCAGCTCGTGATCGACTTCGTGCGCATCCGGCAGATCGAGGAGCGCCATGCGAACTACGCCGGCATCTGCTGGTAGACGCATCCTCATCATCGTGCAGAATCTGCCCGTGCCGTTCGACCGGCGCGTCTGGCAGGAAGCGAGGGCGCTCAAAGCGCACGGCTATCAGGTCGCGGTGATCTGCCCGGTGGGCCGCGGGTACACGGCGCGCTACCAATGCCTGGAAGGCATCCACATCCATCGCCATCCGCTGCCGCTCGAAGCCCGGGGCGCCTTCGGCTATGTGTTGGAATACGGCTGCTCGCTCTTCTGGCAGCTCGTGCTCTCGCTCAAGGTGTTCCGCCGCCACGGCTTCGATGCCATCCATGCCTGCAACCCGCCCGACAATATCTTCCTCATCGGCTTGCTCTACAAGGCGATCGCCCGCAAGCGCTTCCTCTTCGATCATCACGACATCAACCCCGAGCTCTATGAAGCGAAGTTCGGGCGCCGGGGACTCCTCTACTGGCTGGTGCGCCTCTCCGAGCGGCTGACTTTTCTTGCGGCCGATGTCTCGATCGCCACCAACGAGAGCTATCGGCGGATCGCGCTCGAGCGCGGGCACATGCCGCCGGAGAAGGTATTCGTGGTGCGCTCGGGACCGAGTCTCGAGCGCCTGAGGATCCTGCCGCCGGTGCCGCAGTTGAAACGCGGGCGCAAGTATCTCGTCGGCTATGTGGGGGTGATGGGAGCGCAGGAAGGGATTCCCTATCTCATCGAGGCGGCCCGACACATCGTGCGGGAACTGGGCCGGGAGGATGTGCACTTCGTGCTGGTGGGGGGCGGGCCGGCTCTGGACGCGATGCGCCGGCTCACCCTGCAGCAGCGGCTCGATGCTCATGTCGAGTTCCTGGGCCGGGTGCCGGATGAGAAGCTGCTCGAAGTGCTCAACACCGCGGACGTGTGCGTCAACTGCGACGAAGTCAACCCGATGAACGACAAGTCCACCATGAACAAGATCATGGAGTACATGGCGTTGGGGAAGCCCATCGTGCAGTTCGAGCTCGCCGAGGGCCGCTTCTCCGCCCGCGAGGCCTCGCTCTATGCAAAGCCGAACGATGCCCGCGATTTCGCCGCCAAGATCGTGACCCTCCTCGATGATCCCGAGCGGCGGGAGCGGATGGGCCGGCTCGGGCGTCATCGGGTGGAGCGGCAGCTCGCGTGGGATTACGAGGCACCGAAGCTGCTCGCGGCGTATGCGGCGCTGTTCGCGCCGTTTCCCGCGCCCGGGCTGGCGGGAGCGGACCTGCGAGTCAAACGTCCGGCGGGCGCCGGCGCCGGACAACCAAGCGCGACTGGAGTCGGGTATTCCCGCGGATACGACCCGCAAAGACCGCGGTCGTCACCGCCTCCTTGAGATCGAAGCCGCGCGAAGCCCAGCCGAGCGGAGCATCCGTGCCACGCACCGGGTTGCGGCCGCTCACCAGATCCGCCGTGAGTGCCTCGGGTGCCTCGAGCGTGAGCAGCGTGCCGTCACGGGCCGCCGTAATCTGCCTGCCCTCGCAGGCGAGCCGACACTCCGGCGCGAAATGCCAGAAGATCTCGACCGCGTGCGTCCCGCAGCAGAGCAGCTCGTCACACACGGTGAGCGTCGCGGACGAAGGCTCGTAGCGCCATTCGCGCCGATGCCGCAGCGGATCGGCGAGGCGGCGGTAGCCGTCGTGATGCGCGTTGAGCACCTGTAGCGCCGGCGAGCACGCGAATTCCTCCACCGTCGCATCACCGTGCCGCAGCCAGAGGAAGGGACCTGCGAAAAGCGACTGGTCCTCGCCGTCCACTCTCACGGTGTTATGTGCCGAGGTGCCGCGGAAGTAGCGTCGCCAGGTGCGGTCGGTGTGGTACGCGTAGGTTCCGGGGTCGATGAGGAACGGCTCTCCCGCGACGGTCAGCGTGAACGCCAGCGCATCGGCATGCGCATGGGCGGCGATGGAGAGATATCCGAGCGGGCCCGCGTCGGCGATGATCCTGACTTCCGCGGGCGTCTCGAACCTCTCCCCGAGAACGTAGTACCCCCCGCGCGGAAACGAGCGGCGGACCGGCAGCACCGCGCGCGCGACATCGAGCGACTCGAAGCGGCGCGCGGCCGCATCGCCGAGGAGCCAGCGGCTCTTCTCATCAAAGCCGCCGCTCTTCAGCCGGAATTCCGGGCGATCGAAGAGCACGGCGCCGGTGGCGAGGAGCGAGCGGTAAACGCCCCGCCACTCGCCATGCTCGAGGCCAGGGCACCCCGGCACCAGGCGCACCAGCACGCCCTGATCCGCATCCCCGATGGCGGGCACCCCTCCCTTGACATCCATGATGCTCGCGAGGAAATCGAGCATGGATTCGAGCGCCTTCCAATAACCGGCATCGAAGTCGCAGCCGCTCGCGCGGGCCTGAAGACCCGCTAGAGTCAACATGTCGGCGACCGCATGGTGATACCAGATCGCCTGCTCCCTGTTGACTCCATCCTCGAAGTTCTGTAGCAGCGCCTCGCGCGCCAGCTCCGCGCGCGCCTGATTCTCCCAACGCCGGCTCTCGGGCCAGAGCGGCCAGGTGAGCGCGGCGATGAAAAGACCGGTCGCCTCGCCGAGAAGATGATTGTTGGCCGAGGAATGGCGCGAGAAGTGGCCGGCGATGAAGTGGCAATGGCGGTAGATGCTCTCGAGCCAGCGGCTGCGAAACGCCCGGCCCTCCTCGCCCGCAAAGAGCCTCGAGTCGTCGGACCCGAGAAGGTGCCAGGCGAATGACCAGTTGACGAGCCGGATGGCATGCTCGAGGCTGGCGCACCAGTTGGCGCCTCGTGGATACGGACACTGCTCGAGCCAGGAATCGATCAGCGCCCGGGCGCCGCGCGCGTAACGCTCATCCGCGCTCAGGTGCCAGGCCTGGGCCAGGGTGACCAACTCGAGATGACGGTTGATCTCCCAGAGATACTTGATGTCGCCCACACGCGCCGCATCGCGGTAATCGAGGTCCAAGCCGAACTCGAGCGGCGCCTCGATGCCGGTCTTGGGATCCACGTTCCAGCGCGGCGGAAAACCGAGATTCACATCCTCGAGCGCAAACACGTCGAAGCGGCCGCAGAGGATGCGGTCGGCCGCCTCCGTATAGCGCCGTGTCGCGAAATCCCGCGGCAGGGGCCGCACCCAGGGGGGGCCGCCGAGGCCGACCGGCTGCGGCGGATGGGCGAGACCGATGCCGGCACGCT
>JBOIAQ010000076.1:0-17018 GCA_050739115.1 Steroidobacteraceae bacterium | reverse complement strand
CATTGATCGCCGATGTGCGTCACGATCGCCTTGAGTCGCGTCAGTTTGCCCGCAGGGCTCGGCGGGGCCTCCTCTGAAGCCGGAGTTTTCGACGCATCATTCAACGCTCGACGTACTCCCGTGGCGTAATGATCTCCACTCCGCGGAATGGATGGAGCGCTAGAAGGTCCTTGTCGCCGGTTACGATCAGATCCGCTTCACCATTGATGGCCACCTCGAGAAACTTGTCGTCCTTCGGATCGCGGCAAGCCTTGACTGGAGAGATGATGGCCACCCGCTCGGCGACGCGGTTCAGAACCCGAATGAACTCCTGCCGGTCTTCTACACCGACATAGGGATTGAACTTCGGACGTGACAACACCTCCGCGAGCTCCTCGAGCGTCGCGTCCGAGATCAATAGCTGGCCATCGCTTATGGCCTTGCGTACCGCTTTGGCCGGCACCGACTCCGGGAGCAAGAGCCGGCTGACGAGGCTATTCGTATCAGCGACGATGCGCTCGGGCTCGTTTGGCATCGTCGTCGGCGAGCAGCGTGGCGAGCTTCTTCTCCGTCAAACCCCGCTCCACGGCCTTGCGGCCGACCCGATCACAGAACTCTTGAAATTCCGCAACGTTGAGCCCGCGAAGCCGGTCGTACTCCGCAGACGACAGCACCACAGCGACATCACGATTCTGTCGACGAATGACGATCGGCTCCCGCTGGGCTGCATCGAGCAGGGCAGCAAGCCGCTGCTTCGCATCGGTGGCTGATATGTGTCGCATGACGACCTCCTCGTTGTCCATTGTAGATGAAATAGATAAAATAGACAAATCTGCGCTGCAGCGAGTATGCTTGGCCTTGTGTGTCGGCGCCAGCGTGCGAAGTGGCCGTGAAGCGGGAGTCGTGCGCGGCCACCGATTCCGGAGGGACTATGAACGCCAATGTCATTGCTAGAAAACTCGAGACCCTCCAAAAGAAAGGGGCGATGGAGGCAACTGATGTGGCCGATGCATTGGGGATTCGACCGGAGACCGTCTCGCGCTGGAATCAGGGCAAGGCGTTTCCCCAGCCAGAAGCTGAGCGGGCGCTTCTCGATTTGGAAGATATCGTGGACCTGCTTGCAGACCTCTATCAGCCGAACGAGGCGCGGATGTGGCTCCTCTCTCGGCAAAGGTTGTTGGACGGGGCTCGTCCCATTGATCTCATCAAGGCGGGACGGGCGGATGAGGTGCTGCAGATGCTCCGACCTCTGGTCGAGGGGGTGCACGTCTAAGCTGATATTGAGTGCCAATCGGACTGGCGAGCAAGAAATCGCCCAGTTCGTCGCGTCAGAGCAAGTCGACTGGCGAGTCTGGGCACGCGATAAGGGGGTTGCAGTCCCGCCCGACTTAGGTTGAGCCCTCAGGTGCAGGATGACCCTGCTAAGGGTGTAAGGGTCAAAAGCCCTTCGAGGGTTCGAATCCCTCTCTCTCCGCCAGATCAAGCACTTTCCGATCACCTGAATTCTCCCGGTCGGAACGTCGTACGGCACGGCCTGCACCACGCAAATGGTCACCATGCCCGAAGACCTCCCGTCAGACTTTTCGAGGCCGCCCGCGCCGTGCCCGCGCGGGCAAGCTCTGAAGGCGGGCCGCGGTCCTCTCGCTCATGGCTGAAATATTGCTCGCCGAGGAGGGGTCCTTGCGGCTCGCCGTCGTGCTTCGACTCGCGCCCAGTTCGGCGCCCGTGCATAACTGCGCCGAGTGCGGCACAGGGAAACCGTGTGTCGCCCGACCGCCACTCGGCTGCTGTACCTGGATGTCATCGTTCTCGATGGAGCTCGGCTATTTGCCCTTTGCCCAGGACGGCGGGGCGCTCCTCTTCCATCTGACGCGGACGCTCGTACACGTTCAGGTTGCTTTACGATTCCAGGGACTGCTTGGTGCAACCCGGTGCGTTCCATTGACGCGCGGAAATCCGATGAAGCCTGGATTCGGAACTGGAAGCCCTATTTCTTAGCTGTGCCGGATTGCTCCTTGCTAGAAAGGTTGGCGGCGATCTTCTCGATCTCCTGCCCTTTTGCGGTGAGAGCTTTCCCGCACCGCGTTGCATTCGCTCGAAACGCTGCTACGGTCATGCTCGCTGCCTCCCTTTCGATTAGTCGCCGGACGACAGCGTCCGGCGCTCGACCATCCAGCCGCCCAAGGTAGTATGTTGCGACCATCAGGCCCGCGGCACGCTGTTGCGGCGCGGCCATTTGAATCATCCGCATCCCGACCACGACACAACTCACATCGGCAACCATCTGCTGGTCGGATGCGCGCGCGATCTCGCACGGTTCGACGAAAATCGCGACGCACACCGCGAGAGCGGTGATCCATTTTCTCAACACCATTTGTCCGGTCGTCATTCTGATCCACCGTTTTTGTTGCGTCTATGCTCCTTGTACTGATCTGGAGCAAAGCGATTGATATACATAATTCCCGGTATCACACTGAACGCCGCTATCAGCCTCGCAAATCTAGGAAAAACGAAACCAAAGTGCCAATTCGCTGCCGAAAGAAAGATATAAACCAGCAGGAGCACCCCGAAAACCCGCCGCTTGTCATAGGTTGCCATATTCTAGGATCAGTACCTCTCAGCCGCCACAGTCCGCTTGCATGGGACTCATTCCCGGAACGTACCCGGTCGCCGTATCCGTCGCAGCGCTGGTAAATCCTGTAGCCCGGCTGGATCCTCCAGCCCACGATATCGCGGATCCGATGAGTAAACCGTCGGCACCGGCCATAGCGTTTGCTCGACCGACAGAGCTGTCGTTGGAGCCCACCATCTGCGCAATGCCTCCAAACTCTTGGAAAACGTTGGCGAGCGTCGAAACTGCCGCACCGGTGCCCGTCGTCGCTACGCCAGCCCCCACCACAACGCCAGCGGCTGGATTGACTTCCGGCTGGGCCATAACGCTGACAACCGTTGCGGCGAGGCCAACCTGCTCAAGGTGCGTACCGAATGGCCCCAATTGGGCCGCCTTGCTGACAAGCACATTCCCGCCCTCGCACAGTGCATGCTCGGTGCTCTGCCAAAAATGTTGGAGGGACTGCAGAGCTACTGATAACAGTGTCGGAGGAGGCGTCGAAGGCTCTTTGGGCGCGGTAACCGTTACGGTCGGAAGGTCAGGTACACTCGAGCTCGCATTTGAGGCTGCTCCGTTGCCGGCCGCCGATCCTGAAGTATTGGTACCCCCGCCCGGGCTAATAGCGTCACCATTGTAAGACTGCTCAGTTCCGTTGAGAGGCGGGAGAGGCGAATTCTGAATGTAGACCGTCTGTAGACTACCCGTACAGACGTCCCCAATGCAGTAGATAGTGCCAGTGCCGTAGTAAAACCCCGTCGGGTCTGTTACAACAGGATCGTGATCGGCGATCTCGATGCGCTGATTGACTCGAGGACGAGGCTCGTCGCCGTGACCCTGGTGGGGAGCGACACGGGCTTTACGCACGATCTGAAATCGGTGTGCGAGGCGGCCCACGCTAAGGGCTCGCTCGTCTACGCCGACGTCATTCAAGCGGCCGGTGCCATACCGATCGACGTCAAGGACAGCGGCGTGGATTTCTGCTGCGCCGGTACTTACAAGTGGATGATGGGGGCGTTCGGAACGGCGTTCCCTTATGTTCGTCCGGACCGGCTTCCACGCGCTGACACGCTCTCAGGTCGGCTGGCGGCAGGTGAGGCGGGCCGTGCGCCATATCTCACCGTTCGATCCGCCGAGTCCGCCCGCGGGTGAGTGGGTATTGGGATCCGACACGGCGAGTACCTTTGAAGTGAGCACGCCGAACTGGTCGGGGCTCGCTGCGGCGATTGCCGGTTTGGCCTACGTTCACCGCGTCGGCGTGTCCGAGATCGTGAGGCACCGGCGGCCGCTGCTCGAGCGGCTGCAGCAGGAGCTTCCCAGGTATGGCTACGAGCCTCTGACACCGCTCGAGTCGCCAGGGTCGATCGTCTCGTTCGCCTATCGCGATGCGCCGACGCGCCTCGAAGCGGGCCTCGCTCGTGCGAAGGTCACCCTTCAGCTCGGCGAGAACATCGTTCGGATCGCACCATCCGTCTATAACGACATGGAAGACATAGAAGCAGCCATCGCAACACTCGCCGCTTTGGGCGAACGCACTCAAGTGAGGACAACGTGAGAGTCGAGCGAATCCCTGCGACTTTGCTTGTGCTGCTGTTGGGCCTCTCCATCTGGGGCATATCGATCGCGCAGACGCCGCCAATGTCGTACGCGCAGGTGCAGCCTCTGGTGACCGGAGACGAGCCCATTGTGGTCACACGGGAAACCTTGCAGACGGCGACCGGCCCATTGCAGTATGAGACGCGCGCCGGCAGGCTGCCGATACGGAACGAGCTGACGGAACAAGTGCTCGGTCATGTGTTCTTTGTCGCCTACATTGCGTTGAATCGGGGCCAGGACCGACCTCTCGCCTTCGCCTGGAATGGCGGACCAATCATTCCGTCCATCTACATCCATACGGAGTGGCTGGGACCGAAGCTGATCACCCGGCAGGGTATCGTCGACAATCCGCAAACGCTGCTGCAGACCACGGATCTGGTCTTCTACGACCCCATCGATACGGGATTCAGCCGGCCCTCAAATGCCGCCGATGCCTCGCAATTCATGCATATGAAGGGCGATGTCTCGGAGGCCGTGGATTCCATCCGCGCCTATGAGAGACGCTTCGGGGCCGAAGATCGCCCCAAATTTCTCATCGGCGAGAGCTATGGCGTCTGGCGCGCCTGCGCCGTGGCGGAAAGGCTGGCGCAGAGAAAAGATCACCTGGTGGGAGCAGTGCTCGTCTCCGGCGATCTGCCCGGCATCCACATGCCGCTTCCTTTCTTCGATGCCATGCACATTCCGGCACGCACCGCAACGGCGCTTTACTACCATCGGCTCCCGCCGGACCTACAAGCCCACCCGAAACGGACCATGGAGCGGGTGGACGCATGGGTGCGAAATACCTATCTGTCGGCGCTCATGCATCCTGCGCGGCTGTCCGCGGCACAGCGTGCCAAAATCGTCGACCAACTCGCCGGCCTCACCGGTGTGAGCGCGGAGCTGATCAATCCGAAGACAATGGTTATGAGTATTGCCCAATATCTCCGGGAATTCCTCGGGCAAGGCAGGACCTTGAGCGATATCGATACGCGCACGACGAACCCGCATCTCAACAATCCGGGGACGACGCGGTGGATCGGGTACTACCTCCGACACGAGCTCGGATATTCCACGGATCTCGTGTACCTCGGCGTGGAGGACGACGGTTACCTTCCGACGCTGGGACCTGATTCGCGCAGTATGTTTCCCCGATGGACCTACGATGAGGCCGACGCGAGTGCCGCGATCGTTAGCACGATGATCGCCAATAACGACCCGAAGTACATTGCGGCGACCATGTCCCCGTGGATCGAAAGAGCAATGGCGCTGGATGCCAATCTACGCGTCTTCGTGGCCACTGGCAGCTACGATCCGCTCAACATGTGCGAGGGGGACGCCTTAATGGCATCAACGCTCGCGAAGGGCCTTGCGAACCGGATCACGACTGGATGTTACGAAGGCGGTCACTTGATGTATCGCGATGAACGGACGCGGGTGCAGCTATCGCATGACGTGACTCGCTTCATGAGAGAGTCGATGCGGAATGAAATACCGGGGCCACTTCCTGGCCGTGGGGACCCGGCGTCAAGAACCGGCAGGGACCGGTCGGGTGGCTTCAGTTTCCGGACTCAGACATACTGACCCGGGTGAATTCGCATAGATACGGCCCAGACATATTCCACGGCGGCGGCCGGATGCGGTGAGGCTGAATCGCCGAATCGGGCCGTGACGCTAGAGGGCAGCGCGTGCTAACCGCTCGCGCAGGCGAGGAACTACAGAATCGATGAATGCGCGCAACTTCAGCGGCAACCTGTTCTGACTGGCGTAGACGAGATGCACGGGCAACGGCGGTCTCTCGAAGTGTTCGAGCACGACCGTTATTCGTCCAGCACGCACGAAGTCGACCACCTGATAGGACATCGCGCGGATCAGACCCACGCCGGCAAGTCCCGCGTCGATTGCCGCATCGATGGTATCGACGCTCAGCCGGGAGCGAAATGCGACCCTCATTTCCGCGCCGCCAGACTCAAAAGTCCACGTGGTAGGCAAGGCCACGTTCTCGAACGAGATCACGTTATGCCGCACCAGATCGTCGGGTCTCGCAGGAATACCGTTCGATGCCAAATAGTCAGGGCTGGCGCACATCACTCGCCGGACTTCTCCCAGGCGGGTGGCCATCAGGCCGCTGTCAGGTAGAGTGCCGACGCGAACCGCCGCGTCGATTTGATCATCCGGGAAATGAGCAACACGGTCGGTCAGCATCAAGCTGACTGCGATCTCGGGGAACGTAGACAAAAATCGCGTCACGACCGGAAGCACGTGCAGCCGGCCGAACATGATCGGCGCGGTGACCACCAGGTCGCCCTTCGGTTCGGTGTATTCGCCTGCCGCAGTACGCTCCACCTCATTTAGCTGCTCCAGGAGCGCCTTCACGGCGGCGACGTAAGAGCGGCCGGTAGGGGTCAGCTCAAGTCCCTTGGTGGACCGGATCAGTAGTGTCGCCTTTAGGTGTGACTCCAATTCGGTCACCTTGCGGCTGACCGTTGCCAGCGGAAGATGGAGCTCGCGGCTCGCCTTGGACAAGCTCCCGTGTTCCACGGCGGCGAGCAGCAATGTCATGGCTTCCAGGCGGTCCACTGGACCTCTCAACAGATGAGAGAGTTCTTCTCAATATTACCGTCTAGCGGCAAATTCTGGAAGGCAAGAAGATCCGAGGCCGGACGCGAGGCGGAGTATGCCAGCGAGCCTGGAACCCAAACCAGCGAAGGGGAACGCATGACGAGCCGTACTTATCATCGGACCGCGACCGTGAACGGCCGCAAGGTCTTCTACCGCGAGGCCGGTGACCCCTCCGCTGCGACCATCGTGCTCCTTCACGGCCTTCCAACGAGCAGCCAGATGTTTCGCAATCTGATGCCGGCGCTGGCCGACCAGTTTCACCTGATCGCCCCGGATTACATAGGCTTCGGTCACTCGGAGGCGCCATCGCGCGACCAGTTCGTCTACTCGTTCGATAACTTGGCGGTTCACGTGGCCGGGCTGGTCGATGAACTGAGGCTGACCTCCTACATCCTTTACATGCAGGACTACGGCGGCCCGATCGGCTTCCGTCTATTTGTGCAGCGCCCTGATCAGGTGAAGGGCTTCATCATCCAGAACGCCAATGCATATCTGGAAGGCGTCGGAGAGGCGCCCAAGAACGCGTTGGGGCCGCTGTGGAAGAAGCGCACCGCTGAGACGGAGAAGGCGGCTCGCGAATTCGTGAGCATTGAAGGTACCAAGTATCACTGGCTGGTTGGGGCCAAGGAAGCCGAAGCGGTCAACCCGGACAACTGGACCCTCGACCAGGCGCTGCTCGAGCGGCCGGGAACTCAGGATTACCAGGTTGATCTCCTCGAAAACTACAAGACCAACATCGCCCGCTATTCCGACTGGCAGGCAGCGTTTCGCAAACACCGGCCGAAGACTCTCATTGTCTGGGGCAAGAACGATCCGTTCTTCACGCCCGCCGGTGCTCGCGCCTATCTGAAGGATCTGCCAGACGCGAAGCTGGTCTGGCTGGATGCTGGTCACTTCGTGCTCGACGAGAACACGCCCAGGGTCGCAGCCGAGATCAAGGCCGTCCTTGGCGCCGCTCGGGCAAACCCGTGAAGGTGTTCGGCAGAGTCAAAAGTGCGGTCAGTGTCCCCAATGAAGGAGAGCGATGATGTCCTTGAACGATGTGAGCGTTGTGCTCGTCCATGGCGCCTGGGCCGATGGCTCGAGCTGGTCGAAGATCGTTCACCCCCTGGTGGCCGATGGCATCAGAACTGTTGCGGCACCGCTCCCACTGACCTCATTTCAGGGTGACGTGGCGGCGCTCGAGCGCACGCTCGGGCGGGTGCCCGGCCCGGTGGTTCTTGTCGGTCATGCCTACGCCGGGGCGGTAATCGCGGCCACGCGGAATGAGCAGGTGCGGGGGCTCGTCTACATCGCCGGTTTGGCCCCGGCTGAGGGGGAGACGGTGGCGGACGTGTTCTATCGTACCGAGCCGCATCCGCAGGCACCGCGGCTCGCGCCGGATACGAACGAGCTGATCTACCTGCCCGAGACGGCCTTCGCCGCCGCCTTTGCGCAGAATGCGACGGCGAAAGAGCTGGCCGTGCTGGCCGCGGTTCAGCGGCCAATCTCGCCGGCATGCATCACGGCCGCCGTGCCGCGGCCGCTCTGGAAGGATCATCCAACATGGTACCTGCTGGCCGAGCAGGACCGCATGATCGTCGAGGACAACCAGCGCTTCATGGCCGAGCGCATGCGGGCCCAAGTGCGCTCTCACGCCGTTGACCATGTCCCCATGGTGACCGCTCCCAAGCTCGTCCTGGATGTACTCGGAGAGGCTATCTCCGCGGTCCGGTCGGGGGTTTCGCGGTAACCCCGATATCTCCATCAGACACGTATTAACGCCGATCACAGGAGACACGCCATGCACCCCATCAAGTACCAGACTGCGGATGTCGATGCGATCAAGATCTTCTATCGCGAGGCCGGAGCGCCCAGCGCCCCCAAGCTGCTGCTGCTCCATGGCTTCCCGAGCGCCAGTCACATGTTCCGGGATCTCATCCCGCTGCTGGCGGATCGCTTCCACATCGTCGCGCCGGATCTGCCGGGCTTCGGCCAGTCCGACATGCCGGGCGATCGCAACACCTTTGACCGGATCGCTGAGGTGATCGACCGTTTCACCGAGGTCATCGGCTTCGACCGCTATGCCGTCTACGTATTCGATTACGGCGCGCCGACAGGCTTCCGGCTCGCGGTGAAACATCCTGACCGGATCATCGCGATCATCTCCCAGAATGGCAACGCTTATGAGGAAGGGCTGAGCGACGGCTGGAATCCCATCCGGGCCTATTGGCAGGATCCGTCCAAGGCCAATCGCGAGGCGCTGCGTGGCTTCCTGACGCCGAAGACCACGATCTGGCAGTATACCCACGGTGTTCCGGACCCGACGAGGGTTTCGCCGGACGGATACTCCCTCGACAATTCCTATCTGAGCAAGCCCGGCATGACCGAGCTGCAACTCGATCTGTTCGGCGACTACAGGAGCAATGTCGCGCTCTACCCGACTTTCCAGAAGTATTTCCGAACTCATCAGCCACCCTTGCTCGCGGTTTGGGGCAAGAACGATCCGTTCTTCCTGCCCCCGGGTGCCGAAGCCTTCAAGCGCGACATCCCCAATGCGGTGGTCGGCTTCTTTGACACCGGCCATTTTGCGCTCGAGACACATGCCGCTGAGATCGCGGCGGCCATCCGCGAATTTCCCATCCGGTGATCCGCATGACCAAATCAGTTGCCATCGTGACGGGTGCCAGCCAGGGCATCGGCCGGGCCACCGCCGTACGCCTCGCGCGCGATTTCTCGGCTCTGACTCTGGTGGCGCGCAACCGTGACCATTTGGAGCAGACCGCGGAGGCGGTCCGGGCTACCGGTGCGGAAGCGCTGGTCCTGGACACGGACCTGCGCCAATCGGATTCCGCGCAAGCTGTGGTCGACCGGTCTATGGCCGCTTTCGGTCGCATCGACGCGCTCCTCAACATCGCCGGCGCGGTGCCGCAGACCGACCTATTCGAGATGACGGATGTGCAGTGGGCGGACGGCCTGGCATTGAAACTGCACGGCGCACGGCGGCTGACGATCGCTGCCTGGCCGGCGCTGAAGACGGCCAAGGGCGCCGTGGTGTTGATGTCCGGCAATTCGGCGCTTTTCCCGAAGGCGCCGTACGCCGCTGTCGGCACGATCAACGCGGCGATCATCGCTTTGGCCAAGGCGTTCTCTGACCGTGGCATCACCGATGGGGTGCAGGTCAACAGCGTCCTCCCCGGGCCGGTGATGACTGGCCGCCGCCGCTCGTACCTGCAGCACTGGGCGCCGTTGCACAACATGACGGTGGAGGAGGCCTGCGCGAACTTCCCCAAGGAAGCTGGTATCGCGCGCTACGGCGAGCCGGAAGAGATCGCGGAGCTAATGGCGTTTCTTGTGTCCCCCGGTGCGCGGTGGATGACGGGCTCGACGCTGCGCATGGACGGCGGGGAAGTGAAGTCGATCTGAGTGATAGCAGCTTACGCTTTCCACGTACGCGCCCCTGTTGCGCCGTGGAGTTCGCCGTCCGGTTCAGTTGGGCAGGGTTGAAATCGCGGATCGCGCGCGCAGCTTGAGTCGCGGTACTTGGCTGCAACTTCGCGCCACGTCGCGGCGCAACAGCCTACTTGCGTCTGCCGCCGTCTACGACCGAATCTGTCGAGTAGGCGCGGACCATCGCTGGCCCGCGCCCCTCTAAGAACCGGATGTGCGAGTTGGCCCCGCATCCGGCTTAAGCATGGATGAAGCCCCTCTTTCAAGGAGCCGGAACCCGATGATCGCCGCGGAGAGGTTTTCCGTGGGCGATGCGGAAGGGACGTTGACAGCTAGAGTGCAGCAATTTCAAGTTGGTGAGTGAGCGAGTGCCACCAGCCTCGAATGGGACGAGGGGTTGAATCACCCATCGATCATCTTCGCCGATGAGTTGACCGCATCCCGAGCATTTGCCTTTCTGCTGCTGCCAGAGTCGTTTTGGGAAGCCGCGCTCCTTGAGCCGCTCCAACATCCGCGTGCCTTTGCGCTGCGCGAAGTAAGAGTCCCAAGCCGGATCGAATGGGTTAGCGTCCGATTTGACTCTGACGTGGCGGACAATCCGAGTATCTGAGGCTGAAATCAGCGCCAGCAATCTCGGTTCGCCGTTATACAATCGGGTTTGCGTCGCAAACACCCAATACCGATGATCAAGAGTTCGGAAGTACTTCTTGCGAACCCATTCGGAGGGTTTCTTCGGGTGTCTACGCCGCGCCCAGCGCCAAAGCGCTCGCCAAATGTGGGCATCCACCGCCGAGTACGTCCTCGTTGCGACGACGTGCCGATGGTAATTGGCCCAGCCCCTGATCTTGGGGTTGAGCAAATCAATCAGGGTTTCCTGCTTCACCGAGCGGTTCACCCTAATGGTTTCTCGGACGCTGTCCAGAAACGCTTTCACGTTTTTGGCCGACGGCTTGATAAGAAGCTTGCCGCCGTATTCGCGTACATTCTGTCCGAGGAAGTTGAAGCCCCCCGAGATATGCGTGATCGTGGTCTTCTCCTGTGAAAGCTGAAGACCCCGCTCGGCGAGGAACGCCTCGACGCACGGCTTGACTTCCTTCTCCAGCAGTTCTTTCGAGCTGCCGGTAATGATGAAGTCGTCGGCATATCTCACTAACCGCACGCGGAATCGGGTGATGGAGGATTGTGTCCGGCCAAATCGCTCAGCCAGTACAGCCTCCAGTCCGTCCAGTGCGATGTTCGCTATCGTTGGCGAGGCGATTCCTCCTTGTGGAGTGCCTGCCTCCGTTGGGAAGAGCTTCCCGGATTCCACATACCCAGCCTTGAGCCAGTCCGAGAGAACTTTCTTGTTCATCGGGACGTGATCTTCGAGCCATCCGTGTCCGAAGTTGTCGAAACAGCCTTTGATGTCCCCCTCGAAAATCCAGGGCGCGGAGTCCTTCTGCGCCAGCAAGTTAAACACGCGCGCAATGGCATCCTGCGTACCTCGGCTCCGACGAAAACCGTAGGGGTGAGGATCGGCTCGTGTTTCCGCCACGGGCTCCAAACCTTGCAGATGCAGGGCTTGTTGAGCGCGGATGATCATGGCGGGGATTCCCAAAAAGCGCATCTTGTCGCTACCACGCGCATCGGTGACCTGCTCCAGGTGTACGGCGTTGATCCACTGACTGTCGCCCAGCAGGGCGTACATGCGGTTTATCCCGGCGGCCCTGCAGCAGAAGCTCGCCGCGGTCAGGGAAGCCTGAGAACGCATCGCGGCGGCGGGGCGAGTGATCCTGTAGCCCATAGTCCCGTTTACACCATTCCCAAACCGGTCATTCGCAAACATAACAGCGCCAGCCTTCTTGAGTTCCTTCAGCGCGCGCACGGTGTCGTCCCACGTCGCGGTCCGGTCGATGCTTTCAAGGACTCGGCGCGCATCCTTTAAAACAACCATTTGCCAGTAGCCGCGCGACCTCGCTCCGCGTTCAAGTAGCGCGAGTTGTCCGGGTGTCGGCCTGAAGCCGGTTGCAAGCTTCTCCGGTTCCGGCTCGGGTTCCGGGGGAGGGTACCTACCTTGATCAGTTGCTGAAGTGATTCGTGACAGAGACGCGGCTGGCGGGTCGGTGCCCGAAGCCGTCATTCGCTATTGCCGAGACGCCCTCAGATCGGCGACATTTGCCGCAGTCTCAGCGGAGCGTGACAGCACGCCCGGTCGTCCCGTGGCGACTGAACTCGAACCGAACCTGGATTAGGCGCCGGGACGGTGTATCCACCGGTGAAAACGTCCATTTCTTGGCGGCCTCGATGGCGAGTCGCTCGAAATACCTGCTCGGCCCGGTTCGATCCGCGAGGGCGGCAGCGACCGAACCGTCCCGATCGACGATGACTCGCACCCACACTTTGATGTGTCCGCGGATGGTTCGACGGGCGCTCCACGGAACGTCGGGGATCACCTCATGGAGCACCGATTGCGACGCGGCCAAGTCGCTCCGACCCGACGTTGTTGGAGATATGGCAGAGACAGGCGCCCGCACCTGCGCTGCCGCGGGCGTGGCGGCGCCCGGAGTATGCGACCGTGATCCTCCGCGAATTTCAACATGAGGTGAAGGTGGAGCCGAGGTGTGATCCGTTCTGAACATGCGCACTCCTGTCCAACCCAGCGCGAAAATCACTGTCGCTGCGAGCATCACGGCAAGCAAGGCTCGCGGCTTCACGGACAGTGCCATGGACGGCGGCCGGCGCGCCGCTTCGGGAGCGACCCGCGGGGGTGCAGTCCGCGACGATGCCGGCTCTGGCGGTACGAGCGCCGCCTGCTGAAGAGTCGCGGCCGGTGCAGACCCCGCCGATCGCCCGCCGGCCCAGGCCATGAGCTCCGTCACCGTGGGACGTTCCTGCGGGCTGGGGCTCAGACAGCGGGCCACAACGTCCCGGAATTCCTCGGAGAAATCGGCCGGCAGCGCCACAGCTTCGTTGGACTCGCCCAAGCCCGAAGGCGCACGGCGAGTGAGCGCTTCGAAGAGGCTGACGCCGAGCGCCCAGATGTCATCGGCAGTGGAAGTGCTGCCACGACGGGCTTCCGGAGGATCGTACACGTGTGGCGGGTTGGTGCTCCTCGCACTTTCATTAACGCGACGGATCGTGTCGCTTGCCAGCTTCAGTTGATCTCCAACGACCAGGATGTTTGCTGGCTTCAACCGGCCTTGAACCAGGTCTTGGTGGTGCAGGAACGCCAGTGCGTCCAGTATCGGCAACAGCATTTCTCGCGCCTCGGTGTCCGTCAGCGCGCGGCGCAGCAACAGTTGCGCAAGAGTCTGGTCGGCGTACTCCATGAGGGCGTAGAGATAGGGCAACCCGTCCAGCTGGCACCCGCCCCACTCCCACAGGCGAAGCAGCTGAGGATGAGCGAGGCCGCCAGCCCGCTTCCATCTGGGCAGTAGTGATTCGGCGAGGTCTCGATTGGCGGGAACGAGCTTGACCGCCACTAGGGACGGGCGTCGCGCCGCAGACTCAGTGAGGAAGACGCCGCTGTGATCCGAGCAACCGAGATAACGTCCTAGAGGAAACACGCCGTTGATGAGGTGTCCCTGCCACCTCGTCCAGGCCTCGCCCATCGATTCAATGGGTTCCACGCTCATATGCCCCCCCCCAGCGCAGCTGAACAGCGGCGCTCTACACCTGCCACGCAGGATCCTTCACACTCAGCAGCTGGAACGATACCACGTGCCGCGCTCACCATAAAAAGCCCCAGCACTCGGAATCTGAGACTGACTCATGCGGGCGTCCTGGGGGATGGAAAACTTCATCTGCCCCAGCCAACTGCGGTGAGTGACGCTACACAGCGCCTGAATCAATCCTGAACGGCCTCGTGTGTCCGCGGCCGTGGTCATGATCGAGTACCAGCCGCGCCGCGCTGGATTGGAAGTTGGCGCGGTGACGGTGAAACGTCCTGACTCCCGGAGGCGACAGTTCGCCTTGCCGGCAGTCTGTTGCTTAATCTTGCGTAACATGCGCACGCAATTAACTCAGCGACGGCGACGCCTTCCGGATGGAAACCTGAGCCGCGTGCCCCTAAACTGCCGTCGGGTCGAACCTTGAGCGAGGAGGCGTGAGCGCGATGCTGAGCTGGCAAGTGGGCTGGGTGAAGATCACCCGCATCGTCGAGATGGATTTGCCGGTGCCTCTCATGTTCATCCGGCAGGCCACGGCGCGGAGCTGCGCAAGGCGGCGTGGCTCTATCCGAACTTCGTCGGCGAGGACGACACCCTGAAGCTCAGCATCCACTCGCTGCTGGTCGAGGCGCCGGGGCTGAAGCTCATCGTCGACACCTGCATCGGCAACGACCGGCCGCGCGAGATCACCGGCGGCCAGCCGTTGGCGACGCCGTTCCTGCAGCATCTTGGCGAGGCGGGCTGGTCGCGCGACGGAGTCGACGCCGTGGTGTGCACGCACCTGCACGTCGACCACGTTGGCTGGAACACGATGCTCGAGAACGGCAAGTGGGTGCCGACCTTCCCGAAGGCGCGCTACCTCATCGGTCGGCGCGAGTACGACTTCTGGAGCGCCCATGATGACGAGGAGCAGCAGGCGATGCTCGGCGATAGCGTCAAGCCGATCTTCGACGCCGGTCTCTTCCAGCTGGTGGAGCTGGACCACCTGGTCTCGCCGGAGATCCGGCTCACTCCTTCCATCGGCCACACGCCGGGCCACGTCAGCGTGATGATCGAGTCCGAGGGCGAGCGGGCGGTGATCACCGGCGAGATGACCCACCATCCCTGCCAGCTGGCGCACCCCGACTGGTCGCTCGGCGACAACGACCCGAAGGCCGCCGCGCTCACCCGCTCGCGCCTCTTCGCCGAATGGGCCGACCAGACGATCCTCGTCATCGGCACCCCTCTTCGCCGCCCCCACCGCCGGCCACGTCGTCCGCAACGGCGCAGCGTTCGGGTTTGCGGTGTGAAGGCGGCGAGCCCCACTAAATTAGAAGCACGTTGTGGAGTCAGCGATGCCGTGGCTGCACATCCTGTATGCGTTCCTCGCTTCCGCGGTAATTGCATCGTTTACCGATTGGTATTTCTTTGGCGTCCTCTTTCATGACCGCTACGGCAAGACACCGGCGATTTGGAGACGATATCGAGAGAAGAGGATGAAGTCCGATCGATTACGCTTGCTCAAGCCATCATGTGCGTCAGCCAGCTGGTTTTCGTCACGGTTTGTGCCTATCTGGGTCTTGTGACGAACGGCTCCTGTCTGCTCGCGGCGCTCGCCTTATGGATCATGATTCCCGTGCCGCTCCTTGCCCCCAACGCGATCTTCATTCCCATGGATCGCTTGATCGTGGTGAGCCACTCCCTGGGTTGGCTCGTTCGTCTGCTCATCACCCAGTTGTGCGCATCGTGGCTGCTGTGATCGGCAGTGCCCTCGGCAGCAAGACTTTCCTCTTGAGTCGGACCGTCATCAACCTCTCAATCGCGATGCATCGCGAGCGTCGGGCCTTCGGTTTCCAACCGCAACGTTTTTTAACTCACGCAGTTAGTTAGTCAGCACAGCGATTCCAGCTGCCTTCGCGGTCGCTGGCCCAGGCCGCTGATTCCTTGAGCTGTCCGTCCTCGCCATAAATGCTGGTTTGCAAAACCGGTGTTCCAAGCTCGCGAGAGCGAGGCAGAGACATCTCGGAGGTAAGGAGCCAGGTATGTGGTCCGTTGCTCCGGGCCGACCACACCTTGCCTTCCTGCGTTGCGCGTTTGACTAAATTCTGCAGCAGAATCGGCAGCGACTTCGGGTCACGAATCTGGTAGCTGTCTTCCGGTACCAGTTGCGCGCGTGTGATGAGGGCATCGAGCAACCGCTCGAGGCCGCTGGGCACTTGGATCTTGCGCAATCGCATCGTTTCCATGGCAATCACTCCGCCAACGCCGAAGCTGCCCGCGGCGGGCCCTCGGCCCCAAAGGGTAAGATGAGGCCATAATCCATCTCACACTGTCCATGATGCTGACCGCAGTTATGGCTGAAAGACCTGAAGAACGCGCAGCAGACGCCTTCACCAACATTCGCCTTTGAGCGCTGAGGAAAAGCTGAATAGCAGTACACATCCGCCGGTCGCACAAACCACTCGGGTCGACGCTTTCGATTTAGCTCGGGTCGGGGTCTTTACGCCCCCCACCCGCGCCACTATCAGGCGCGCTCGCTCTCGCGGTTGGATGACATCCGGATGCGCGGCTGCCAACGCGGCTCCTCGTTCCTCAAGGGAGCTTCGCTACCGGCCACGGGCTCCGGCGATCCGGAGCTATCGTCGGCATTCCGATCCGGCCATCGCGGCTTGCTGGGATTCCGGAGCACTCCGGAGAGCCTCGGGGCAGTTCAAACGCGCGCGCACGGCTGACGATATCTTGTAGCCCATATGGAAAGTTATTTCGTGCTACCGAAATGTGCGTCGGCGACCTTATTGCTATTGGCCCTGGGCACGTTGATCGTGACGGCTGCCTCTGCTCCGGCGAGGAGCACTGAGCGAAGGCCGGGCGACTCCATCCGAGAGATCGTCGGTGCAACAATCCGCCCGCTTATGGCCAAAGACCAGATTCCCGGCATGGCCATCGCCGTCACCGTGGCGGGCAAGCCCTATGTTTTCGATTACGGTGTCGCGTCGACAAGCCCACGGATCTCGGTCACCGACGATACTTTGTTCGAACTCGGATCGATAAGTACAGACCTCCTGACATAGCCCCTTTCCGCGGCTGAAATCCGGGGCTTTTGTCCGCCGGGGGTGGGAACCAATACCTGTCCGGTTTTTTGGCTTGGCGGTTCGTAAGCCCCGGATTTAGTGGGCGTT
>JBOIAQ010000075.1:0-17087 GCA_050739115.1 Steroidobacteraceae bacterium | reverse complement strand
GTGCTCTTCATTCCTTACCGGGCCGGACAGGTCGCGGCGCTGCGCTCGACGGTCTCGGCCTGGATGCGCTTGGGCATCTTCGAGGCGATGAGCCAGCCCGAAGGGCAGGGTCAGAAGCTCTGGTTCGTCATCGATGAGCTGGATGCGTTGGGGCCCATCGATGGGTTGAAGGATGCGCTCGCAAGGTTACGGAAGTTCGGCGGAAGATGCGTCCTGGGATTTCAGTCGATCGCGCAAGTCTCGAGTACGTACGGTAAAGGCGAGGCACAGACCCTCGTCGAAAACTGCGGCAACTCGCTTATCCTGCGCTGCTCCGCGAGCGAGCATGGCGGTACCTCTCAGTTCGCTTCCCGGCTCATCGGCCAACGCGAGGTGGTACGAATTGCGCGCTCGGAGTCCCGCCGTCCGTCGGACATTCGACCGTCGGTGACCGAATCGGAGCACCGCCACATCGAACCGGCGGTCATGGATTCGGAGATCGAGCGTCTGCCCGATCTCGCCGGGTTCCTCAAGCTCGCGTCTTCGCCCGATTGGTTGCGCGTCACGCTGCCCCTGCCGGAGCGCACGAGCGAGCTCCCGCACGGAGCGGTATTGCAAGGCCGCGCGAGTGTAGACGAGAAGAGCAGTCGGCGCGCTTCCCGCGAGGCGAGCGATGGGCGCGATGAAGCGACGCGATTCGACGGTGGGTGGGAATATGACTGACCGCGGACTGAATGATGAGGCGATGAAGCTGGGATTGCTGATGGAGGCGGCCCGGGCGCAACAGAGTCTCGGCCAGGAAAGTCTCGAGCGGCTGGCGGCCCACACCCGCGAGCTGGGGATCATCGTGCGGGATGAGATCCGGCGTACCGTAGCCGAGGAACTCGGGAACCTAGCGGGCGAGAGCCGGCGAGCCGCCGAGTCGCTGCGGGGCCTGCGGCGAGCGGCCAATCTGCGAGTGCTGCTCTGGACCATGTCCATCGCGGCGGTCTGCTCCGGTGTCGCCATGGGAGAGGCGTGGTGGATGCTGCCCTCCCAGCCGGAGGTGGCCGCACTGCGAGCGCGGCGCGACACACTCGCCGCCAACATTGCCCGCCTGCAACAGCGTGGCGCGCTGCTCGACGTCAGAAAATGCGGCGAGCGCGGCAGGCTCTGTGTCCGCATCGATCGGAGTGCTCCGGCATACGGCCCGGGCGCTGACTACCTGGTGGTGAAGGGCTATTGAGGCAAAGGGCTGCCGAGCCATGTCAGTTCCGCGCTCGATCATGGAGGTCGTGCTGGCGATCGCGCTCCTCATCGCGGTCGCCCTCTCGCGACGCTCGAGCACGCGCCAAGCGCACAAGCGCGGCGCACGCATACTGGATGGCAGGGCGGCACAGCGACGCGCGGCGCGCGGGCGGCTCCTCGAACCGCGGCCGCCGCTCACGCTCGCCGGCGTCGGGATTGCCGCGGGCGAAGAGGTCAAGCACTTCAAGCTAATCGGCACCACGGGAACGGGCAAGTCGACCGCGATCCGGGAGCTGCTGGCGGCTGCGCTCGAGCGCGGAGATCGCGCGGTCATCACCGATCCGGACGGCGGCTACCTTGCGCGCTTCTACGACCGCGGCCGCGGAGATGTGGTGCTGAACCCGTTCGACCCTCGTTCCCCGCGGTGGGACCCCTCTGCCGAGGTGCGTGAGCCGTACGATGCCGAGCAGCTTGCCAGCAGTCTCATTCCGTCCACGGAGGATGCGTCGGGGCGGGAATGGCGCGGCTATGCCCGCACGTTTCTTACCGCTCTGGTGCGACGCTGCCGTGAAACCGGTCGTCGCGATGCCGCGGAGCTCTGGCGGCTCATCGCCGTGGCGTCGGGCGCGGAACTGCGCCCGATGGTCATGGGCACTCCGGCCCAACCGTTTCTCGAGCCGGAGAATGCGCGCATGTTCGGGTCCATCCGCTCGGTCGCCGTGTCGGCGGCGTCGGCTCTGGAGCACGTGCAGGCTCAGCGGGCACGGCCCTTCTCGGTGCGCGACTGGATCGACTCCGATCAGGGGGTCCTGTTCCTTCCCTACCAGGCGAGTCAGATCGCGGCGCTGCGCACCGTCATCGCAACGTGGGTTAGGCTTGCGATATTCCAAACCATGAGCCATGAGATCGATCGGCGACTGTGGCTGGTCATCGATGAGCTGGATGCGTTGGGACCCATCGATGGGTTGAAGGATGCACTCGCACGGTTACGGAAGTTCGGCGGAAGATGCGTCCTGGGATTTCAGTCAGTCGCGCAAGTCTCCAGCACGTACGGCGCATCTGAGGCGCAAACGATCATCGAAAACTGCGGCAACACACTGATTTTTCGCTGCTCGGCCAGCGAGCACGGTGGAACTTCGCAATTCGCCTCACGGCTGATCGGCGAGCGGGAAGTGGCGCGCCGGACCACCTCCCGCGGCCGCGACGGCGGGGGCTTCCCCGGTGGACGCGGTTGGCGGCGATCCATGAATGTCAGTGAGCAGCGGGTGACGGAGGCGGCGGTGTTGGCATCGGAGCTCGAGCAGCTGCCGGACCTCACCGGGTACCTGAAGACCGCCTCATCCGCCGTCTGGCTGAAGGTGCGTCTGCGGCGCCCCTCGCGGTGAAGGACGGCACCCCATGGCCATCTTTCATATGGATATCAAGCCGGTAGCGCGGGGTACCGGCCGCACCGCGACGGCTGCGGCCGCTTACCGCGCGGGCGAGCGTATTCGTGATGAGCGGACGGGCGCGCTGTACAACCACAGCAAACGCGAGGACGTTCTGCACAAGGAAATCTTCCTTCCATCCAACCTTGATCGACCCGATGCCGGGATGGAATGGGCGCGCGACCGGTCAAAACTGTGGAACACCGCGGAAAAGGCGGAACGGCAAACGAACGCGCGCGTGGCGCGGGAGTATGGGGTCGCCCTACCCGCGGAGCTGAAAGCCGATCAGCGTGTCGCCTTGGCGCGCACCTTCTCGCGGGAAATCGCCGATCGGTACCACGTCGCGGTGGACCTCGCGATCCACGCACCACGACCGGAAGGCGATCCGCGCAACTTCCATGCGCATTTGCTCGCGACGACCCGCGAAGTCACACCGGAGGGCCTGGGTCCCAAGACGGGCCTCGACATGGCGGGGGCGACGCGCAGCGAGCTCGGATTGCCTCCGTCCCGGCAGGAGTTCAGAACGCTGCGCGCCCGTTGGGCGGAATTGACCAATGAGGCGCTGCGACAGGCCAACATCGAGGCGCGCGTTGATCACCGCACACTCGAGGCGCAGGGGATCGACCGCGAGCCCGGACCACAAATCCCGATCGCAGCTCTCAAGAGGGAGCGTCGCGGCGAACTGAGCGAAGTTGCCGGACGTATTCGGGAGCGGTACCGGCAACGAGTGGCGGCGCGAAACGCGAAGCGGGCGGAGAAGGGCGCCGACCAAGCGACCGAGAGATTCGCCGACGGCGCCGCTGCCGAGCCAGAATCGCGCCGGCAATCCCCGCCGCCGCAGGATATGGACGCGCGACGCCGGCAGGCGGTTGAAGACTGGCTCAAATATCACGCGAGCCCGGAGGGGACCGCGCGCCCGCCAGGAGCTGAGAGCTCACCCCCGCTATCGACCGACGAGATTCGCCGGCGGGCCGTGGAGGCCTGGCGGGGCCTTAAGGCCAGGGGGGCGGAAAGTCAGCGCTCCGCGTCGAACAACCGGGACCGAGATGCTGGATACGATGCGGTCGAGGCAGAGCGCGGCGGCGACACCTCGGGGCTCGGTAACGAATTTCCGGAATGAAAGCCCTACGAACCGCGCTTGCGCCGAGGGCGGTATCCCGTTTGCGGTCCTACCATTCGCGGCGTGCTTCGCGTATTCACCCGGGGGCAGCGGACTCTTGTGCGATGCGGCGAGGTCGATCTGCGCGCACTTGAAGATCGGCGACCCGAATTGGCTGCCACGGCTCGCCGCTCGCGTCTGGTTGCAGGTGGCAAGCGGCAGACGCTTTGCGGCGACTTTCGGCGCGCGCGTCGTGTTGGTTCCTGTTCCGGGTAGCGCTGCCACGCAGGTTGAGCCCTGGGTGGGGGAGCGTCTCGCCTGGTGTCTGAAGGAACTCGGTCTGGCGGGGGCGGTCTGGCCGGTGCTGCAACGCCGGCACGCCGTAAGAAAGTCCGCATTCGCGCCGGCGGGTCAGCGCCCGTCGGTGCTGGAGCACTACGCTTCCTTTGTCATCGAGCGCAAGCGCCTGAGCGAGTCGCCGACGCCCTCTGGGGAACGCCTCCGGTTGACGCTGGTGGATGATGTGATCACCCGTGGCCGGACATTGCTTGCCGCCGCGGAGAGGCTCCGCGAAGCCTTCCCCACCGCGGAAATTCGTGCATTCTCGCTGCTGCGAACCCTGGGGAGGGATGAGCCGCTTCGCCGACTGTTAGATCCCTGCGAGGGCGAGGTGCGTTGGATTTCGCGTGATGCCCGGAGGCTTCCTTAGATGAGACCCGGTACGAGCGCCCGCACGTGCTCGGCGTACCTGTCGTAGACGGCGCCGAACTGCTGGCGCATGAAGCGCTCCTCGACCACGATCCGTTGTGCGATGGCGATGAGCGCTAACGCGACAGCCACCACTCCGCGCCAGCGCTCGACCGCCATCGCCGTGCCCACAAACGCGAGCGCCAGGCCCGAGTAGATGGGATGGCGGACCCATCGGTACGGACCGCCGGTGATCAACTCGTGATCGGCCTTGAGGGCGGCCACGCCGCTCCAGTTGCGCCCGAGATAGACGCGGGCCCACACCGTAAACAGCAGCCCGAGGAGCGTCAGGATCGCACCGAGAGCGGTCCAGAATTGCCACTGCGAGGCAGGCACGACGCGGCCGCTGAGCCCGGGGATTGCAACGCGCGGCGTCCACAACAGCGCGGCGGCATAGAGCAGGAGCGCCATGTTCAGGAGCCGTGACAGCGCGGCCTGGCGCCGGATCGTGACTTTCACGTCCCGCGCAAACACGAACCAGACGATCATCCAGAGCAGCCAGACGATCGAAAAGAAGTCGTCGTAGAAATGGCCCAAGCTCATGTGTACAACTCCGCGCCGGAGGTCTGGGTGAGGCAAAGAGGATACGCCGCCAGATGCCGTCCTGATTGAGCATGAGTCGGCGGTGGCCGGTTTTCGAGAACTATACTCCCGAGCTCGACTGACCGCATCTCGGCAGATCGGCGTTATCGCATCACAGGTCCGCCGGCGGCTCATCTCGAATCCTATAAATCCGAAAGCCGGCGCTTTCGTACAGGTATACGGCCGCCGGATGATCCCAACTGTCGGTAGGGAGCCAGACTCGGCGCGGCCGCATTTCCCATTCATGGTGAAGGGCGGTGCGCAGGAGCCACGAGCCGAGCTCCTTACCCTGCGCCGAAGAGACGAGCCCAAAGTTCGCGAGCTCGATTTCGGGCAGGCGGCGCTCGAATTCGCAGAGTCCCAGCGCTTCACCCTGCGCATCTCTCAGGGCGTGGATCCGACTGCGCTCCGAGTCCAGAAGGCGCTTCAGTTCGGAGCGAGGCATCTTGGTGCGCTGATCCCAGCGAACCGGACCTCCGACGAGTCGATAGAGGTCGAGGTACTCACTGACATCCAATCGTTCGCGACCAATGCGCTCCGTCCCGACGTGCGTTCCGATCGATGCCGGACGCCGGGTCAGCTCGAGATATGCGCATTCCCAGGGGGTTCATGATCGCGCGCGCTTTCGGCTTGGAGATGTTCCAAGAGCTGGATTCCTCGATGAAACCTGCGATTTCACCGGGTCAGGATGTAATCATGTCCGCGTGAAACGTATCGTCGCCGTCGGGGGATCCGCGGCCAGATGGGGAACGGCATCATTTACGTCGACGGCAAATCGGGGCCGAGCCGTCCGCAGCGTTACCTCGCGGCGCCGGTTGACGGAAGTGACATGCTCCTGATGCGGGTGCCGCGAGCCAGCTGACGCGCACGCTCGGGCGAACGAGGTGACGGCCCGGCGCTGACAGCGGCCGCCTGGCAGCAACCGGAGACCACAACACTCCTGGAAGTTAGTTGGGAAACTCCGCGGTGTAGGCGAGCATCACACCCCCCTGCACCGGCACGAGCGAGATCTCCGAGTTCTGCTCGCGCTCGGCGCTGCGGTCCATGACGAAATGCGCGCTCGCCATGCCGAGCGCGGCGCCCGCCACCGTGTCGGACAGCCAATGCGCATTGTGTTTCATGCGCAGATACGCGGTGCCGATCCCGACTCCGTAGCCGATCGTGCGGCGGATCCAGCGGAACTCCGGATTCCCCGATTCCGCCAGCACCGTGCCCACGGCGAAGGCCAGCGTGGTGTGCTCGGAAGGGAAGGAGCTGCCGCCGCTGAACCAGTGGTTGGGATCTGTCGTGGTATCAGGCCCCGGCCGGCGGACGATGTACTTGAGCGCATAGGCGCTCACCAGGCTCAGTCCGCTCGATTCGAACATGTTCCAGGCCTCTCCCTCGCCGGCGTGACTGCCGATGAGCGAGGCGTAGCCCCAGGTGCCCAAGAAGAGTGCCGCGCTGGGCAGGGCGTCGGTGAGCTCACCGGACTCCTTCGGGCCGAGCGGCGAGCTCGAGCCGGCATCGAAATGAGTTCGGACCTGCGTGTCGTAATGATGCGCGATGGCGATCGCCGCCAGCGCGCCGCCGAAGTACTCCCAGTCGCGGCCGTTCCAGCGAAGTGGCGCGGTGAAATAGCTCTTTGCGTCCTCGAGGGTGCGTGCGGCGAGCCCTTTGCGCGGCGGCGCATATTCGATCGATCCTGGCTCGCCGGACTCCGCAGATTGCTGCTGCCTCGAATGCGGCCCGGGCGGACTCGCCTCCTGCGCTCGGACGGTGGGTGCGACCAGGGCCAAAGCGAGGGCGAGGGCCAGGGCGGGGCGCAGGATCCTGATGCCGGCGGTGCCGATGCGAGTTCTCATTCGCGGATTCTACGGGATTTGAGTGATCCTGATCAGGAGTATATATTCTCCCAATAAGGATAGTCTCAGACCGCAATACCCGTGACGTCGCTCGCATACCCCTCGAGCCGCTATGAGCCCTCGCCGCTCATCGACCTCCACTCGAAAGACGAGCGGGAGCGGTTGAGCCCTGGAGCGCTCAAGGCATTCTTCAATATCATCGAGCGCTGGGGCGTGCGTGACGAGGATGCCCGTCAGCTTCTCGGGGGCGTGACCAACGGACCCTATTATGAGATGAAGAAGGACCCGCAGGGCCGGGTACTCGATGCCGACCGCCTGGTGCGCATTTCCTACCTGGTCGGCATCTTCAAGGCACTCAACATCCTGCACTCCGAGCCACTCGCCGACGAGTGGGTGAAACTGCCCAACACCAATCGCATCTTTCGCGGTGCGCCGCCGCTCGCCTTCATGCGAAGCGGCGGCGTACCGGCCATGCAAGCCGTGCGGCGCCTGCTCGATGCCCGCCGGGGCGGCTTTTGACGTCGGCGCGCGAACTCCCGCCGCTTGCGCTCCTCAGGCGCCACGACACCCACCGGCTGATCCCCTCGAAGTACGGTGAGGGGGCGAGCGTGCTCGCCCGCATAGCGGACGATGATGCGCATCTTTCGGTGATTTTCGATCTCGACCATGCCACCAATGACCGGCTCATGGCCGAGAACGACAGGCTCCCCGGGATCGGCGTGCATGAGCTCATCTTCGGCGTTCCCTACTACCGCATCGTCAACGCCGCATTCACGCATGCCCACCCGCTGGGCGGGCGGTTCAGTAGTCCGGACCGCGCTGCCTGGTACACGGCCTTCGAGCTCAAGACCGCCCAGGCCGAAGTCGCGTTCCACAAGTCCGTGCACCTCGCCGAGATCGGCCGCTTCGAGGACGAGGTGACGTTCGACGACTACCTGTCGGATTTCAGTGGCGAGTTTCACGACTTGCGGCGCCAGAGCGCATTCCGCGACTGTCTGGACCCCGACAGCTACGTACACTCGCAGGCGCTCGCCGGGCGGCTGCAGGCGGCGGGCTCACTCGGGGTGATCTACCCGAGCGCGCGCCGCCCCGAGGGCACCTGCCTCGCCCGCTTCCGGCCGGCCCTCGTCGGCAATGTCCGCAAGGCTGCCACGTATCGCTTCCGCTGGAGCGGCAACCCTACGCCCACGATCGCGGTCGCTTCTCGCAAATAGCACCGGGCGCGGCAGCGCCCCGTGAAAGTGCGCGCCCGAAGCCCGGGTGTCAACCGAGATGATGATCGTGCTCGCCTCCGACCAGCGGGCGCTGGTGACATACCTGCAGACCCCGACTCGGGCAGGTCGGCGCGGCGCTCAATACAGCCGTTGCAACACCACCGCAGCCAGTGAGAGCAGCAGCGCCGGCGGCATTACGAGCGCTCCCAATCTGAGGAATGTCAGGCCGTCGACGTGTATCTTTTCCCGCCGCAGCGCGATGAGCCAGAGAATCGTCGCGAGCGAGCCCGTCACCGCAAGGTTGGGCCCCAGGTCAACTCCGATCAGCATCGCATCCTTGAGCTGTGCGGAGATTGCGGCCCCCGAACCGATCGAGCCGGCGATCAGGGCAACCGGCAGGTTGTTCATCACATTGCATGCGGCGGCGACGCCGGTGCCCGCGGCAAGCGTGGCCGCATGTCCGGAATACAAGGTGAGACGTTGCAAGGCGGCGCCGAGCGTATGGAGCACGCCCGTGCGCGCAAGTCCCGCGACCAACACGAAGAGGCCCGCCACCAGCGGGATCACACCCCAGGAGATCCCTTTGACGAGGCGCCAGGGCGAGCGGCGCTCGAGGAGCAGGGCGAGAGTCGTGATGGTGGCGCCGGCTACGAAGGTCGGCATTCCGAGCTCGAAGCCTGCCGCAGAGACCGAGAGCAGCGCCACGGCGGTGAGGAGGATGCCGAGTGCAGCGAGCCGCGCGCCCCGGGTGAGCGGGGGCAGCGGCACGCTGCTCGCGAACGCCTTGCGCAATGCGCGAGCCTGTGTGGCCCGCAGCACGAGGAACGTCGTCACGATGGCGATGATCGAAGGCGCTAAAAAGTTGGCGAGCCAGATCGGCAGGCGTGGCAAATGGCTCGCGTACACGACGAGATTCGCGGGATTGGAGATCGGCAGGAGAAAACTCGCCGCGTTCGCGATGAAGGCACAGAGGAATAGGTAGGGGAGTGGGTCCGTGCGTGCATGTCGCGCCGCCGCGTAAACCGCAGGGGTCAGCACCACCGCGGTTGCATCGTTCGATAGCAACGCGGTAACGACAATACCGACTCCGTACACGAGCGCAAACAGGCGCCTCGGCGAGCCCCGCGCCCAGCGCACCGCGAGCGCCGCCACCCAATCGAAGAGCCCCTCGCTTCTCGCGAGCTCCGCGAGCAGCATCATCCCCGCGAGGAAGAGGTAGACATCGGTGCCCCTCGCTACGGCCAGCCAGGCATCGTGCAGCGAGATCAGGGAGCCCAGGACGAGGAGCGCAGCACCGGCCACGGCCCACACCGCTTCCGAGAGACCCCAGGGACGGGTAATGATGCCGAAGGTTGCGAGCGCGGCAATCAGCCAGATCGTCTCATCGGCGAAGCTTGCGTGAATCAGCAGCATGGGGTGGTCTCGGGACGCAAGGCTCGCGATTGGACCCGTGCGGCCCCGCCGCCGTCAAGGATGGCTTGTGGGCGGCGCCTTGCGAGGCTACGACAGCGTTCGTAGAACCGGGCGTGTGGCAGGGGCTCGCACCCGAGTCACTCGATCCCGGGAAGGGGTTGACGGAGACCAATGTCGTGACACTCGCCGTCATCGACAATCCGCGGCTGCAGGCCGCGAGACTCGAGGCCGGCGTTGCTCGCGCGCAATTACTCGAAGCGGGTCTGCTCCCCAATCCGCATATCTCCGGGGGACTCTCGAAGTCTTCATTCCTCACCGGATACAGGTCCACGCTTGCAGAGGACATTCAGGCGTTGATCAGCCGGCGAGATGATAGAAGCGCGGCCAAGGCGCACCTCGAGCAGGTCAATCTCGACATCCTCTGGCAGCCGGCGAGGTCACCGCCGATTTCATCGCCTGGAATTCCGCCGAGGCTCAGTGGCGCCTCGCGCCCGATGTCCAGTTACGGCTCCGGGGTGCCCCTGGTGAGCGGCTCATGACGGCGGCTCAATTCCGTTCGGCGCTCACTGCTCTGCCGCGCCACAGGCCGGACCTTCTGGCGCTGCAAAGCGGGCTATCACAGCGAGGCGGCGCGGCTGCGCGCGGCGATTCTGGCACAGTTCCCGCTCATCGGCGCCGGGGTGACGAAGGCACGGAGTGCGATCGCAACCGCGGCCGAGTCTGCGGCGTGGGACACTGACTCTCGCCGACTACGCGCGGGTCGATTCCAGTGCCTTGACGATGCGGTCCGAGGAAATTCGGCTCCGCTTCGCGCTCGCGCAGGCCGCGCTCGGCTTGCTGCTCGCCCTGCCGTTCTGAGCCCACTGTTGGAACCTGCGGGGGGAGTGCCCCGTTCCACGGTCTCCAGCTTGCGGAGTAACGCTCATGAAGGCTCAGCTTGCCATTCTCTCGACCGCGGCGTTAGCCACCGCGATCCTCTCGTCGCCGCTCGCGCTCGGGGCCACACCAAGGCGGATGCGTTCATGCACAAGGCGATCGCAGGCAATTTGGCCGAGATTAAGGGGGTGCGCTCGCGCAGCAGAAGGGCGCACGAGGGCGTCCGACACTTCGGTGCGGTTCTCGAACAGGACCATTCAACCGCCAACAGCCAAGCGATGACCGCTGCATCCTCCATGGGCATGACCCCGCCGTCCGAGCCGAGCCCGAAGGAACAGGCGGAATATCAACATCTGGCGTCTCTTTCCGGCGCCAGTTTCGACAAGGCGTTCGTGAAGGCGATGGTCAAGGATCACAAGAAGGATATCGCGAAGTACAGGCAGGAGGCCAAGTCGACCAACAGTCCGGCATCGAATTACGCCGAAACGACGCTCCCGACCCTGGAGAAGCACCTGCGCATCGCCGAGTCGCTCGAGCGGCAGCCGGGCTGAGCCAATCGATCGGGGAGCGTTGCCATGGCCACCACACCCTACGGATCCGCACCGACCACCGGCCCCGCGAGTGACGGCCGCGAGTCGCAGACCGCGTTCGGATTGTTGCGCAGGCTCGTCGATGAGCTGACCACCCTGATACGCCAGGAGCTCTCGCTCGCGACCGCGGAAATCTCCCGCTCCATGCGCGGGATGCTGACGGGCGCCGCGTCGCTCGCCGTGGGCGGAGCGGTGTTGTTCACGGGGTGCCTCGCGATGCTCGCGGCGGCCGTGCTGGGACTTGCGACCGTGCTCGCTCCCTGGCTGGCAGCGCTCGTCATCGGTGCGGGCATCGCCGTCATCGGAGTCGTGTTGGTGATGATCGGCATCCGCTCGCTCGATCCATCCACTCTCAAACCCTCGCGCACGGCGGCGTCCCTGCGCAGCGACAGGGACGTCATCACCCGGAGACAGTCATGATCGAGCCCGCTGGCCCCACCGAAACGCTTTCGCGCGAGGATGCCGCGCACATCGAGAGAGATATCGACGCCACCCGGCGGGACGTCGACCGCACGCTCGGGGAACTGCAGTCGCGGCTCTCGGTGCGGCGACAGATGTCGGCCGCGCTCGATCGGGTGACACCGGACATCACCCGGATGATCCGACTGGATCACACGCACGTGCTCGCGGCGTTCAGGCGCTTTCGCTCGCGCATGCCCGAGATGCGCAAGCGAGCGCTGGTGGAGAACGCCTGCCTCGGACTTGAGGTGCACGCGCAGCTCGAGGAGGAGATCTTCTATCCGGCTTTGCGTCGGATCGCCGCCGCCGGTGAGATCCTAGAGAAAAGTGTGCCGGAGCACGATGAGATGCGCGAGCTCATCCGCTCGCTGCGCGCCATGGAGCCTTTTGGCGCCGCCTACGATGAAACTTTCAAGAAGTTGATCCGGATCGTGCTGCACCACGTGGCGGATGAGGAAACGGTGCTGCTGCCGCTCGCCGAGGAGCTGATGCCGGAGGAGCTCGGGCACCTCGGGCGTCTGATGACCCAGCGGCGCATCGAGTTGCTGAAGCCTCATGCCGCAGAGCTTGCCTCCACCAGCATCCGCACCTTCCCGATCGTAGCGGCGGCGGCCGCGGTCGGCGTGCTGGTGATGGGCTGGGCCCTGGTGCGGGGCCTGAGGAGTGCGGAGCGGCGCTGACTGCGATCAGAGTTCGCCGTTGACGGACGGGACACGATGATGTTCCGCCTGCTCAAAGCACGCAGCTCAAGTCACAGTCCAGGAGCAAGCCTTGGCCCGCGGTTCGATCCTCACCCGCTCACGCCGCGTCAGTGTCGAGCCGGCTGAAGAACTGCCGGTAGAGGAAAAGGTACAGCGCCTGCATCGCGGCCGTGAGCAGGAACGGAGCGACGAACTCTCCGCGATGAATCAGCCAACCGCCCAGTACCGGGCCGGCGGCCCGTGGCAACTGGCTCGAGAGGCTCTGCACGCTGGCGGCGAACCCGCGGCGCTCGGCCCGGGTGAGGCCTGCGGCCACCACCTGACGCGCGCCCGCGGTACCCCGGTTGAATGCCGAGCGCAGCGCATAGAGGCCCGCGGCGATGAGAAAAGTCGGCGAGAACGGGATTGCAATCAGCACTCCAAGGCCCACGAGGCGCATCCATACGACAGAGCGGACCGCTCCGAAGCGCCGGCTGAGCCGGCCACCGAACACCGACCCCCCAGCACCGAGCACGAAGCTGACCGCGAGCGCCGGACCGATGGCTGCCGGACTCTGGCCGAACCTGCGCAGAAACCAGTAGGCGATGAGCGGATTGACGATGCCGATCGCGAAGCCGTTGACGGCGCTCGCCGCTGCGAGCCGGCGAAGCATACGGTTCTCCGCCCGAGTGATCTGCGCCTCGCATGCCGGTGCGTCAGCGGGGAGAGGATCCGGCACGGTGGCCGTCACTCGGGTACGCGCGATCAGCAGCAACGCGACCATCGAGCCGGCGAGCGGCAGTGCAAAGAGCGCGCGATACGTAGCCAGGCGGTGAAATCCGATCCCCAACGCGGCGGGCAGCGCGATGAGCGCCGCCCCGGCGGCCATGCCGAGAAACCCCAGCGTGGCGTTGAGGGAGAATGCGCGGCGGCGCGCCTCACCCGTGACCTCTCGCGCGAGCCATGCCTGTTCGACCGGCGAGAAGGGGCCGGCGGCACCGTTTGCGCCGCGCCCGAAGCCGGCAACGGTCGCCGCCACGATCAGCACCGCCAGGTCGGGGGCGAGCATGGCGGCGAGGGCCGCCAGCCCGGCGGCGATCTCGTAGCCCAAAAGCAGCGCCCGCCGGCTCACCCTGTCGCTCAGGGGGCCGATGATGAGCGTCAGCAACGCGCCAAAGAGAAGTCCCGCCATCAACACGGTGCCGATGGCCGCGCCGCTGAAGCCGAGCGCCTGCAGGTAGAGGGTGAAGCTCGCGACCGTCACTCCCTGACCCAAGCTACGCGCGGCGCGGGCAGCCAACAGCCGCCTGACGTTGGGAGGCAACGGGGGATGCACCTGCACAGCCTAGCACGCCCGGGCGAAACACGTCCTTCGCCCGACCCGGGGTGTGATCAGCTCTGCAGCTCCGGCCTGCGACGTTGGAGAGTCACAAGCCAGCCCTCGAGCTGCTCGCCGGGCATCGCCTTCGCGAGCAGCCAGCCCTGCGCGAGCTTGCAGCCGTACTCGCGCAGCAGCCGCCAGTCCTGGAGGCTCTCGACACCTTCGGCCACGGTCTCGATGCCGAGCTGACTCGCCATCTCGAGGGCCGAGCGCAGGATGACCTGCAGACTGTCGCGCTCGTGCGCGCCATGAACGAAGGTCCGATCGATCTTGAGCTCGGTGAAGGGAATGCGCGCAAGCTGCTGCATCGAGGAGAAGCCGGTGCCGTAATCATCGAGCGACAGGCGAAACCCTCGCAGGCGCAGCCGTGTCAATACGCCGAGAGCGATCGCGAGATCGCGCAGGAGCGAGCTCTCGGTCACCTCGAGCACGATCTGATCCGCCCGCAACTCGTGCTGCTGCTGCAGCTCGGAGATCTCCTGCACGAGCTCGCCCCGCTCGAGGAGGGTCGGTGACAGGTTGATGGCGATGGATAGATCGAGTCCGTGCCGGTTCCAGAGCGCCGTCTGGCGCATGGCCGCGTCCATCACATGCAGCGTGAGCTCGCGGATGAGGCCATGCTGCTCGGCGACCGGGATGAAGGCATCGGGAGCAATCCAACCCTGCTTGGCATCATGCCAGCGGGCGAGCGCCTCGACGCCGCGAACGCGCCCGCTCTCGAGCTCCACCTGCGGATGATAGTGGACCGTGATGCCGCCGCGGGCGAGAGCCGCTCGCAGCGACTCCGGATCGACGGCTTGATGTCTGCCGGGGTATTTCTTCTCGACCGCGGCGTGGAGCTTGTTCTGCAGCAGCGCTGCGAGGCTTGCGAGCGTGAGGGGCTTTTGCAGCGCGCCGAGGATGCGAAGCCCAAGCGCGGCGCCCATGTCCTGCACCGAATTCATCAGGGCTCGCTCGCGCGAGGAGGCCAGAATGATCGGCGCGCGCGTGCCGCGTCCACCGAGTGCGGAGAGAAGCTCGGGCCCATCCATGGTGGGCATCTCGAGGTCGATAATGAGGAGCGCAGGCTGTGCCGGCAGCCTATCGAGGACCGCCAACGCCTCGCGACCGTCGCCCGCCTCGTGCACCCGGGTGATCCTCAGCTCCCGGCATAGCGCCGCACCGATGCCGCGCTGCACACCGCTGTCGTCGACGATCAGGACGGAATCGATGGTCTGTAGCCCGTTGCTCGAGGACATGGTGGTCGGAAGCGCCGTAGCCCAAAGGCGACTTGCTCAATCAAAGTGTTATCGACGGGAGGCGGGTGGGACTTGAGTCGCAATACCGGATCCGAGTGTGATGTGTGTCACGCGAGCAGCGGCTGGAATCCGGGTTCTTGCCATGCCTAAGATGCGTGAGACATAAGGGGAGGCTCTCATGAGAGGCGATACGATTACCTGGCCTGCTCTGTCTTATCCCGCCTGGCGCGACACGGTGAGCACCTTGCACCTCTGGACTCAGATCGTGGGAAAGGTGAGGCTGGCGCTCACGCCCTGGGTCAATCACAGCTGGCAGGTCCCGCTCTATGTAACCGCCCGGGGGCTCGGGACCTCGCCCATTCCCTGCGCGAGCGAGATCTTCGAGATCGAGTTCGATTTCATCAAACACCGCCTCATCGTGCCGGCGAGCTGGGGCGAGGAGCGGACGCTCTCACTCGAGCCGCAGGCGGTGAGCGATTTCTACCGCCGGACCATGGACCTTCTGGGCGAGCTTGGAATCGTGGTCAGGATCAACGACACGCCGAACGAAATAACGAACCCGGTTCGATTCCCTCGCGACCACCTGCACGCCTCCTACGATCCGAGCGCGGCTCACGCCTTCTGGCGAGTGCTCGTGCAGGCCGACCGGATCTTCAAGCTCTTTCGCAGCGGCTTTCTCGGCAAGGTGAGTCCGGTGCATTTCTTCTGGGGGAGCTTCGATCTTGCGGTGACGCGCTTCTCGGGACGTCCCGCACCGCTGCATGCGGGCGGAGTGCCGAACCTGCCGGACGCGGTCGCACGTGAGGCCTACTCCCACGAGGTCAGCAGCGCCGGGTTCTGGCCCGGCAACGATGCCTTCCCGCAAGCGGCCTTCTACTCCTACGCCTATCCCGAGCCTCGAGGCTTGCGCGAGGCCCGCGTTCCACCAGGCGCTTACTTCGAGCAGAGCCTCGGTGAGTTCATCCTGCCTTACGAGGCGGTCCGTGCGGCTGCGGAACCGGACGCTTTGCTGCTCGAGTTCCTCTCGAGCACATATGCTTCGGCAGCCGACGCGGGTCGTTGGGATCGTGCCGCGCTCGAGTGCCGCCTCGGTATTGCCGGGAAAGTGCGTCAGCTTTGAATTCTGCGGCGGAGTTCCTGTTATCGGCGCGCGGCCGGGCGTAATCAGCTGTCCTGTGCGCGGAATCTTCGCCACCATCGGCACTTTTGTCATCGGCTCGGCTGGCTGGGCCGTCGGCATGTGGGTCGGGATCGGGACGGCTGTGGTCCTGAGCGCGATCGGTAGCGGCGTCGGTCTCTACTATGGTCGCAAACTCTTCGACCAATGGCTGGGTTAGATTTCTTCAGCCCCGACCGATGTAGGGCATCTTGGTCGCCATGACCGTCATGAAGAGGACGTTGGCCTCGAGCGGCAGGCCGGCCATGTAGAGGACCGCATCCGCCACGTGCGCGACATCGAACTGAGGTTCGGGCCGCAGTGTGCCGTCGGCCTGCAGAGTGCCGTGACTCATTGGCGAGGTCATATCGGTCGCGGTATTTCCGATATCGATCTGCCCGCAAGCGATGTCGTGGGTCCGGCCTTCGATTGATGTGGCCTTGGTAAGCCCGGCCACGGCATGCTTGGATGCCGTGTACGCGATCATCCACGGCCGCGGGGCCGTGGCGGAGATCGAGCCGTTGTTGATGATGCGGCCGCCCGCCGGGTTTTGCTTCTTCATCAGTCGAAAGGCGGCCCGGGTGCAGAGGAACGTGCCCGTGAGGTTGGTATTGATGACCGCCTGCCAGGAGGCAAGCGAGGTGTCGGCGATCGGAGCCGGGGAAGAGGCGATACCGGCATTGTTGACCAGCAGATCGAGCCGGCCGATCTCCTTCTCGATGCGCGCGAAGAGGGCGTCGACGGAAACCTCGTCCCCGACATCGCACGGCATGGGAATGCACTGGGTACCTGCCTCTCGGGCGGCCGCCTCGAGCGGTGCCTGGCGGCGACCCGCCAGCACTACCGTCCACTGAGCTTTCGCGAGGGCGGTGGCAACCGCCCGTCCGATGCCCGAGCCGGCCCCGGTGACGAGGGCCGTCCGACGCTTCACTGAGCTTTCTGGCATGACGGAGACCTCGAGGGACGGAGAACGCAATTCTGATGCAGGTTCGTGCAGATTACGACGCCGCGATGCCCGGATGCGCCCAATGGTGCTGACCTACCTGATCCGTAACTGCTCACCCCCGTCCGCTCCCGCTGCTGTGAACGGGCGCTTGACAACGTAGCGATTTGATCCTACGCTGCCGCCCATCTTCTGCTGGGTATGGGTTAGGCGACGGTGGGAGCATATTTCG
>JBOIAQ010000074.1:0-17164 GCA_050739115.1 Steroidobacteraceae bacterium | reverse complement strand
ACGGTGGAGGAGATCATCGAGAAAATAGGCAGGGCGCGAGCCAAAATGGAGCAGCTCAAACCCGGATCGACCATCCCCAGGGGCAAAAAGCATGACCTGTAAAGTCTTTTCGGGGACACTACACTAGATAGTCGCGCGGGCCGCAGTGAGTCCCATCGGACCCGGCTTCAATGTCCGCTCACGGGGCATCATCCGCCGGCAGCGAAGCCCGGAGCCGATCAATGCCTCCGGGTCGAGCGTCCGTGACGGCTGCGAAGCGACATGACCCGCCCGTTTGGCGAGCGGGCCCAAAGCCGGCTCAGCCTCCGATCTCTAAAATTTGATTGAGAGTTTCGCACGCGCGGATATACGCGTCCTCCGGCACCTTTTTGAGAGGATGTGGTCTCGCCTTTCTCGCGCGCCAATCGAACGACTTCGGCTGATGACCGAGAATGTAACTGGTTGCACCTCCGGGTGTGGTGAACTTTACCGCGAAGGGGTTGCTGTCGTTGTATGCGGCCGTGGTCATCGGCAAACCAATGACGATCCCGGTTCGAGCGTTGAACTCGCGGGGCGAAAGAACCGCGAGCGGATGCAGATCGCGCATCTCGCGGCCGGCTTGGGGGTTGCAATCGATCCAGATCATGTCGCGCCGGTCTGGACACCATCCGCGTCGCGCGGCCACTACATGGCCTCGTTGCCGACAGGCACTACAGGCATGACCTCGCCGCTGTGCAGTGCCGGATCGAAAGCCGCGAGCTTCTGCGCGAGCGTCAGTCTTGGCTCACCTAGGGGTCTGACCAGCACGTTGGAGTCCTGCGCTGAAACCTCAACCGGCTGGCCGGCTCTCAAATGCGCAGAGCGCGCCACGGGCGCGGGAATGCGCACGGCCAGGCTATTTCCCCACTTTTGAACAGTCAGCGTCGCCGTCTTTGCCATGCTCGATCTCTCCGATGTATAGACAAGTATATACATCAAGCGCCGGTAGTCAAGCAGAAGCCCAACCTGCGGCTGCAGGATGGGTCAAATCCCGCGAGGTATTGTTCCAGGCTGTAGCCCGCCGATTAGCTCGAGTTTGCGCACGCCGTGAAGGCGGCACACTCGGCCGACCTCTGACACTCGCGCAAAGGGCCATTCGGCGGGTTGAAGGGCAGTCCTATATTCTACGGTTAGGTCACCGCAATGGTAGGCACCGCTGTAGATCGTCATTTTTGCCTCAGTAAGGCCATGGACATTCGCCGGAGGTTCCCTCGGCAAACACGAGCCGCTTTAAGCGAGAGACTGCTGTAAGTCGTCTTCGAGGAGCACCTTAGCGAATATTCTTCGATCAACGTTCCCTCCAGATTGCACTACTGCAATGCGGCGACCCAGCAACTTCGGTTTCTCCTGCATCGCGGCCGCAAGCGCAACAGCGCCCGCACCTTCAGCTACATTGTGCGTGGCTGTAAATAGCGTCCTCATAGCGGACCCGATTTCGGGCTCTGTCACTGTCACGATGCGCGCAACGCCACGCAAAACGGCTGCGAGGGCGCGCTGGTCCGGCGCCCGAAGGGCTACTCCATCCGCAATAGTAGCCGAAACGGGGTGCGATACAGCGCGTGCCGCGCGGAAGGATTTGGCATAGGTCGGTGCGGCCTCTGCCACAACGCCAACGATTTCGGTCTTTAACCGCAGTGCATCGCGGACGGCCATCGCACCGCAAATACCAGATCCCCACCCAATCGGAACATACAAAGTGTGAATGTCTGGAATGGCATGAAACAGCTCTAACGAGTAGCTGGCTACGCCGCGCACCAACGTCTCATCGAATGACGGCACCATATGCAGCGCCTTCGCGGCGGCAAGGCTCTGCGCATGTTCAAATGCGTCCAAAAAGTCGGAGCCGTGCTCGACGATCTCTGCTCCTAGCGCTCGCATAGCACTATTCTTCTCTACGCTGTTCCCATGGGGAACCACGATCAGCGCCTTCAAGCTGTGGCGCCGTGCGGCATACGCGATGCTCTGGCCATGGTTGCCGCGCGTCGCGGCTACCACGCCACTCAGATTCGGTTGTTTTCGGCAAAGCTCCTCAAAGTAGACAATGCCGCCGCGAATTTTGAAGGCGCCCAACTCCGTGTGATTCTCATGTTTCACCCAAACTTCGGCGCCCAGGCGCTGACACAGCTGCGGCCAGCATATTTGCGGGGTGGGCGTCATAACGGCGTGCACCATGCGTGCTGCCTGTTCGAGTTGAACGAGTGTGGGTAGCTCCATGGGTCACCGAGCTTGAAAAATTGCTTCGATTTCTACCGAGATGCCCTTCGGTAGACTGCTCACATCGACCGCAGTACGGGCGTGTCGGCCGGCTTCTCCGAATACCTCTATTATTGAGTCTTGCATAAGTGAGTGACGGCTTCAGAACAGCGCGAGCTGCGGGCTTGAGGATCATCGTGCCGTCCGCGTAGGACTCTGAGCCATTCCTCAAGGTTGCACTCGTTGGTCGCCCGGAAAAAAGCCGCTGTCCTCATCGATTCGCACCACCGTCTCAAGCGCGAGGAAAAGGGCGAGAACCACCCAGTCAGCCTGGGGGAATTCAAATCGGCGGTATTCGCCCTGGCCTCCTCGCGCGACGCTCTCCCGGTACCGAAGCGCCTACCAGAGAAAAGTAGGTTGGAGTGCGAAGGCAAAGTCACGTCCCTTTCTCGTCCCAGCAACGCGCGGCATGGACGTCTCGTTCACGCTTGACTCTCCAGGGTGACTCAGGGTCTTCACTACTTCAGCGTGTAAGACACCCACGGCGTTGACCATCTGGGTAGTCGGGTTCCCGGCCGCTATCCGCGACATTTCGCCGGTAAAGTAAAGTTTCTCCAGGCTGCCGCGGAGCCTTTGCAAGGCCTGTGTCCGTCTGCGGTCGGACTCCGCTGCGTGCAGCGCGTTGTGTACGCGCTCCATGTCCGAGAGCAGTTCCTCGGATAGTTCGAAGTGCTGTCTGAGGCCAGCTTCAGGAGTCCTGTTGCGCGGGTCGAGTCGTACCGTCAATGGCTGGACATAGGTATGTCCGTCCATTGTGAGTTTCACCGTGTATTGGCCCGGCAGCGCGGCAGGTCCCAACGCGCCAAGCGGCGTATCGTGAGGAACCGCTGCGATCGGCGGCCTCTGCGGGCCGCCGGCAGGCGACGGGTAGTGGAGGTTCCAGACAAAGCGGTGCATACCTGCTTGCGCCGAAAGTAGCTGTGGAGGTTTCAACCAATATGTCGGGACATCCAGCCCTTGCGGCTTCACAGGCACCGGCCTATCAGTGGAAACGATCTGGACAACCCGTTTGCCGGAGGCGTCATGGATCGTGAGCGTCACCGCGCCAATCGGTGGAACCTTGAGGTAATAGTCAATGATGGCGCCGCTCGGCGGGTTCTGGCCCATGGGCGTCTCGGGCGGCAGCGGCGTATCGGTGTTCGTGTCCCCGGGGAACCTGGTAGGCAGGCGCAGGCTCGTAGAGATAAGCGGATTGCGCGGCTGCGGCCTCGGAGAGTTGGCGCAGCGGCGAGATGTCATCCAGTATCCACAAAGAACGGCCGTGAGTAGCGAGCACTACGTCATTGTCGTGAATAACCAGATCCCGCATCGAGGTCTGAGGCAAATTGAGCTGCAACGAATCCCAGTGGTCCCCGTCGTCAGCTGAGAACCAGACCGAAATGGCGCCGGTAGCCCCGCTCGTTGGTATCCTGCCGATACCAGGCATATATCATGGCGAGTGCGATGAGGCCGAATGGGAGACCGGATTGCGGTAGCGACGCTTGAGTACGCAAAGCAAACTGTTGAACGATCCCGCCGAAGAAGGCGATCGCTGCGAGCACACTGAGAAAGGCGATATTTCGCTTACTCATTGGAGCTATCCGGTGGCGGTGAGCATCTGCGTTGCGCATTTCGTTGTCCGTGCTGCGGCGCACAGGGCGGGAAATCGGGGGCGTATCGAACGCCGCGATGGAGGCGGCGTTCCCTGCGCGGACGAGCGGTATTGGATTCGAGGCGCCTCTCGAGCACAACCAACACAGCCATGGACGATCATGGACACAACACTTTTCGCCTGGTATCGGCGCGGCGCCAACGAGCGCGGATATCGGAGGCCCTTGAGTCTCAATATCATGATGGTAGTCGCCGCGATCATCGCGTTACCGTACTACCTTTTCCGCTCTAGGGGCCTTTCACGCGGTATTGCAGCGACCTTCCTGTTCTTTGCCGGCATGATTGGCTACACCGCGTGCGCGGGCGTCGGCCACTGGCTAGGCCGCCACCTCCAGACTCACCCCTAGAGTTGCCCCGACATGAATTCCGTTTCCGGGCGCGTCATGGATCGGATCCATGAAGTCGCCTCCGGCGACCCCGACCTTATTCGGGCGGAAACATGGGTCAATGCGGCTGGCGCAATGCGGCCCTGCGGGACGGAGGACGCTGGCAGTATGTAGCGCGGCTCTATCCCCAAGGGCCGTGGACTCTCCGGTCCACGACCATCGGAGCGTTATCCACGGGTCGATACTCGGTTGTCGAATCCCAATGGATGGTCCGCGGAGCGGCCGGATGTTCTACAGGCCGAGATCTAGGCATGCAAGGATGGCTAGATACGTAAAGTGGCATCGGCATGGAGCCTGAAACAGATCATTTACGCGCGCGTCCGTAAGGTCGTGATGACCCCTTGTCTCTCTCTCATCCTGATAGGATATTTATCCGGCTATCCTTGCCGTCCCGGACTCATCCCTGCCGCGACGGTAATGGGCGCACCGAGCATTGGGAGTAAAGGCATGACTCTTGGCAAGATTGCGTGGCTATTTGTAGGCTCAATATGTATGGCAACGACCGCGGCTGCGGCCGTGTCGACGATCTCCTCGCCATTCACGCTGGTTGACAATCGGGTGTTCCTTCCCGCCACGCTGAATGGAAAGGGGCCGTATTCGTTCCTGCTGGATACCGGGGTCGATGGGTGGGCGGTTGCGACGAGCCTCGCCCATCGGTTGGCGATCGCCCAGGGGAAGGCCGAGCGGATAACGGGCGCAGGCGACGCCCGGGTCACCTTGCACCAGTTGAAGCTCCGACGAGTGGATATCGCCGGACTCTCCTTTATGGATCAGCCGGCCCTCGCTGCCGATTTTTCCGGTCTCGATGCCGTGATCGGATTCCGGCATTTCGATGGCATCGCAGGCAAACCCGTGTTTGACGCCTATGTGGTCGATCTGGATTTCGGACGATCGCGCGTGCGTTTCTTCTCGCCGGCGCAATACTCCGCTCCAGCGGGCGCGAAGGTCATACCGTTCGAGCTCTACGACAAGGCGATTCCGGTCGTGGACGGGGAGATCGCCGGGGTAAAGGGGAGATTCTTGGTCGACCTTGGCGACCGCTCGTCTCTGACCCTCTTCGGTCCCTTTTGGCGCGCTCACCATCTGGACCGGGTGTTCGGACCGGGAATGGTCGCGATTACGGGTTACGGACTGGGCGGGCCGGTAAAAGGTGAGGTCGTCCGAGTGCCCGAGTTCATCATGGGTGGCGCACGCGTGCGGGGAATCGTCGCCCGGCTTTCCCTGCAGAAGGCCGGCGCCTTCAATACGAGCGCGTTAGCCGGAAGCATCGGTACCGGAATTCTGAAGCGCTTCAACGTGACCTTTGATTATCCCGGGCGCCGAATGCTCCTGCAGCAGGCGCCGGGCCGGAATGTGCCGGACGAGGCGGATCGGTCCGGTCTCTGGCTCGGGCGCAGCGGCAGCGACTTCGAGGTGTTTGGCGTCGTCGCGAATAGCCCCGCGGCCCGAAGCGGCCTCAAGAAAGGGGACATCGTAACTGCGATCGATGGCGTGCCGACGAAGCGATTGAATCTCTTCGCCATACGCGAGGAACTGAAGTCCCCCGGTAAGAAGACCGATTCGTTCACCATCAAGGATGGGAGCCACTCCAAAGTCGTGACTATCGCGTTGCACGACCTCATTCCGAGGAACTGAGTAATGGAGGGTTGTGCGCGCACGCAATTCCGGGGATCTCCATGCCAGATCTAAGCGCGAGCGACATTCGTCCGTTCATTCCCGCTCAGAGCTTCGAGGAGTCCAAACGTTTCTATTCGAGCATAGGGTGGACGGTGAAAGACGTCGCGCCGCGCCTCGCGCTCGTGGAATTGCAGGATGGGCGCTTTTACCTCCAGGACTATTACCTCAAGGAGTTTGCGGAGAATGCAATGCTGCACATCAGGGTCGAGGACGCACGTGCCTGGTACGAACATGTCCTTACGGTTCTGAAAGACAACCGTTTTCCCGCAGCGCGCGTGCAACCACCGAAGGCGCAGCCGTACGGCGCGATCGTGACCTTCGTCCATGATCCCGCGGGCGTGCTGCTGCATCTTTGCCAGTGGACTTCCTGAAGGTCTGATACCGTAGCGACCGACGGTGTCCGATCAGGCGCTCGGTGTCGGCCCCGCCGGGTTGCATACGCTGCTTGAGCTTGCGGTAGCACCGGATGAGATGTTAAATCCGGCGACCTTTGCTTGCAACGAGCGCCAGGCCGCTAAAGTGGCGTTGAAATCCCTGCACAATTCCGTGTACGTACGGTACAGCGATGGCACGGGTGCCTGATCGCTCGTCGCTTCAACCATTTCCAGCAGAGCGGATGCCTGTCCGTTGATCCTGCTGAAGTTGGTGGTGCCCTTGACGGGAGGCACGGCGTACGATCCGCCCGAGAGGCCGATGGACGCATCTTTGGTGGTGCCGGTCAGGTTGGCGATTCGCTTCCGCAGCGTCTTTGCCGATCCGCTCGATGCCCCCGTGCGCAGCGATGCGAGTTTCGCATCCACTCGACTCCCTTCCTCGTAGGCGGTACGGCTCGCCGATATCAGCGTGCCGATCCGCTGCGAAAGCGCCAATTGCTGGCGCATACCCTCGAGAGTGGCGGGCGCGTCACTGAGCCGCGGATCCTCCTTCAGCAGCACCGGTTGGGCGTAGGAAGCTCCGTCCACGGTCAGCTTCATCGTATAGTTACCCGGCAGCGCCAGGGGCCCCTGCGGGATGAATGGCGTGTCTTCCGGCACCGCCCCCATGGATTGATCGAAGAACAGCGCGGCTGGCCTCGGGTAGCGCATGTTCCATCTCACACGGTGCTCACCCGCCGTCGTGGGCAATGGCCGCACCGGCCGTGCCCAAAAAGCAGGCGTGGGCGGGAGCGGTTGCTCGAGCGGCCTGATCGGAGCGCTCGAGTACGAGCGGACGAGGTTCCCCTTAGCGTTGAAAACCTGCAGCTGCACAGTCTGCGCAGGCTCCTTCAGATAGTAGTCAATGACGAGCCCTTGCGGTGGATTCCTGCCGTGGGGAACCTCCGGTGGAAATGGCGTGTCCTGGTTGATGTTCGGTTGGACCCGGATTGCGGCTTGCGGACGGAACAAATGCGCCTGCTGATCCGCAAGGCCCGCGGTCAATTGCTCGAGCGGCGATATATCATCGAGAATCCATATGCCACGCCCGTAGGTTGCGGCAATCAGATCGCCGTCGTGGATCTTCAAATCATAAAACGAGGTCGTTGGCAGATTCAGCCGCAGCGATTGCCAGTGATCGCCGTCATCGAAGGATACATGCACGGAGGTTTCCGTAGCGGCGAACAGCAAACCCTGTTTCAGAGGGTCTTCGCGCACGGCGCGCACAAAGCTGCCGGTTGGTTGGTCTGCCGGCAGGCCGGAAACGATGCTTTGCCATGACTTGCCGAAATCGCGTGTGCGGTAGATGTGGGGTGAATAGTCCCCGGTTGCATCATCTTGCACCGCGGCGTACGCCTCGGACGGATCGAAATGCGACGCCTGAATGTCGATGACGGCGTGTATCGATGTGTGGGGTGGCGTTACATCCTGCCAGTGTGCCCCGGCGTCTTCCGTCAGGTAAATTACGCCATTGTTGCTGCCCGTCCATATGATGCCGGCGTGCACGGCAGAAGGTGATAACGACACCAGTGCATCACCGTGATGGACCCCTTCCGGATTCGGCATTGGGGGCTTGCCGGGATGGGCGGTAAGGTCCGGACTGATCTTTCGCCAGTGATCGCCACCGTCCTCGCTCTCCCAGACGTTCTGGGTGCCGTAATACAACACGCTCGGGTTCTGTGGCGAGAAGACGATGGGCGCCGACACGGCTCGGCGAAAGTCCGTATCGCTAACCGCGCTGATCGCGCCCACGCCAAAATCGACGCTCTGCGCGCCCCAGGTCTTGCGATTCACCTTTTGCAGGAAGCCCCAAGGGCCGTTCGTGAAGAGAACGTCCGGATGGGCAGGGTCAACCGTTACGAAACCGGACTCCCAGCCCGGTAGTGGAAACCAATCAAGGTCGGTGATCTCTCCGACCGCGCCTCGGCTCGCGATCGCGAACGTGCCGCTATCCTGCTTGCTTCCGTATATCCAGTAGGGATAGCGGTCATCGGTGGCGATCTTGTAAATCTCGGCTGTTTTTTGGTTGTACCACGAACTCCAGGTTTTACCGCCATCGAGACTGACCGATGCCCCTTGATCGCCGCCGTAGACGATATGGCTCGGGTCGGTGGGATCGATCCACCACTGGTTCGGGTCGTCACCGCCGGGCGCCCCTTTGAAAGCAACCAGAGTGTGACCGCCGTCGGTGGATCGGTAGACGCAGGTGCCCATCGTATAGAGGACGTTCGGATCATGCGGGTCCACCAGAATCTGTTTGCTCGATGTATAGATCGTCTTGGTGCCCAACGACCAGCTCGCGCCGCCGTCGTCCGATCGATAAAGGCCCGCGGAGTTCAATAAATAGACGCGTCTGGAGTTGGTGCCGTCTGCGACCGCGGTCTCCCCGATTATTTTGGGCTGGTTACGACCCTTCAGCTCTGTCCAGGTCAGGCCCTCGTCGGTGGACTTGTACAGGCTGCTGGGCCCCGGATGCTGAAAGAGCGAACGGCCCGAAGCCCCTGGAGCAACATAGGTTTGCTTCACCGTCGCGAAAATCACCCGCGGATCATCGTTGGCCCAGGACAAATAAGTCGCGCCGGATTCTGCCTGGGGCTTCAGCACCCCTGTCCACGTTCGCCCGCCATCGGTGCTGCGAAACACGCCGCGCGCTCCCCCCTTGCGATGATCGATACCGGGGGTGGCTGCCAGCACCAGGTCGGGATTGCGCGGGTCGACCAGCAGCCACGCGATCACTCCGGCATTGTTCAATCCGACACTCCGCCAGTGTGCCCCGCCGTCGATGGATTTCCACACACCGCTACTGTAGTGGGAGCCAAAGATGCTGCCAGTGCCCGCATACACAACCGACGGTTGTGACTGCGCCACCGCCAAAGAAGTGATGCCCCGGATACCATGCACGGCATCCGTGACCGGAAACCAGGTCGTGCCCGCGTTGAGGGTCTTCCACACGCCCCCATTATCGGTACCCACATACGCAGTCGCCGCGCGGCCCCCTGCCCCCGATGCCGAATCCACCTTGCCGGCGATGAATGGGCCGATGTTGCGCCACCGCATCCCTTGAAAGAGATGTGGGTTCACCTGCGCTTGTGCCGTCCCCGTGATGATCAGTGCTGCCGTGGCGGCCAGAGCGCGTCCCAACATGTGTGCGCGCATCGTCATAACCCCTGAATTCATGGCGGACCTCCCATTTTTTGCTCGGGGAGTCTAGCCGATGGCAACTGAGCCCGCCAATGCGTTCGGCGCACTCATGGGTCGGGCCGCCGACAAATGCCGGATGTGGAAGCACGCGCAGGATGCTTGACGCATTAGATGCGTAGGTATATATATGCACTAATATGTATATAGATACCTTCGAGGCACTGGCCGATCGCACCCGCCGTGGCATCGTCGAGGCGCTGAAAAGCGGTGAGAAGCCGGTGGGTGAGATCGTCAAGCACTCCGGTATCCATCAGTCCGGAGTGTCCCGACACCTGCGGATACTGAGTGAGGCGGGCTTCGTTTCGATGCGCCCGCTCGGGCAGCAGCGCCTGTACTCGCTCAAGGCCGAGCCCTTCCGCGAGCTCGAAGCCTGGCTCGCCGGCTACCGCAGCCTCTGGGAGCGCCGCCTCGATCGGTTCGCAGAGGCGCTCGAGCAACGCAAGTCACCCCGTGGTCCGCGCCGGAGATCCCGCACATGAGCACACAGAAGGGCAGCGCCAGCCGCTCGAGCACGGTTATCGAGCGTACCTACCGGGCGCGTGTCGAGGAGCTGTGGGACCTTTGGGCCACGAAGGAAGGTTTCGAGTCCTGGTGGGGGAGCGCGGGCTCGCGCGTCGAGGTGCACATCATCGAGGCTCGCGAGGGTGGCGCGCTTCACTACGACATGATTGCCGTGGCGTCCGCGGACATCGCCACCAGAAAAGAGATGGACTTGCCGCCGTCATCATCCGTGCGCGCACGATTCACGGAGTTCAGACCGTACCAGCGGCTCATCCTGGCGCATGTCATCGATTTTGTGCCGGGGGTAAAGCCCTACCAGCAAGCGATCGCGGTGGACTTCTTCCCGGCCGGCGACACGGTGCGCATGGTGACGACGATCGAGCCGCTCCATAACGAGGAGTTTACCCGGACTTCGATCAGGGTCTTTACCGGCCAACTCGAGAGGCTGGAGGAGCGATTCCAGAGGCGTGAAAGCCAACGACGCGGACGCTCGAGCGCATAGATCGCGGAGCATTGCTGGGGCAACGCGCAATCGGCTACGGAGTTATCTGCACGGCGACCGCGACCGACCGATTCCGATGCGCCCAATCGATTTGCGCAATCGGGCCGATGCCGAAGATCCACGCGAGTCCGCCGCCGGCGCAGATGGCGGCCGTAATGGCGAACGCCGGCACGAAGTGTCCGGTGCGATCGACCAGAATTCCGGTGAGGAGCGGTGCCACGAGACCTGCGATGTTGCCAAGGCAATTCTGGATGCCAATCCACCGGCCGGCGGCATTTTCCCCCGCGAGCACTTGACCGACGGCATAGACACTCGGCGACACCAACCCCGCGGATCCCGGAATCGCGGTTTTTGGCTGCCACCCCGATAGCACATCAGTACTCGAACCCCCAGTCGAGCTTGACCACGATGCTGGTGCCGGTCACGGTCTGCTCCCCCTGCAGCAGGTTCGGGTTCAGGGTCAGGCCGTGATTCCACACCAGGTGCAGAATGCGGTCCGGCTGGATGATCCAGCTGAGCATGGTGTTGGAGGATAGGCTGCGCGTCACGTTGTCATACTGAAGCAGCGTCTGCAGGGACAGCTCAGGGCTGAAGGAGTAGACGAGGCTGAGACTCTGCGCCCGCACGGAGCCCCGCCCCTCAGGGCTGCGGAACCAGATGAGCGCGGGCTGCAACTGCGCGTGCAGTCGTCCTTCAAATGCCGCACAAACCAGCGCGGGATAGGAGCCGAGATACCTCCCGCCGTAGAGGCCCCCGCCCTCCGCCTCGAGCAACGCCCAGCAGGCATGAGCGCGCGGGGTGCCGAGCCCGAGGTCGTAGCTCGTGAAGTGATAGTCGCCGGCGGGGAGCGTCACGCCGGGGACGATCTCATAAGGGCTCGTCAGCGACTCGTAGCTCGGGTTCGCCTCGAGCCAGCCGTACCAGCCGGACTGAGTAGTGCCTTGCAGCGGGATCAGCTTCCAGTCCTCGCTCTCCACGCTTCCGGTGAGATCGTTGAGAACCAGAGTGTCGGTGGCATAGATGTCGAACTGACGTACCCAGGAAAACACGCTGTCGGGGCCCGGACGGGGCTGCCAGTTGACGTCCGCAAAGGCCTGTCGCGTGCCGGGTCGCTGCACGAACCCCATCGCCGGCTCGAGCGCCTCGCCGTAATCGGCGTAGCTGAAATCCATCCACCACAGATCGTTCGGGTAGGCGATGTCGAATCCGTACCCGTCCGGGTTGCCGGTTGGCAGCTGCCCCGATGAGTGTGCGGCCCAGGCCGCGAGGTTGAGGTCCTTGTCTCCGGCGAAGTCCGAGGTACTCCAGGTAGTGTCGAAACTCACGAGGGTATTGTCGGTCCTGCCGGTTGGATCGCCGTGCGTGACCAGCGTGCCGATCCGCCACTGATTGTTCAGGTTGTAGGCCGCGCGGGCGGCAAAGAGATTTGTCGCCTCGGAAAAAGCCGAGTCTCCCATCTGCAGGTCAAGCATCCCGAGTGTCCAGGCGCCGGCGTGGCCGAGGAGCTTCGTGCCCTCTTCCACCGGCACCGCTGCACCGTTCACGAGCCCCACGGTCTGGGAGTAGAAGGGCACGAACGACTGCCCGAGGTTGTGGCTGAAGGTGAATATGTTGGCGCCGTCGAGGAAGAATGCGCGCGTCTCGGGCACCGACTGCGCGTAAGGCGAGACGGTGACGTTCAGAAGATTCGTCGGCGCGTCGGAGAAATCGGTGCGATAAGTCAGCAACCCGGCGAGCGCCGGCGTTACGTTGTACTTGACATCGAACCCGGTATAGCTGCCGAAGCCCCCTCCGGGCTTCTGGTCGCGCGCGAGCGCGTAGGGATCGAACTCGAGTCCCGTGCCCTGGACGAGCCCCGAGACGCCGGTGAGCGTTCCTTCGCGCTGCAGATCGGTGACGGTGGCGTTCAGGCTGATGCCGGACCAGGCGAGCGTGAGCTGCTCGCGTGGCACGTAGCGGCTGACGTTGAGCCCCCAGCTCGATCGCCGGGCGCTGAACTGCAGGCTCTGCGCGTCGATCGCGATCTCGGCCGTCCAGCCCCTGGAGTCCCGCTTCACGACCGCGCGCCAGTAGCCGTTCCAACTGTAGTCGATCGGCGAGCCGGTGTTGCCATTCGTATAGCCCGGGGAGATGAGGCCATCGGCCATCGCCCCTCCAGCATTGACCTGAAAGACGTAGGCGAGTTTTCTCTGCCCGAAGGTATCGAGCACCACGGTCACATTGTCATCGCTCGACTGATCGCCATCACGCTGCAGCGTGTGCACCGCGATTCGATCCGGGTGGGGATCGTCGCAGCGGATGCCGAGATAGAGGTGCTCCGAATCCCGCAACAGCCGAACGGTGGTCGTGAAGGGCGTCGGTTGGCCCGGATTCGGGTTCTGCTGAGTGAGCGTGAGCGCCGGCGCTCTGCGCCAGAGGGCGGTATTGAGGTTGCCGTCGAGCGTGACGGCGCCCGATGTTTTACCGATCGCGAGCGAGGGCGGAGTATCCTCTGCGGCGTGCGCGTGCCTTGCGCCGAGCACGGCCAAGCCGACACAAAGCAGCGGTGCAATCGGTGTGCGCATACGAGCTCTTGCGGAGTACCGGCCACAAGTCTGGTCGGCCGCCCGGGAGGCGCTCAACGCCAGTGCCCCGGCTGCAACGCGCTATGAGTGACGTTCGGCGCGCGGCGATGAGCGCTCGGCGCGCCGCGCTGCGATTTGAGCCCGTCGCAGCGCCTGCAGCGGAATTTTAATGTCGGCTCGTATTGCCGCCCTGCACCGGCGCGACTAACCTCTGGCGTGCGAGTGGCTGCCTTTCGCCGAAGTCCGAGAGATCAGGCTACGGGATGTTCGCAAACCCATTTGAATCCGCCGACGCCGACGACGCCCCTGCCCTGAGCGCCAGGGCTCGGCTGGGACTCGTCTCGCTCGTGGCTTTTCTGGTCTGCGTCTATGCGCTGCTCTGGAACTTCTCGGTGGTGCGCTACTACAGCATGGGGCTCACGCCGGTTGCCGATATCGCCTCACCGAGTGCGCGGGTGTTGCAGCACGCCCTGCTGCTGCCGCTGCTGATCGCAACGTACTACCTTGCGACCAGCGCTCAGGCGATGCATGGCGGCGCGCTGCGGGTGCTGCCGAGGCAGCTCGGCGCACTCCTCGCCTTTGTGCTCCTGGTGCGGCCGCTACTCGTGCTCGCGGCGGAATTCACCGCACAGCACGCCATGCATCCCCTGCTGGCCTGTCTCGAGGATGACATCGACCTCAATTCCTGGTTGTCCACCGCGCTCAATTACTCGCTCGTCTATGCGCTTGGTCTTTTCCTCCTTTTGGGTCTCATCGCTTTCGCGAACTATCGCCAGGAGCAGCTGCGCTCCGAGGCGCTGCGCGCGCATTGGCTGCAGGCGCAGCTCGAGACGCTACGGGTGCAGCTGCACCCGCACTTCCTCTTCAACACGCTGAACACGATCTCGGCACGGGTCACCGCGCAGCCCGAGGAGGCGCGCACGCTGATCTCCGAGCTCGCCGCTTTGCTGCGAGACAGCATCGATGGCGCCCAGAGCGAGTTCTACCCACTGGCTCGCGAGATCGAGCTCGCCGAGAAGTACCTGCGCATCATCTCGGCTCGGTTCGGCAAGCGCTTCAAATCCCGTCTCGATGTGCCGCGGGCCCTCGAGGATCGGCGAGTTCCCCATGGTCTGCTGCTCACGCTGCTCGAGAACGCCGTAACGCACGGCATCTCGCGGGTGAGCGGCGATTGCGAGCTGTCGCTGCGCTGCGCGCGCGAGGAGCAGCTGCTCGTCATCGAAATTCGCAATCCCTGCCGCTCCGAGCACGCGCCCTCGTCCGCCCGGCGAGGCGGTCTCGAGGCGCTCGCGGCGCGCCTGGCGGCGCTCTACGGCACGGGATTCAGTCTCGATTCCCGGGGCGATGGCGCCGGATTCTGGTGTGCGCGGGTCACTCTGCCCGCGGTTGACGTTCCAGTGCCTTACGCGGCGCGAATTCCGCCGTCCGCCGTCCTTTCGCGACAGGAGCCGACATGATCCGCACGCTCATCGTCGATGACGAGCCGCCGGCGCGCGATCAGGTGCGCGAGTTCCTGGCTGACGAGCCGGATGTGCTCGTGGTCGGCGAAAGCGGGGACGGGCAGGAAGCGCTGCGGCACATCCGGACTCTGCAGCCGGAGCTGCTCTTTATGGACATTCGGATGCCGAACCTCTCCGGGCTCGAGGTGCTGCGATCCGGACTCGAGCCGCCGCTGCCTTTACACCATCTTCACGACCGCCTATGCCAGTTATGCCGTAGAGGCGTTCGCCCTCGAGGCGCTCGATTACCTGCTGAAGCCGCTGGAGCGGAGGCGCTTTCACGAGGCCGTGGATCGGGCGCGGCGCTATCTCGCGCGTGATGCGTCCTTGAGGGGTCGCCTCGACCGCGACGCGCTCGGCGCCTTCATCGCTGCTCTCGAGGCCTTCGGCGAGGCGCCCCGTCGCGGACGCATGCCGATCAAGATCGGACGCCGAATTCGGTTGCTCGAGCTCGAGCGGGTGGAATTCATGCGTGCGGACGGCGACTACGTCACCATCCAGCAGCGCGACGGCGAAGCGCTGCGCACCCGGGACAGCATCACGGCGCTCGAGACACGGCTGCCGCTTGGCCGTTTCCTGCGTGTCCACCGCTCGGTGATCGTCAACCTGGAATGCGTCAAGGAGCTGCGCTCGAACAAGCGCGGCGGCTATACGCTGATCACCGCCGGAGACCACCGGCTGGCGACCGGCGCTACCTATGCTGCGGCGGTACAGGCGATCCTGACGCGATAACCTCGCGCGGCGATTACCTGCCCGGCAGAAAATCCGCTTCGACGGCCTCTATGAGGGTAGGCCCCTTGCGGGAGAGCGCCTGCCGTATGCCGTCGGTCAGCTCCGCGGGCCCCGCCGCGCGGACGCCTTCGGCGCCGAACGCCCGTGCAAGAGCCACGAAGTCGGGATTGCGCGCAACGACACCGACCGGCGGGATGCCGGCCGCGCGCATGTCATCGCGGATTTGCCCCAATGCTTCGTTGTTCCAGACCACGATCGGCAGACTCAACTCCAGTTCGACGGCGGTCATGAGATCCTGCAGCGTGAACTGTAGGCCAAAGTCTCCGGCCAGCGCGACGACGGCCCGCTCGTGCTGCGCGATCTTTGCACCGAGCGCGGCGGGCAGCGCAAAACCCAAGGCGCCATAGCCGCAGGGATGGAACCAGCTTCCCGGCCGGTCCGCGCGGTAAGCGTAGTTGCCGAGATAGGCGATCTGTGTCTGATCACTGAAAACGACGCCTTCGGCCGGTACGCCTTCACGGATGGCGGTCACGGCTCTGAGTCGGGCACGCGTGCGACGGCCGAATGATTTTTCGATGGTTGCGCGGTGCGCTGCCGCCGGACCTGCCTCGGTGCGCCAGCCCTGCCGCTTCTTGAGTCCGACGGCAATCGCCTCGAGGCAGGCGCGCGCATCGCCCCACACGGGAAACTCAGCGCCATACTGGTCCGCGAGCTTTGCCGGATCGAGGTCGATGCGGATCAGCCGGCCTGTCATCGGCAAACGGGTGCCGGCGTAGAAGTCGGTTTCGGATAACTCGGTGCCCACGGCGATGATCACATCGGCGGAGGCGACGAGCTCCTGGGTCTCGCGATAAGGGAGCGATGCACCGAGATTTGCCGGATGGTCCTCCGGCAACAACCCTTTGCCGGCGGTGGTCGATATGAGATAGCCGTCCAGCGCCTCTACGAGCCGCGGCAGCGAGTTACCCGCGCCGCGGGCGCCGCCACCGGCGATGATGAGCGGGCGCCTGGCGGTGGCGAGTACGGCAGCGGCCCGGTTGATCTGCTCAGGCGCCGGCTCTAAGGGAGCCTGAAGAAAGGCAAAACGCTCAGCCCTTAAGTCCGTAGGCTCGGCCAGAAGGTCGAGCGGAATCTGCAGGTAGGCAGGTCTCGGGCGCACGCCCTGGAACGAGGCGAATATCGCCCGCAGATGATCGCGCACGTCCTCGGCCGAAGCAGCGCTTCGCCCCACTGCCGCCACACCGGCTCCGAGTGTGAGCTGATCGGGCAGCTCATGTAGAACGCCCCAGCCCTTGCCCAACGAGGCGCGCACCGGCGCGCTTGCCACGACGATGAGGGGGACGGAATCGGAATACGCCTGGGCCACGGCCGTGAGGACGTTGGTCACTCCGGGGCCTGAAATGACGAATGCCGCCGCGGGGCGTCCGGTCACGCGCGCATAGCCATCGGCCGCGAAGCCGGCGTTCTGCTCGTGCCTGACGAGAACGTGGCGCATGCCGGTGAGCGCGAGTCCGCGATATAACTCGAGCGTATGTACGCCCGGAATGCCAAACACCGCATCGATGCCGTTGGCGGCAAGCAGCTCGACGACGTAGCGGCCAACGCTCGAGGAAGCGCTCATACTCCTTTATATTGACACCCGGTAACTGCTCACCCGGTTTCGGCGTAGAGCTGACCGGATAGGGCCATTTGGATCGCGACGAGAGGGTTGTAGCCTTGGTTGGCCATGGTCTGAAGGTAGCTCGAGATGCGACAGTAGGCTTGGGCG
>JBOIAQ010000073.1:0-17710 GCA_050739115.1 Steroidobacteraceae bacterium | reverse complement strand
GCTCTTACGGACCTGGGAGGTTCACACACAGCGGCTCATCGAGCTCAACGCACCCGAATAGCCCTCGCCAGCCGGGCGGAAATTACCCGGAAATCACCCCCGCGATGTGCGGAAAGTAAGCCCGAGCACCTCATCGCATGCGGTATCGACCCCGACAGCAACATTGTTATCGCGGGGGCGATGGATGATTACAGTTGCCCGCAATTCGATAACCTATGGAACGCCAAGATACGATCGAAGATACCGGCGGCCGATTACGATCGTGCGGAAGGCGATTTTATTACGCTTTGCAAGGACTTTAAGTGCCGACATCCGCGCATGCGCGCCCTCGTGTTCGAGTGCACCGGATTTCAGCCATTCGCCAGAGCCGTCCAGCGCGAGGTTGGGTTACCGATCTTCAGCTGGTCAACACTCCTCGAGTTTGCCTACTCGGTCGTCGCGCATCGCGATTTTTATGGACACGTATAATGGCAAGATTCCGCGGTCTCACTATCTTGTCAAGGGAGTTTCGTCGAACGACTATCGCATGAATCGCTGCCCGCCAACGGAAGAGTCCACCCATCTGAAGGTTCTAACCTCCGAAGTGCCTCGATTAGGGGTGCTAACTGCTCCTCATAGTTTCGCCATTTACCGACGGATGATGCGTATATGGGGCGGCGCACTTGGCTCGCACTTGCTGTTGTAACCGTTCGCCTATGAGTGTGGAAGCTCAAAATCTGGTTCTCCCAAGTGAGACCGCAGTGCTCGATCATTCGGTGTACGGTTTCCTCAAACCGTTGAACCAAATCTTCATATCGTACTACCAGTAGGCGATGGCGTAGGACTGTTTGCCAGTGCCGAATCAGTCGGTGCCAGGCGGCATAATAAATGGCGAGCTCCGAGAGCGTATAAGAAAATGGATATGCGCCGGTAAATAGTGCGCGATACATGGCAAAGCAGCCATCTAAGGGGTCGCGGACGACAACAATAAATCGGGCGTGAGGCAGCGCTCGTCCAATCAGGCCGGCGTACAGGTAGTTGGTGGGCTGCTTATCCACGAAATGCCGAGTGTTCCCGGTCTGAGGGCGAGTCGCCTCCAGATAGGCACGACCGAGGCTCGCAGGGTCAATTTTGAGCGAAAGATCGACAAGTTCTGATTTCCCTATCTGTCGGCCTCCGAGCTCCTTTGCCGCGTTAATCACTGCGAGAGGAAAAGCTTGAAGTTCACCGGCGCCGAAAACGTCGCTGTGGCTCGCAAGGACCTGTTCGACCAGAGTAGTCCCGGTGCGTGGGAGGCCAAAGACGAAAAGAGACTCGTTGCTGTCAAAACCCGTTGCACCGGCGAGAACCTCAGGAGTGTGCTGCTCGATCATTCGAGTAATCACCGCCGTATCGTCGCCGACGTTGTAGGTGAACAACTTTCTTTGCGCGTCAGCACCGCGCTTGAAGTAATGGAAGGCTAACCGGTAGTCACCGAGGTCATCTAGTTCTTTCCCTGTAGCATAACAGAGCAAAATCCGATCGCCTACATGTCGAACGTGCTTATCAAGTGCATCGATCATTTCAGCAACATGGTTGCTCGCGGGACTTTGCGTGCGGAGGTCCGCGCGGGTGTAATAAGCGTAGGCGTTCGAGGGCTCCTTTGCGATTACCGAATTCAGTGTGGCTTCGGCTTCGGTCAGATCACCAGTCATGCGTTGGACGGCAGCGAGGTTGTAATGATACCGAATGTCGTTCGGGGCTTGCGTGACTGCCGACTGGAACAGCGGAAGAGCCTTCGAGGGCTCGTCACAGAGCGTAAAGAGCGTTCCGAGTGCATCATTCCAGTCGGCGCGGAGCAAGTTGGTGCTTGCCAGCGATACGGCGACCTCAAGGGCTTCGCGCCGCCGTCCAGTTGCAATGAGGTATTGACCTTGCTGTAACCGTGAGCCTACGTGCCCGGGATTGAGTTCGAGGGCGTGGGCGATGCATGCCAGGGCCTCGACGAGCCGTCCGCGCTTCGCTTCCACCTGACTAAGCAGATGCCACGCGCGATAATCGTTCGTGTTATTTTCAATCAGTGCTTGGGTCGCGCTGGCGGCCTGATCCAATTGCCCAGCCGTTAGGAGCGACTGCGCATTATCAAGCGCACCTTTGCGGTTGGAGTCTTTCATGACAGATGAACCCGGTCATCGATGGTTACGCTGATGGGAGACATCTCATACGCAGCATTCTAACGGTCGCCGCTCCAGAGGCTGTCCTTGGCCTGGGCGAAGAAGGTAAGCCAGGAGGGACCCGAGCGGTCGGGATGGTTGGGGCGATAGTGTGTCAAGAGCACCGGGCGCACGACGTTCTTTTCAATCTGCACGCCGAAAGCATGAGAGAGCTGCTGGGCGATGCGTTGATAGCCGAAGCCCGGGTTGCGAGACTTGAGTTCGATGATAGCTCTGACGAGGTCCTCGGTGGGGCCCTTCGGGCCGGGCTTGCGTGGGGTTCGCGTGGACGAGAACAGGCGGCGATACTTTACTATGGACCAGCGCCTTGTGGAATCGTAACAAAGTCGCCGGCTTGAGAATTGCGGCGAGTTTTCCGACTCGTCGGGGACTGACGAACAGCGTTGTCAATCCGAGGACGAATCGATCGATGGTGGTCAGAGGCGGTGCGCGCCGATTCGAACGGCGGCTGATGACCAGCTGATGCTTCAGGAGCAGGGACTCGGCGATGACGGAGCGAACACCGCCGGGACGCACGAGCTTCGCAAGAGTGACGACGAGTTGAACCGCGAGGAGGACCAGGTCACGCATCGTCAAGGGAGATTACCATGGCCACCGTTCCGCACAAGGCTGCTCAGGTACGGTACCTCACGCCATAATTTTGGAATTCGCACCCCACAGGTGGAATTCCTCGTGGAGGTGACCTCGAGCTAGAGCGTCCGAGGCGGCGGTCTTGCTCCGATTCACATGGTCGTTGGAAATCACACGGAAATGCGCCTGATGATGTGCCGAATGTAGATCCGTCCTGCGGGTATTCTTCCTGCGCGCGCGGGTCGGGTCCAATCCGACGTCGCCTTGCGTGTTTTGCCGCTATCCACGAGCACCAGCTTCGTGCTATCTCGTCGTGTCATCGAAGCTCGCGCTATCCCACAGGGAGTTAGCCGAGCCTGTAACTGTGCGCTGGGAAAATGTCACGACGAAAATTGTGCCGTCGCGCGACAGAGCGGCTTGAGGCGCTCGCGGCGCCGGCGACAAGTGTCACGAGCCCCACCCCGACTTCGATCGAATTGCAACCTCTGGATTGAAGCGATGATCCATCCTATCCGCATCCCGAGTCTCTTGGCCGGAAGCATTCGTCGAGCGCGGGGTCGACATCCCTATCGGCGGCGCGGATGCGGAAAGCTTCCGCTGCGGTTGCCTGGCCTGCTCACGACTCTGATGGTCAGTGGTTGCAGCAGCGGCAGGCATCTGAGCTTTCTCGACCCCCAGGGTCCGATCGCTGCGGCTCAGCGCTTGCATTTCTTCGAAGCGGTGGCAGTGCTGACGATCTTTGTCGCCCTGCCGATATTTGTTCTCACACCGTGGTTTGCCTGGCGCTACCGCTACGGAGTCAAAGGGCCCCGGTACGCGCCGAAATGGGAATATTCGCGACTATTGGAGATCATGGCCTGGAGCGGCCCGGTAGTGATAGTGGTGCTGCTGGCGATCATCGTCTGGCGCGACACGCACGCGCTCGATCCTTACAGGCCGCTGGCTTCGGATCAACCCGCGCTGCGGGTGCAGGTGATAGGTTACGACTGGAAGTGGCTGTTCATCTATCCCGACCAGGGCGTTGCCAGCATCGGCATGTTGGCACTGCCCGCCGGACGATCCGTGGCGATGCAGCTGACGTCCGCCACGGTCATGCAGTCCTTCCTCATTCCCGCGCTCGGCAGCCAGATTTACGCGATGGGCGGCATGGTTACCCAGCTGCATCTCGAGGCCGCAAGGCCCGGACGCTTCATGGGCGAGAATACGATGTACAACGGCAACGGCTTTCATCAACAGCAGTTCACTGCGGTCGCGATGGCGCCGGCGGATTTCGAGGCGTGGGTCCGGAAAGCCCGCGCGGATGGCACGCCGTTGAATGACCGGACTCTGCAGGCAATCGCGCAGCGCAGTACCCGCGCCCAGCTGATCGCCGCCCTGCCGCATACTGAGTCATCCGATGGCGGTATCGACTTCACCGGCGTGGGCCGCGGTCTTTTCAAAGACGTGGTAAAGGCCACCATGGAGGGTAAGAAAATCGTGCTCGGCAACCCTTCGGTTCAGGCGAGCGTGGCGCGCCAGACCCGCGAAGCCGCTGCCGCAGCCATGGACGAGAGGCCGTGAGTCTCGCCGCTATTTTCGCGCACCCGCTGGGACGGCTGCAGTGGTCCTCGCTGCCGTTCTGGCAAATGCTGCAGCATCCCACGGAAAGCAATGTGATCAATGGCTGCATCGCGACGCTAGCGGCATCCATCGTCGTGATCGGCGGCATCGCAACCGTCCTGCTGATCACCAAATACGGCAAGTGGCGAGTGCTTTGGACGGACTGGCTGACCAGCCCCGATCACAAAAGGATCGGGATCATGTACGTGGTGCTGGCCTTCGTGATGCTGGCGCGGGCGCTGATCGAGGCGGCGTTGATGCGGGCGCAGCAGGCCTTCGGGCTCGGGGGCGGCTTTCTCGCGCCCGATCATTTTGCTCAGCTATTCACTACCCACGGCACGATCATGATCCTTTTCATGGCGATGCCGTTTCTCACGGGCGTCATCAACTACGTGATGCCGCTGCAGATTGGAGCTCGCGATGTCTCCTTCCCGGTACTCAACTCCGTAAGCCTGGGGCTGACCGCGGCCGGCGCCGCGCTGGTGATGATTTCGCTATGCATCGGCAAGTTTTCGACCGGCGGCTGGTTCGGCTATCCCCCCTATACCGAAGCGAGCTTCAATCCCGGCGTGGGACCGGACTATTGGATCTGGGCGCTGAGCCTCTCGTCGCTGGGATCAACGTTCACCGGCATCAATTTCGCCGTCACGATTTACAAGAAGCGCGGGCCGGGAATGACGTTTCTGCGAATGCCGCTGTTTACCTGGACCGCCCTGTGCACCAGTATCCTGATGATCTTCGCGATGCCGCCGTTGACCGTGGCCACGGGGCAGCTGGCGCTGGACCGCTACCTGGGCTTTCACTATTTCACCAATGCCCTTGGCGGCAACATGATGCATTTCGTCAACTTGTTCTGGTTGTTCGGCCATCCGGAGGTCTACATCCTGATTCTGCCGGCCTTCGGTGTCTACTCTGAGGTCATTTCGACGTTTTCCGGCAAGGCGCTCTACGGCTACCGATCGCTGGTGATGGCGACGATGGCCATTGCCATTCTGTCGTTCACCGTTTGGTTGCATCACTTCTTCACGATGGGCCAGGACGCCAACATCAACGCCGTGTTTGGTATCGCCTCGATGTTGATCGGTATACCGACTGGCGTGAAGATCTACGACTGGATGCTGACGATGTTTCGCGGCCGAGTTCGCTTCACCGTGCCGATGGTCTATTCGATCGCGTTCATCCTGCTGTTCGTGCTCGGCGGAATGAGCGGCATCCTGTTGGCCAATCCCACCATCGACTATCAGGTACACAACACCACCTTTCTGGTCGCACACTTCCACAACGTGGCGGTGCCCGGAGTGCTGTTCGGTATGCTAGCGGCCTACCATTTCTGGTTTCCCAAGGCGTTTGGGTTCCGCCTGAACGAGCGCTGGGGGATGATCTCGGCGCTGTGCTGGATTTTCGGGTTCATGCTGGCGTTTTTCCCGCTTTACGCGCTCGGGCTTATGGGCCTGCCGCGCCGTACCGTTGCCTATAGCGAGCCTGCCTACGTGCCTCTGGAGATGGTGGCCTTCCTGGGTGCCCTCATCATCATCGCCGCGCTGGGAGCGCTGCTGGTTCAATTGTGGCTCTCCATCAGGCATCGCGATGAGAACCGGGTGTTCGTGGGCGATCCCTGGGATGGGCGCAGCCTGGAGTGGTCGGTCTCGGCGCCGCCGCCGGAATACAACTTCCCGGTCATTCCCGTCGTCAACAGTCGCGATGCTTTCACGGCCGCCAAGGAGTATGGCAGGGGCTACCAGGAGCCTGATGAATACATGGACCTCGAATTGCCCAAAAACAGCGCCATGGGTCCGGTGATCGGTGCCACCGGATTTGCCATCGCATTCGGGCTGGTGTGGCATATCTGGTGGCTGGTGATCCTCGGCGCGCTGGCCACCGTGGCGACGATGATCTTGCATGGCTTTGCGCGTGACATCACCAAGACGGTGCCCGCACACGAGGTCAGGCGAGAGCATCGCCGCTGGCTGGACCGCGCCCGGACCGCCACGGCCATCTCACGCGCGGATGAGCGTGAGCCAACCAATCAGGGACTCGCGGAACAGGGCGCCGCCCGAGCGATGTCATGAGCTACGAAGTTTTCAAGTACCCCGGATTGAATCTCGGCAGCGCTCACCCGGATGCGCACTCTGCAGCTGAGGAGTTGGTTTTCGGATTCTGGGTATTCCTGATGAGCGACGCCATCCTGTTCGGGATGGTCTTCGCCACCTATGTGTCATCCGTGCATGCCACCGCCGGCGGGCCCGGGCCCCACGACCTGTACGAGATCAAAAGCGTCTTCATCGAGACCCTATTGCTGCTCGCCAGCAGCTTCACTTTCGGCATGGCTTCGCTGGCGCTCAAGTACGAGCACAGCAAGCTGCGGCTGATCGGTTGGCTGGTGGTGACGCTGATATTAGGGCTCGGCTTTCTCGGCTTCGAGGTTCACGATTTCCTCTCGATGATCGGCAAAGGCGGGGTGCCGAGCCGGAGTGGCTTTCTGTCCGGCTTCTTCGATCTGGTGCCGCTGCATGGCCTGCACGTCACCTGCGGCTGCATCTGGCTGATCTGCCTGGTCGGCCAGATCGCGCGCTATGGTCTCGACACCAGGACCAAGCTCGGGATCATGCGGCTGGCGCTGTTCTGGCACTTTCTGGACATCGTTTGGATCGCGATATTTTCGGTAGTTTATCTGGCGGGGCTGACATGAGTGAGCATGCACACGACGGCATCGGCCAGGCGGACCGCGCTCCGGAGGAGCGGCGGGACTTCCTGTCCTACGTGTGGGGCGTCGGTTTGGCGCTTTTGCTGACCGTGGTGCCGTTTGCACTGGTGCACTGGAGAAGCTTGACGCGCTCAGCAGTGCTCATCGTGATCGGCGCTTTTGCGCTGGTGCAGATGGTCGTGCATTTTCGTTTCTTTCTGCACCTCGGATTCAAGCGCGCGCGCGAAGACCTGCAGCTGATTTTATTTTCCACGCTGTTGCTGCTCATCATGGTGGCCGGCACCATCTGGATCATGGCCAGCCTTGCGACAAGGACGGGCATGCCGATGCAACCGTGATCGTGGTTCGACAACGGATAGCCGCGTCTCGCGCTCCGGTCGCGTGGATGGGCCGCCACCGCCATTCATCTTCCCTGTCCACCACGATCGAATTTCGCCAGGGCCAGCAACGCATGGATCAGCGCAAGATGGCTGAGCGCCTGAGGATAGTTTCCCGCCAACCGTCGGCTGGCAAGATCGTATTCCTCCGACAGCAGCCCCAACTCGCTGCGGATTGCCAATGCGCGGCCGATAGTCTCGACGGCGTCCGCTCGTCGGCGTTGTCTCAGCTGACATTCCGCAAGCCAGAAGGAGCAGGCGATGAAGGCACCTTCGGGAACGAGCGAGTCCATGAGGTGGCGCCGCACCAGCCCGTCGACGACCAGTGTCTTCTCGATCAGCGCGATCGTTCCGGCCACCCGCTCATCGTCCGCCGGCAGGAACCCGACCGCCGGTAGCAGGAGCAAGGAGGCGTCGACCTCTCGACCACCGAAATAGGATGTGAACGAACCGAGCCCGACGTCGAAGCCCTCCCGGCAGATCACCGCATGCAGATGGTCACGTGACGATTCCAGCCGCGTGCGCTCAGCAAACGGAATCTCCTCACCGCCCTTTCCGTCGAGAAACCGATGCAGCGCCACCCACGCCATGACCTTGGAATAGGTGTAGTGACGCGGCTCACCGCGGCTTTCCCACAGGCCTTGATCGGGCTTGATCCAGATCTGTTCCACATGCTCGACGATCGCGCGTTCCAGATGCCGCGTCTGCTCGTTGCGCGCCATGCCGGCGCGCTCGGCCGCGTGCAGGGTCCGGATTAGCTCGCCATAGACGTCGAGCTGCAACTGACCCGCTGCGGCATTGCCGACGCGAACGGGTCGGGCGAAGCGATAGCCGGGCAACCAGGGCAGCTGCGCCTCATCGAGACGCCTCGACCCATCGACGCGGTACATGATTTGCAACTTTTCGGGCTCTCCGGCAGTCGCGCGCAGGATCCACTCCCGCCATGCCGCAGCTTCTTCGACATAGCCGCAATCGATCAGAGCGCTCAATGTGAAGGTCGCGTCGCGCAGCCAGCAGTAGCGGTAGTCCCAGTTCATCAAGCCGCCCGGCTGTTCGGGCAACGAGGTCGTCGGTGCGGCAACGAGTCCGCCCGTCGGTCGATGGATGAGCGCCTTCAGCGTCAGCAGCGAGCGCCTCACGGCCTCGGCATGCTCGACCGGCTGGTTGAAACGCTCGATCCACTCGCGCCAGTAGCATTGTGTCTTCACAAGGGCAGCATCGACATCGATGGGCTGGGGAGAGGGCTTATGGGATGCCTCATAGGTGAGGGTGAAGACGTGGGTTTCCCCCTCCTTGATTCGGAAGCGCGAGCGGATGGTGCCGCCGTCATTCTCGAAGTCGACCGGCCCGCGCAGGACGATCTGGTCGGGGCCGACGTGCATGACCACTCCGTCCCCGACCCTGGTCACCCACGGCGGCATGTGACCGTAGTCGAAGCGCGGGGCGAGCTCGAGACAGGTCGGCACGCCGCCCGAGACGCCCGTTACCATTCGCACCAAGCAGGGGTTGGCGTCGCGGATGGGCATGAAATCGGTGAGCCGGATTGTCCCTTCGGGCGCGGTGAGCTCGGTCTCGAGGATCAGGGTCCCCGGTTGGTAGTGATGCGCGGTCCGCTCAACTTCACCTTCCGGGGCGATCGACCACCGGCCGTGCTCACCCATTCCCAGGATCGCCGCACAGCAGGCGGGCGAATCGAACCGCGGCAGGCACAGCCAGTCGATCGACCCCTGACGGGAGATCAGCGCGACCGTCTCCCCGTCGCCGATCATGGCGTATTCCTCGAGGGGTGTCGTCATTTTGGAACCAATGCTCAGCGCCGGCGTGGACGAATTGACCCCGTCAGTGCCAAAGATGTGATGGGAGTGTCTTGACCACCAGCACGGCATTATTGAGAAGTACGCAAGCCGCAACCTTCGCTCCATGCCGCGCCGCTGCACGCGGGTCACCGCCTTCTGCTGACAAGCAGAGCTGTTCTGACAGCGTCTTCACCTGCTTATGCGAGCCTCAATAATGCGACACCGCGATGCAGAACAAACGCGCCGTCTAGCGTTCGGTTTCCCACGTGACGGTCCCTGACGAGCTAGGGCTTGCCGCCCATCGCGCAAGCGGCTCCAGCCGCCCAGGGCTCAGTACGGGGAAGCCTCTGCGTCAGGCAAACGGGCTGTCAGGAAGCTGTGCCGGTTATCCGTCAATGCTCTTACCCGAGTCCGGGTCGTGCAGAACGTCCTCGACGTATAACATACGTATCGCCACCACGGCGCCGGCGGTGAGCGGCGTCGCTAGTGCGATGCCAAGGATGCCGAGGACGGCACCCAGGACGACCTGCATCGACAGTGTCAGTGCCGGCGGCATATGCACCATCTTTTTCTGCATGAGGGGCATCAGGATGTAGCCCTCGGCAATATGAATGATGACGTAGAGAACGATGACATAGAGGACAAGTCCCGTGCTCTGGGTGAGCGCGATCAGAATGGCAGGGACCGCCGAGGAGACGCTGCCGATATACGGGACAAAGGACAGAAGGCCCGCAAGGATTCCCAGCGTGAGTGCCAGGTGCACACCGATCAACCACAGCCCGAGCGCGGTCACGATGCCGATGACCGTCATGGAAATGATCCGACCGATCAGCCACCAGCGCAGCGCATGGGCGATTTGATGTAGCACGCCGATGATGCGAGCGCGCCGGTGCGGCGGGAAGAGACGGATCGTGCCCCTTACATAGATGCCCGGCTCGGCGGCCAGGTACAGGCCGACGAAGATGATGACGATGAACGCGGCGAGAATCCCGAAGGTGGTGCTTGCCACGCCGAAAAGTTGACCTGCGACAGCGCGGACCGCGCCGCGGCCCTCGCTGCCTGGCTGCAGCTCTTTGAGGAGCGAGTTGCCCCACGACGACCTGCCGAGCTCTTGCTCGATCCGATGGAGCCCCACCGGAAGTTGCTGCACCAGTTGGTCGAGCTGCTGACTGGCGTTCGGTGCGATGAAATAGACGACACCCGCCGCGATCACCAGGATCGCCACCACGACGGCCACGAGCGACCATCGTATCGGCAGCCGGGTTTGCGCACTCAGCCAGAAGCTGAGGCCCCGCAGCAGGATGGCGAGGAGAATGCCGGCGAAGATGATCAACAGCCAATCCGCGACCAGCCACAGCAGGAGCAGACCGAGCGCCACGAGGATACCGTTGCGCAGCAGCCGGGTGAGGGCGGTCGAGCCTCCTGCGGCCGCCCCGTCTTCTTTTGTACTCTTCAGCAATTCGGCTCGATCATCGGTTATCGGGTAGGCTCGCCCCTACAGCTCCCCGCGCGCCGCCAGCGCGCAGATCCGGTCCGCCGTGCGCAGTGCGATGCTCGTGATGGTGAGCGAGGGATTGACTCCGCCGGTCGTCGGAAACACCGAACCATCACAGACCCACAGGTTCGGAATGTCCCAGGTGCGGCAATCGCCGTTGACGACGCTGCTCGAGGGATCGCTGCCCATGCGGGCGGTGCCGGCGAGATGGTTGGTATCGTCCTCCTGCCGGAAGATGTCCGTCGCGCCCACGGCTTCGAGGCTCATCTGCATCTGGCCGAGAGCGTGCCCGATCAGCGCCTTGTCGTTCTCGCCCCAGGAGTAGGTGATGCGGGCAACACGCAGCCCGTACTGATCCTTCTCATCGGCGAGCGTTACGCGATTGCGCTCATCGGGCAGCATCTCGCCCACCATCTTGAGCCCGACTTGGTGGATGTAGTGTTCCATCGCATCGCGCAGCGCCTGCCCCCAAAGGCCGCGGGAGCTCGTCTGGATGGTCACCCATTCCACCGGCAGCGGCCCCTGGGCCATCCAGCAGTAGCCGCCGAAGAAATCCTTGCGATCCTCGTAGTTCCAGTGCTCGGTGATCGAGAGGGACGGCGGCCCCTTGTACCAGCGCACCTCCTCGGCCATTCTGCCGAACACCGCCTGATTCGACTGCGTCATCAGGTTCTTGCCCACGAGGCCCGAGCTATTCGCGAGCCCATGCGGGTATCGATCAGTGGCGGACGCGAGCAGCAGACGCGGCGTCTCGATGGCATAGCCCGCCACCACGACGTTGCGGGCCCTCTGAAAGCGCCAGCGTCCGTCGCGGTGGTAGTGCACCCCGCTGACCCGACTGTTTGCACCCATCTCGATGCGGCCCACCATCGCAAGATCGCGGATCTCGGCGCCGGCGGTCAGCGCCCGCGGAATGAACGTCACCAATTGGCTCTGCTTGGCATTGGTCGAGCAGCCGAAGCGGCAGAAGCCCCGATAGACGCAGGGTGGGGATTGCCCGCGAGGAGCCGAGACAGTCGCAAGCGGCGTGGGCGTCCACTTCATGCCGAGCGCTTCCGCGCCGCGCGCGAGCAATTCGGCAGCGCCGTTGAGCTCGTGTGCCCGGTATGGATAGCGCGGGCGCCTCGGACCCCACGGATAGCTCACCGGTCCGGAGACGCTGAGCGCTTTCTCGGCGATCCGGTAGTAGCGCCACATCTCCCGCCAGTCGAGCGGCCAGTCCGCGCCGTATCCCAGGGCACTGCGCGGCTTGAACCACTCGGGCCGAAAGCGCAGCGACACCATCGCAAAATGAACCGTACTGCCCCCCACCGCCTGGCCGCTGTTCTTTCCGCCCATGACAATGGGGTCCGCGCCATCGCAGATGCGCTCATCGAGCCAGTAGAGCTTCTCCTGCTCGCGCTCATCGGAGGCGAAGTCCTCGAGCGGACGAAAGTAAGGGCCGGCATCCAGCCCGACCACCGTGAATCCGCTCTCGGCCAGGCGCGCGATGAGTGGGGCGCCTCCCGCGCCCGTACCGATCACGACGAAGTCGACTTCCTCCTCATCGGCATGCTCTCGCATCGGCACCCATTCGCCCCGGCGAAACACGTTGGGAGCGCGACCGTTGATGGCGCGCGGCGCCGCGCGCGCATCATCCCAAGTGCTCATGCGCGCCTCGATCCGCGACTGCTTCCCAGGGATCCTGCCGGTCGAGGCCCATACGAACGTAGCCGCGCGGGCTCGCTGGGCCGCCGAAGCCGATCTCGTTCCAGGCGATCGGGTGGGCGTAGTATGCATGCGTGATGTCCGGGATCACCCGGTGCTCGAAGAAGAGCTTGCAGGGCATGTTGCCCCAGGCGGCACCCGTGAGCTCACCGCGCTGCATCCGTCCCAGCAGCGCGTCCTGTTGATCAGCCGACAGCGTATGAAACGCTTCGCCATGCGAGCTGTGGGATGCCTCATCGAGCGCCGCGAGCCCGCGCCTCCAGGCCACGTCCTGCGGCGGCAGCTGGGCGTAGCGGTACCCATCGAGCCGCCGCGCGTAGATCTTCTCATCGACGTAGGCCGGCAGCGGCACGGGCGGCCGGTCGCTGGGCTGGGGCATGATCCGATCACACACGGCATTGAGCGTCCGCCACTCCGCGGCCGAGAAGAAGCGGGGCTCGCGCGCCACCGCGAGGCGCTGATCGATCACCCGGCGCGTCTGCTCGTTCCAGGAGGGCGTCCAGCGCTTGGCCATCACGTCGTAGCCGGGATAGCGATCAGTCATCCGGGTGGTCCTCCAGCAGACCCAGGGCCGCGAGGCCTGCGAGTGCCAGCCCCGTGAAGCTCGGTGGCGCGGGGATCGGCGGTCCGTTGAGCAGATTCTGGCTCCAGTTGCGCCATCCGCCCATGTTGCGGGTCACCCCGAAGATGTGAAATCCGACCCCAGCGAGGCCCACTGCGGCGCTCAGCCGCAGGAACAGTCGCGTCACCCAGCGTCGCTCGCGTGCGCGGCCGAACGCGGCGTGGCCGATCAACACCGCCGCGAGCGGTGGAATGCTCACCGGCGCATACATGATGGGGTTGTGATAGGCGCCGCGGAAGTGCAGCAGGCCCGCCTCCGCCACCGTTCCGATGAACCCGAGCGCCGTGGCCGCAGCGACCGCCCGCCCGGCCGAGACGCCCGCAATCCTCGGGGCGCGCCCGGGAAGGGTGTCACGCACACGCTCGGACAGAAAACCCGTCCCACCGGATAGGATCAGCGCCGCCGGGGCGAGGAGCGGTGCGCCGTAGAAGAGGTTCTGCCAGCAAAACCCGCCCGGTCTTTTGCCAACGTTGAATAGATGAAAGCCCGCGCCGATCAGTCCGGTGAGGAAGGCAGCCGAATAGACCACATCGCGTACCCGATGCGCCGCCGCTCGCCTGTCGGCGTTGCCGTGCATGCTCACGGCGAGAGAGCAGATCGCGCTCGCGAGCGGCGCGACCATGGCCTTGTTGTGAAACGAGCCCCGGTAATGCTCGACGGCGCTGTCGGCCAAAACCGAGCCGGCGAGCAAGCCCGCTGCCCGATTCATGCGCCGCGCCGAGCGCACGGCCGCGGTGGGATCGATGATCTTGGCGCGCAGCGCGGGCGTTCCCGGCGCCGGCATGCGCACCCGCCGCGGACGGACGGCGTACCGTTGAGCGAGCGCAAGACCGGCTACCCCGAGCAACACGACGGACGCGAGGCCGAGCTCGGAATGCGGGGGTCTGCCGCTCACTGCTGCGCTGCCACCGCGAAGCGGGCCGCGGCCGCTTCCTTCGGCGCGAGCCCGAGGCCGGGACGCGAGGCATCGGGCCGAATGTTGCCGAGTTGTGCCTGCAGGACATCCACTGCTCGCGCCTCGAGCATTCGCCGGAAATAATCTAGCGTGTACCCGTACTCGCCGGCGGCGACTTCCATGCCGTCGGGCGCGTGCTCGCGTATCGCGCGCAACCCGGACAAGTCATCGGCATGCGCGCCATTCGCATCCACGAACAGTCCCGCCGCGCCAATCGCAGACTTCGCCGCCGCAACACGCGCCGGGTCCTCATCGGGATGGGAGCCGACCTTCATCTTCACCCACCGACAGCCCTCCGTCTCGACCGAGTCGGCCAACTGCCGGCCGAGCTGCCGCTCGTCGTAACTAGTGAATCCACCGCTGCCGTAGATCGGTACGCTCTGGCGATTGCGGCCGGCGACCTGCATGGTCGAGGTCCAGGATGCCGTGCCGTCCGCCTCTGGCAGATCGGTGGGAATGGTATAGGCGTTCGCCCAGACCCGCTCTACCGCGACGTCCGGCTGCATGGATCAGTGATCCCCGCTGGGAAGCAGATGCGCAAAGACCTGCTTCACGCTGCCCTTCAGAACGTCCGAGAGCTCCGGCTCGCTCGACATCATCGCCATGAAGTTCCTGGCATCCTTCAAGGTGATGTGGGGCGGCAGCGGCGGCACGTTCGGGTCCGTATAGCACTCGAGAATCACGGGGCGGTCGGCCGCGAGCGCCTCCTCCCATGCGGCGCCGAGCCGCTCGGGGTCGTTGACGAAGATGCCCTTCAAACCGAGCAACTGCGCGTACGTGTGATAGGGGAAATCCGGGATGCTCTGCGTCGACTCGGTCTTGCCTTCGCCGAGCATGATGCGCTCCTCCCAGGTCACCTGGTTGAGATCGCGGTTGTTGAGCACCAGCACGATCAGCCGCGGGTTGGACCACTGCCGCCAGTACTTCGCGATGGTGATCATGACATTGAGGCCGTTCATCTGCATGGCACCGTCGCCGATGAAGGCGATCACCACGCGATCCGGGAACGCCATCTTTGCCGCCATGGCGTACGGGGTGGCGGCACCCAGCGAGGCGAGGCCACCCGAGAGCGACCCCATCATGCCGCGGCGCATGCGGATGTCGCGCGCGTACCAGTTCGCCACCGAGCCCGAATCGGCGGTCATGATGCAATTCTCGGGCAATCGCTTCGACAGCTCCCAGAACACGCGCTGCGGATTGATCGGATCTGCGGGCTCCATCGCCCGCTCCTCCAGCGTCTTCCACCACCGCGCGACATTGGCCTCGATCGTCTTGCGCCACTGATCCGCGGGCTTCTCGTCCAACAGGGGCACGAGGGCTCGCAGCGCGGTCGCGCTGTCGCCCACGATATTGACTTCCATGGGATAGCGCAGGCTCAGCCGGCTGCCGTCGATATCGATCTGCACGCCACGCGCGGAGCCTGGCTTGGGCAGGAATTCGCTATAGGGGAACGCGGAGCCGATCATGAAGAAGGTATCGCAGCTCCGCATCATGTCCCAGGAAGGTTTCGTGCCGAGCAGCCCGATCGATCCAGTCACCCAGGGTAGATCATCGGGCAACACCGCCTTGCCGAGGAGCGCCTTCGCAACGCCGGCCTGCAGTTTCTGCGCGACGGCAATCACCTCGTCGGTCGCGCCGAGCGCACCGGCGCCCACCAGAATCGCGACCTTCTCGCCGTCGTTGAGCACCCCGGCGGCCTGGCGCAGCAGGGGGTCGCTGGGCAGCAGCGCGGGACCGGCAAAGCCGACACCGGTGTGAGTGTAGCCGTGAGCCATGGGGGGCTCGGAATAGGCCAGCTCCTGCAGATCGTTCGGTATCACCACGCAGGTTACGGTACGACGGGTCGCGGCGATACGAATCGCACGATCGATGAGATGACGTATCTGGGTCGGTACGATCGCCGTCGCGACGAACTCGGATGCGACATCCTTGAACAGGCTCTGCAGGTCCACTTCCTGCTGATAATGCGAGCCGATTGCACTGCGGGACTGCTGGCCAACCAACGCGACGACCGGAACATGGTCCATCTTGGCGTCATACAAGCCGTTCAGCAGGTGAATCGCGCCCGGTCCCGAGGTGGCGTAGCACAGGCCCACCTCACCGGTGAATTTGGCATGCGCCGACGCCATGAACGCCGCCATCTCCTCGTGCCGCACCTGAATATATTGCAGCCGGTCCTTGGCACGCTCGAGGGCGACATCGAGGCCGCCGACGCCGTCGCCCGGATAGCCGTAGACGCGCTTGATGCCCCACTCCATTACGCGACGCCACACGAATTCACTCACGTTCATCGTCATGGGTGTGGGCTCCAGTACCTCGCGGGCGCGGCCAATATTGTTCGCGGATCGACCGCTCGAATCGACTGTATCACGGCGTTGGAAGAGTCAAATGTAGGACATCGCGCCATTCGTGGGGGCGCGACGGCAGACAACGCAGCCGGCAGGAGTGGTCATGCGGGTTGAAGTGGTGTGGAATGACGGCGCGGCCATCGGCGAGGCGCCGACGTGGGCGTCAGCCGAGCGAGTGCTGTATTGGATCGACGTGAAAAAACCCGCTCTGTACCGATACGATCCCGTCACAGGTCGGCAGCGCTCATGGAGCGTGCGTCACGACATCGGCGCATTTGCGCTGCTGGCCGAATCGGTGGGCGCGGTAGTGGCGTTGCGAGAGGGTATCTTCCGGCTCGACTTCACCGACGGAACGCTGGTGCGGCTTGCGCCGCCTCCATTCGATCCAACATTGTTCCGCTTCAACGAAGGCGCCTGCGACAGTGCCGGACGATTCTGGATCGGCGTGATGTTCGATCCACTCGATGGCAAGCCGCCGGCCCAGCCCGCCTCCTTGCATCGCTTCACGCTCGGCGGCGGACTCGTGCCGCAACCGGATGCCGCCGAGCTGCACAACGGCATGGCCTGGAGCCGAGAGGAAACTCTCTTCTATCTCGCTCACAGTCGCACAGGGGAAGTGTTCGCATACACATTCGATGCGCGGCGCGGACAAATCGGGCCACGCAAGTTGTTCGCGAAGGTCGCCGGCACCCACGGGATTCCCGATGGCGCGGCGGTGGATACGGAGGGCGGCTACTGGTGCGCGCTGCACGGCGGCGGCCGCTTGCGTCGCTACACGGAGACCGGAGACATCGACCGCGATATCAGTCTTCCTGTGAGTCAACCCACCATGTGTGCCTTTGGAGGCGAGGCACTGGCTGATCTTTACATCACCAGTGCCTCGGACGGGTTGAGCGCGGAGCAGCGCAGACGCGAGCCGCTCGCCGGCGCATTGCTACGCGTGCGCTGCGGCGCGCGCGGCATCCCGAGACCCTGTGAGGTGCGGTGATCCGGACGCGGCTCTGGCCAACCGGGAACCGGTCCCGCTTCATATCGGATCTCGCGGCAACCTGCCCCGGCCACGCTGCCGCCGGTCACCGCGCGTCTTGACCAAGCGAAACCGCCTAGTTACCATTGCGTCACTATATGGTTACGGATAGCAAGCTGCAGAGCCAAGCGATCTTCCGGGCGATCGCCGATCCGACTCGACGGGAGATTCTAAACCTGCTCAGACGGCGGCCGCACTCCGTCGGGGAGATTGCCGGGAATTTCCGCAGCAGCCGACCCGCCATTTCGAAGCACCTGAGACTGCTCAAATCCGCCGGCCTCGTCATCTCACACCGGCATGGCACTGCAAATATCTGCC
>JBOIAQ010000072.1:0-17718 GCA_050739115.1 Steroidobacteraceae bacterium | reverse complement strand
TTCGGTCATCTCGAGGTAGACGAGTCTCCGATCCTGCGGGCAGCGCGCCCGGCGGATGAGTCCCTTGCTCTCGAGGCGATCGATCATGCGGGTCATGGCTCCAGCGTCGTATGACATCTCCTTGCAAAGATCGGAAGCGGACTTCCTGCGCTCCGCCGTGGCGAGGCGCGCGATCACGATGAACTGCGCTGCGGTCACGCCGATATCCGCCACGTGCCGGTCCGCCGTCAGCTCCCGATCGAGGGCCGACAGCAACTCCGATCGCACCTGGCCCACCAGGTGAGCCACGCTCCTTGCGGGCTCGTAGTTATCGCTGTCGTAAATGTTCGCCAAGATCGCTCTCCATGGACATCCCCCTGAAGGGAGATGCCGCGACCATACTTGCCTAGGCTGTATTTGTCAAGGCGCCTATTGCATCGGTGGTGGATCAGACCCACTACCCTTGCATCGGCAAGCTTCTGCGCGGAGGCCAGCGCGGCTGCACCGAGCCGGCTCGAGTCACCTGAAGCGATAAGCGAGTCACGTTGGGGTTGCGCGATTTACCGCAACCGTGATGGAGTGGTCGGGGCAGGGAGATTTGAACTCCCGACCCTCTGCTCCCAAAGCAGATGCGCTACCAGACTGCGCCATGCCCCGGCCCGACCCTGGAAACGGAGCTTCGCCACGGGAGAAGCTTCCAGGATCCCAGGGGATCATATGCGAGAATGCCCGCCCCTCAAAGCCTGGAACGGCACTCGCAATGACGGCGCAGCTGATCGACGGCCGTAGCCTCGCGGCAGAGGTCAAGAATCACGTCCGGAGCAAGATCGAAGCTGCCCGCGCACTCGGCCGCCGGCGTCCCGCGCTGGCCGTGGTAAAGGTCGGAGACGACCCCGCCTCGCAGATCTACGTGCGCAACAAGCGCAAGGCGTGCGAGGAGGTCGGTATCCGCTCGGTGGCCCACGATCTCGCGCAGTCGACCTCCGAGATGGAGCTGCTGTCGATCATCGATGAGCTCAACGGCGATGCAGGCATAGACGGGATCCTGGTGCAGCTGCCGCTGCCCACCCAGATCCAGCAGACCGCGATCATCGAGCGGATCGATCCGGTCAAGGACGTCGACGGCTTCCATCCCTACAACGTCGGGCGCCTCGCGCAGCGCATCCCGGTGATGCGACCCTGTACCCCCTACGGCGTCATCAGGCTGCTCGAGCACATCGGGGTCCCCTTCAAGGGGCAGCACGCCGTGGTGATCGGCGCTTCCAACATCGTGGGCCGGCCGATGTCGCTCGAGCTGCTGCTGATGGGGGCGACGACGACGGTCTGCCACCGCTTCACGAGCGGCCTGCAGGAGTACGTGCGCCAGGCCGACATTTTGGTCGTCGCCGCGGGCAAGCCGGACCTCATTGCCGGCGACTGGATCAAGCCGGGTGCCATCGTGGTCGATGTCGGAATGAACCGTCTCGAGAACGGCCATCTGGCGGGCGATGTGCAATTCGAGGCCGCCCGGGAGCGCGCCGGCTGGATCACTCCGGTACCCGGGGGCGTCGGGCCCATGACGGTGGCCATGCTGATGCACAACACCCTGGAGGCGCACCAGCGCCGCAATGAGCCACGTTAGGCCGCGGGCGGCAACCGCCAGCCGGGCACAGGCGGCAAGACTTTGCCGCTGTCGCATCGCGCATCACGGCCTTACAACTGGTAACAGTTTGTCCGCTGCCGTTTCGCGGACACTCCTCGATGGCGCAGATGAGGCCGCAGCTCGGCCGCCGCGCCTCCCAATCCTGGAATCGAGGAGAGAGCATCGATGATCAACGCAATCGGCGGCAACGGGAGCTATCCCTACCCGCTTTACGACGGCAGCGGCACCGGCACGACGGCAGCCGCAGGCAACGCCTCGGGTGCAGTCAACGGCTCGAATGCGTTTAGCTTGAGCCCCGAGAGTACTTCGAGTAGTGCGAGCAGTTCGAGCACCTCCGCTACAACGAGCATTCCGAGCGCACTGAGCGCCGCTCTGAGCAGCGCGGCCGCGACGGCCCCTACCACCACCACGGCCGCGACCAACCCGACTTCCCAGACGGCGGCGGCTGGCCAAGCTCATCGCGGACACCACGGCCATCACGGGGGCGGCGGCGCCAACTCGCTGTCGATGCTCCTGCAGCAGGATCAGTCGACCGACGGCACCGACGGCACCTCTAGCAGCACGACTCAGACACCGGGCACCTCCGCATATCAATCGAGCAGCAGCATCTTTAACGGCACGACGCCGTCGGCGCTCGACGCCTTCGCCTAGAGGAGTGAGGGGGCGCGACGCATGCGTCGCGCCCCCACAGGCCGGGGGCCCCGCCGCCATCGACGGCACGTGGCAGGACCCTACGCCCGCCGCCACGCCGTCGTGCCGCCCGGCTTGTCCTCGAGTATCACGCCGGCCGTGGCAAGCTCGTCGCGGATGCGGTCGGATTCTGTCCAGTTCTTCGCCTTGCGTGCTGCAGCGCGCGCGGCGACCCGTCGATCGACCTCGGCATCGCTTGGACCGACGCTCATCGGCGCGTCGTGTCCCGTCATTCCAAAGGATCCCGTACCGGCTGCAATGGGGAGCGGCTTCGGCAGCCGGAACCACTGCTTCGGGAGAGTGAGCCCGAGCACCCCGGCCAGCGAGCGCAGCTCGGCGGCCAGCCCAGTGGCGCGCTGCTCGTCGCGTGCATCCTTCGCCGTGTTGATCTCGCGAATCATTGTCTGCAGTACGGCGATCGCTTCCGGCGTGTTGAAGTCATCATCCATCGCCTCCTGAAAGCGGTCGGCGTATTCGGAAGTCGGTGACGCCGACTCAGGCAGATCGCGCAGCGCCGTCATGATTCTCTCCAGCGCCGCATCCGCCTGCTCGAGCTGATCGAGGGAATAGTTGATCGGCCCGCGGTAGTGGCTCGAGAGCATGAAGTAGCGCACCACCTCCGGGTGCCGCACCGCCTTGCCGAGCACATCGCGCACCGTGAAGAAGTTGCCGAGTGACTTCGACATTTTCTCGCTGTCGATATTGAGAAAGCCGTTGTGCATCCAGATCTCGGCGAAGCGGTCGCCGGTGGCGGCGCAGGTCTGGGCGATCTCGTTCTCGTGGTGCGGGAACTTGAGGTCGAGGCCGCCGCCGTGGATGTCGAAATGCGAGCCGAGAAGCGCCACGGACATGGCGGAGCACTCGATGTGCCATCCCGGGCGCCCCCTTCCCCACGGCGAGTCCCACTCCGGCTCGCCGGGCTTGGCGTGCTTCCAGAGCACGAAATCGAGCGGGTCGCGCTTGGACTCATCGACCTCCACGCGCGCTCCAGCACGCAGGTCCGCCAGTCGCTTGCCGGAGAGCCGGCCGTAGCCTTCGAACTTCGCGACCGCATACATGACATCGGCGTTGGGTGCGAGGTAGGCGTAGCCGCGCTCGATGAGCTTCTCGATCATGCCGATGATGGCCGGCAGGTATTGAGTGGCGCGTGGCGCGTGATCCGGCCGCGCAATGCCGAGCGCCGCGCAGTCCTCGTGCATCGCGGCGATGACCCGCTCGGTGAGCGCGCCGATCGACTCGCCGTTCTCCGCGGCCCGCCTGATGATCTTGTCGTCGATGTCCGTGATGTTTTGCACGTACGTCACGCGATAGCCGCGGTGCCGCAGATACCGGTTGACGACATCGAACGCGATCATCATGCGCGCATGGCCGACGTGAATGAAGTCGTACACCGTCATGCCACACACATACATCCGGACCTCACCGGGCGTGATGGGCTTGAGCGGCTGCCTCTCGCCGGTGAGGGAGTTGTGGATGCGGATCATGTTCTCTGATTCACACGGGAGGGCGCACGCCCTTCAGGCAAAGCGCTCGAGCCGCGCCTGCGCCTGGCCCGCCGGCATCGCCTTGAGGAGCGGCGCGAGCTCGGGTCCGTGGCTGCGACCGGTGAGCGCAAGGCGCAGCGGCATGTAGAGCTCCGCGCCCTTCCTCCCGGTCGCGGTCCGGACTGCCGTGGCGATGGCCGGCAGGTCATTGCCACTTCGCGCGGCGGCCTGCGCCGCCGTCGCGAAGTAGCGATCGCCGGCCTGGCGGACGATCGCCTCGCCATCGGGCTCGAGGGCGGGCGGTGGACCAAACACGATGCGCGCCCACGGCTGCGCATCCTCGGGCAAAACCACGTTCGGCAGGATCGCGGCGATGAACGCGCGCGCGGCGGACTCGTTGAGACCTGCCGGCAGCACCCCTGCGAGCCATGCACGCGCCTCATCCGACGGCAGCCGATGCGCCGCCTCCTTCTGCCAAACCCGAAGCTGCTGCGCATCGAAATGCGCCGAGGCTCGCCCGAGGTGTTCGGGATCGAATGCGCGAGCCATGGCCGGGAGGTCGAGCAGGGCATGCTCGCCGCTCGAGTGTCCGAGGCGAAAGAGATGGTTGCGAAGCGCCTCCGGAAGATAGCCGCTCTCGCGATACTCGCGCACGCTCGTCGCGCCGTGACGCTTGGAAAGCGGCGCCCCATCGGAGCCGAGAATCAGCGACACATGACCATAGCTCGGCGCGCGAAGCCCGAGCGCTTCGAGGATCAGCAGCTGACGCGGCGTGTTGGCGAGATGGTCTTCACCACGCAGCACATGCGTGACGCCCATCGAGGCATCATCGACAGCGTTGCAGAAGAAGAACGCCGCGGTGCCGTCCGCGCGGCGGATGACGAAGTCCCCGATGTCATCCGAGGCAAAGCTCTGTGGCCCGTGGACCAGATCCACGAACTCGATGCGCCGCCGGGCGAGCACGCGAAATCGCAAGGTGGCGGGAAGTCCCCGAGCCTGCCTGCTGCGGCGCTCCTCCCCAGGCAGCTCCCGGCAGGTGCCGGCGTACCGGGGCGGCCTTCCCGAGGCGAGCTGCGCCCGACGCGAGGCTTCGAGCTCGAGCGGGGTGCAGAAGCAGGGATAAACCACATCCTGCCGCCCGAGCGCCTCGAAGAAGCGCGCGTAGAGCGCACCGCGCTGCGACTGACGATAGGGCCCGCGGTCATCCTCCCGATCCGGTCCCGCGTCCCAGTCCAACCCGAGCCAGCGCAGGTCCTCGAGCACGACCGCAAGGTGCGCTTCCTGGCTGCGCTGCACGTCGGTGTCCTCGATACGCAGCAGAAAGCGCCCGCCCGTGCGGCGCGCCAGCAGGAGGTTAAAAAGCGCGGTACGCGCATTGCCCAGATGCAATTCACCCGTGGGGCTCGGCGCAAAGCGCGTCACCGCCGCGTGAGCGAACCCTGCGGGAGCTGCGCTGTCCATTCCGCTCATGGGGCAATGGTACGGGGTTTGCCATGGGAGCGACATCGCTCAGCTCGCGATGCCTCGGCGCTGCTAAGATTCCCGCCTCCACGACCTAAGCGACGGAGACCAGATGCGCGCCCGGCACCAGACCTTGAAACCGAGAACCCTGATAGTCGCCTTGGCGGCCGCCTCGGCCTTTCTCCTCCTCGCGCGATCTGCGGCGCGCGCGGACGACCTCCCTTCCTCGAACCCCGAGGTACGGGTCACGACGAACATGGGCTCGTTCGTGATCGAGCTTTATCCCGACCGAGCGCCCCTCACGGTGGCCAATTTCCTGCGCTACGTGCACGAGGGCTTCTACACCAACACCCTCTTCCACCGGGTCGTTGCCAATTTCGTCATCCAGGGCGGTGGCCACGATGCGACGCCGCCCTACACCCTCAAGCCCACCCATCCTCCGGTCGTCAACGAGTCGGGCAACGGCCTGCAGAACAAGCGCGGCGCCGTCGGCCTCGCGCGCGCCGCCGGCCCTCACACCGGCAACGCCCAGTTCTACGTCAACCTGGTCGACAACCCGGAGCTCGATCCGCTCCCCACCCGCTGGGGTTACGCGGTGTTCGGTCAAGTGGTGCAGGGTATGGACGTGGTCGATCGCATCGGGGTCGTGCCGACCGGCTCCATGGGACCCTTCAAGGCCGATGCGCCGCTGAAACCCGTGATCATCCAGACCCTAGAGGTCATCAGCCCGCCGCAGCTCTCGACGCCCGCGCCGAAGGGGGCATCCGCAACAGCGCCGGCGGGAACGCCTCCGTCGGCGAGCCCGCAGGCGCAGCCGGGCAAGCCCGCACAGGGTCAGACACCGCCTCCCAAGCAAAAGTCTGCGACGCCGCCTCCGGCGACACCACCGGGCGCGACGTCCGGTCAGTCATCCGGCGCCACGCCACCGCAGTCGTCGTCGCAATCCCAATCGCACTCGCAATCAAAGTCTCAGTCGGGCGAGGCCGATCAACCCGACGGCACGGGATGACGCTCACAGCAGATCCTGCAGCGCCGCAAGCTCCGGGCTCGAAGGCCGCGCGCCGGCTGTTCGTATCCGACGTCCATCTCGATTCCGCGGCGCCCGAGGCGCAACGGCAGTTCCTCGAATTTCTGCGCACCCAGGTCGCAAGTCCCTCGGCGAACGTGCGCGCGCTCTACATCCTGGGCGATCTCTTCGAGACCTGGGTCGGTGATGATGATTCCGATGACGATAAGGACGCCGTGCGCATCGCCCTGCGGGAGCTCACCGACCGTGGCATCGGTTGCTTCCTGCTGCACGGCAACCGGGATTTTCTCCTCGGCGAGGACTTCTGCCGGCGAACCGGCTGTCAATTGTTGCCTGACCCGGTGATTGCGGAGCTGGATGGCGAGCGGGTATTGCTGACACACGGCGATGCGTTCTGCACCGACGATCATTCCTATCAGGAGCTGCGCAGCACGGTCAGAACGGCCGCCTGGCAACGGCGATTCCTCAGCCTACCGCTCGCGGACCGGCGGCTGCTCGCCGAGGAAGCACGCGCCGGCAGTCGAGCACATACCGCGCGGACCATCCCCAAGATCATGGACGTCAACGCCGCAGCGGTGACCGCCGCGTTCAAAGCCGCGCGCGTCCGGCGGATCATTCACGGCCATACCCACAGGCCCGCCGTGCACGATGCGCTGCTGGAGGATCAGCCCGTTCAGCGCATCGTACTAGGCGCCTGGTACGAGCAGGGCAGCTATCTCGCCTGCGAAGCCGGAAGTTACGAGCTGCGCACGCTGCCCCGCTGAGCCCTCATTGAGGCCCGGGTCCCGGTCCGGGAGGCGCTCCCATGCCGTGGCCCATGCCGTGCATCATCATCCCGTGCATCATCCTGCCCCGTCCGGGCATGAGGGCTTTCAGCTTCTTCATCTGCGTCGGGCTCAGCACCGAGGCCAGTCGCTGCTGCGTCTCCTTGCGCACCGCCTCATGAGCGGCGTGCGCCTGCTTCATAGCCTGCCGGATCTGTTTCATGGCGGGCTTCATTTTGGCGCGCTCGCCGGCGAAGATCGCCTGGACCTGCTGTCGTTGAGCGGGCGTCAGGTCGAGCAGCAGCGCAAGCCGATCCATCCGGCGCTGCTCCATTTTGTGCTGCCATTGGGCCGCGTCCTTCCACGCGTGGTGTCCGTGCCATTGTGGGGCCGACGGTGGCGGTGACTGGGCGAGCACCGTACCGGTCACGGCGAGCATCGCGAGCAAGGCAACACTGCGTCTGATCATCGGAGATCCTCCCAAGTGGGGAGGACACTCTAGCGCGCACTATCTCAACGCACAGTAAACAATTCTAACGATCAGCCGCCCTCACGGCGGCTCACCTGCCTCGCGGCAGCGTGAGCCGGGCCTCGACCCCCCCTTGAGGACGATTGTGCAGCACGAGCGTGCCGCCGTGCGCTTGCGCCACATCGCGCGCGATACTGAGCCCCAGACCCGTACCCCCCGTGTCGCGGTTGCGGGAGGACTCCAGCCGATAGAACGGCTCGAACACCTTCTCCAGCTCCTCGGGAGGGATGCCCGGCCCCTCGTCGCAGATGCTGATTTCGAGCTGCGCGCCGTCCCGCACCAGAATGCGTGCACGACCGCCGAAGTTGACGGCATTGCCGACGAGGTTGGTGATGCAGCGCTTCAGTGCCTGCGGTTTGACCGGCAACGGCCCCGCCGCACGCCCTTCCACCGTCACGTCCTTGCCCATCTCCACGAACTCGGCGCGCACCGTTTCGAGCAGCAGGTTGACGTCGAGCGGCTCCAGCGCTTCCTCGTCATTGAGACCCCGAAAGAGCGCCAGCGCGCCGCGCACCATGCTCTCCATCTCATCGAGCTCCTTGCCGAAGCGCGCCTGCAGCGCCGGATCTTCGATCTGCGTCTCGACCTGAAGCCGCAGGCGCGTCAGCGGCGTCTTCAGATCGTGGGACATGGCTGCAAGGACGCGAGTGCGACTATCGAGATAGCGGTGCAGGCGATCCTGCATGGTGTTGAAGGCGCGTGCAGCATGGCGCAGCTCGCGTGCGCCGCTCTCTTCCAGCTTGGGTTGTCGCACACTCCGTCCGAGGTTGTCCGCCGCGCTCGCGAGCCGCGACAGCGGCCGGGTGATGCTGCGGGCCGCGATATAAAGCGCAATGACGAGCAGGATCACCAGCAGAATCATGTTGACCATGAGACTCATGGGCAACGGTGTCCCGGGAGCGATGCGCGTCACCCGGTAAACGAGACGCGAATGGTCGGGCAAGCGGACATCGACATCGTAGGCGTCAGTCGGATGATCCGCCGGCAGGCCGAAAAAGGGCGACGGGATCGGAATGACGAAGGCGGCGGGCGCGGCCGCTGGCCGCACGGTCACCTCATAACCGCTGCCGAGGTCCACCCGCAACTGCCCCGCCAGCACCTGTTGCAGGTCCGAGGTGAATGGGAGCTGGATGAAGAGATGCGGCCATGAGTGTACGGACATCGGCGGCAGCGCCGCCGGCGGCATGGGAGACGGCGCGGAAGACCCGGGCGCGGCGCCCGGGTGCCCCGGCATGCCGCTCTGCGCCGTATCGGCGTCGATGGGTGGCAACAGATACGATTGTCCGTGCCAGGGGTGCTCCCGCAGCCTCAGCCCGTGTCGTTCGCGATGAAGCACGAGCCGCGCGGCCTGCTCTTTCAGCCGCGCGATCGTCGGGGCACGTTGCTCGATCGGCAGCTGCTCGAGCAGCAGCGTGATCTGAGTGATCCGCCGCGACCACTCCCGAACGCTGCTGTCGAGCACGAACCGCTCCAGATGACGTGCGAAGAGGTAGAGGGTCGCGGCCTGCGCGAGAACCACGGCGATCACCAGAGCGGCGAGCAGGCGGCCGAACAGGGACTGCGGCCAGAATACAGTGCGCATGACCCTATCCGGCGACCTCAGGCGCTCTCGACCGACACTCCGATGACATAACCCTCGCCGTACACCGTCTTGATGATCTGCGCCGCGCGCGCATCATCGCCGAGTATCTGTCGCAGTCGGCTCACCCTGACGTCGATGCTTCGATCGAACGGATCGGCCTCCCGTCCCCTGAGCAGCTCGGTGAGCTGTGCCCGCGAGAGCACGCGATTGCCGGCGGAAAGCAGCACCGCGAGCAGCCGGTACTCCGCACCGCTCAGTGCCACCTCGCGGCCGCCGGCATCGACCAGGGTCCGCCGGGTCGTATCGAGCCGCCACCCCGCGAAAGAGAAGCCGCGCACGAGTTCGGGATTGGGGTCGCGGGGCGCATGCGCGGCCCGGCGCAGGACGGCGCGGATACGAACGAGAAGCTCGCGCGGGTTGAACGGTTTCGGCAGATAGTCGTCGGCGCCGATCTCGAGCCCGACGATACGGTCGACGTCCTCGCCGCGGGCCGTCAGCATGATGACCGGGATCTGTGAATGGGTGCGTAGCTCCCGGCATAGGGTCAGGCCGTCCTCGCCCGGCAACATCAGATCGAGCACGATCAGATCGACCGGGGCGCGATCGAGCACATGTCGCATTTCGCGGCCGTCCGCAACCGCGGTCGTGCGGAAGTCGTTCTTCTCGAGATACTGACTCAACAGCGAGCGGATCTCGCGGTCGTCATCGACGATCAAAAGGTGCGGACGGTCGGCCATCGCAAGAAGATAATCCTGACGCGTGCGCGGATTGTAAGGAACTGTTAGGCCGGCGGACCCGAATGGAAGCGCAGCCGCGCATCGGGTGTCATCACCAGCCGGGCCTCGCACTCGGCGAGCTGCCGCAGCCGCTCCCGCCACTGCGCTGCGCCCTCCTCGCGCGCAAGCTCGAGGTACTCCTCGAAGTGTCGCGCCTCCGACCGGGCGAGCTGCTCGTAGAAGCCGGCCACCTCCGCCGGCAGCCGCGGCGCGAGCAGGCGGAAGCGCTCGCAGGAGCGCGCCTCGATCAGCGCACCCGTGAGCAGCAGATCGAGCTTGCGTCCCGGGTCTGCCGTGCGCAGGACCGCCCGAAGCCCGGCGGCGTAGCGGCCCGGCCGCTGCCGCTCGAATGGCACCTCGAGCGCGGTCATCAGCTTCTGCACCTGCTCGAAGTGCCGCAGCTCCTCGCGCGCAAGACGCGACAGGGCGGCCGAGAGTCGCCGGTCCTCCGGATAGGTGAACATCAGCGCGAGCGCCGTGGAAGCGGCCTTCTTCTCGCATTGCGCATGATCGTTGAGCAGCTCCCGCCAGCGCTCGGCCGCCGCCTCCACCCAATCAGCGGCAGTGGAGGCAAGGAGGATGTCTGACATCACGCCCGCTCCAGGAAGCGCTCGAGCTGGCGATCGAGCGCCTCTGCGGCCTCGAGCGCGTTGCCGAAGCGATCCTCCGGCCGCTTGGCGAGCAAGCGCTCGAGCAGGGGCTGCAATTCCTCGAGCGCGTCGGTGAGCTGCGGCACGGGCTCCTTGCGGTGCTTGTAGATGACCGCCATCGGATTCTCGGCCCGGTACGGCTTACCGCCCGTCAGCATCTCGTAAAGGATCACGCCGAGGCTGTAGAGATCACTGCGCGCATCCGTGGGCTCCCCGTGCCCCTGCTCCGGGCTCATGTAATGCGGCGTGCCGAAGATGAGGCCGCGCTCGGTGAGGTCCTGTCGCTGTACCGCATCCTTCGAGAGCCCGAAGTCGATGAGGGCGATGCTGCCATCGTCGCGCAGCATCACGTTGCCGGGCTTCAGATCCCGGTGCACCACGCCAGCCGCGTGCAGTGCATCGAGCGCCCGCGCGATCTCCGCGGCGACCCGCACCGCCCATCGCGGCGCGATCGGCGCTTTCATGCGCCGGCGCAGATCGCCGCGCGGGAAGTACTCCATGACGAGCCATGCGTGCTCATCGCTCACGCCGAGATCGAACAGCCTCACGATGCCCGGATGGTGGATGCGCTGCGCGATCTCGTACTCATGCAGGAACCGCAGAAACGAGTCCGGGCTCTCTCCGTCGGGCTCATCGCGCACCACCTTGAGCGCGACCACCGAGTGCGTCAGCTCACGCTCCGCGAGATAGATGTCCGCGCGCGCGCCCGATGCCACCTGGCCCAGGCGCCGGTAGCCGCGGATGAAGGCGCCGCCGAAACATTGCGACTCCGGCACGGCCCGCGGGTCGTTGCCGTTGCTCGGGCGCGTTACCTTGGGCGTATCCTCTGGCATTGGTACTTATATCATTTCCAGACCGGCGGCAGCTTGAGACCAATGACCAGGTCCGCGACGTTGGTTCCGGTGGGGCCGGTGCGCACCAGCGCGTCCGCCGCCGCGAGCGCCGTGGCGGAATCGGCTCGCCGCAGGCAATCCTGCGCATCGAGTCCGGCGAGTGCGATGCGCCCGCAGGTCTCGGCATCGACCAGTCCCCCGGCCGCCTCGGTCGGGCCATCCGTGCCATCGGTTCCGGCGGCGAGCAACAGCAGCTGAGGATAGTCCGGAAGAAAAGTCGCGGCGGCGAGCGCCAAATGCTGGTTGCGTCCGCCATGACCCGGATGCGCCGGCAGGTGCACGGTCGATTCGCCGCCCCAGACGCGCACCTGCGAATTTCCCATGCAAAGCTCGTGCGTGAAAAGCGCGGCGAGGCGCGTCGCTTCGCCCGCGAATCGCGCCGGCACCCGCTCGGCGCGCAATCCTCGCTCCAACGCCGCCCTGACGATGGCCTCCGTCGCGAGATCCACCGAAGCGATCACCTCCCGCTCGATGCGATCCACACCCTCCGTCGCCGGACCCAAGAGTCCGGAGCCGATGACCGCGGGGTCATCGGCCGGCACGTCCGATATGAATAGCGCGCGCGCGGCGCGGCCGGCGAGATGGGCCGCCAGACGCCCACCCTTGATCCGCGACAGGCGCGCTCGGCGCGCGTTGAGCTCTGCGATCGGAACACCCTCGGCAAGACCGCGGGCCGAGAGTTGCTCGAGCTGCGCCAGCGAGGCACCGGGAGCGAGCACTTCCGCCAGGCTCGATGCGCCCCCCGAGATGAGAAACAGCGGCAAAACCCCCGCCGGCAAAGCGTCCAGCCACTCGAGGAGCCGCCGCCCCGCCGTGAGTGAGCGCTCATCGGGAAGCGGATGGGCGCTCTCATGCGTCTCCAGGCCCGGCAGCGACCGAAGCTCCGGGGTGAGATGTCCACTTTTCGTGATCACCAACACGCGCTCGAGCGAGCGGCCGAGCGCATCGGAAGCCCCGAGCGCCATGGATGAGGCCGCCTTGCCCACCGCCGCGGCCCAGATGCGCGCACCGGGCGCCGGTGCTCTCGCGAGCAGCCTCTCGCGCACGCACCGCCGCCCCTCGACGCCGGCAAGCCCGGCGTGGAGCAATTCGAGGAGAAACTGACGCCGTCTGTCGGCGGAAGTCATACTAGTTGCCCACCGACATCGACCCCAAAAACATGAAACAGCGCGGCCCGCCATCAGGCACAAGGACGTGCCCCGCCGCCACAGGTGGCGGAGGTCGCGAGCAAAAACCGCGCTTTTGCTTGCGACCGCGCTGGTCCGGGCAGGAGCCCGGATCCAGCGCTTCAACTAGGACGCGCGGATGACCTTGAGGACCCGGCGCTCACCGCGCAGCTGCTTCGCCTCGTCCGAGCGCTCGAGCTGCAGCCGCTCCAGATACTCCGGCGTGACATCGCCCGTGACGTACTCGCCGGAGAAGCAGGAGGTGTCGAATTCCTCGATGCGCGCATCCTCGTGCTTGCAGGCGGCGATCAGGTCCTCGAGATCCTGATAGATCAGCCAATCGGCGCCGATCAGCCGCGCCACCTCATCGACTCGCCTGCCGCTCGCCACCAGCTCGCGGACCGCCGGCATGTCGATGCCATAGACGTTGGGAAAGCGCACCGGGGGTGCCGCCGAGGCGAAATAGACCCGGCGCGCGCCCGCCTCGCGCGCGAGCTCGATGATTTGCGCCGACGTCGTGCCGCGCACGATAGAGTCATCCACCAGCAGCACGTTCTTGCCGCGGAACTCGAGATCGATGGCGTTGAGCTTGCGGCGCACGGACTTCTGCCGCTCCTCCTGCCCGGGCATGATGAAGGTGCGGCCGATGTAGCGGTTCTTGATGAAGCCTTCGCGGTACTTCAGACCCAAGCGCTGCGCCAGCTGCAGGGCGCTCGTGCGGCTCGTGTCCGGGATCGGAATGACGACATCGATGTCGTGGTTGGCACGCTCGCGCACTATCTTCTCCGCGAGACGATCGCCCATGCGCATGCGTGCGCGGTAGACCGAGATGTGGTCGATCTTCGAGTCCGGGCGCGCAAAATAGACGTACTCGAAGATGCAGGGGGTATGACGCACGCTCGCCACGCACTGGTGAGAGTGGAGCCTGCCGCCCTCGTCGATGAATACCGCCTCCCCGGCGGCGATGTCGCGCACGAGGCGAAACGACAGGCTGTCGAGCGCCACGCTCTCCGAAGCCAGCATCCACTCCGGCCCCTTCGGCGTATCACGCTGCCCGAGCACCAGCGGACGGATGCCGTTGGGATCGCGAAATCCGAGTATCCCATGCCCGATGATCATCGCCACCACCGCGTACCCGCCGCGGCAGCGCCGGTAGACGGCATTCAGCGCGGCAAACACGTCGGCGGGGGTGATGCGTGGCGTGCCGATGCGGTGCAGCTCCGAGGCGAATACGTTCAGCAGCACCTCGGAGTCGGAAGTCGTGTTGAGATGCCGCCGGTCCTCCCGGATCAGGACTTCGCCGAGCTCCGTGGCGTTGGTGAGATTACCGTTGTGGGCGAGGCAGATGCCGTAGGGGGAGTTGACGTAGAACGGCTGCGCCTCCGAGGCGCTGTCACAACCGGCGGTGGGATAGCGGACGTGGCCGATGCCGGCGTTGCCCTTGAGCTCGAGCATGTGGTGCTGTTGGAAGACATCGTGCACCAGGCCGCTGCCTTTGCGCACGCACAGCTCCGCGCCGCCGTAGGTGGAGATGCCGGCGGCGTCCTGACCCCGATGCTGCAGCACCGTCAGCGCGTCATAGATGCGCTGATTGACCGCGCTCGTTCCGACGACACCGACGATTCCGCACATGCGCCTACCTCAAGACTGCGCGCCGACCAGCAAGCGCAAGCCCGTGGCTACCGAGTGGCCGTAGGGCAGCAGCATGGAGTGCCGCCACCAGAGCTCGCCATCGAGCTTGAGCAGCTGCCCGAGAATGACGAACACTCCGATCAGCACCACGCCGCGCGCCACGCCGAACAGCAATCCGAGAAAGCGGTCCAGCCCGCTGAAGATGGAGATCCGCGCGTAGTGCCCCACGATGGCACCGACTCCCGCGCCGATGATCAGGATGAGGGCGACGATGATCACGCGCGCCGCCCAGGGCTTCACATCGCTCCCCGCGAGCAGGCCCCCGAGATGGGGCTCCACCAGGTCCGAGAAGTGCCAGGCGACGAGCAGCGCCACGATCCAGGCGCAAAGGGCAATCGCCTCGCGCAGGAAACCGCGGACAGCTCCCATGATCGCCGACAACACGACGACGGCGATCACGACGTAATCGGCTATGTTCATTGCGAGCGAGAGCCAAGTGCGAGCGCGGCGGATTGTACAAGACCGTCACCTCCGAGACACGTTAACTCGAGCACGAATGCACCAGGAAACGGCGGTCTCTCGGAAACGCATCACTTTATCGGAAGGAGCTCGCCCCGATGCCCGAGGGCGTGCAGTCGCGCGGCAAGCCGCTGGGCACTGGCGCGATCGTGCGCGGGGCCGGCCCGTACCCGCCAGAGGACCCGCGAGCCCGCACGTGCGGGGGACACCGAGAGACGAAAGCCCCTGCGCTTAAGCGAGCGCGCCAGCCGATAGGCGTTCTCAGGGCTCGCAAAACTGCCGAGCTGCACCACCCATCCTCCGTGCGAGGCCGATGAGCGGGCCTCTCGCACGGGGGGGTGTGTGGGCGATTTCGCGGCTTGCAAGCTCGACCGGGCCGGGGTGGCGTGCTCCGCAACGGGCGAGGTCTTCGCCGGGGATGGAACCTCCTGGGGCGTCGTTCCGAGCTCGGGTCGATTGCCTGGCGCGGGGCTTTCCGCAGCGGCTTCCGCAGGCTGCGCCTGAGCCGTCGATGCGCTCCCCTGAGCGGAGGGTGCAGCCCCGAGTGTCAGCGTATAGGTGCGAAGAGGTGACTTGGCAGGCGACGCCTGCGCGACGGAAACGACTCGCGCGGAGGCGGCGGACTGCGTCCGGATCGGCCCCGTCAGAAGCTCCGGAACCAACAGCACGATCAAGGCCACCAGAATGATGGCGCCCGTCAGTCGCTCTTTCACGGGCGGGAGTATACCCCAAGCCACTCGAGCGCCGGCCCCACCGTATGAACCGAGCCACAGACCACGACGCGATCCCCGGAGCGAGCGGCATCGCGCGCCGCTTGACAGGCTTCGAGCACGGAGCCGGCGAGTATCGGGCGGTGTGCGACGGCGTGCAGACGCCGTGCGAGCTCCGCGGCGGAGATCCCACGCGGCCCCTCCAGGCCGCAGAGGAACCAACGCTGCACCGCGGGCGCAAGCGCCGCTCCGATCGCGGAGACATCCTTGTCGCCGAGGATGCCAATCACCGCGAGGGTGCTTCCCTGACACGGTCGTTCCCGGAGCTGCGATGCCAACAGTTCGGCGGCAGGCGGATTGTGCGCGATGTCGAGGATCCACTCGACAGGGCCGGGAACGATCTGAAAACGGCCGTCGAGGCGCACGCCCCGAAGCGCCGCTGTCACCGCGGGCGCCCCCAGCGCCGCCAGCACCTGCGCCGCCGCGGCACATCGAGCTTCGCCTGTCGCCAGCGCCTCGAGCGCCGCGAGCGCCGTCGCCGCATTCCGGTACTGAATGGAGCCGGCGAGCGCCGAAGGGGGCAGATCGGCGAGATGCAGGCGCGATCCCTCATAGCTCCAACGCTGCTCGCCGCCCGAAACCGCCTCCACCCGCCAGGTGAAATCCTTCCCGGCTATGACCGGCTTCGCCCCGAGACGCTCGATCGCAGAGTAGACGCTCGCCGGCAGGTGCGCGGTGCCGAGCACCGCCGGCCGCGCAGCGCGGAAGATGCCGGCCTTTTCCGCGCCGATCTCCTCCAGGGTCTCCCCCAGCCAGTCGCAATGATCGAAGCCGACCGAGCAGACCACCGCCACGTCGGCATCGACGAGGTTGGTCGCATCGAGACGGCCGCCGAGCCCGACCTCGAGCAGCGTGAACTCGACCTGCCGCTGCGCGAAGAGATACAGCGCCGCGAGCGTGTTGTACTCGAAGAAGGTGAGCGTAGTGGTGCCTCGCGCCGCTTCGATGCGCTCGAACGCCTCGACGATGCGCGCATCATCGGCTTCGGCGCCGTCGAGGCGGATACGCTCGTTGTAGCGCAGGAAGTGCGGTGAGGTGAAAAGTCCCACCGACCGTCCCGCGGCGAGCAACAGCGCCTCCAGATGCGCCACAGTGGATCCCTTGCCGTTCGTGCCACCGACCGTGATGACCGCGGAGCTCGGCCGCTCGATCCCGAGCCGTCGCGCCACGGCCGCGACGCGCGTCAGCTCGAGGTCGATCGATTTCGGATGCGCCGCCTCCTGCAGCGCGAGCCACTCGGCGAGCGATCGGGTCACGGGGCTGCCCCCTCAGGCAGCGTTGGTCGGTTGCGCCGGTTGCGCCGGCAGTTTCATGAACATGCGCAGGAGCGAGGCGATCCGCTCACGCATGTCGCGCCGGTCGACGATCATGTCGAGCGCACCGTGCTCGAGCAGGAACTCGCTGCGCTGAAAACCCTCCGGCAGCGTCTCGCGCACCGTCTGTTGGATCACACGCGGGCCGGCAAAGCCGATGAGCGCGCGCGGCTCGGCGAGGTTCAGGTCACCGAGCATGGCGAGGCTCGCCGACACGCCGCCGGTGGTCGGATCGGTCATCACGGAGATGAAGGGCAGATGCGCCTGCGCGAGGCGCGAGAGCGCCGCGGCGGTCTTCGCCATCTGCAGCAGCGAGTAAAGTGCCTCCTGCATGCGCGCGCCACCGCTCGCCGTGAAGCAGACGAGCGGCTTGCGCTGCTCGATGCAGTGGTCCGCGGCGCGCTTGAAGCGCTCGCCCGCCACCGAGCCCATCGAGCCGCCTAAGAACTGAAATTCGAAGGCACAGGCCACGACCGGCAGCTTCTCGAGCGTACCGGCGAGCACGATGAGCGCATCGGTCTCACCGGTCGCCTTCTGCGCCTGCGTGAGCCGGTCCTTATAGCGCTTGCTGTCCCGGAACTTCAGCGGATCCTCCGGTGTGATGCGCGCTCCCAGCTCCTCGGTCGAGGCCGGATCGAGGAAGCGCTCCAAGCGCTCGCGCCCACCAATGCGCATGTGATGGCTGCACTTCGGACAGACATAAAGGTTGCGCTCGAGCTCTGCCCGATAGAGCACGGCGTCACAAGCCGGACACTTGATCCAAAGACCCTCGGGGACCGAACGGGTCCGGCGCTCGGTCTTGATGCGCGAGGGCATGATCTTCTCGAACCAGGACATGAGA
>JBOIAQ010000071.1:0-18449 GCA_050739115.1 Steroidobacteraceae bacterium | reverse complement strand
CCCAAGATATAGTTTTGTATATACAGAGACGCAGCGCCCGCGAGAGATCCCACAGGCTGAAATTCAGCCTCTCCGCGAACGTGAGATCGTCAAAGGAAGCGCGAAGGCCAGTAAACTCGCGCTAGGGCGCGATGCGCCCGGTCATCGTCTCCTCCATATCCTGCACCTGCCGCTTGTCCCGCTGCCGCGTGTTGTAGAGCGAATAAAGCAGCGCCCGATCCCAGAGAGTCAGTCCCGACGGCGGTGCCGCGTGACCCGAAAACAGCCATAGAATGCTCGGCGCCGCGCGGGTATCGGCATCCAGCCGCACGTCCGCCAGGCCGACGAGCACGATATAGTCCGCCAACTGCTGAATGCTGACCGGCTTCAGTCGACGCAGGTTGACCACGATGATCGCCGATGAGATTTCCCGTACGTCCGCATAGCTCAGGTGCGTATCGATCCCATCCGTGCAAGTAATGCCCGGCGCAAAGGCGGACGAGCCACCCCCGAGCGTCAACACCTGAGCGAAGGCCAGCGCGGATCCCCCTGGGACGACCGGCCCGCCGTCGCCGCAGCCGAGAGCGCTGTTGTACCAGACGCGGACGGGGCGCTTGGACTCGAGGAAACGTCTCACGGGCTCGAGGCCATGTCGGGTGTCATACATGCCGGGATTACGCGCCCACCACTTCTTGAGCAAGAGATCCGGATCGCCGCTTGCCACGACATAAAGATTCGGGTGGCACACCTTGCCGGCGAGCGGCGCGCGCGCCTCCAGGGCGGCGCGCGAGAGATCCCTCAGGATGAACTCGCCGAAATCCTCCGGTAGGCCGGCCACCAGCGGGCAGATCGGATCGTTCCAGCGACTGAGGGTTTCGTCCCAAGGCCGTACGACCACCGCGCCGACGAAGCGATCCACCTCGCGCCGCACCGCCTCGCGCTCCTTGCTGGCTTCGATCGTAACCTTCGGCAGTCCGGTGTTGGCGGACGTGTGCCGTGATGTTGCCGCTGCCGTCGCGGGCCCTGCGAGGACGAGGAGCGCCACCCAAGTGCCGGTGAAGCCGCGTCTCAGCTTTGTGCCTCGCACGCGGACCTCCATGCGTTCGCCGAGCCTGGATGCGCGCACGAGAGGTGCTGCGAGCAAACTAGGCCGGTGCGGCTTTGATCTGCAGCTGCACGGCCCGCAGGCTCGGTCTCGTCAGGCAAAGGAGCGCCAGCGTGCTGAGCATCAGGCCCGCGCCGAAAAAGAGCTCACCCAGGGAGACCAGCTTGAGCAGACCGCCCGCCACGGCCGCGGCGAGGGGTCCGAGCCCGAGGAACGTGAACATGACGATGCTCATCGTGCGGCCCATCATCGCCTGCGACACGCGCCGCTGCAGCCAGGTAATGATCGCGATCTGCTCGGTGCCGGCGAGGAGCCCGGTCAGAACGAGCAGGGCGGCACCGGTCAGCACCGAGTGCACCGCGCTCAACGCCGCGAGCGCGAGTCCGGCGCCCGCATCGAGGATCAACACCATGACCCCGACACGGCCGCGCATGAGGCGCGTAACGGGTATCGATGCGAGACTACCCAACAGCATCCCGATGCCGTTGGCCGTCATCAGCCAACCGAAACCCGCTGCGCCCTCGCTCAAACGCGTCTTCGCGAACAGGGGCAGTCCCACCTGTAGCGGTCCCGCAACGAGGACCGAGATCAGGCCCATGTAGGCGACGAAGGCGCGAAGCTGCGGGTCCTGCCAGAGCGTTCGGATCCCTTCGAGCATCTGGGCCAGAACGCCCGCAGCCGGGGCTCGGGAGTCATGATCGCTGGCGATCCGGATGGCGAGGAGCGATGCCACCGAAAAAAGGAAGCTCACCGCATCGACGGCGAAAGCAAGGCCGGTCCCATGCGCCGAGCCCGCGCCGGCGCTCGAAGACGCGCTCCCGGCCGTGACGAGAAGTCCCGCCAGTGCCGGGCCGACCAGCATGCTGAGCTGGCGCATGCCCATCATGATGGAGTTGGAGGCCTGCAGCTGCTCCGGGGCGAGAAGCTGCGGCAATATGGCGCTGCCCGCGGGATAGGCGAAAGCCGTGGACAGGCCGATGCCAAGCGCCAGCGCATACACCATCCACATCTGAATGCTGCCGGCCAACACCAGCGCGGCGAGCACGCCGGTGAGCACGGCATTGATGCCGCGCGCCGTGAGCAGCACCCGCCGCGGTGACATCCGATCGACCACGGCGCCGCCGAGCAGCATGAACACCGCCCGCGGCAGCGCCATCACCGCCAGCACGAGCCCGAGTTGCGCCGGATTGCCCGTGAGCTGCAGCACGAGCCACGGGAGCGCCACGAGCGTGAACTGATCGCCGACGAAGGAGATCGAGCTGCCGCCGAAAAGCAGCCGGAAATCACGATTCGCAAAGGGCGAAGAGCCGCGCGGCGAGTCCATACCCCTCCCCGAAGCCGGTGGCATTGGCGATACGAGCGAGCATGGTACCCGAAACAGCCATCCCGCAGGGACCGCGGGCGCCTGCCGGCTCGCCAGGTGCCACGCCGCGCCCGCGGCGGATCCCGCTCCCGGTTGCCGCCTCGCGTACACAACCATACAACCGTGCCACAAGGGCATTCGTGTTGGTTCCAGCCCTTCGGCTGAAGCTCGTGCCGGTCCGCGGACTCGACAGCGTCTGCGCTCGGGCACAGGGAGGCACAGGGAACCCTCCCCTTCCCCGCGCATTCGTAGCGCAGAACCAAGCCACGGGAGATCGAACGATGCGTTTCATGATTCGACGCCTGACCCCAATCGCGGCCGTCATCGCCGCATTAGGGCTCGCAAGCAGCCCGGCAGCCTTTGCGGCTCACTACGGCTCCTCCACCCGAACCGCCCAGGATCGAGTCAACGACGCCGTCAACATCGTGCAGCAGATGCAGCAGAAGCCCTCGCTTGCGGCCGTGCTGGAGCGGGCCCGGGGTGTGTTCATCATTCCGCACTACGGCCGCGGCGGCTTCATCGTCGGTGGCCAGAGCGGCGGCGGCGTGGTGCTCGTCAAACATGCCATGGCGTGGAGCTCGCCCGCGTTCTACAGCATCGGCGGCGGCAGCATCGGCGCCCAGGCGGGCGGTGAAGGCGGCGCGATCGCGATGATCCTCATGACTCGCAAGGCCGTCGATCACTTCGAGAACTCGAGCGGCAGTTGGTCCCTGAACGGCGGCGCCGGCCTCACGGTCGTGAACTGGTCGGGCAGAGCCCGCGCCAACACCAACAGGGGCGATGTCATCCTGTGGTCGAACACCAAGGGTCTCTATGGCGGGCTGACCGCCAGCGTTACCCGCATTACCCCCGACACCAAGATGGATCGCGCCTACTACCAGCGGCCGGTGACGTCGCGGGAAATCCTCGCGGGCAATGTGACCAGCGTCAACTCCGACCCGCTGCGCGATGCGCTCGCCTCGCGAGTGGCCTCGAGGTAGCCCCTGATCGACAGCTCGAGCGGGCAGCTGCAGTCGTCGGCAGGCGGGCGTCAGGCGATCGGCAGCAGGCCGATGATGGCGCCCGTCAGCCCCGTGGCGAGCGTGCCGGAGAGCAACGCCCGCATGACGAGCGATACGAGCTCCCGCCGTCGCTCCGGGATCAGACCACCCATGCAGGCGATCATGATCCCGACCGATCCCGGGTTGGCGAAGCCGCACATCGCGTGGAGCCCCGTCTTGTCGCCCATCAACGCGCCGGCCGTGCCGGCTTCGTGCCAGGGAATACCGTAGAGCCACACCACCGGCGCAAACACCCAGCCGAAGAGCCGCCCCAGGGTCGAGGAGTCGCCGAACCCGACGGTCGCCTCGGCCTCGATATCACCGCCTCCCGGGATCACACCGTACCGGCGATGGTGGCACTCGCCAGTGCCAGAGCACCGCGGCGATGGCGGAAATGACGAGGATGAGCGCCAGGATCTGAAACGCGAAGCTCGTCAGCGTCCTACCGTCGATCACCGCGAACGGCGGCGATGCGCCCCCCACGTACCCGAAGACGAAGGAAGTGCCCGCACGGGTGGCCGCGGGCATTTTGAGCATTACGAGCGCCACCGCGATCTGCACCCCGAGGGCCGTCACCACCATTCGGACGGGGAACGCACGGCGATTCTCCGAACACCGCCAGGCGACCCCGATGATGGCGCAGATCCGGGCCAGGGACGGGTGCGGCTCGAGCAATGGATGAGACCCCCGCCAGCCACCGCCGCCGGCAATCGGATGCTGCCGTGGCCGCAGCGGGAGCGGCAGGCATGGCGCTCGACGGTATCATTTCAGTTGCATAGGTGGCCGAGGCCGCTACCATTCCCGGCTCGCCGCCGCCACCGGCCCGGATGACTCACCGCTGACTCCACGAGGACCCAGCCTGTTGCGCGCAGTCTCGCCCGCCAGAGCGCCCGAAGGCGCTCCCGCACCGCCTCTCCCACCTTCTGCGTGGTGGGTACGGCTCGTCTCCCGCGTGCCACTCGGGGTGCTGTATCTGCTCGCCGACGTTCTCGGCTGGCTCGCTTTCCGTGTATTTCCCCACCGCGAGCCGGTGGTCCGCGCAAACCTCTCGCAGTGCTTCCCGGAGCTCGACAAGCACGATCTGCGCGACATCCGGCGCCGCTACTACGCGGGCTTCGCCGACGTCCTGGTCGAGGTGATCAAGTCCGCAACCCTGCCTCCCGAGGAGATCCGCCGGCGCGTGCGCATGGTCGGTATCGATGCGCCAAGAGTCCTCCTCGCCCAAGGCCAGTCGGTACTGCTCGCCGCCGCGCATCAAACCAACTGGGAGTGGATGCTCCTCGCCCTCTCGCTCGAGCTCGGATTCCCAGTCGATGCGGCCTACAAGCCGCTCGTGGACAGTTGGGCCGAGCGTGAGATGAAGAAAGTGCGCAGTCGCTTCGGCAGCCGTCTCGTGCCGGCCAAGGAGCTGCTCGCCGACATCATCAGGCGGGGAAAGGTGGTGCGCGCGGTGGCCATGGTCGCCGATCAGGAGCCGATGACCAGCGAGCACAAGCACTGGACACGATTTCTCAACCGCGATACTGCTTTTTTCATGGGACCGGAGGAGATCGCGCGGGTCACGCGCTTCCCGGTGTTCTTCGTCGGGATGAAGCGCGCGGCGCGCGGGTTTTACGAGTTGAGCTTCGTGCCGCTCTCCTCACCCGGCGAGTCATTGAAGAGCGGCGAGCTCACCGAGCGTTATGTGCGTCTGGTCGAGCGGCAGATCCGCGAAGCGCCCGCCGACTGGCCCTGGTCGCACAAGCGTTGGAAGCTGAAGAAATCGCTATATGGGGGCCGAGCCTCAGGACGGTGAGACCGGCGGCTTTTTTTCCGCGCCCGCGCGCCGCAGCTCCCGCGGCAACCCGAAGGTCACCCGCTCCTCGCGACCGGTGATCTCCCGCGGCACTTGCGCTCCCCAGGCGCGAAGCTGCTCGAGGACACGCTGGACCAGGATTTCCGGCGCCGAGGCGCCCGCCGTGACGCCGATGGAGCGCTTGCCCTCGAACCACTCGCGCCTCAGGTCCCCGGGTCCGTCAACCAGATATCCGGGAATGCCGGCCCGTTCGGCAAGCTCCCGCAGGCGGTTGGAGTTGGAGCTCGAGCGCGATCCGACCACCACCAGAAGATCGCAATCGATCAGCAACTTCTTGACCGCGTCCTGGCGGTTTTGAGTCGCATAGCAGATGTCCTCCTTGCGCGGCGTGGCAAGCAGCGGGAAGCGGCGGCGAAGCGCCGCCACGATCTCCGCAGTGTCATCGACCGACAGCGTCGTCTGAGTCACGAACGCCAGATTGGCCGGATCGCGGACCTCGAGTGCCGCCACATTCTCGGCGCTTCCGACCAGATGCATGCGGCCGCCGAAGGATGTATCGAATCGTCCCATGGTCCCCTCGACCTCGGGATGGCCGGCGTGGCCGATGAGGATCACCTCGCGACCCTCGCGGGCATATCGCTGCACCTCCATGTGCACCTTGGTCACGAGCGGACAGGTCGCATCGAACACCGTGAGCCCACGCTCCTTGGCTTCATCCTCCACGGCATGCGAGACCCCATGCGCGGAGAAAATCACGGTGGCGCCCGAGGGTACCTCCTTCAACTCCTCGACGAAGACGGCGCCCAGGTCGCGCAGCCGGTCGACGACATGACGGTTGTGAACCACCTCGTGACGCACATAGATCGGGGCGCCGAAAAGCGCAATCGCCCGCTCGACGATCTCGATGGCCCGATCGACTCCGGCGCAGAAGCCGCGAGGATTGGCGAGAAGCACCTGCATTCAGAGACTCTCCTTCTTCGAGCCGCGGCTCTCGAGCAAGGCATCTAGAGCCAACAGCACCGCGCCCACGGTGATGGCCGAGTCCGCGACATTGAACGCCCAGGGAAAGTACACCCGATGCCAGTGGGCAAGGATGAAATCGACCACGTGCCCGATGCGCACCCGATCGATGAGATTCCCGAGCGCGCCGCCGAGGATCAGCGTGAGGCCGAGGCAGAGCGTGCGCTGAGTGCGCCCGTTGAGGCGCCTGAGCCAGAGCACGATTCCCGTCGCCACCGCCAGAGCAAGGCCCGCGAAAAACCATTTCTGCCAGCCGGAAGCATCCGCAAGGAAGCTGAAGGCGGCGCCCCTATTATACGTCAAGGTGACATCGAGCATCGGCAGCACGCGCACGGTGCGATAGAGGGTCAGGTGCTCGACGACCCAGAGCTTGACGAACTGATCGAGGCCGATCACCGCGAGCGTGACCGGCAGCCAGCGCCAGCCGCTCGGCCTGCGAGCCGCGGGGCGCTCCTCGGCCCGATGGGGCACGCAGGTCTCTGGCTCCTTGGCGGCGTTCATACGTAGCGCCGGTGCTCGCCCGGACCTTCGATGTTGGAGACACAGCGGCCGCAGATCTCGGGATGCTTCGGGTTCGACCCGACATCCGGGCGGTGCTGCCAGCAGCGGATGCACTTCGGGTCCGCGGTCGGTTTCGCCGCGATCCAGATGCCGCTGCGCCCGGTATTGCTCGCGAGCACCGCTTCGGCGGGCGGCGCGCCCTCGATCCGGTGCACGCGGGCGTGCGAGGTGATGAAGAAGAAGCGCAGCTCATCTTCCAGGGCATCGAAGCGCGCGTACTCATCAGCAGCGCAGTAGACATCGACTTCGGCATCGAGTGGTGCGCCGATGGCGCCGGCATCACGCAGCTTCTCGAGCACGCGCGTGACGTCGGTGCGAAGCTGCAGCAGCGCGGGCCATTCGATGTCGGTGGCCGAGACCTCCGGAACCGGATGCCAGGTCTCGAGAAAAACCGACTCCGAGCGCTCGCCCGGCAGAAATTCCCAAACCTCCTCGGCGGTGAAGGACAGCACCGGAGCGAGCCAGCGCACCATGCACTCCGCGATGTGGCGCATGACGGTCTGGGCGGAGCGGCGCGCGCGGCCCGCGGTCGGCGTGGTGTACATGCGATCCTTGAGGACATCGAGATAGAAACCGCCCAGGTCTACGCTGCAGAAGTTATGCACCTTCTGATAGATCAAGTGGAACGCGTAGCGGCGGTAGGCCTCGATGATCTCCGCCTGCAACGCCGCGGTGCGCGCGAGCGCCCAGCGATCGAGCGCAAGCAGATCACCGGTAGCGACCGTGTCGCGCTTCGGATCGAAGCCGTGCAGATTCCCGAGAAGATAGCGCACGGTGTTGCGCATGCGCCGATACGAGTCCGCCATGCGCTTCAGGATCTCGTCCGACACGCTCATCTCGTTCGCGTAGTCGGTGGCGGACACCCAGAGCCGCAGTACATCCGCCCCGAGCGTGCTCATGACCTTCTGGGGCGCGACGACATTGCCGAGCGACTTCGACTGCTTGCGCCCCTTCTCATCGACCGTGAATCCGTGTGTCAGGACACCGCGATAGGGTGCCCGCTCGTAGAGCGCCTCCGACATGAGGAGCGAGCTGTGGAACCAGCCGCGGTGCTGATCGGACCCCTCGAGATAAAGATCGATGGGTGCGGCGATCTCGGGACGCTCGGCGCCCACGCACTCGAACGAGAGTCCTGAGTCAGCCCAGACATCCATGACGTCCCTGACCTTCTCGTAGATCTTGGCCTCATCGCCCAAAAGCTCGGCGGGCTCGAGCGAGAACCAGGCCTCGATGCCCTCCCGCTCGACGCGCGCGGCCACCTGCTCGATGAGCTGCGGGGTGCGTGGATGCAAGTCGCCGGTCTGCCCGTGCACGAACAGCGGAATCGGCACGCCCCAGGTGCGCTGGCGCGAGATGCACCAGTCCGGACGGTTCTCGATCATGCCGGTGATGCGCTGCTCGCCCCACTCCGGCGTCCATTGCACCTTCTTGATGTCGCGCAGCGCGTGCCGGCGCAGCCCCTCGCGCTCCATGCTGATGAACCACTGCGGCGTCGCGCGGAAGATGACCGGCGTCTTGTGCCGCCAGCAGTGCGGGTAGCTGTGCACGAACGGCTCGTGATGCAAAAGCCGCCCCCGCTCGCGCAGCGCCTCGATGAGCACGCCGTTGGCCTCATCGACCTTGAGCCCCGCGACGAGCGGCGTGTCGGGGAGGAAGCGACCGTCATTGGCGACGGGGTTGACGACCGGCAAGCCATAGCGCTGGCCGACCACGAAGTCCTCGTTACCGTGTCCGGGAGCGGTATGAACCGCACCGGTGCCGGCATCGAGCGTCACGTGCTCGGCGAGGATGACCGGCACCTGCCGATCCTGGAAAGGATGCTGCAGCGTCAGCCCTTCGAGGCCCCGCCCCGCCGCTTCCGCCAAGACCGATGGCCGCGCCAACCCGAAGCGCTTCAAACACGGCTCGAGCAGGTCCGCGGCCAGGATTAGCCTGCGGCGCCCGCCCTCCCGCTCCACCTCGACCAACACATAACGGAATTCGTCACGCAGCGCGACGGCCTGATTGGCGGGCAGCGTCCAGGGGGTCGTGGTCCAGATGACGAGGTCGGCCGGCGCACTTGCGAGTCGCCCGGCAGCGAGCCCCATGCGCCGCTCGAGGTCGCGGAGGTCCGTCACCTGAAATGCAACATCGATCGCGGGAGAGGTCTTCTCCTCGTACTCGACTTCCGCCTCGGCGAGCGCGGAGCGGCAGTCGAGACACCAATGGACGGGCTTCACGCCCTTGTAGAGATGTCCGTTCTCGATGATGCGACCGAAAGCGCGCAGCTGTTGCGCCTCGTACCGCGGCGCCATGGTGAGATAAGGACGATCCCAATCGCCGAGGACTCCTAAGCGCTTGAAGTCCGCGCGCTGCAGATTCACCTGCTCCTCGGCAAAGGCGCGGCAGGCGGCGCGAAAGGCCGCGGCGTCGAGCTTCGCCCCCGGGCGGCCGTGCTTCTTCTCCACCTGCAGCTCGATCGGCAGCCCGTGACAGTCCCAGCCCGGGATGTAGGGCGCATCGAACCCATCGAGCGAGCGCGACTTGACGATGATGTCCTTCAGGATCTTGTTGAGGGCGTGACCGATGTGGATGACGCCGTTGGCATAGGGAGGCCCATCGTGCAGCACGAAACGCGGTCGCCCGCGCGCGAGCTCCCGTTGTCTCAGATAGATGCCGCGCTCCTCCCAGGCTACGGCCCTCGCCGGCTCGCGCCGGGCGAGATCCGCCTTCATGGGAAAAGCGGTCTCCGGCAGGTTGATGGTGCTTTTGTAATCAGTCATTCGAAGGTCAGCCGTTCAAAATCCGTCGCGTAATATCTGTCTAGCCTGGGCCGCGTCCTGGTGCATCTGGGCGACGAGCGCATCGAGGGAAGGGAAACGCTCCTCCTCGCGCAGCTTCGCCACGAACTCCACCTCGATCTCGCGACCGTAGAGATCGCCCGAAAAATCGAACACATGCGCCTCGAGGAGCGTGTGCTCACCATCGACCGTCGGACGCGTCCCGAGGCTCGCCACCCCGGGCAGCGGTGCCTCCGCGGCGCCATGCACCCGGACTGCGAAGATCCCCTGCACGGGAGTGCGCCGCCGCTCGATCTGCAGGTTCGCCGTCGGAAATCCGAGACTCCGCCCCAGGCGATTACCCTGCACCACCCTCCCGGTCATGGTGTACGGGCGGCCGAGCCACCGGCGCACCCGCTCGAAATCGCCCCTGGCGAGGGCGCTGCGCACGCCACTGCTACTCACCCGCTCTCCATCCCCGGTGACTGCCGGCACCACATCGACCTCAAATCCCAGCCGCTGCCCGGCGGCCGAGAGCATCGCCGCCGTCGCCTCACCGTTACGGCCGAAGCGAAAATCGTGACCGACCACGATGAGCGGCGTTTGCAGCTCCTGCGCCAGCAACCCCGCGAACGCCTCACCCGTGAGGCTGCGCAGCGGCGGTCCGAAACGCAGCAGCCACAGGAAATCGCATCCCAGGCGTTCGAGAATCCGCCACCTCTCCCGGCAGGAGGTCAGGCGCGCCGGCGCCTGGCCTTCGCCCAGCAGGAACTCCCGCGGCATCGGCTCGAAGGTCAGCACCATGACGGGCCGGCAGAGGCGCCCGCCGTGCTCCTTGAGCCTCGCGAGCAGCGCCTGATGGCCGAGATGCATGCCATCGAAAGTGCCGATCGTGACGACCGAGCCCCGATGGCGGTCGTTCAGGCCATTGAGTCCGCGAATGAGCTCCATGGGGCCGCTAAGCCGCTGATGTCAAAAGATTAAAGAATACAGGATTCAAGCCGGCCCTTGGCGGCGCGTTCGCGGACCTCGCCGCTCTTATGTGAAAGAGACTCTCTGATTTGGCTACGCTCCCGTCCAGCGTTGACAACCTCCGATCACCTACGCAGACTAGCCCGCCCCCACGATCGGGGGGAAGGTTTCTTTTTCTTACGGAGATCGCGTGGCCAACACCAAGTCCGCCGAGAAGGCGGCCCGTCAAGCCGAGAAGCACCGTGCCCGCAACGTGGCGTTGCGCTCGCGGATGCGCACAGCCGTGCGCAATGTGACGTCGGCGATTGCCGGGGGCGACAAGCCGAAGGCGCAGGCCACATACAGGGAGGCCGTTCCGGTCATTGATACGCTGGTCAACAAGCAGATCATCCACCGAAACAAGGCGGCGCGACACAAGAGCCGGCTAGCGGCTCGGATTCGCGCTCTGCCGTGAGGCCGACAGCGATGAAAGGTCAAGAGAAGCTCCGCTGGACTGCTCCACCGACTACGGCTCCGATCCCACTCAAGCTGAAGCCGGCCGCTCGTCGACAGTTTCTCCTGCAGGTGATGCGAGGCCGCGTGCCGCGCGATCCTGCTCCTCCAAAAACGCCATAACTGCCTCGCAGAGCTCCCTCGTTCCGCGGCCTGTGGCCCCGGACACGAGAAAGTGCAGCCCGCGATAGCGTAGGCTGCGGACGATCGCCCGCGCGCGCCTCTGCGCCTCGGGCTCGGGCAGAAGATCGCTCTTGTTGATGACCAGCCATCGCGGCTTCGCCGCCAGCTCGCGGCTGAATTTCTTGAGCTCCCCAACGATCGCCCGCGCGTCCTTCACCGGATCGGCCGCGGGATCGACTGGCGCGATGTCCACCAGATGAAGCAGGAGCCGGGTTCGCTGCAAGTGCTTCAGGAAGCGGATTCCGAGGCCCGCGCCCTCCGCGGCTCCCTCGATCAGCCCCGGGATATCGGCCATCACGAAACTGCGGTGCTCCCCGACCGCGACCACCCCCAGGTTGGGATGCAAGGTCGTGAACGGATAGCCCGCCACCTTGGGGCGCGCGGCGGACACGGCGCGAATCAGCGTGGATTTTCCGGCGTTCGGCAGGCCCAGGAGCCCGACGTCCGCAATGACCTTGAGCTCGAGCTCGAGCGAGCGCTTCTCACCGGGCAGTCCCGGACCAAACTGCCGCGGCGCCCGATTGGTGCTCGATTTGAAGCGCTGATTTCCCCAGCCGCCCTTGCCACCCCGGGCGACGGCCAACATCTCCCCCTCGCGCGTGAGGTCGCCCAGTTCCTCGCCCGTATCCGCGTCGCGCACGGTGGTACCGATCGGCACCGGGAGGCTGAGGTCATCGCCGCTGCGGCCGGTGCAATCGCGCGTGCCTCCGGGCTGCCCGTGTGGCGCGCGCCAGGTGCGCTCGATACGAAAATCCGCCAGGGTGTTGATTCCAGGTGTGGCACGCAAAAAGACGCTGCCACCATTGCCGCCATCGCCACCATCCGGGCCACCGTAGGGGACGAATTTCTCGCGGCGGAAGCTCGTGCTGCCGCGGCCGCCGCTGCCGGCCTGCACCTTGACCCTGGCCTCGTCGACGAATCTCATGGCTGCTTCCCAGACGAAAACCCCGGCGCGAGGCCGGGGGTTTTTTGCAGTACGGGCCGCTTGCGCGGGCGAGCGGACGGCTCGCGAAAACGCGCCTCTACGCTTCGGCCGTCTCGGCCGCGCTCTCCGTCACCTCGATCTCGGGAACGATGCTCACATAGAGCCGCTTCTCGGCGCCCTTACGCTGAAACTGCACCTTGCCCGACACCTTGGCGAAGAGCGTGTGATCGGTCCCGACGCCGACATTGGAGCCGGCACGCACAGGCGTACCGCGCTGGCGGATGATGATGTTGCCGGCGAGCACCTGCTCGCCGCCGAAGCGCTTCACGCCGAGGCGCTTGGAGTGGGATTCGCGGCCGTTCTTGGTGCTGCCGCCAGCCTTTTTGTGTGCCATATGAGCCTCAGCCCGCGCTGATGTCCGTCACCTTGATCTCGGTGAACGGCTGGCGGTGGTTCTTCTGGCGCAGGTAATGCTTGCGCCGCCTGAACTTCACCACCGCTACCTTGGCGCCCTTGCCGTGGCGAACCACGGTGGCGACCACCTTGCCCCCTGCAACCAGAGGATTGCCGAGCTTCACGTCGGCGCCCTCGCCCACGAGCAGCACCTGCCCGAATTCGACGGTGGCGCCGGCCTCGGCGTCGAGCTTCTCAATTCGCAGCAGGCCGTCCTTGGTGACGCGGTACTGCTTTCCGCCGGTGCTGATCACTGCGTACATAGGCTTAGGGCAAGCGGGGGTCTTCAGAAAGGCCGCGCATTCTACTGGTGCCCCCGCGGCCGGTCAAACCGGCTGCTTCAGACGCAGTACCGGCCAGCGGGGCCGTGTCGCATACCACTGGCCTTCCTTGGCGGCAGGGCCCCCCGGCCCGACCATCGTGGCCGAGCGCTCGCCTCCTGAGTCGGCTCGCCCATAGCCCCCGTGTCGGATAGGATGCGTGGCCGAACTCGAGGTCCGTCCCCTAATGACATTGGAAGAAATACGCGCGCTCGTCCAGTCGGACCTGGGTGCGGTCGATCAAGTCATTCGCGCACGCCTGAAAAGCGCCGTTCCGCTCGTGGACCAGGTTGCAGAGCACATCATCTCCGGCGGCGGAAAGCGGCTGCGCCCCCTGCTCGTCGTGCTCGCCGGCCGTGCCTGCGGACACAGGCCCCAGGCGCATATCGAGGCCGCGGCCTTCATCGAGTTCATCCATACCGCGACGCTGCTGCACGATGACGTGGTCGACGGCTCATCTCTCCGTCGAGGCCGCGATACCGCCAACCAGGTGTTCGGCAATCAGGCGAGCGTCCTGGTGGGCGATTTCGTCTACTCGCGGGCCTTCCAGATGATGACCTCGCTGACCTCCCAGCCGGTCATGGAGATCATGGCCGAGGCGACCAACGTGATCGCCGAGGGCGAGGTCATGCAGCTCATGAATGCGCACAACCCTGACACCACCGAGCAGCGCTACCTCGAGGTCATTTATCGCAAGACCGCCAAGCTCTTCGAGGCGGGCGCCGAGGTCGCCGCGGTGCTCGCCAGCAGCCCCGAGCAGGTGCGCAAAGCACTCGCGGCCTACGGCCGTCATCTTGGCACCGCTTACCAACTGGTCGACGACGTGCTCGACTACCGCTCGAACCCCGCCGAGCGCGGCAAGAACCTCGGCGACGACCTGGCCGAGGGCAAGCCCACCCTGCCCCTGATTTATGCGCTGAGAAACGGCACCGATGTCCAGCGGTCCGCAATCCGCGTCGCGATCGAGCGAGGCGACCGCCATCAGCTCGAGCCTATCATCGCGGCGATCGAGTCGACCGGCGGCCTCGAGTACTCCGCGCGCCTCGCGAAGGAGGCCGCGGAGCAGGCTCTGCTCTCATTGAAACCGCTGCCCGAGAGCATCTACAAGCAGGGGCTTGCGGCGCTCGCGCGCTTCGCGGTGGAGCATACGACCTGAGGTCATGCCGGCGGCGCTCACCGCGGACGTCGCCCCATCCCCAGGACACTCAGAACTCGAGCAGGCTGCCGTACCACGGTTTGCGCGCGACGTAGAGCGACAGCCGCTGCTCCGGAGGCGAGAGATCCCAACCCAACCAGCGGGCACCGGAGATGGCGGTTCGCTCGCTGCGGGCCGCATCACTGAAATGAAATCACCCTCAGCGGCCTGGGCGGCGGCCCGGATTTCGAGCGGTGTTGGACCTTCACTGTACTTGCCGATCTTGCTCAGCAACTGCAATGCACGCGATCGCGCAGGGTTGGTTGCGGAGTCGCGGCCAGAATCGCCGCCAGAAGCAGTCGCGCCTCCTGGCTGCCGTCCTCCGTGCCCTGCCCTGCGGCGCGCTTGAGCCTGGATATCGCCTCGGCCACATTCGTAGCACCCGATGCGCCGTGGAGCAGCCGGGTGGCGAGGGTGATCTCCGCGTTGGGCTGTCCCTGGTCGGCGGCCATGCGCAGCCATCTGAGCGCCTTGTCCTCATCTCTGCGACACCCTTGTCCCAAGAGAAGGTCGTTTGCGATTTCATATTGCGCGACTGCGAGACCGCCCTGCGCCGCTTTCACCAGCCAGGGAAGGCCGGCTACCCCGAGCCTCGGGAACGGCATCGCGCGCTGGGCTCGTGGATCACCGGCCTTGGCTTGAGCGTCCAGCTTCGGTGAGATACCGAGCTGTCGCTCGTAATCGTCAATGGACCTCAGCGAGCCCCATGGGCTCAGCAGGAAATTGTAGGAGATCGAGCACCGGAGGTGATCCTGAAGGAGTGCGGGAGAATCGGCTGCGCAGCACGCTCTCCTTGACGACCGCTTCGAAGAAACCGGTTGGGACCGCGAAGACGATGCGGGGAAACCTCGGATGTCCGTCCGGCATCAATGTAAATTCGACGAGCACCGTTCCCTCAATACCCGCGCGCCGCGCGGCCAGCGGATAGACCCCGAGATACATCCGCACCTCCTTGCGGTTGCAATCGGTCATCAAATCAGATTGCGCCTCGGGTGGTGCCTGCGCAGACGCAGCCGACAGATCAGGCAGGAGCGTCCGCTCGAGCGCCGCTTGCGAATCCCTGGAACGCGTGCGTGTAATCAGCCCTCTTGTAGGCACTGAAGGCGCCGCGAAGATCGGCGTGCGCGGGTGGCGCCGCCACCGACGCCGCGGCGGCAATCAACGCGACCAGCAGCATTCGTCCGAGCCAATCGGTGGTCCGGGAAGCCGTTCGGCTGCTCATCGCCCCCTTCCTGAATCCTCCGGGGTGAGGATACCGTGGGCAGGCTGCCCAATGGTAACGCTACCGTGCCGCCGGTCACGGGCAAGGGCGCCGAATCCGGCCGGCATTGAAGCGCCGGGATCGCTTCAGTAAACTGCGCGCCCGCCCTCCCTGCCGCGAGGTTCCCAGGGTCCGCGGTTTCGCCATCTCGGGGTGTAGCTCAGCCTGGTAGAGCACTACGTTCGGGACGTAGGTGTCGCAGGTTCAAATCCTGTCACCCCGACCATTGATTTCATTACACTTTTTTCTGGCTCTTGAATCTGGGGTTCCACTTTTTTGGAGCTCGCGGTTCCAGAAAGGGTTCCAGTTTCGTGAGGCCAGAGTGCAACAGGCGAACCGCTGCGTGTTCCTTGAAAGAAAAGGGCTCCGCCGAAGCACTCCAAGGGCGAGAAAGTAGCTCGCGATCTACTTGTCGGCTACCCACAAGCTGCGCGACTCTTATGGCCCCCCTCGGCATGATGTCCGAGCCTCGAGGCGATCACCCGCCCGCCGACCACTACCGCAAGGTCATCGAGTCAGTATCTCTGCCTCAAGGGACTTGTGCGGACGGACCGCCAATCCGATCCACCCGACGAGGTCGGCTACCATTCGGACAAGAATCGACAGGAGGCTCAGCACCTGCCCGTCATGCCACACTTGAGCCGTCGGACCCGTTCCGCGCGCCTGGATCGGGTTTTTGCGGAGCACAGCCAGCAATCACCCACACTTCATAAGAAAAGGTGCCTGCCCATGTCCCTTATTGTGATTGGAATCATAGTAGTTGTACTCATCGTGGTGGCGGGCTCATTGGCGCGCACCGTGCCGCAGGCCACGGTCGCCGTGGTCACGGTATTTGGCAAGTTCCGCCGCGTCATGCGCGAGGGGCTGAACTTCAAGCGACCGTGGGAAGTCGTCGCACATCGGCTGTCCCTGCAAAATCGTGCCCTGCAGCTGGAGTTCCAGGCGATCACGCTGGATCAGGCGAATGTGAAATTTGCCACCATGGTGCTGTACGCCGTTGCTGCCTCCGAGGAGGAGGCGATAAAAAAGGCCGTGTTCAGCTTCGCCACGCCACAGGAGTTCCAGCTGGCGCTGCAAAGAACCATTGATGGATCGATTCGACAGTTTGTCGCGACCACTAAACAGTCCGACATCCTGGGCATGCGCGCGGAGATCGTCGATCACACCAAGAAAAATCTGGACGAGGTGGTGCTGGCCTGGGGCTATGTCGTGCGCGACATTCAGATTACCGACATGACGTTTGACAAGGAGATCATTGACTCGATGGCCAGAGTAGTCTCGTCCAAGAACCTGCTGGCAGCGGCTTCTAACGAAGGCGCGGCGCTATTGGTGAAGCGCACCAAGGACGCAGAAGCGGAGGCCGCCTTCAAAACGATCGGGGCGGAAGCCGATAAAAAGGCTGCGGCGCTGCGCGGGGAGGGACTGGCTTTGTTTCGCAAGAACATCGCCGTTGGCATGAAGGAGGCGGCCGATAGTCTGAAGGCCGCCGGTGTTGATAACCGGCTGCTCTTGTTTCTCGAGTACACCGATGCGCTGAAATACGTCAGCGAGCATGCGCAGGGAAAGGTGATCTTCATGGATAATGGGGCTTCGGCTCCCTCCCGAGTAGTTCAAGGCCTCTATGGCATGTTTACCGATGCGCCAACCGGCCCAGCGCCCGCCGAAGCGGCCGCCAGTCCGGGGTGAACTCCGCGGCGGTGGGTGAATAGCGATGTATCGCGGCGGTCTGTGGGGTCTCCTGATCCTGATTGCGGACGTCTGGGCCATCATCAGTATCGTGCAAAGCGGCGCCGGTACCGGCAAGAAGGTGTTGTGGACGGTGCTCGTGATCGTACTGCCGGTGCTTGGTTTCATACTCTGGCTTTTGTTGGGACCGAGGTCAGGACGCAGCTAGTGGCGCGAAGCGCGAGTCGGGGCCTTGGTATCCACTCCCCGGTCAGGCCACTGCGCAGCGCACCGCCAACAGCGCTGCCGCGACGCTACGGACCCTGGTCAATCGGTCCGTGAGCGAGCCCGAGCCGTTTGTCTACACGCTCAGTGGCGACGGCGCGTTGTCTCGGCTGAAGCGACGCGACACATGAAGAGCCCGAACGCATGACGCTGCATCCATGACCAACGAAGCCTTCTCTCGGGTCAAGATTGACGCGCAGCTGCCTGATCAAGGCTGGGAGATCGATAACCCCAATGCGCTGCGCTTCGAGTATCCGCTGGCGGACGGCACTCGGGCACCTATGCAAAGCTTTGCATAGGTGCCCTTAGCTGGCACTCGCCAACGGCCGCTTTGCGGACGGTTACCTTGCGATAGATTCGACGGACCTCCCCGCTGAGGGCATGAAGCCGCGATCCTGCCGCGGCCCTCGGCAGATGTCCGTGTAGCCAAAACCATACATTGCGGGGATAGGCACCTCTCGGTCGGCGCACCCATTTGGAACCGATGCTACATCAATCCCTCATCGATGCCTTAGGCCGCGGCCTGCGAGAACTCTTCGGCGGCGAATATCAAGTTGAGTTCGCAAAGATCATGCGGTTTTTGGAGGTCTAAGCGGCTGTGACACCGTAGGCCATTTGACGAGGTTTCCTTTGAACGAGTTGCTCAAACTCTCATCGAATCACACGCGGCTGGAATGCCTCCAGGTCGACTAGGAATAGCTCTAGGCCATTGTTTCCACGCGAATAACATCGGGCGATTTCCATTTGAGGGTCCGACTGCAGGATGCGCCGCCTCATCTCTTCGATTCGGTTCTGCCATGCGCGATCGAGTAACACGAAATCGCAGCTATTAACCTGCATCGCATGCAGAAAGTCGATGCAGTTGTTCCGCGTCAGTTCTGTATTCTGGTCCAAAGCGAACCCGCGCATCAGCTCGCCCATAATAACCATCGTTCTCGGCCTGCGGGCGTCTGGCAACGTATCTCTAGACAATATGGCCTGACGTGCAGAGCCGAAGGTCAGGCTGGATGTTGAGGGTTGAGGGGAAGAGGTCTGCCTCCGGTGTATCGTGGGTTGCACCCCGTGAGGTGCCTATC
>JBOIAQ010000070.1:0-18480 GCA_050739115.1 Steroidobacteraceae bacterium | reverse complement strand
GGCCGGGACGGTCGTGTCCCGCGCCGCGGCAGCGACGGACGCCGCCTTCTCGACGGCTGTCGCCTTGGCGGCCTTGGCAGCCTTGGCGGCGTGCGCGGCGTGGGCAGCGTGCGCGGCGGGACGTTTCCTGCTTGCGGAAGCGGACTTCTGCTTGGCTTTCATGAGTACCGGAGAGTTTGGCGGTGAGTCAGATGTCGATCCCCTATCTGCCGGCGGCGGCAGGTCAACTCAAGGGGCGCCAAAATAAAGCCTGCAATTGTATGGGAGTGCATTCGAAATACCAAGCCGTCTTGCGTTTCGCCGATTTTAGGGGCGGCCCGCCTTTCTGCGCATAAGTACTTGAAATTCCTTAAGTTCATGTTCATCGAGCTTGGCTCCGCGCATCTTGGCCTCGAGCGCCTCGAGACGCCGTTCGGCCGCTTGATCCGCGAGCTTCGCGAGCGCCGCCTTGAGCTCGAGAGCCGCGGCATGGGCATCGCCCAGGATCTCCTCCTTTTCAAGAAGTCGTCCCAGATGCTCTCCACCGCTCCTGTCGGCCCAGCGCTCCAAGACTTGAGCCGAGATTGCGAGCGGACGCACACGCAGGTCATCCAACAGCGCACGCAGCAGCTCGATGCCCGGCTCCTCGCACGTGTCGAGGCCCGCGCGCTCCGCTTCGCTTACCGAGCCGGCAGTGGACGGAAATCTCACCAGGCGGGCGATGGCCTGGCGTACGAGACTCCCCCGCCCGGCGCTGAGACGGGTGAGCCGCGAAGCGGCGAACGCGCGCCCGGGACTCGGCGGGCCGGCTGCCCCGCCGGCAGGGACGGCCAGTGGCACGGGCTCGCTTCCCGCTGCGCGGCCGGTCGACTCGCGATGTGCCCAGAGTTCCTGTAGCCGCTCGGACCCGAGCCCCACCACCCCGGCGACTCTGGCGGTCAGAAGTTCCCGGTAGACGCCTTCCGGTACTTTGGCGATGAGCGGCCGGGCGCTCTCGGCGAGTCGCGCGCGCCCATCGGCGTGGGTGAGGTCGGTTTGCTCGGACAATTCCCGCACCAGGTATTCCGAGAGAGGCAGGGTCGACTCGAGGCGTTTCTCGAAGGCCTCCCCGCCTTCCTCACCCACCAAGGTGTCGGGATCGTGCCCCTCGGGCAGAAAGAGAAAGCGAATCTCGCGGCCTTCGCGCGCTTCGGGGAGAGCCTGCTGCAGGGCGCGCCAGGCGGCGGCGCGTCCGGCACGATCCCCGTCGAAAGCAAACACGACCTCGTTTACGAGGCGGAAGATGCGCCGGAAATGCTCGGGCGTCGTCGCGGTGCCGAGCGTTGCCACGGCGTACGTGATCCCGGCTTGATGCAGGCGAACGGCGTCCATGTAGCCCTCGACGACCAACAGGCGCCTGAGGCTTGCGCGCGAGCGCCGGGTCTCGTGCAGTCCGTAGAGCTCGCGTCCCTTGTGGAAAAGGACCGTCTCGGGGGAGTTGAGATACTTCGGCTCGCCGCGATCGATGACCCGGCCGCCGAAGGCGATCACCCGGCCGCGCACGTCCCGGATCGGGAACATGATGCGATCCCGGAAGCGGTCGTAGTGCCGCTCGCCGTCACGTCCGCCACCGGCCGAGACCCGAACCGCATCACGCTCGATGATGAGGCCGAGGTCGGTGAGCGCCCGGCGCTCGGCTTCTCCCGTGCCAAAGCGCCTGAGCACCGCATTCCAGGAGTCCGGCGCATAGCCGATGCCGAACTGCATCACCGTGTCAGGAGTCGGGCCACGGCGTGTCAGGTACTCGCGCGCGCGTGCATCGCCCGACAACGTTTCGGCGTAGAACTTCGCCACCCGCGACATGAGCTCATAGAGCCTGTCGGAGTCGCGCGAGGCGCCGGCGGGGCCACCTCCTTCGTGTGGCACCTCGAGCCCGAGGTGGCTCGCCAATTCCTCCACCGCCTCGGGGAAAGCCATGTGGTCGTGCTCCATGAGAAAGCGCAGCACCGTGCCGTGCGTGCCGCAACCGAAGCAGTGATAGAACTGCTTCTCCGGGCTCACCCAGAAGGAGGCGGTTTTCTCGGTGTGGAACGGACAGCAGGCCTTGTACTCGCGGCCGGCTTTCTTCAGCTGCACGCGCGAGCCGATCACCTCCACGATGTCTGCGCGGGCGATCAGCTCGTCGATGAAGCTCTGCGGGATGATGGGCGGATTCTACTCCAGCGATCGCCCGATTATCGGCCGGCGCTCGGCGCGAGTTTCTCCTTCACGCGGGCGCTGACGCCCCCCATGTCGGCGCGGCCCTGCGCCTGGGATTTCACCAGTGCCATCACTTTCCCCATGTCCTTGGCGGAGGAGGCACCGGTCGAGGCGATGGCAGCGGAAATCAAAGCATCGAGCTCGGCATCGCTCAGGCGGGCGGGCAGATAGGCTTCGAGAACGGAGATTTCCGCGCTCTCCTTCGCGACGAGGTCGGCGCGTCCGCCGGCCTGGAACTGCGTGATCGCCTCCTTGCGCTGCTTGATCATTTTCTCCAGCACCGCGAGCACCTGTCCGTCATCGAGCGTGATCCGCTCGTCGACCTCGCGTTGCTTGATGGCGGCAAGCGCCAGGCGGATGGTGCCGAGACGCTCCTTCTCGCGCGCGCGCATGGCGCTCTTCATGTCCTCCGTGATGCGTTCCTTGAGGGTCATGCTGAAGATCAGCGGGAGGGGCGCATGCCCTCGCGCGAGATGCGCTTCATGTGCCGCTTGATGGCGGCCGCCTTCTTTCGTTTCCGCTCCTGCGTCGGCTTCTCGTAGAATTCACGCCGGCGCAGCTCGGTGAGAATGCCGGCCTTCTCGCACGCGCGCTTGAAACGCCGCAGGGCGGCATCGAAGTACTCATTCTCACGGATACGGACGCTCGGCATCGCAACCTCAGGCCTGCTGGCCGGGATATGGAATAGGAAGTGACCGGAAAAACGGGCGCGCAATTCTAGTTGAGGCTCATGGCAAAGGCAAAAGTCGATTTCTCTGAGACCCGCCCATGCGAATGCAAAAGCCCCGGGTAATGGTGCTCGCGATCGAGTCCTCCTGCGACGAGAGCGCAGCCGCGGTTCTCGATGCGTCCCGAGGGCTGCTTGCGCACGAGCTCTACAGCCAGGTGGAGCTGCACCGCACCTATGGCGGGGTCGTCCCGGAGCTCGCCTCCCGGGATCACGTGCGTAGGCTCCTGCCCCTGGTGGAGCGGGCTTTGGAGCGCGCCGGAACGGATCCCGAGCAGCTGGCCGGGGTGGCCTTCACGGCCGGTCCGGGCCTGATCGGGGCGCTGCTTACCGGGGCGGCGCTCGCGCGGGCCCTAGCCTATGCCTGGGAGGTGCCTGCCATCGGCGTGCACCACCTGGAAGGGCACCTGCTGGCACCGCTCCTCGAGGCGGAGCCGCCCCCTTTCCCACATGTGGCGCTTCTCGTCTCGGGCGGGCACACCCTGCTCATCGAGGTCTCGGGCATCGGCCGGTACCGGATCCTGGGTGATACGCGCGACGATGCCGCGGGCGAGGCGTTCGACAAGACGGCCAAGCTCCTCGGCCTTCCTTATCCCGGGGGCCCTGAGCTGGCGCGGCTGGCGCAGGGCGGCACCGCCGGCGTCTTCGAGTTTCCGCGGCCGATGCTAGATCGTCCGGGCCTCGAGCTGAGCTTCTCGGGTCTGAAGACCGCGGTGCTGCACTCGCTGCGCGGGCGGGAGCTGACACCCAAGCTGCGGGCGGACGTCGCTCGCGGGGTCGAAGAGGCGATCGTCGGTACGCTCGCGGCCAAGGCGATACGCGCGCTGGAGGCAAGCGGACTTCAGACGCTCGTGGTCTCAGGCGGTGTCAGCGCGAATGAAAGGTTGCGCGCCGCGCTCACCGCCGCGGTCGGCCGCCGGGGAGGGCGCGTGTACTATCCGCGTGTCGAGTTCTGCACCGACAATGCGGCGATGATCGCGGTGGCGGGACTCGCCCGGCTCGGGGCCGGCGAGCATGACGGGCTCGCGATTCAGGCGCGCGCCCAATGGGCGCTCGAGACGCTCACCGCCGTGCCGTTGCCACATCACTTCGCGACTGACGCCGCGGGACCTGAACACGCATGATGAGTCCGATTCCATCCGGCGACCGGATCTTCCTGCGCGGCCTCACGGTCCAATGCATCATCGGCTTCATCGAGTGGGAACGGCGCGTCAAGCAGACCGTGGTGATCGACCTCGAGCTGCCCGTCGACTGCCGCCGCGCCTCGGCGAGCGACGATGTCGCCGACACGGTGGATTACAAGAAAGTCGCGAAACGCGTGCTCGCCTACATCGAGGCGTCCGAGTTCAAGCTGGTGGAGACGCTGGCTCAGCACCTGGCGCTGCTGCTGCTCGAGGAGTTCCGGATGGAGTGGGTGCGCATCTCGGTCAACAAGCCGGGCGCCATCCGCAACTCGCGCGATGTCGGCGTATCCATCGAGCGCAGCCACGCGGATCTCACCGCCGCCGCGGCCGCGCGCCTTTGATGTCCGCCGCCCATGCCCCAGGTCTACGTCGCCGCCGGCAGCAACATCGAGCCCGAGCGGCACCTCGCCATGGCCGTGCGCGAGCTCGAGCGGCAATTCCCCGGCGTGCGCTTCTCACCCTGGTACCGCAATCGCGCGGTGGGGTTCGAGGGCGAGGACTTCATCAACCTGGTCGCCGGTTTCACGACCGAGCTGGAAATCTCCGAGGTCCTCTTGCGGCTGCACGCGATCGAGGCGCTCTGCGGCCGACCGCGCGAGGCGCCGCGGTGGGCGCCCCGTTCCATGGACCTCGACGTGCTGCTCTACGGCGACCTCGTGTGTCAGGAACCGCACCTGAAGCTGCCGCGTCCTGAGCTCTTGAAGCGAGCTTTCATGCTCGGGCCCCTGGCGGCGCTCGCGTCCGAGGTGGTGCATCCAACCGAGGGCGAAACCATCGGTGAGCTCTGGAAGCGCTTCGACCGGGCCGCCCACCCGCTGGTGGAAGTCAAGGGATGCGCGTGATCACCAGCCGATGCTTCGGCCACCATCGACCGCGAGGACTTGGCCGGTGATGTACGGCGCCTCGGCGGCGAAGAAGAGCACGGCGCGCGCGACATCCTCGGCCGAGCCGCCGCGCTTCAGGGCGGTGCGGTCGATGATCTTATCGCGCAGCGACTCCTCGACGCCGTCTTCGGGCCACATGACAGGTCCCGGCGAGATCGCGTTGACCCGTACCTGGGGACCGAGCTCGCGCGCCAGCGATTTGGTCAGCATGATGAGCCCGGCCTTGGCGATGCAGTACACCGGGTGACGGCGCAACGGGCGGATGCCGTGAATGTCGGTCATGTTGATGATGAGTCCGCCGCGCTCGCGAAGCGCCGGGGCGGCCGCCTGCGCGAGAAAGAGCGGGGCCCTGAGGTTGGTGCCGATGAGATCGTTCCAATCGTCCTCTTCGATGTCCCCGAGCGGTGTCGGATAGAAAGAAGAGGCGTTGTTGATCAGGATGTCGAGTCCGCCGAAGGCGGCGGCAGCGGTGTGGGCCAGCTCCTTCACCGCGGCGGCATCGAGCAGATCGCATTGTGCGAGTGTCGTCGAGTCGGGTCGCTCGCTGTTGAGTTCGCGCGCCAGAGCCGCCGCTTCGTCGGCGGAGCTACGGTAATGCAACACGAGGTTGGCGCCGGCCGAATGCAGGGTGCGTCCGATGACGGCGCCGACGCGCCGCGCGGCGCCGGTGATGAGCACGGCTTTGCCGGTCAGCGGCGGGCGGCGGGCGAGGGGTGGGGCGGGCTCTGGCATGAGGCGCCATTATGATGCCGCCGCTCTCGCCGGAAGAAGAGGCGCATTCGCGCACCGTGACGGCGCTCATCCGCGCGCGGGTCCGCGACTGCGGGGGCTGGATATCCTTCGAGCAGTTCATGGATCTGGCGCTCTACGCCCCCGGGCTCGGGTACTACAGCGCAGGGAGTGTGAAGCTCGGCTCGAGCGGCGATTTCGTGACCGCACCGGAAGTGTCGGATCTCTTCAGCCGTTGCGTGGCGCGCCAGTGCGCGCAGGTGCTCACCGGTGGCGGCGAGATACTGGAGCTCGGCGCCGGCACCGGCCGCATGGCGGCGGTGATTCTCGAGACGCTCTCTGCCGCGGGCGCGCTGCCGGATCGTTACTCCATCCTGGAGGTGAGCGCGGAGCTCGCCGAGAGGCAGCGGGCGCGGCTTGCGCGATTGGCTCCCAAGCTGCGGGAGCGGGTGGTCTGGCTCGACCGGCTGCCGGAGCGGCCGCTCCGCGGCGTGATCCTGGCGAACGAGGTGCTGGATGCGCTGCCGTGCCGAAGATTCTCGCTGTCGCAGGGGCGCGTGCACGAGCTCGGCGTGGTTGTGGATTCCAGCCGGGAGGATCCGGGCAAGGTCGATGGTCCGCCGCTCAGCGAGCGCGCAACGATGCCGGATGAAGCGCTGATGAGCAGCTGCTCGGCGCTGTTGCGTGAGCTCCCGCAATCGCTGCCCGACGGCTATTCCTCGGAGCTGTGCCTGCGGGTTTCGCCCTGGATCGCCGGTATTGGAAAGTGTCTCGAGCGCGGGGTGATCCTGCTTTTCGACTATGGCTTACCCCGGACGCACTACTACCATCCGCAGCGGATGAGCGGCACCTTGCGCTGTCACTTCAGACAGCGCGTCCATGATGATCCTTACATCCACATCGGCGTGCAGGACATCACCGCCTGGGTGGATTTCACGCGGGTGGCGGAGGCGGCCGTCGATTGTGGGTTGGAAGTCAGCGGGTTCGCCACCCAGGCCGCTTTTCTTCTCGCGATGGACATCGAGAAGCAAGTCGCCGAAGTGCCTGATCCCATCGAGCATGCGCGGCTCGCGGGGGAGGCGCGGCGGCTGCTGCTACCCGGAGAGATGGGCGAGGCCTTCAAGGCGATGGCGCTCGCACGAGGGCTCGAGGATCCGTTCCAGGGGTTCGCGCTTCAGGACCTGCGGAGCTCGCTTTGACCCGGGCGCTCACGGCGCCTTGATGGCGGCCAGGCGCTTCTCATGAAGCTTCTCGCCAAATGCGGCACCCTGAAGTCCCTGGCGCTCGCTTTCCGACAACGTGATGGCCGCGGCGGCGGCGTATGCCCTGCGGAAGAGCTCGGCCTGCGGATAGGGCTGTGCCTCGAGCCCTGCGCGTCCGCACGCATCCGCCTCGCAGGCTAACACCATCTCCTCGAACCTCTCCGGGCGGCGGAAGGCGTCGGTCGCTTCGAGCACTTTCAGGATCGTGGCCGGGCGCAGCTCCTGCGCGCGGTGGACCACCGCATGATGGCGCGACGTCAGCACCGCGACATCACGGAAGCCGCTCGGAACTTTGAGCCGCGCGCAGAGCGATTCGATGATCGGGACGCCCGCCTCTTCGTGGCCGCGATGGCTCGGCCAGTGCTCGGGGTCCGTGCGTCCCTTGCCGAGATCATGCATCAGCACCGCGAAGCGCACTCTCGTGGAGAAACCGGCCTGCGCGGCATACCGCAGGGCCAACATCACGTGAACTCCCGTGTCGATCTCAGGATGCCAACGTGGTGGCTGCGGGACACCAAAGAGCGCCGCGATCTCCGGAAAAATTGCCTCCAGGGCGCCGCAGCGCCGCAGGGTCTCGAAAAATACCTCGGGACGGGATTCGCCGAGCGCACGCTCGGTCTCCTGCCAAACCCGCTCCGGTACGAGCGCCGAGAGCTCGCCGGACCGGGTCATCTCTCGCATGAGTGCGATGGTCTCGTCCGCAACGCTGAAGCCGAGCTCGGCGTAGCGGGCCGCAAAGCGCGCGACCCGCAGCACGCGCACCGGGTCCTCGACGAAGGCCTCGGAGACATGCCGCAGCAGGTGCGCCTCGAGATCGCGCTGTCCGCCGTAGGGATCGATGATCTCGCCCGTCGGCGCTTCCGCCATCGCGTTGATCGTCAGATCCCGACGCCGCAGGTCCTCCTCGAGCGTCACGTCTGGCGAGAACTGAGTGGTGAATCCCCGGTAGCCGGGCGCAACCTTGCGCTCGAGGCGCGCGAGCGCGTATTCCTCGTGAGTTTGCGGATGGAGGAACACGGGAAACTCGCGGCCTACGGAAACGAAGCCTTGGCTCTCGAGCTCCTCGGGGCGGGCGCTGACCACGACGAAGTCACGCTCCTTCACGGGACGCCCGAGCAGCCGATCCCGTACGGCACCGCCGACCAAGTAGACTTGCATGCTGACATGTTAACCGAGACCACTGGTGTGAAGCGCTGGATCCGGGCTCCTGCCGGGCCCGGCGCGGTCGCGAGCAAAAGCGCGGTTTTTGCTCGTGACCTCGCTCGGCGGGCGAAGCAGTGCTTCGCTGAAAGACACCGCCCCGCGCTGCTGCGGCGGGGCACAATCATGTGCCTGGCAGCCGTGGCGCTCACCATCCTTTCAGGTTGCGCCAGCACGATGTATCTCCTACAGGCGGCCGACGGTGAATGGCACGTCATGCATGACCGCAAGCCGATCGTGGAAGTGATCGATGATCCGCGTACGCCCGAGCCGATCGTCCGGGAGCTGGGCGAGGTGCGCGAAGCGCGCCGGTTTGCCTCGCAGCAGCTCGGGCTGCCGGAAAACGACAGCTATCGGAGCTATACACGGATCGATAGACCCTATGTGGTATGGAACGTGGTGGCCGCGCCGGCGCTCTCAGTGGTGCCCAAGCAGTGGTGCTTCCCGATCGCCGGCTGTGTGGCCTACCGCGGCTATTTCAACGAGAAGCGCGCAAAGATCTTCGCCGCAGGACTCAAGCGCCAGGGTTACGACGTCGTCGTGGAGGGGGTGCCGGCCTATTCGACTCTGGGCAAGCTACCCGACCCGGTGATGAGCACGATGATGCGCTACGGAAGCGACGAGCTCGCGGCGATGATTTTCCACGAGCTTGCCCACCAGCTTCTCTACGTCCAAGACGACTCGCGCTTCGACGAGGCGTTCGCGGTCACGGTGGAGAACGAGGGGCTGAAGCGCTGGCTCGAACACCGCGGCGAGGCGAGTCGCATCGCCGCTTATGAGAAGGAGCGAGTCGAGGACGAGCAGTTCGCCCGGCTGTTGCGCCGCACGCGCGAGCGGCTGGCTGAGGTCTACGCCTCGCAGGCGCCGCGCGCGCGCAAGCTCGAGAAGAAAGGCGAAATCTTCAGTGCGCTGGCGCAGGCCATCCGCGCACTCGAGCACCGGCTTCAGGTGCGCTCGCCGCTTTACGATCGCTGGATCGCGAAGGGGTTGAACAACGCGGACCTGGCCTCCGTCGGCACCTACTACGATTGCCTTCCGGGCTTCGAGCGCGTGCTGGCGAAGGTCGGCGGCGACCTGCCACGCTTCTACGCCGCCGCTCGCCGGTTCGCCCAGGAGCCGAAGAGCGTCAGGGACGCGCAGCTCTGCGGGGGTTCCGCCGCGATGGCGGCCCCTTAGGCCGGCCCCGCCGATGCCGATCTACTCGTCGTTCGTCCTGCGGTAGGCCTCGAGCTCGGTCGGCGCCGTGAATGGGCCGAGGTAGAACGGCAACACGGCCATCATGTGCCGGGGTCTGATGCCAAGTTGCGCCAGCCCGTCCTGCGTGCAGAGGCTGTCGATACCGAGCGAGCGGAAGTTGTCGAGAGAGAACGGCTTGCCGGGTATGAGCCCGAGCAGCGCGGCCTGCAGGAAGCCGAGCGCATCGGGGAGCCTCAGAATCCGGCAAGGCAGCTGAGCCACGGCCGCGGTGAGGCGCACGAGCTGCTCGAGTGTGAGGACCTGCGGGCCGCAGAGTTCGTACGTCTTGCCGTAAGTCTTCGTGTCATCGAGCGTGCGCACGAACGCTTCCGCCACATCGCCAACGTACACCGGCGCGAACCGCGCCTGCGAGCGCGCGAGCGGCAGGAATCCGCCGGGCAGGCGCAGCAGCGAGGCGAAGCGGTTGGTGAGCGAGTCGCGCGGGCCGAAGATCACCGACGGACGGAAGACCGTGAAATCGAGGTGCGCCCCGGCGCCATGGATGTGCGCTTCGGCCTCCCCCTTGGATCGCAGGTAGCGGCTCGGGCCTCGCTCCCGGTCGGCGCCGGCCGCGCTCATCTGCAGCAGCCGGCGGATTTTCGCATTGCGGGCAGCCGCGATGACTTTGGCCGCCAGATCCGCGTGCACCGACTGGAAGGTGGTGCGGCGGCTCTGATTGAGGATACCGACCAGGTTGATCACCGCGTCCATGCCGCTGAGGAGCTGGCCCAGAGTGCGCGGATCGTGCACGTTCGCCGTAACGAGCTCGACGGTGGACAGCACCTTGAGGTGCCGTCCACGACCGGGGCTGCGTGTCGGCACGCGCACCCAGTGGCCGTTGCGGACCAGGCGGGTGACGAGCTCAGTGCCGACGAAGCCGGTGCCGCCGAGCACACAGATGTTGACGGGCGATGTCATCTCAATGGCGGAATCCGACCGGCGAGCCGCTCGGCTTTCGGGTCGATGCATGGGCCGGGACATGCACCAGGGTGTCGGCGAGCACCGCATGTCGCTGCTCGCGCCGGCCGTTCCGCAGCAGACCGATGCTCACCGAGTCGCCGACCCGGAGGAAGCCGAGCGCATCGCGCAGGTCGGTGTTGGATTCGATGGGGTGCCCGGCCACGGCGGTGATCACATCGCCGGCGCGAACGCCCGCCTTCTCGGCCGGAGAGCCGGGAGCCACCTGCGCGACGAGTCCGCCCGTCGCCTTGCGCAGTCCCAGCGAGCGCGCCATCTCAGGGGTAACCGCATATACGCTGACACCGAGTTGGCCACGGTCCACGGCGCCATACTCGATGAGCTGGCGCATCACGCGCACGGCGGTGTCGACCGGGATCGCGAATCCGATGCCGATGTTGTCGCCGCTGCCGGAGAGGATGGCCGTGTTGATGCCGACCAGATCGCCGCGCAGATCGACCAGGGCGCCGCCCGAGTTGCCCGGGTTGATCGAGGCGTCGGTCTGGATGTAGTCCTCGTAATCATCCGGACTGAACCCCGAGCGCTTCAGGCCACTGACGATTCCCGAGGTCACCGAATGCGCCAGTCCGAACGGGTTGCCGATCGCCACCACGAAGTCGCCGACCGCGAGCCGCGCGGAATCGCCGAGGTGGATCTGCGTGAGGCCGCGAGCATGGATCCTCACGACCGCGATGTCGGTGGGCGGGTCGGTACCGACGAGCTTGGCTTTGAGGCTGCGTCCGTCCTCCAAGGTAACGGTGATGCCGGTGGCGTGATCCACCACGTGGGCGTTGGTCAGGATGTAGCCGTGCCTGGCATCGACGATCACGCCGGAGCCGGCGGCCGCGAACGGCTCCTCGTCGGGGCCCTTTCCGGGAGGGCTATGAAAGAAGCGGTTGTAGAACGGATCCTCGCGCAACTCATCGTGCGGGCCGTCGCCGGAGACGCCATGGGTCGCGATGTTGACGACCGCGGGGGAGACTTTGCGGATCATCGGCGCGAGCGAAGGCACGCCCATGCGGCCCACGATGGCGGGCATCGCGGCGCACACGGGCGCGAAAGGCATGGCCGCCACTGCCGCGATGAGCAGCGCGCTGCAGGCGAGATCCCGAGGATTCATCGAGACTTCCGAGCTACGGAGTCCCGATTCTACAAGTCCGAGGGCCCGGAACGAAGTCCGCAAAAATCCCGAGAGCGGCCGGGAGCCGGGGGCCGGGCTCCGGGCTGCTCCTGGAATGGCGGTCTTCAGGCCGCCGCGACCTCGATGCGTCGCGGCTGCAGTTTCGCCTGTTTCGGGATGGCCACCTCGAGTACGCCGTGCGTGTGCTTCGCGGTGATCGAGTCCGTATTGGCGCTCTCCGGAAGCGTGAAGCGTCGCAGGAACTTGCCGCTGCGGCGCTCGAGCCGGCGATAGCCGTTCGACTCTTCCTCGGCGCGCGCGTGGCGCTTGCCGCGGATCGTCAGAACGCCTTTCTCGGCGGTGATCTCGATGTCCTTCGACTCCACGCCGGGAACATCGACCAACACCGCGAAGCGCTCGGGCTCTTCGTGGATATCGACCTGCGGAATCCACCATGCGCTGTCGGAGTCGGCCGCATCGGCGGTGCCGGAGAATGCCTCATCGAGCTGCCGATCCAGGCGGTTGACGAGCGACCAGGGCTCGTAGCGAAGAAGGGTCATGTTGCAAACCTCCAATCGAGAATTGATGTCAGGCTGTCGGGCCCCAAAATATCGTTGGAAGCGATTTGCGGGCGGGCGGTGAAAGTTCAAGTGTTCGCTTCGGCGCCGCGTCGCGATGTCGGCCGCGGAGCCCGCGGAGCCCGCGGAGCCGGCGGGGCGGGGAGCGGCCAGGTCAGCGCCGAAATGGCGGTCCGAAATGGCGGATGCGGACCGCTTTCGAGCTCGGACGCAACCGCAGCCAGAGCGAATGCGGCAGCGGAGGCTCGATCGCGGCGTGTGAGAAGGCTGTGCAGAAGGTGTGAATGACCTGAGCACAAGATATTGGGGTTGGAGCGAGGGTGGGAAGGGCTATTGCGATAAATATTATGGTAGGTCTGTCACGGCCAATATTGCTGTAAGTCGCTGTTTTTCAAGGTGACAATTTGTACGATGAAATAGGTTCAAGAATCTTGACGCCTTCGAGAGTGCTCATTAGGCTCTTTACCCCGATACAAGATCTTGTGGCCGCGAAGCGGCTCCACGAGATCGCGCGTCGGGGAGGTTCAGGGGGTACCGGCTGTGTGGGCAGCGTGCTGATGATCCGGGCGCGTACCGCTCCGCGCCTTCCCGCGCCGGCCCGTATCCCCTGTGATCCGTTGGACAGGCGTGCTAATGAAAATCGGAGCGCCGCGGACACATGAATACCGTCGTGAAGATCGAGCCGAAGGATGTCGATGCCATTCCGTTCCAGGAGGCATCGCTTGATATCTGGGACAAGAAATACCGCCTCACCGCCAAAGACGGTACGCCCATCGACAAGACGATGGACGATACCTACAAGCGCGTGGCGCGGGCGCTCGCCGACGTCGAGCGGGAGGAGGTGCGCGAGACCTGGTACGACCGCTTTCTCTGGGCGCTGCGCCGTGGAGCGATTGCCGCCGGGCGGGTGACTTCCAACGCCGGCGCGCTCGAGCACAAGCCGGCAACCTCGACGATCAATTGCACGGTGTCAGGAACGATCCGCGACTCGATGGACGACATTCTGCGCAAAGTGCACGAGGCCGGACTGACTCTTAAGGCAGGCTGCGGCATCGGCTATGAGCATTCGACTTTGCGGCCTCGCGGCGCCTATGTGTCGGGCGCCGGTGCCTATACGTCAGGTCCCCTGTCGTTCATGGATATCTACGACAAGATGTGTTTCACCGTCTCTTCGGCCGGCGGCAGGCGCGGCGCGCAGATGGGCACTTTCGACGTTGGTCATCCCGATGTGATGGAGTTCGTCCGCGCCAAGCGCGAGAGCGGACGGCTGCGGCAGTTCAACCTGTCGCTCCTCATCACCGATGAATTCATGGCCGCGGTGCGCGAGAACCGCGACTGGAAGCTGGCGTTCCCCATCAACCGCGCGGAGCTCGACAGCGAGCGGGTGGACCTCGACGATAAGAGCAAATTCGTCTGGCGCGAATGGCCCGTGCACGATGGCTACCTCGTAAACGAGGAAGGCCTGGTCGCCTGCAAGGTATACAAGATCCTGCCGGCGCGCCGCATGTGGGACGTCATCATGACCTCGACCTACGATTTCGCCGAGCCCGGCTTCATCCTCATCGACCGCGTCAATGAGATGAACAACAACTGGTGGTGCGAGAACATCCGCGCGACCAACCCGTGCGTCACCGCCGATACGCGTCTGGCGACGCAGTACGGCCTGGTGCGGATCGGCGATCTTTATAACGCGCGGGTGGACATTCAGGCGACGGTCGATCGTCGGGCGCTCGGTGAAGATAAACGGGGGGTCACCGTTCGTCCCGCCGTACCCGCCTTCATGACGGCGCCATCCGCCGACGTATATCGGGTGGTCACGGAAGCAGGGTACGAGATCAAGGCGACCGAGTGGCACGACTTCTACACCACGCGCGGCAAGGTGAAGCTCAAGGACCTCGAGCCGGGTGATGAACTGCTCATTCAGTCGGGAAAGGGGCAGTTCGCCGGGGGTGGTAGCGAAGAGGTCGGCCTACTGCTCGGGCTGATTACGGGCGATGGTCACATCACCAATCGCGGCAAGGGAAAGCAGGCGGCCGTCGTGAACCTCTGGGGCGCCGATCGCGAATACGCGGATGTCCTCGTTTCCTACATCAACAGCATGATTGCCGGCTGGTCGGCCAGTCATAGGCAGTACCGCGTGAGCGCGGTCGCGGTTCCCGAGCGGAACCTGATTGTGATTCGCTCGGCGATCCTGATGCGCTATCTCAAGGAGTTCTTCGGGATCAGCCCGGCGTGCACGACATCCGTGCCGGATATCATCTGGCGCGGCAACGAAGCCTGCGTGAAAGGTTATCTTCGCGGGTTGTTCCAGTCTGATGGAACGGTGAACACCAGCGGCCATGCCGAAACGAGCTGCTCTGTGCGGTTCGCCTCGAGCCATCCCTCGCTGCTCAAGGACGTGCAGATGCTGCTCGCCAATTTCGGAGTGCTCTCACGCGTGCTTAAGCGGCGCGATGCCGGCGAACGGCTGCTCCCTGATGGAAAAGGTGGCATCAAGGCGTATCCATGCAAGGCCGACTACGAGCTCATCGTCGATGGTGAATCGCGTGAGCGCTTCATGGGGGAAATCGGGTTCTTGTCGGACGAGAAGAACGGCAAGTATGCGCAGTGGTTTGAGAGCAAGGCGCTGCGCAAGACGCAATCCTTTACCAGTCGGATCGTTGAGATTGCCTATGTTGGCAAGGAAGCCGTGTTTGACACGACTCAACACGATCACAACACCGTGATCTTTAATGGAATCGTGACAGGTCAATGCGGAGAACAACCGCTCCCGCCGTACGGCTCGTGCCTGTTGGGTTCGATCAATCTGACGCGTTTTGTGCGCGAACCGTTCACCGATCACGCGAAGTTCGACTGCAACGAATACCGCGAGGTCGTGAAGGTCTTCACGCGCATGCTCGACAACGTCGTCGAGGTCAATGGTCTACCGCTCGAGAAGCAGCGCGAGGAGATCCTGCGCAAGCGCCGCCACGGCATGGGTTATCTCGGACTCGGCAGCACGATGACGCTGCTGGGCATGAAGTACGGCTCGCCGGAGTCGATCCGTTTTACCGAGGAAGTATCGCGCGAGATGGCGCTGGCCGGTTGGGAAGCCGGACTTGAAATAGCGCGGGAGAAGGGACCGGCTCCGATCATGAACGAGGGATTCACGGTCACCAAGGAGATGCTGAGGAAGCGCCCCGAAATGGCGCGTGATGGCTGGAAACCCGGCGACAAGATCCCCGGACGCATTTTGCACGCGAAATACAGCCGGTACATGCAGCGGGTCGCGGAGGTCGCGCCGAAGCTGGTGGAGGAGCTCGCGGAGACCGGCTGCCGGTTTACTCACCACACCTCCATCGCGCCGACTGGAACGATCTCGCTGTCGCTCGCCAACAATGCATCGAACGGCATCGAGCCGTCCTTCGCGCACTACTATTTCCGCAATGTGATCCGGGACGGCAAGAAGACGAAGGAGAAGATCGACGTCTATTCCTTCGAGCTGCTGGCCTATCGTGAGCTCGTCAATCCGAAGGCGAAGCCCGGCTCGACCACGGAAGGTGAGAAGCTCCCGGAGTACTTCATCGCTTCCGAGGACATCACGCCGAAGGAGCACGTGGAAGTGCAGGCTGCCGCGCAGAAGTGGGTGGACTCGTCGATTTCCAAGACCGCCAATGTGCCGACGGATTTTCCCTACGAGAAGTTCAAGGACATCTATCTCTACGCTCACGAGAAGGGCCTGAAGGGTTGCACTACTTTCCGCTTCAATCCCGAAGCCTTCCAGGGTGTGCTCGTGAAGGAGCAGGACCTGAAGAACACGGTGTACAAGTTCACGCTGGATGACGGCACCGTGGTGGAAGCGCGGGGCGACGAGGAAATCGAGTACGACGGCGAGTTGCACACGGCGGCGAACCTGTTTGATGCCATTAAGGACGGCTATTACGGGCGCCTTTGAGGACGTTGTAAGACACGCGCGCGACCCCATACATCGGAACTCGCATCATGACCATCAAGATCGACCGCAAAATCGTCAAGCACCAGGTGTTGAAACCGGAGGAAAAGCCGACGATATCGGATGCTCCGAAAGTTTTGGCCGCGGCACCCACTGAGGAGCTCGTTCGCGACAAGAACGGCCATACCGCCAAGGTCATCCGGATGCACGAGAAGCTCGAGCGTCCGGAGGTCCTGATCGGCTCGACCTACAAGATCAAAACGCCGATCTCCGATCACGCGATGTACGTGACCATCAACGACATCGTGCTGAACGAGGGCACCGAGTACGAGCAGCGCCGGCCGTTCGAGATCTTCATCAACTCGAAGAACCTCGATCACTTCCAGTGGATCGTGGCGCTGACGCGGATCATCTCGGCCGTGTTCCGCAAGGGCGGCGATGTCACCTTCCTCGTCGATGAGCTGAAGGCGGTGTTCGATCCGCGCGGCGGCTACTGGCAGCCGCACGGCAAGTTCATGCCTTCGATCATCGCCGAGCTCGGCTACGTGATCGAGAAGCACCTGCAGACCATCGGCCTCATGCGCAAGCCGCAGCTCGATGTGCATCAGCAGAAGCTGGTGGACGAGAAGCGGGCGGAATTCGAGGCGCGCGCCAAGCAGGCCGATGCGTTCGCGAAGAGCCACTTTCCCCAAGGCGCGCAGCTTTGCGCCAAGTGCAGCACCGCCGCGGTCGTCATGATGGACGGCTGCATGACATGCCTCAATTGCGGCGATTCGAAGTGCGGTTAGGCTTGTGCCGGCTCCCCAAAAGCGGAGCCGATGATCCGGCGCGCCCTGTGCTACAAGGGAGAATGCTTCGCATGCGTGGATTTCTACTCGCCCTGGCCCTCGTGTCGCTGCCCCCCTTTGCCTATAGCGCCGGAACGGCACCGGACGGGGCTCCTGCCCCCAAGTCGATTGCCGCGGCAACCGCCGGCATGCAGCACAGCCTGGGGTTGATTGCGCTCGACTGGGACGCGAAGACGGGGCATATCTTCCTTGAAATCCCGATGACGGCAAACGCGGAGCATACGCAAAGCCCAGAGTACATCTACACGCACTCGACACCATGGAGTGTGGGGACAAGCCACCTGGGCGAGTATGGACTGGACCGCGGGCAGATCTCGTCGGGCGCGATTGTGCGCTTTGAACGGACTGGGCCGAAGCTGCTGCTGGTGGAACCCAACCTTGCGTTCCGCAGCTCATCGGCGAGTGCGGCGCAACAGGCGACGGTGACGGAGTCGTTTCCGGAGTCGGTGCTGGCCGGGTTCCGCGTCGTAGCAGACGATCCGGACGGTACGGTGCTGGTGGATGCGACGGATTTTTTCCTGAGCGACGCGCACCAGATCGCGGAGGCACTGGCGCAGGGAAAACAGGGCGTGTATCACGTGGATTCGGCGCGGTCGACGATTGTGCCGGCGGATTCGAAGACGTTTCCGGAGAACAGTGTGGTGGAGGCGGAGCTGACATATGTAGAAGGTCCGCAGGAACTGGGGCCGCCGGGAGAGATTGTGGGGGAGGTGACGCCGAATCCGCGGGCGATGACGATCCGGGAGCGGCAGATGTTTGTGGCGCTGCCGCCGTCGGGATATACGCCACGACGGTTTTCGCCGAACGCGGGGTACTTCGACTTCAGCTATCGGGATTACGACGCGCCGCTGGGCGAGCCGATGGCGCAGAGCTTCATTATGCGGCACCGGCTGGTCAAGAAGGATCCGAGCTGCGTGACGGCCTGCCAGGCCGTAACGCCACTGCACTACTACGTGGATCGCGGAGCGCCGGAGCCAATTCGACAGGCGCTGGTGGAAGGCGCGAACTGGTGGGACCGGGCGTTCCAGGCGGCGGGATGGGCGCCGGGAACGTTCCAGGTGAGCGTACTGCCGAAGGGCGCGGATCCGATGGACGTGCGCTACAACATCATCCAGTGGGTAAACCGCTACACACGGGGATGGAGCTACGGGGCGTCGGTGATCGATCCGCGGACGGGGGAGATCATCAAGGGGAACGTGACGCTCGGCGGCGGGCGCGGGCGGCAGGATTATCTGATTGCCGAGGCGTTGTTGGCTCCATATAAGAACGGCAAGCCGTCGGTGGATGAGGCACATGACGCGGCGCTGCAAATGGTGCTGGCGCGGCTGCGGCAACTGGCCGCGCACGAGACCGGACACACGCTAGGGCTGGCGCATAACTTTGCGGCGAGCAGCTATCCGCATCCACCGGAAGAGACGGTGTCGGTGATGGATTATCCGGCGCCGTGGGTGACAGTGGGGCCGAACGGTGTGCCGGATGTGAGCCATGCGTACCCGGTGGGAATCGGGATCTGGGACAAGGTGACGATCGACTACGGGTATCGCGAGTTCGACAAGGACGGCAAGCCGTATGAGGACGAGGCGGCGCTGAGGACGATCCTGCGCAAC
>JBOIAQ010000069.1:0-19194 GCA_050739115.1 Steroidobacteraceae bacterium | reverse complement strand
GAGATTCTCGAGCGTTTCGCCGTAATTACGCCGCAGCAGCGCCGCGCCACCCCGGCCGGAGGAGCCGATGAGCGCCATCGCAAACCGTCGATCGAAAGCCATGGTGACGAGTGCCGCCTTGCCGTAGCGCGAGACGCCTTCGATTCCAACGTCACGGCCGTCGACGGCGGGGTCGGTCTCGAGGTAATCGAGCGTGCGGCTCGCGGCCCATCCCCAGGCGCGTAGCGCGCCCCACTGATCGGGTGTGCGGGGCTGTCCCCTGTTGGTGAGACCGATGATGCCGCGAGTCAGTCCGGCGCCGCTGTCCGCCTGCACGGCCGTCGGATCGAGCACCGCAAATCCCCACCCCGCAGCAATCAACTCCACGATTGAGGGCGGGTCGCCGTCGGCATTGCGTCCAAGGGGCGAGAGCGGCGAGCGCAGCGCATCGTTGAGGTGTCCGAGCTCGCGATCATTCGGCTCCGTCGACGGCACCGGCGTCGGTCCGAACCAGAACATGATGAGCACCGGCACCTTGCGCCTCGCCGCGGCGGGGACGACCAGCGTCACCGGAATGACGACGTGGATCGCCGGATAGGCACTGTCATCGACCTGACCGACGAGACTCCGGAAGCGCGGATGGGATAGCGGTCGAGCGTCGCCTGGGCGCTCGCGGTCACGCGCCAACTCACCTTGGGCACGTTCCCAGGAATGCGTCCGTAGACCTCCTCCTCGAGAGCGGCGATGACCTGCGGGATCCGCAGAGTTCTCATCGCCGCTCGCGCCCGGGCGCAGCGCCTCGATGCCGAGCTGCTCCAGCATGTTGCGGTGATCCTGTTCCGCGCTGAATGTGACGGGCGGTAGCGCCGTTCCGTCGACCATCGCGACGGGCGCCATGCCCGCAGGAGCGGCCACCAGGATCAGACTCGCCGCCATCGCGGCCGCCCGGGGCGCCCGCGCCGCCGTTGCCGCTACAGCCCTCATCGTTGCGTCCGCGGATGAGGGGCGAAAAGTGACCGTGGAATGGCCGCCGCCATGGCGCGGTACCCGGTCGGTGAGGGATGCAGATGATCGCCGGAGTCGTAGGCCGGCAGCAGTCGGTCCGGATGCTTCGGGTCGCGCACCACACGGGCGAAGTCGACCACGGCATCGAAATGCCCGGGCTGTCTTATCCAGGCGTCGATCGCCTGCCGGTCGGCCTCGCTCGCGCTCGAAGGATGATAGTAGTCGGATCCCATATAGGGCGTGATCGTACCGCCGATGACGGTGATGCCGTGCACGTGCGCGCGCAGGATGATCTGCTCGTAAGCGGCGATGATTCGATGCACGAGCTCTCTGTGTTGTGCCGCGGAAATCGGCGCCAGTCGTGTCGCGGTACCGAGGTCGTTGACGCCTTCGAGCACGATCAGATAACGCACACCGGTCTGCGCGAGCACGTCGCGATCAAAACGCGCCAGCGCGTTGGGACCGAGTCCATCGAGAAGCAGGCGATTGCCTCCCGTGCCGACATTGAGCACACTCAGCCGACGGGTAGCGGGCGAGGACTGGAGCCGCCGCGCCAGATCATCCGGCCAACGGGTATCGCTGTTGTCGGCCGTGGCGTGCCCGTCCGTGATCGAATCGCCGAGGGTGACGATCGCGGCGCCCGGTGCGCTTTCCCTGACGTCGACCCCCGAGATGAAGAACCAGTGAGCGAGGGTGGTCGCACCCGGCAGCGTCGCGTCCGCCACATGGTCCCCGTGCAGGAGAAAGGAGGTCTCGCGCGAGCCCGGATGACTCGTCTCCTGCCCAGGCGGCGCCCGCAGGTAGAGCGTGATGGCGAGCTCCGAGAGCGGACGGGCATCGAACGCGATAGGGTCGGAGTAATAGTCGGCGCCGGCGGGGATGGTAACCACCGGACTGCCCGCGAACCTCAGCGCCTCGTCGGTTGCCGGATCGATACTGCCTGTCGCCTTCGAGACCGGCATCGCCACGTGAACGGCGAGGATCGTGAGCGGCGCCGTGCCGAAGGCGTTCGACAACCGCACGCGCAGCTCCTTGCCCCCGACCGTCAGATGCACGATCTGTCGCAGTGTCGCATCCCGCAGCGCCTGCGCCGGCAGCGCATTCTGTGGCTCCGGGATCTGCTGCGAGGACGCCCACGAGCCAACCCAACTCGGACCGCCGGGCGGCCCGGCGGCAGCGGCCTGCACCCAAAAGACCGCGCTCCAAGCGCAAAGCGCGAGCCACGGCAGTCGTTGACGCATCGGCGGTTCCCCTCGAGCAGCTGCGGTTCATGGTAGCGCTATCATTCCGGCCGCACAACCTGTGTTACTCTGCGCTCATGATCAGGCCCGCGAGGCGGCCTGCGGCACGGCCTTCGAGGATCCATGCGCTGGCGTGGCTGTGCGTCTGCGCTATCGCGGGCAGCTGCGGCGAGGTTCCTCGCGCGCCGTCCAACCCGCCGTCGTCTTTCCTCGCCGCGCCCGCGCACCAAGCGCCGCTCGCGATCGGCGTGCTCGTCGCCGGCTGGCACTCCGGGCTCGTTCTGCCGCAGCGCGAGTTGGGTCCTCTCGCTGCGCTTCTCTCCGACTCACCGGCAAAGTATCTCAGCATCGGTTGGGGCAACCGGCGGTTCTACATGGCCCCCCATCCGGGCTCGGGCGATGCGCTGGCCGCGCTCTTTCGCTCACCCAGCGTGCTCTTCCTGCAACGCGTGTCCGCGCCCGCGGACCTGTTGGAGCCGGGTGATCACATTCGCTGGCTGTGCGCCGATCGCCAGGAGCTCTGGCGCGTCGATAGTTACATCGAGGGCTCGCTGTCGCAGCCCGGTGGCAGACCCCGCGACCTCGGCCGTGGACCTCTGCCCGGCAGCGTCTTTTACGCTTCGACGGGAGACTACAGCCTGGTTCGCACCTGCAACACCTGGACGGTTGCCGCGCTGCAGTTCGCCGGACTGCCGGTGCGTGCGGGGGGAGTGATCTTCGCGACGCAGGCGAATGCGCGGCTGCGAGAGCTACGCGCCTGCCCCGCTCCGCAGTAGCTCGCCGTAGTGCGCCAGATCGATGTTGCCGCCGCTGATCAGGACTCCGACGCGCTCGCCCGGCTGGTGAAAGCGCCGCGAGAGCGCTGCCGCCGCGCCGAGACAGCCGGTCGGCTCCACGACGATCTTCATGCGCTCGGCAAAGAACTTCATGGCGTCGATCAACGTCGCATCACTGACGGTGACGACGTCGTGGACCAGCGCGCGGATGATGGGAAAGTTGTTGGCGCCGAGATAAGTGGTGAGCGCTCCGTCGGCGATCGAGCGCGGCACCGGGATGCGAATGACCCTGCCTGAGCGGAAAGACTGCTGTCCATCATTGCCCGCCTCCGGCTCGACGCCGATCACCCGGCAGCGCGGGCTCAGCGCCTTCGCGGCGAGAGCGCTGCCCGCGAGCAGGCCCCCTCCTCCGAGGCACACCAACAGCACATCGAGCTCTCCGATGAGCTCGAAGAGCTCCCGCGCAGCCGTTCCCGCACCGGCGATCACCCGAGGGTGATCGTAAGGCGGGACGGTCGTCAGACCCCGATCCGCGGCGAGGCGGCCACAGATCTCCTCGCGGTTCTCGGTGTAGCGGTCGTAGAAGATGACCTCGCCGCCGTACTCCCGGGTCGCGCTCACCTTGGATGCCGGAGCATCCTTCGGCATCACGATCGTCGTCGCGACGGCTTGTAGCCGGCCCGCAAGTGCGACGGCCTGCGCGTGATTGCCGGATGAGTAGGCGATCACTCCGCATCGGCGCTGCTCCGTGGTCAGTGTCGCAATCGCGTTGTACGCCCCACGGAACTTGAACGCGCCACCGCGCTGCAGGTTTTCGCATTTGAAAAAGAGCTTGCCTCCCGCCCGCGCATCCGCCGTTCGCGAGGTCATGACCGGTGTGCGATGGGCAATACCCTCGAGCCGCTGCGCCGCCGCTTCGACGTCGGCGAACGTAACGGCCATGGGGTCCGCGGTCGGGGCCCTGGAGGTGTCGGTTGACTCGGCCATCGATTCAGACCTTCTCGATCGCGAGCGCAATGCCCTGCCCGACGCCGATGCACATGGTGCACAGCGCCCGGCGAGCACCGGAGCGCTGGAGCTGATGCATGGCGGTGGTGGCGAGTCTGGCGCCGCTCATGCCGAGCGGATGGCCGAGCGCGATGGCGCCGCCCTGCGGGTTGACGTGCGCGGCATCGTCCGCGATCCCAAGCTCCCGAAGCACCGCGAGCGCCTGGGCGGCGAAGGCTTCGTTGAGCTCGATCAGATCGAAATCCGTGATCGTTAAGCGCAGTCGCTCGAGCAGCCGCCGCGTAGCCGGAATGGGCCCGAGGCCCATGAGACGCGGCGCGACGCCCGCCACCGCAGCACCTACGACGCGTGCGCGCGGTGTCAGACCATAGCGCGCGGCCGCCGCTTCGCTCGCGAGCAGCAATGCGCACGCGCCGTCATTGACACCTGAGGCGTTTCCCGCGGTCACCGTGCCGCCCCGACGAAAGGGTGTGCCGAGCCTGGCCAACGCCTCGAGGCTCGTGGCCCGCGGATGCTCGTCGCGATCGACGACGCTCGGATCTCCCTTCTTCGCCGGGATGGAGACCGGCACGATCTCCTGCGCCAGATTGCCGTTGGCCTGAGCGGCCGCGGCGCGCTGCTGGCTGCGCAGCGCAAAGGCATCCTGATCCGCGCGGCTGATCCGACACTCATCGGCGACGTTCTCCGCCGTTTCCGGCATGGAATCAATACCGTACTGCTGCTTGAGAATCGGGTTGACGAAACGCCAGCCGAGGGTCGTGTCGTGGAACCCCAGGTCGCGCGCGAACGGCGTCTGCCCCTTGGAGAGCACGAAGGGCGCGCGGCTCATGCTCTCGACGCCGCCCGCGATCATGAGGTCCGCTTCGCCGGCCACGATCGCACGGGCCGCGATCGCCACGGCATCGAGACCCGATCCGCAGAGCCGATTGACGGTCGCCCCCGGCACCTCCTGCGGCAGTCCGGCGAGAAGCAGCGCCATCCGCGCGACATTGCGGTTGTCCTCGCCCGCCTGGTTGGCGCATCCGTAAACGATATCGTCGAGGACGCTCCAATCGACCTTCGGCTGTCGCGACAGGAGCGCGCGGATGGGAATGGCGGCGAGATCATCCGTGCGCACCGCGGCAAGAGCGCCGCCGTAGCGGCCGATGGGGGTGCGCACGGCATCGCAGAGATAGGCGTTTCGCATCGCTTTAATCTACTATATTTCACGTGCGGGCGGCCCTGCAGAGTCCCATCGGGCAGCCGCGGAGAGAGACGGTGCCGACCTACGAATATCGATGCGAAGCCAATGGCCGGGTGCTCGAGGTCCGGCACAACATGGCCGAGAGGCTCTCGAGCTGGGGCGAGCTTTGCGAGCGCGCCGGGGTGGCCCCGGGTTGCGGCAACGGCTTCTGCGGCATGGGCGCGTGCGGATTCGGTGAATAACATCGAGCCAGCCCAGCGACGTCGCCGCTGCCCGGCGATCGTCTCGTCCCGATGAGCCCCAACGCGCGCTTGCCGACCGCATTCCCGGTGTGGATGCAGATGGCGCGCAATCGCGTTGCGCGCCTGCTGCGCGCGAGCGCGTGGTTTCCGCACGTGCCGCTCGCCATTCTCGTCGGCGCGACGGGAGTGCTGCAGATTCTCCTGACCTCGGGCTCGTTGCAGCGCCTGGTCGCCACCGGCGGGCATTCCATCGTCTCGCTGGCGGGCGGCCTCGGCCTGCCCGAGATCCGCGGCGCGCCGCAGGAAGCCATCGGCGGGCTCCTCATCCTCGTCGGCATCGGCCTGCTCTGGCGCTCGCGGCTCGCCTGGGTGTTCGCCTTCCTGCTTGCGCTCGCGACCGTGGCGCTCGAGCTGTCGCCGCTCTCGACCGCCTCGAGATCGCTCGAGATCTTTAGCGTCGTGGTGCTGCTCCTTCTGCTGGTCTCGCGCAGAAGCTTCACCCGGGTGACGCTCGCCACGGCGACGCTGTTCGCGCTGATGGGCGTGCTGGTGACGTTGGGTTACGGCGTGATCGGCTCGTACGTGCTCGGCAGCGGCTTCACCCCCCGCATCAGCACTTTCGTCGATGCCGTGTACTTCACCGTCGTCACCATGGCGACGGTCGGCTACGGCGATGTCACCCCGCACACGGCGGACGCACGCGTCTTCACCGTGTCGCTCATCGTGCTCGGGCTGGCGGTGTTCGCGACATCACTGCCCGCCATCGTCGCCCCTTTGATCGACAAGCGGATGATGAACCTGCTGCAGCCGAGGAGGAAAAAGATGAAACGCGCCTCTCATATCATCGTGGTGGGCGACGGCCCCCTCGCCCAGGATGCGGCGCGGGCGCTGGCGGCGCGAGGGCTGCGAACCACCCTGATCCTGTCGGCGAAGCCCGATGTCGATGGAGATCAGCCCGAGGACTTCATCGTCGGTGACGGCAGCGACACGGAGACGCTGCGGCGCGTCGATATCGCAGAGGCGCGCGCCGTGCTGGCACTCAGCGAGGATGACTCCTACAACGCCTTCGTGGTGCTCGCCGCCAGGGAGTTGAATCAGAAGCTGCACACCGTCGCGGCCGTCGGCGACACCCGTAACACCGGCCGGGTCGCGCGCACCCGCCCGGACGTGCTGCTCGCCCTGCCACAGCTCGGCGGCGAATTGCTCGCCATGGCTCTCAGCGGCGAGGAAATCAAGGCCGACGCGCTCATCAGCCAGCTGCTGAAGCTCGGCTAGTCGCGTCCCTCCTTCAGGATCCGCGCGGCCGACTCGCGCGCGCCCTGGAACTCGATCATCCAGCCCGGATACTCGGGCGGTAGAGCGCTCACCTCATCGAGCTTCGCCATCTCCTCCGCCGTGAGCTTCACGCCGGTCGCGGCGAGGTTGTCCTCGAGTTGCTGCATGCTCTTCGCGCCGATGATCACCGTCGTCACGAAGGGCTTTGCCAGCACGTATGCGAGCGCCACACGCGCGATCGAGATGCCGCGCGCATCGGCGATCATCCGTATCGCATCCACGCAATCGAACACGCGCTCGCGATCGACCGGCGGGAAGTCGAATGCGGTCCGGCGCGCGTCCTTCGGGCCGCCGCCCTCGCGCGTGAACTTGCCCGTGAGCAGACCGCCCGCGAGCGGGCTCCAGACCATCAACGCGAGCTTCTCGGCCTGCATCAGCGGCACGAGCTCCCGTTCGAGATCCCGCGCCGCGATCGTGTAATACGCCTGCAGCGAGACCGGTCGCGACCAACCAAACCGGTCGGCGAACCCCAGCGCCTTCATGAGGTGCCAGGCCGGCCAGTTGGACACCCCAACGTAGCGGATCCAACCCTGGTGCACGAGATCATCGAGCGCGCGCAGTGTCTCCTCGACCGGAGTGACTCGATCGAACCCATGGATCTGATAGAGATCGATGTAGTCGGTGCCGAGACGCTTCAGGCTCGCCTTGACGCCATTCATGATGTGACCGCGGGAGGCGCCACGGTCGTTGACACTCCGGCCGGTCGGCCCGAAGACCTTGGTGGCGAGCACCACGTCCGTGCGGGCCCGTCCCGAGTTCCTGATGGCCTTGCCCGTGATCTCCTCCGACAGCCCTTCCGAATAGACATCGGCCGTGTCGATGAAGTTGACACCCGCCTCGAGCGAGCGGCGGACGATCTCGTCCGCGGCGGATTGCTCCACGCCGCCGATCGCCGCCCACGTGCCTTCCAGACCGCCGAAGGTCATCGTGCCGAGGCAGATCTCCGAGACGAGCAGGCCCGTATGGCCGAGTGTCCGATAGCGCATGGCATCTTCCCCGCGAGTGAGTTGCGCGTCATTTTCGCACGTTGCCGCAATTTGCGTGCAATATGCGCCCACCCGCGCTGGCTGCGACTTGGCACGTTCGACCAGGGCGCCACGTCGAGTAAGCCCTTTCGCTCCGATGAAGAAGCTTCTCATCGTCCACCACTCCCTCACGGGCGGCACGCTGCAGATGGCGCAGGCGGCTGCGGCCGGAGCGCGGCGTGAGCCAGGCGTCGCCGCGCGGTTGGAAGCGGCCGCTGCGAGCGGAGCGCAGGCGCTGCTCGAAGCCGACGGCTATCTCTTCGCCTCTCCGGAGAATCTAGCCGCCATGTCCGGTGTCATGAAGGATTTCTTCGATCGCACCTACTATGCCGTCCTCGACCGTATCCAGGGCCGTGCCTACGCGATCCTCGTCTGCGCCGGGAGCGATGGCACCAACGCCGCACGCCAGATCGAGCGCATCGCCATCGGCTGGCGGCTGCGGGCCATCGCAGCGCCGCTCATCGTCTGCACACATGCGCAGACGCCGGCAACGATTCTCGCGCCGAAACACATCGATGCGGGCGAGCTTGCGCGTTGCGAGGAGCTTGGCGCGACGTTGGCGGCCGGACTGAGCCTCGGCATTTTCTAATCCATCGCCGTGCTAGCATGCAACACATGAGCGAGGCGCAGGGCACCGGTACCGAGCCCGCTGCGGGCGCCGCGATCCAGCACGAGATCGCCGTCCGCCTCACCCGGAGGGTATGGCGGGTCACCGCCTCGAATGCCGGCGCGATGACCGGTCCCGGCACCAACAGCTACGTCGTCGCCGCCGGCAACGACTGCGCGGTCATCGATCCGGGCCCGGCCGATGATCGGCACTTGCAGGCTCTGCTCGACGCCGCTCCCGGAGTGATCCGCTACATTCTGGTCACTCACACGCATCGGGACCACTCCCCGGGCGCCGCGGCGCTGAAGTCCGCCACCGGGGCCTTCCTCCTCGGCCGAACGACACCGCACCGCCACTGGCAGGACCCGACGTTCGTTCCCGATCGCGAGCTTCACCATGACGATCGCCTGACCGTGGCCGGCGGCGCAACCCTACGCGTCATCCACACCCCGGGCCACGCCAGTAATCACGTCTGCTTCCTCCTCGAAGAGGAGCAAATCCTCTTCACCGGAGACCACATCATTCAAGGCTCGACGGTGGTGATCGACCCGCCCGACGGCGACATGGCCGTCTACCTCGCCTCCCTCGAGTTTCTCCTCAGCAAGCCTCCGGCCTGCCTCGCGCCGGGTCATGGCACGCTCATGCCCAACCCCGAGGCGGCGATTCAAGGCCTGATACGACATCGCCTGCGTCGCGAAGCCAAGGTGCTCGCCACCTTACCGCGGCAGCAACCCGAGGATCTTTCCACTTTGGTCGGTCGCGTCTACGACGATGTCGATCCGCGACTGCACCCGCTTGCGCAGCGCTCTCTCCTCGCGCACCTCCTGAAGCTGGCGGCCGAGGGCCGGGCCATCCGTGTGGCCGACCGCTGGATGGCCGCTACGTAATCCACCGCCAGTTCAGGATCTCCGGCATGTCCTCCCCCGCCTCCCGAATGTACTGCCGATGCTCGATCAGCTTGTCCCGCATCGCCTGCTTGATGTAGCCGGCCCGCGAGGCGAGCTGCGGCAGGCGGTCGATGGTGTCCGACACGAGGTGGAAGCGGTCGAGTTCATTGAGCACCGCCATGTCGAACGGGGTGGTGATCGTCCCCTCCTCCTTGTAGCCCCGTACGTGAAAGTTGACGTGGTTGGCGCGGCGATAAGCCAATCGGTGGATCAGCCAGGGATACCCATGAAAGGCGAAGATCACCGGCTTGTCGCGCGTGAAAAGCGCATCGAAATCCCGGTTGCTGAGTCCATGCGGGTGCTCCGTCTCAGGCACCAGCTTCATGAGATCCACGACGTTGATGGTTCGGATCTTGAGCTCCGGCACCATACCGCACAGCAACTTGACGGCGGCCAGCGTCTCCAGCGTCGGCACATCCCCCGCGCACGCCATGACCACATCCGGCTCGCTGCCGCGATCCGTGCTCGCCCATTCCCAGATACTGATGCCCGCCGTACAGTGCTTGACCGCCTGATCCAGGGTGAGCCATTGGGGCGCGGGATGCTTTCCGGCCACCACCACGTTGACGTAGTGACGGCTGCGCAGACAGTGATCCATGACCGAAAGCAGGCAGTTGGCATCCGGAGGCAGATAAACCCGGATGATGTCGGCCTTTTTGTTCACCACGTTATCGATGAACCCCGGGTCCTGATGCGTGAAGCCGTTGTGATCCTGCCGCCACACGTGCGAGGAGAGGAGGTAATTGAGCGAGGCGATCGGTCGTCGCCAGGGAATCTCCCGCGTCACCTTCAGCCACTTGGCGTGTTGATTGAACATCGAGTCGACGATGTGCACGAACGCCTCGTAGGAGTTGAACAACCCGTGCCGACCCGTGAGCAGGTAGCCTTCGAGCCAGCCCTGACACTGGTGCTCGCTCAGTACCTCCATGACGCTTCCCTCGGGCGCCAGGTGATCGTCTCCCGGGATGCGCTGCGCGACCCATTGCCGCTCGGTCGCCTCAAAAACGGCGCCGAGACGGTTGGAGTTGGTCTCGTCCGGTCCAAAGAGCCGAAAAATGCGCGGATGCTGATTGCGCTTCACCACATCGCGCAGGAAGGTTCCCAGCACTCGCGTATCTTCCGCGTCGACGGCGCCCGGGCGCGGCACCTCGACCGCATACTCGCGAAAATCGGGAAGAGCGAGATCCTTGAGAAGAAGGCCACCGTTGGCATGTGGGTTGGCGCCCATACGCCGCTCGCCCTCGGGCGCCAGCTCGGCAAGCTCCGCACGCAAAGTCCCGGCGGCATCGAACAGCTCCTCCGGTCGGTAGCTGCGCATCCACTGCTCGAGGAGCTTCAGGTGCGTGGTGTTGGTGCGCACTTCGGCGATAGGCACCTGGTGGGCGCGGAAGGTGCCCTCCACCTGCGCGCCGTCCACGACCTTCGGTCCCGTCCAGCCTTTGGGCGTGCGCAGCACGATCATCGGCCAGCGCGGACGCTCCCGGCCCGCGGGGAGGCCCTCCGAACGCGCGCGGGACTGGATGCGCCGGATCTCTCCGATCACGGTGTCGAGCGTCGCCGCCATCAGCGGGTGCATGCGCGGCGGGTCGTCGCCCTCGACGAAGTGGGGCTGGTAGCCGCAGCCGCGCAGATATTCACCGAGCTCCTCGTTGCCGATGCGGGCGAGCACGGTGGGGTTGGCGATCTTGTAGCCGTTGAGGTGCAGGATCGGCAGCACCGCCCCGTCGGTCGCGGGATTGAGGAACTTGTTGCTGTGCCAGCTGGCGGCAAGCGGACCGGTCTCCGCCTCCCCATCACCAATGACGCAGGCGACGATGAGCCCCGGGTTGTCGAACGCCGCCCCGAACGCATGGCTCAGCGAGTAGCCGAGCTCCCCGCCCTCGTGTATGGAGCCCGGTGTCTCCGGTGACACGTGGCTCGGTATCCCGCCCGGGAAGGAGAACTGCTTGAAGAGCTTGCGCATGCCCTCCTCGTCCCTCGTGATGTTGGGGTAGCGCTCGGTGTAGCTACCCTCGAGGTAGGTGTTGCCGACGAGCGCGGGTCCACCGTGGCCCGGACCCGCGATGTAGATCATCTCGAGGTCATGCTGGCGGATGACCCGGTTGAGGTGCACATAGATGAAGTTCTGTCCGGGCGTCGTGCCCCAATGGCCGAGGAGGCGCGGTTTGATGTGCCGCGGCGAGAGCGGCTCGCGCAGCATCGGGTTATCGTAGAGATAGATCTGGCCTACGGCCAGGTAGTTGGCCGCGCGCCAGTAGGCATCCATGCGCCGCAGTAAGTCCGGGGAAAGAGCGTTGCCGACACCAGCGTCACCGGTTTTCAGACCCTCCGCCATCGCACACCTCCAGGACAGCTGCCGGCGAGCCTACCGGCGCCGGCTGCTCACAGGCCAGCACGGAGTATACGTATTGACGGCACCGGGCCGGCGCATCAGCCGAGGCTCGATCGCGCGGCTGGCTGCCTTTCGGGCTTCGACGGCACCTCGACCGCCGTCGGCCGGGGACCGAGAACGCGTACCAGCTGCTCCTCGCCGAGGGTTTCCTCCTTGAGCAGCGTCTCGACGAGCCCATCCAGCCGCTCTCGAGCCGAAGTCAGGAGGCGCAGCACGATGCTCTGGCGCTCGGCGAGCAGAGCTTCCACCTCTCGATCCACGCGCGCGGCGGTGGCCTCGCTGTAGTCGCGCCCCTGGCCGATGTGATAGCCAAGAAACGGCTGCTCCTCTTGCACATCGAAGGCGACGGGTCCGAGCGTACCCATCCCCCAGCGTGTGATCATGCGACGGGCGAGACGGGTCGCCTGTATGAGATCGTTCTCCGCGCCGGTCGTGATCTCACCGATCGCCAGAGTCTCCGAGGTGCGGCCACCCAACATGACATCAAGTCGTGCCAGCAGGTCCGCCTTGCTCATGTTGTAGCGTTCCTCGGCGGGAAGCTGCTCGGTGACCCCGAGCGCGCGCCCGTGAGGAACGATGGTGACTCGGCGCACCGGATCGGCCGCCGGCGTGAGCCACGCCACCACCGCGTGGCCGCTTTCGTGGTAGGCCGTGACCCGCCTGTCCTTGGGCGTCAGGACCAAACGCCGCTCGGCGCCGAGCAGGATCTTGTCCCACGCCCGCTCGAAGTCCTCCATGCCGATCGCTTTGCGGTTCTCGCGCGCCGCCATCAGCGCCGCCTCGTTGCAGAGGTTGGCGAGATCAGCGCCGGAGAGGCCGATGGCCGTGCGCGCCAGGCGCTCGAGATTGACGTCGTGCGCAAGCTGCAACTGGCGCGTATGGATGCGCAGGATCCCCTGGCGACCCCGCCGGTCGGGAAGCGGTACCACGACCTGCCGGTCGAAGCGGCCGGGCCGCAGCAGCGCCGGGTCGAGCACATCGGGCCGGTTGGTGGCCGCGAGCAGTATGACCTGCTGGCGCGGATCGAATCCATCCATCTCCACCAGCAGCTGATTCAGCGTCTGCTCGCGCTCATCGTTCACCGTGCCGACACCCGCGCCCCGTCGCCGTCCGACGGCATCCAGCTCGTCGACGAAAATGATCGCCGGCTGCGCGGTCTTAGCCTGCGAGAAGAGATCGCGTACCCGGCTCGCTCCGACGCCGACGAACATCTCCACGAATTCCGAGCCGCTGATGTGGAAAAAGGGCGCTCCGGCCTCGCCCGCAACGGCGCGCGCCAACAGCGTCTTACCCGTACCCGGGGGGCCCACGAGCAGAACGCCCCGCGGAATCCGCGCGCCGATCGCCAGGTACTTCGACGGGTGACTCAGGAAATCGACGACTTCCCGCAGATCCTGCTTGGCCTCATCCGCGCCGGCGACATCGGCGAAGGTGATCCTCGGACGATCCTCGCTGTAGCGCCGCGCCCGAGTACGCCCGAATCCGAACATCCCTCCGGACTGGGAGCGGCTCGCCTGCCTGCCCATCCAAACGAGCACCCCCAGCATGAGAATGATCGGCAGACCATCGGTGAGGAGCAGCTCGATCCAGGGTGGCGAGGGTGACTGCACGTTGATGGTGACGTGATGCGCGCGCAGTAGCGGCATGAGGGTTGGGTCACCGACATCAAGCGGATAGGTCGTGGTGAACCGCGAGTAGTTGTGCGACTCCGGCCGGGGCTTTGACGTCGGCCGGGGCTTTGCCGTCGGCTTGGGCTTCTCCGCCGGCTTGGGCTTTGCCGGTCGCTGCGGCCAGGTAAGGGGTTGCGCCAGCCGCCCCTTGATGGCCGAGCCCACGATGCTGACAGCGGTCACGTTGCCGCTCGCAACCTGATCGACGAACGCGCTGTACGGTAGCGATACCTCGACGTTCTTGTGGGGCATGAAGGCCCAGACGTTCCAGACGATGAGCAGCCCCAGAATGAGCCACGACAGCGGACCAAATCGGAACGGCGGCGGAGCGTTCGGTCGGCCCGTCGTTCCGACTCCGCGGGAGGAGCGAGGTGTTGCTTTCTTGCGCTCGGGGCGCCGCGGATCCGGCGACCGCCGTGACGTTTTGTCGGCCATGACTGCCGTGCGGCAAGCGGCGCTCCTGGACGTCCCGCCCAGCGGTCCGTCAGTGCTTGACGACCCGGCGCTTGAGCGTATCGGCGAGATTCCGCGAGAACACGCCGGTGACGAGTAGTTGGTATGCCGCCTCGTCCATCACCTCGAGGCGGTTACGCCCGCGCGATTTCGCCCGGTACAGCGCCTCATCGGCAAGCTGCAGCGCGCCGCTCGGGCTGCGCTGGGTGGCGGGCTCGACCACGGCAACGCCTACGCTTATCGTAAGAACGGGGTTGGCGCGTGATCCGCGATGCTCGATGGCCAGTTCCTCGACGGACTTGCGCATACGCTCGGCAGTGCTCGAGGCCCGACTGCCATCGGTGTCATAAAGGATGGCCGTGAACTCCTCACCGCCATAGCGGGCGACGAGATCGAGCGGCCGGCGCACGCAGGACTGGATCGCCTGCGCCACCTGGCGCAAGGCCACATCGCCCGCCTGATGTCCGTAGCGATCGTTGTAGAGCTTGAAGTGATCGACGTCGATGAGCAGGATCGCGAGCGCTCGACCGTCCTCGGCACCCTGACGCCAGAGCCGCGGCAGGTACTCATCGAAGACACGGCGGTTCTTGGTCCAGGTGAGCACGTCGTGCTGCGCAAGCTCGGCGACCAGCCGGCTCTCGAGGAAGGCTCGCCGCGAGCGCTTCTCGATCTGTTGGGCGGCGACGGCGAAGGTGACCAACGAAATCAGGGCGAACGCCCCGCTGTGGAAGGCGACGGGCGCGGGCAGGTGAAACGCGATAGCCGCGGCCACCATGCAGACCCCGGTGAGGGAAACGACGAGCAGCGCCGTCCGATACCGCAGCCCCATGAAATAGAAAGGGCCGATGAGCAGCAGCGGCAGCAGCATCACGACATCGAGCTGCCCATGCGCGACCACCCGCACGAGTTGCGCGGCGATGATACCGTTTCTCGCCGGGATGAGCAGTTGCGCCCACGGCAGATAGTGCCGCTCGTAATGGCGGCTCCAGGCGAGCCACTCGAGGATCACGGAGGCGGCGCCCACCGCGACGAACGCACCGAGCGATGACTGGCCGTCCGTGCTGCCGATCAGGACCTCGAAAGCCCGCAGCGCGATGAGTAGCAGCGCGAGCGTACAGGAGAGCCGCACCAGGGCGCGGTTGTCACGCAGAAAGCTGCGGACGTAGTCGGCCTCCATCGTCGGCGCAAAGCACGCCGGCAGGCGCGTCTTACGCAGTTCCGCCGCGTAGGGCGAGTCGTGTAGCCCTTCGAGGCTCGGCGGCGACATCATCATGCGCTGCCAATATGCCCGTTCGCGCCTCCCCGGACTGTGATTGGCTGCAAGATTACGACCGCCGCGACCGAGCACGGCTGTAGCCTATGCCTGATCTATAAAATCCTTATTAACCAAATATTTATATGACTTTTATGCCCTAAGGCTTGAGCTGCCCGCGGATCTCGCCGCTCGGATGTCTCTTGCTGTGCACGTTGATGTAGAGGTGCCCCGCGAGGAACGCTTGGAGCTGTTCGGCGGAGAGCTTCGAACCGGCAGGCACGAGCCAGGTCCCATTCGGTCCCGACTCGAGCGAGATGATCACCGGCCCGTTCTTGCCCGGCGCTGCCTGGTGAATGTGCGCCATCGTCGCTCGGATGCCGTGGGTCGTGATCTTGCCGCTCACCGCACCATCGGCGGCAACCTCGATCATGCCGGAGCCGCGCGCCATGGTCTTGACGGCCGGTACCTCATGGCTGCCCGTCAATCTCACGTGCACCGTCGCCGCACTCGCCAGTCCCACGCCCGCCGCAAGCAGCACGACGGCCGCCCTGGAGGCCAGTCTCGAAGCAGAGGTCATGGTTGGTGCCTTTTGTTGGTGATTGCTCAGCTGCGAACATACACCCGGGCCGCGGCGCCGTCACCCGCCGATCATCTTGCCGTCGCGGTGCGCGCCTCCCGTCGAGTGAGCCCCACCACCACCGGCATGGCGAGCAGCACCAGGGGCAGCTGCACGAGCGCACCGGCGATGATGGCAATGGCAAGCGGTTGCAGCATCTGATCGCCCGAGCCGCTGATCGCCGCGGCGAGCGGCACGAGAGCGAGGATCATGGCGAGCGTACTCATGGTGATCGGCCGCAGCCGGTTGCGCGCGGCGTCGTAGAGCGCCTGCCTGGGCGGCAGAGTCTTCTCGAGCTCCTGGTATTCGGAGATGAGAAAGATCGCCATCTCGGTCGAGATCCCGATGATCATCACCATGCCCATCATCGCCGTGATGTTGAGCTCGACGCCGGTCAGCCACAGCCCGAGGAACACGGCCCCGGTCGAGATGAGCGAGCTCACCATGATGATGACCGGCAGCCAGAAGCGCTCGTAGAGGAAGAGCAGCAGGATGAACTCCGCGATGAGCGCCGCAGTGAAGACGCGAATCATGCCGCTTACGGCTTCCTGCCGCTGCTTGTACTGGCCGCCGAGCGTGTAGTAGACGCCCTGGGGCAGCATTCCCGGCCGGTCGAGCACCTTCTTGACGTCGGTGATGGTCGAGCCGAGGTCACGCGTGCCGCTGATCTCGGCGGTCACCGGCACGATCTGCGCCAAGTTGTCGCGTGTGAGCTCGGGCTGGCCGGCCACGAACTGCACATCCGCCACGGTGGCAAGCCGGAGGACTTTGCCGTTCGGGGAGCGGATGGGAAGGTTTCCGAGCTCGTCGCGGTAGATCCGGCGCCCGGGCGGATCGAGCCAGAGCCTCACGCCCACATCCTGCACCGTGCCAAGGTACTGCGTTGCGACGGAGCCGTAGAGATAGCTGTTGACCTGACTCGCGACGTCCGCTGCCGTCAGGCCCTCCATCGCCGCGGCCGCGGGATCGACGTGGATCTCGAGCGCATCGCCCGCCGGCACGACGCCGTTGTTCACGGATGAGGGCTCGATGCCGGGCACCTTGGCAATCGCGTCCGCCACCTTGTTCGCCACGGCGCCGAGCACCGCCGGATCCTTGCCGCTGAGTGAGACGACGACCGGCTGCGGCCTTCCCACCATGTCGCCGATCATGTCGCTCATCAACTGGTGGGTGTCGATGTTGATTCCCGGCACCTTTGCCGAAACCTCGCTGTTGATGTGGTCCATCACCTTCCACAGGGTCGGTCGCTTCGACGGCGAGATCAGCCGGACGAAGAAGTCGCCCTGATACGCCTCCATGAGATCGCCGCCGAGCCCGGCGCCGGTGCGCCGCGAGAAGGTGTAGACGTAGGGATTCTTCTTCAGCAGCCCTTCGACCTCCTCCAGCTCGCGGTTCGTTTCCGCGAGCGATGTCCCGGGCGCGGTGTAATAGTCCATCACGAACCCCCCCTCGTCCATTTTCGGCAAAAAACCGCTGCCGACGTGCGCGTAGGCGAGATAGCCGACGGCGGCGAGAACGGCGAGACCCGGGAGGATGAGCAGCGGCCGCTCGAACAGCCTGCCCAGCAGGCGCCCGTGCATGCGCTTGAGCCAGGTTTCCTTACCGTGCGAGGGGTCCTCGAAATTATCGAAATCGATGATGCCGCGCGCGAGCAGCGGCACCGTGAAGGCGGTGAGGACGAAGGAGATGATGAGCGCCGAGGCCATGGTCAGCGATAGGAACTTGAAGAAGGCCCCCGTTAGACCTGAGAGGAACGCGAGCGGGATGAAGATGATGGTCGTGGCGAGGCTCGAGCCGAAGAGCGGGCTGAGGAACTCCCGCGCCGCGTGCAGCACCGTCTGGTGCGGATTCTCGATCCCGGGGACGCCAGCCCGCCGAGCGATGTGCTCGATCATGACGATCACATCGTCGATGAGGAGCCCGATGGCCGCCGCGATGCCGCCGAGTGTCATGATGTTGAAGGTCATGCCGAGGACCGACAGCACCAGCACCGTGATCAGCACCGAGAGCGGCACCACCATCATCGCCACCAGCGTAACCCGCCAATTGCGCAGAAAGGCGAGCAGCACCAGCGCCGCGAACACCAAGCCGATCAGGATCGCCTCCTCGAGGGCGGCGATCGAGGAGCTGACGAGCTGCGTCTGGTCGTACCACTTGTAGATGTGGATCGAGGCCGGCTGCGTCTTCATGAAGGCATCGAGCCGCTGCTGCACCTCCTTCGCCAGGGTCAGCGAATCGGCGCTGTCCTGCTGGTAGACGTCGAAGGTCACGGCCGGCTTGCCGTTGTCGTCAACCAGCATCCATTGCGGCACCGTGCCCATCGTCACCTTGGCGATGTCGGCAAGCCGCACGATCCCATCCGGTCCGGTGCGCAGCGGGACATTGCGGACCGACTCGATCGAGGTGAAGGCGGTGTTGTCGATTGCGAGGTAGAGGAGATCGTTGTCCTCGAGCCTGCCTACCGCCTGGATGCTGTTGGTTTGCGACAGCGCGTTCGAGACGTCGGCGAGCGTGAGGCCGTAGGCCCTGAGCTTGTTCGGATCGATGGAGACTTCCACCTCGGGGGTCTGGCCGCCGAGGACGCCGACCCGTCGAATGCCCGGAATGCCCGTGAGCAGGGGCGTGATCTGATACTGCGCGAGCTGCTTCAGATCCGACGGCGACACGGAATTCGAGACGAGCGCGTAGGAGACGAACGGCATGATGACGTTCGGGCTCATCTGGATGATGTCGTAGCTCGTGCCCTGGGGCAGGGAGGGCAGCTCCTGGGCGAAGGCGGCATCCACCGCAAGCAACGCCTGGTTCATGTTGTAGCCCCAGGGAAAGTTGACGAAGATCTCGGCCGACCCGCGCGAGGTCGTCGACGTGACCTCCTGCGCCGCCGGCACCGCGCGCGCCACCTGCTCGAGCGGCTCGGTCACATCGATCAACATCTGCTTCGCCGGCATGCTGCCGGCGTCGATCTCGACCCGGATCCGCGGGAAGCTCGTGACCGGAAAGAGCCCGACCGGCAGTGTGATCGCGGCGAAGATGCCGGCGAGCGCCAGCGCGAAAGCGACGGTGAGGAGCGAGCGGCGGTGGCGCTCGATCCAGACGGCAAAGCTCACTTTGCCGGGCCCTGTTTCCGCTGCGGATCGGCGATCCTGACCCGCATGCCGTCATCGAGCTGGTAATTGCCCGTCAGCACGAGCGGAGCGCCCGCATCCAGAGCACCCGTAATGACGTCCTGGTCACCATGCGCATCCAACACTTGGACGGAAACCTTGTGAGCCACTCCGTTGACAGCCTGCACGATGTACGGGGTACCCTTGTCGTTGACCAGGATCGCCGCGCGCGGGACCACATAGCCTCGCTTCACGCCGGTCGTGATGGCCGCCTCGGCCATCTCGCCCGGCAGGAACCTCCCGGGCGGCAGCGCGACTTCCACCGGCACCAGGCCCGTGTCGGATTCGGCCACCGC
>JBOIAQ010000068.1:0-19721 GCA_050739115.1 Steroidobacteraceae bacterium | reverse complement strand
GCGTACAAACGCTTCCGCGACCTCACCCAGAAATGGGTCACCCTGGAGCTGACGCTCTCCCAGCTACGCCTCGAGGAGGCTCGCCGGACAGAGGACGAAAAGTAGCCGAGAACTCGGTACTCTCAAGGATGGCCGTTGATCGTTGCGGTGGACAGCAAGTGGGATTGAAGGGCGTCAACGTAGCGCAGCTCGACGAACGAGAACGGCGTCCTCACGGCCCAATAGGCGAGCGGCTGACTGCCGCAGCCAACCGGCTTGAGGAAACGTACGAGCCCGTTCGCGAGATCGTATTCGACATCCGTTACTCGCAACAGGTTTTGTCCGATGGCCCCCGCCGAGTCACCCCATATGTTCTGCTCGATGACGAGGAACTGAACCTTGGGCAGACTCGCGCCGAGAAATCCGAACGATTCAACGGTGGCGATCTGTGCCTTTTCCTCACCGCCGGCCCCCACGATGTAGAAGTCGCCTCGCGGCATGGAGGTGATCGGGAGCTGATATTGCGCCGCCGCATCCCGCGAGATCGTGCTGTAGAACGCGCCGGAGTCGAGCTGGAATCGCGCCTTGACGCCGTTGATCGTCGTCCAGACGAGCGGACGCGGACCCTGCATGTCGACCGGCAGGACGCCGATCTGCTGCAGCTGGCATTTACCCGCTGCCACCGCGCTCGACAGCGAGAATGCTGCCAGAGCCGCTATGCCTCCCAGGTGACGTACGCGCACGATCCTTCCTCCCCTGCGTTCGCTGTTCGTATCCGCCGGTCTGCCGTGCTTGCCCCCAAGCTTTATTAGCCTACTCCAGGTCGGGCGGGCTTGGAAACCAGCTGACCTACGCCGCCTCGACGACGCCGTGGTGCAGTAGACTGTCGGCGTGTCGCCGATGCGTCTCGCCACGGATCAGGATCTCTATCAGTTGGCCGAGGAGGTCGGACGGGGCGCGCGCGCCGCGGGCTGGCGCATCGTGACCGCCGAGTCCTGCACGGCCGGCTGGCTCGCCAAGGCGCTGACGGATGTCCCGGGAAGCTCGCAGTGGGTTGACTCCGGTTACGTGACCTATTCCAACACCGCCAAGATGCGCGATGTCGGCGTCTCGCCGGCGACTCTTGCCGAGCACGGCGCGGTGAGCGAAGCCACGGTGCGCGAGATGGCGAATGGAGCGCTGCGGGCAACGGGTGTCGAGATGGCGATTGCGGTGAGTGGCCTCGCGGGACCGGATGGCGGCACGCCGGAGAAGCCCGTGGGCACCGTCTGGTTCGGCATTGGCGCACCGCCGGCACGCGGGCCCGCGGCGGTCTGCGAATGCCGGCGCTTCGCCGGAAACCGGGATCAGGTCCGCCGGCAATCGGTGGAGCACGCGTTGCAGCTGGCCCTGCAGGCCATGCGGACGGGTCGTGGCGATTGAGGAGCCGCGGGCGAAGGCCACTTCGCGAGAGCGCACCCGACGGCTTTTCCTCGCGCTCTGGCCGGATGAGGCGATGCGCCAGGCGATGATGCAGGCGACCCGAAAGGCGACGCGCTCGAGCGGTGGTCGCCCCGTGCCGTTGGAGAACCTTCACGTGACGCTCGCCTTTCTGGGCTCGGTTCGGGAGGAGCAGCTGCCGGAGCTAGCCGGGATCGCGCGGCACGCGGCTGCTTCGCGCCTCGGTGGCGGGGCTCTCGCCTTCGGGCACCTGGAATACTGGCGTGCCGCGCAACTTCTCTGCGCCTTGCCGATGGAGCCGCCGGCGTGGGCAGCAGCCCTCGCGCGAGGGCTTCAGGATCTGCTCGCCCGCCGGGGATTTGCTCCTGATCTCAAGCCCTTCCGTCCGCATCTGACGGTGGCGCGACAGGTTTCGCGTCCAGGACGCATCCCGAGCATGCAGCCGGTGGTCTGGAGCTTCACGGCGATCGCGCTCATCGAGAGCCGCACGCGTTCCCCGGGGCACCTCCCGTCGCGAGTAGGACTCTCAGAGCAGGGCCCGCTATACAGTGTTGTCGAATCATTGCCACTGTGCGGCGGCATCGCGAAATCGGCTGAACCGAGTAATGCGGAAAATAACAGCGAAAAGCCCTGATTGACAGGCTTCTGCCGCAGCCCCTTTGTGGGATAATTCCACGGCAGAGGATTCCCCTCTCGCGCAACCTCCCGGGGTCGAAAGATGGAAGAGAATCGCAAGAAGGCGCTCGCCGCCGCATTGGGCCAGATCGAGAAGCAGTTCGGCAAAGGCTCGGTGATGCGCCTCGGCGATGCCGCGGCCAGCTTCGATATCGACACCGTCTCGACCGGCTCACTGGGTCTCGACATCGCCTTGGGCATCGGCGGGCTGCCCCGCGGCCGCGTGGTCGAGATCTTCGGTCCTGAGGCCTCCGGCAAGACCACCCTCACGCTGCAGGTCATCGCCGAAGTACAGCGCGGCGGCGGCACGGCCGCCTTCGTCGATGCCGAGCACGCGCTCGATCCCAGCTATGCCCAGAAGCTCGGCGTTGACATCGGCGATCTGCTCGTCTCGCAACCCGACACCGGCGAGCAGGCGCTCGAGATCACCGACATGCTGGTCCGCTCGAATGCGGTGGACATCGTCGTGATCGACTCCGTCGCGGCGCTCACGCCGAAGGCGGAAATCGAGGGCGAGATGGGCGAGATGCAAGTCGGCCTGCACGCGCGCCTCATGTCGCAGGCGCTGCGCAAGCTCACCGGCAACATCAAGCGCTCCAACACCATGGTCATCTTCATCAACCAGATCCGCATGAAGATCGGCGTGATGTTCGGCAACCCGGAGACCACCACCGGCGGCAACGCGCTCAAGTTCTACTGCTCGGTCCGCCTCGACATCCGCCGCATCGGCGCCATCAAGAACGGCGACGAAGTCGTCGGCAACATGACGCGCGTCAAGGTGGTGAAGAACAAGGTGGCCCCGCCTTTTCGCGAGGCGGAGTTCGAGATCATGTACGGCCAGGGAATCTCCCGCGAAGGCGAGATCATCGAGTTGGGTGCCGCGCAGGGCATCATCGAGAAGTCCGGCTCCTGGTACTCCTACAAGGGCAATCGCATCGGGCAGGGCAAGGACAACACACGCACCTACCTGCAGACCAACCGCGAGGTGGCGCGCGAGATCGAGGAGCAGATCCGCGCCCGGCTCCTGCCCGTGCGGCAGCAGCGTAACGGTGACGAAGCCGCTAGTACTGCTTGATGCGGCTGCGCGCAGGACTTAACGGGGCTCGCTGAAGGCGAACCCGGTACGTGAAGCGGCGCGGATGCGCCGGTAAGAATCTACAGGTGCCGAGGAAACACCTTCCGGCGAACGAGCCGCGGGCGATCCGCGCCGCCGCGGTGGCCCTGCTCGCGCGGCGCGACTTTCTGACGGGTGAGCTCGGCGCGAAGCTTCAGGCCTCAGGCTGCGACGCGCAGGTTGCGGCCGCCGTGATCGCGGAGCTGGTGCAGGAGCGCCTCCTCGACGATAGCCGCTATGCCGAGCGCTACGTCGCCTCGCGCGCGCAGCGCGGGCAAGGCCCGGCGCGGATCGCGGCGGAGCTCGCCTCGCTCGGGGCGCCGCGCGGGCTGATCGACGCCGCCCTCGAGTCGGGTCCCGACTGGCGGGCCGTGGCGGGCACCGTCCGCCGGCGCAAATTTGGCGCCGCACCCCCCGGATCCTGGGCCGAGAAGGCCCGCCAAGCGCGCTTTTTGCAGTATCGGGGCTTTTCATCGGATCATATCCGGGCGGCCACGGGTGCCGACCTCGAAGCGGACTGAAGAACTTGAAGCAGCCTCCTTATCTGAGTGCGGCGGATGCGCGCGGCGCGTTTCTGGAATTTTTCCGCGAGCGCGGCCATACCGTCGTGCCCTCGAGCCCACTCGTGCCCGGCAATGACCCGACGCTGCTTTTCACCAATGCCGGCATGGTGCAGTTCAAGGACGCTTTCCTCGGCAAGGAGCGGCGCGACTACGTGCGTGCCGTCTCCAGCCAGCGCTGTGTCCGCGCCGGGGGTAAGCACAACGATCTCGAGAACGTGGGCTACACCGCGCGGCACCTCACGTTCTTCGAGATGCTGGGTAATTTCTCCTTCGGTGATTACTTCAAGCGCGACGCGATCCATTTCGCGTGGGAGTTCCTCACGAGGACCCTGAAGCTCGATCCGGCGCGGCTCTGGGTGACGGTCTTCCGCGAGGACGACGCGGCCGCGGACATCTGGCTGAAGGAGGTCGGCGTGCCCGCGGCACGCTTCTCCAGAATGGGCGAGAAATCGAACTTCTGGGCAATGGGAGACACGGGGCCCTGCGGCCCGTGCAGCGAGGTCTTCTACGACCACGGCCCCGAAGTCCCCGGCGGACCTCCCGGCTCTCCCGATGAGGACGGGGATCGCTTCGTCGAGATCTGGAACCTCGTCTTCATGCAGTTCGACCGCTCGGCGGACGGCACGCTGACGCCGCTGCCGAAGCCTTCCGTCGATACCGGCATGGGCCTCGAGCGCATGACCGCCGTTTTGCAGGGCGTGCACTCGATCTACGACATCGATCTTTTCAAAAGCCTCATCCGCTCGGCGGCGGAGCTTGCTTCCACGAGCGACCTCGGCGCGAGCTCGCTGCGCGTCATCGCCGACCACATTCGCTCGTGCACGTTTCTGATCTTGGACGGGGTGTTGCCTTCGAACGAGGGACGCGGTTACGTGCTGCGCCGCATCATCCGCCGCGCGGTCCGTCACGGCTATAAGCTCGGCATCGAGGAGCCCTTCTTCTACAAGTTGGTTGCGGTCCTCGAGCGGGCAATGAGCGGCGCGTACCCGGAGCTCACCCGCGAGCGGCAGCTCGCCGAGCGAGTGCTGAAACAGGAAGAGGAGCGCTTCGCCGAGACGCTCGAGAACGGCATGGAGCTGCTCGAGAGCGCGATCGCGAAGATTCTCGGCGCGCGCGGGGCTCAAGCCGCGGGGAGTGCGGTCATCCCGGGCGAGACCGTCTTCAAGCTGTACGACACCTACGGCTTCCCGGCGGATCTCACGGCGGATATAGCCCGCGAGCGCGGTCTCACGATGGATCAGGTGGGATTCGATGCGGCGATGGAGGAGCAGCGGCGGCGCTCGCAGGAGGCGAGCAGGTTCGGCGTCGACGTCCGCGGTGGCGCTGCCGTTGCTGCGCGCACCACTTTCCAGGGGTACGAAGGCCTGATCGCAGAAGGCCACGTGCTCGCCTTGCTCAAGGGAGGTAACCCGGTGGCGGAGTTGCGTGCCGGGGAGCAGGGGGAGGTGGTACTGGACCGTACGCCTTTCTACGCGGAAGCGGGCGGTCAGGTCGGCGACACCGGCTCGCTCACGAGCGCGGCCTCGCGCTTCCTCGTGCAGGACACCGTCAAGCGTGGCGCGGCGCACTCGCACATCGGCCGAGTGTCGGCGGGAACGATTCGCGTCGGTGAGATCGTGCGGGCGCAAGTGGATGGCGATCGCCGCCGCGCAGTCGCGCTCAATCACACGGCAACACACTTGCTGCATGCGGCGCTTCGAAAGAAATTGGGTACGCACGTCCAGCAGAAGGGCTCGTTGGTCGCCCCGGATCGGCTGCGCTTCGATTTCTCGCATTTTCACGCGCTCTCGCCGGCGGAGCTGACCGACATCGAGCGGTTGGTGAACGCGCAGATCCGCCTCAACGCGCCCGCGGAGACGCAACTCATGGGGTACGAGAGCGCGGTGGCGGCCGGTGCGATGGCGCTCTTCGGCGAGAAGTACGACCAGGATGTCAGGGTGCTGCGCATCGGGGAGTTCTCCATGGAGCTCTGCGGCGGCACGCACGTGCAGCGCGCCGGCGACATCGGTCTCTTCAAGATCATCGGCGAGAGTGGGGTCGCTTCCGGCGTGCGCCGCATCGAGGCGCTCACGGGCGAAGCGGCGATCGAGTACGTGGAGCAGAGCGACGGGCTGCTCAAGGAGCTGGCGCAAATCGTGCGTGGCTCGCGTGAGGACGTGAAGGAGAAGGTGCAGGATGCGCTCGAGCGCATCCGCCAGACGGAGAAGGAGGTGCGCGCGCTGAAGGACCGTCTGGCTTCCGGCCAGGGCGCCGATCTCGCTTCGGGCGCCGTGGAAGTGCAGGGCGTGAAGATCGTGGCGACCAAGGTCGAGGGGGCCGATGTCGGCGCGCTACGCAGCGCCGTCGATCGCCTGAAGGAGCGCTTGAAGTCGGCGGTGGTGGTGCTCGCTTCGGTGGAGGGCCCGGAGAAGGTCGTGCTCGTGGCCGGGGTAACGGCCGATCAGACCGCCCGCATCAAGGCTGGCGAGCTGGCCGCAGCCATCGCCGCCCGGCTCGGAGGCAGAGGCGGCGGCAGGCCGGATTTCGCGCAGGCCGGTGGCAACAACCCGGCCGCGCTCGATGCTGCGCTGGCGTCGGTTCCAGACCTGGTCCGGGCGCGGCTGGGCGCCTGAGGGGCGGTCTGAGACCCGGGAAAGCGGAGTAGAGTCGCGGGACAGGAGGACGCAGCCATGCTGATATTGACCCGAAGAGTGGGCGAGGCGCTGATGATCGGGGATGACGTCAGCATCACCGTGCTCGGCGTCAAGGGCAACCAGGTGCGCCTCGGGATCGAGGCTCCGCGCAGCATCGCGGTGCACCGGGAGGAGATTTACCGGCGCATCAAGCGTGAGCAGGCGGGTGGTGCCCAGCCGCGGGAGGAAGCTCCACCTGGGAAGACGAGCGATGGTACCAACCCCCCGGGACGGTACGGCTCGGTCTGAGCGCTCAATTCCAACAATCCGCCCGGAACAGAATCTCGATCCGGACCGTTTGAGCCGATGAGCCGTGCTCGATCGTGCCCGCTTCAAAGCGCGGCAGCGTCGCGCCGATGAGCTCAGGCCGTTTCAGATCGGGCGGGTGACTCAATCATTGACGTCTCCCCGCCATCGGCCTGTCAGGCCGCCGCTTGCGCGGCAATGGCGGGGATTCCCTCTGCAAGACGCATGCAGCACAGGGTTATGATGCACAATCTTCCTAACATCTTCTTGCTCTCGAAGCGGCGTTTCCTCCGTGGCCCGAAGGTCGAGGCTTCCGCGCCGGAGACCGGGTGATCCGAATGGGCTTCGGTGTGCCGGAGGCTGCAGGCTGCGCTTGCGGAGGGCGCGGGCTCGCGATCCTGCTCGCGTGCGTGGTGCTTGGCATCCGTTGCGCGTACGCGGCCGATCCGCAGCCCTACGAGATCGACTGGGTCTCCTCGGGCGACAAGACGATCGACTCGACCCTGAAGCTGACTTCGCAGCTCGAGACACTGCGCACGACCGCTCCCACGGATCCGTTCGGGCTCATCGCGCGCGCGCGCGGCGATGTCACGCGGTTGCAGACGGTCCTTCAGAGCTTCGGCTATTACGACGGCTCCGTCACCATCACCATCAACGGCAGAGGCCTCGACAGCATCGGTCTCGGCAACACAGTGAGTGCGCTGCCCAAGAAGAGCGACGCCCATGTCAGGATCGAGCCCACACTCGGTCCGCTCTTTCACATCGGTAGTATCGAGATCGAGGGGGCACTGCCTTCCGGCATGCGACGCAAGCTCCCGCTTGCGACCGGTGCGCCGGTCGTCGCCTCCGATGTCCTTGCAGCCGGCTCGGCCCTGCAGACCGCGCTCTCGGATGCCGGCTATGCGTTCGCGAAGGTCGACAAGCCGGTCGCCTATGAGGAACCGGCGCGGCATGTGCTCAATCTGACGTTTGCCGTGACGACGGGTCCACGGGTGCGGATCGGGCGGATCAGGATCGAGGGGTTGAAGCACGTGCACGAATCGCTGGTGCGCCGCAGGCTCCTGGTGCGGCGGGGTGAGCAGTACGATGCGGCCACCATCGAGAGGGCGCGCGAGGATCTGCTCACGCTCGGGGTCTTCTCCACGGTCAGCGTCGAGTTGGGCAAGCCCGACTCGGAGGAGCGGGTGCCGATCACGTTCGCCGTGCAGGAGGCCAAGCGATATACCGTCGGGGTGAGTGCCGCCTACTCGAGCGATCTCGGCGGCAGCGGCGGTGTCAACTGGAGCGACCGCGATGTCTTCGGCGGCGGGCAGCAACTTGACATCTCGGCGGCCGCCATCAACCTCGGCGGCACGGCGAGCACGGGCCTAGGCTACGACGCGAAGCTCGCCTACACGATTCCGGACTTCCGCCGGCGTGAGCAGTCGCTGAGCCTTACGGTGGAAGCGCTGCGGCAGGAGCTGCAGGCCTATGCGGAGAATGGACAGATCACGGGCGCTCTCCTGAGCCGCAAGCTCTCCTCCCTGTGGAGCGCCACCGCCGGGGTCTCGTACGAGCACGAGGTGATCGGGCAACCCGGCGCGACCTGTCCGCCGCCTCCTGGTTCCTCGAGGAACGTGAGCGGCATTTCGGTGTGCGACTACTCGCAAGTCCGCACCTACGAGCTGCTGCTGTTGCCAATCACCGCGCTCTACGATTCGACGGAGCTCAGCTCGCCGCTCGAGGATCCGACGCACGGGTTCCGGATCTCGCTCTATCTGACACCGACGTTTTCCTACAGCAGCACCGGCACGGTCTTCCTCGTCACCGAGGCGGGCCTCATCCACTACCTGGATCTGCACGAGCTGTTCGCGGGTGATCCACCCGGCCGCACCGTGCTCGCCACCAAATTCATGGCGGGGCTCGACGAGGGCGCCATCTGGTCCAACCTGCCACCGGATGAGCGCTTTTATGCCGGTGGGAGCGGCACGATCCGTGGCTACCGCTACCAGTCCGTCGGCCCCCAGTTTCAGATCAACGGCGCGCCGAGCGGAATTCCCGAGGGCGGCACGACGATCCAGGTCGCCGACCTCGAGCTTCGCCAGCGCGTGGGCACGAATTTTGGTTTCGTCGTGTTCGCCGATGGAGGCGGAGTGAGCCAGAGCGCGAAACCTTTCTCGGGCACCTTTCGAGTCGGCGTGGGAACGGGCGTGCGTTACTACACCTCCATTGGTCCGATCCGCTTCGATGTCGCCTTCCCCACCAGGCGGCGAGCGAGTGATGATCGGTTCGAGATCTACATCGGTCTCGGGCAGGCGTTCTGATGCCGCGGGGCTTGCGTATCGCGGCGTGGACCTTGGGCGGGCTGCTCGTGCTGGTGCTGCTCATCGTCGCGGCAGTCGTCGTCCTCGGCAACACCGCGGGCGGACGCAGGCTCCTCGAGAGCGAGACGGCAAAACTCACCGCGGGGCACGTGCGCATCGCAGGGCTCGGCGGAGCGTTCCCGGGCGACATCGAGATTGCGAGCCTGCAGCTGCGCGACGGCAAGGGTGTGTGGATGAGCGCCGAGCGCGTCTCGCTTCACTGGTCGCCGTGGGCGCTGATCGCGTGGGACCTGCACATCGAGAGTCTCGGCATCGGCCGTGCGGATGTCGTGAGACGCCCGGTCGGCACCTCCGCGCCGAGCAGCCGATCGACGAGCAGCAGCTCGCATCTGCCGGGGATCGATATCGATCGGATGGCGGTCGATACCCTGGTGCTCGAGCCAGCCGCTGCGGGCATGAGTGCGCGCCTCAACATCGGGGGCGATCTTCATTTCCGGTCGATGAGCGATGCGCATGCGCGACTCGTGGCCCGTCGGACCAACGGCACCGGCGACTACGAGGTGGCGTTGCATCTCTCCCGTTCGCGAATGAGCGCACGCCTGAAACTCGACGAGCCGGCGGGCGGGCCGCTCGAGCATCTGGTCGATGTCCCCGATTTGGGTGCGCTCTCGGTGCTCGCCAGTCTCGAGGGACCTCGCAACGCCGAGAGGCTCAGGCTCGATGCGCACGCCGGTCCGCTCAGCGCTCGGGCGGACGGCACGCTCGACCTCATCAGGCGGGCGGCCGACCTCACGTATTCGGTGAGCTCGCCTGCGATGTCACCCAAGCCCGGGCTCGCCTGGCGGCGCGTGGCGCTGCAGGGGCGCTGGGTAGGGCCCGAATCGGCGCCCCATGCCACCGGTGTGTTGGATCTCGAGGGACTCGAGCTCTCCGATGGGGTGCGGCTCGGGTCGCTGCAGGCGAATCTGGCGGCCGACGGCCGCGTGCTGACGCTACGCGCAAGTGTCAGTGACATCGTGCTCACGGGCTCCGAGCCGCAGCTTCTTCAGGGCTCGCCGCTCGATCTGAACGCGACGCTCAATCTCGAGGCTCCGGGCCGTCCGCTCCAACTCACACTCACCCATCGCCTGCTCGACGCCCACGTGCAGGCGATCACGGCAGGCTCCCGCAGCGCGACCTTCGATCTGAAGCTCCGTGATCTCGGTGCGCTCGCGGCGCCGTATCACGAGGACGTCCACGGCACGATGAGCCTCTCGGGCAAGGTGGCGGAGCGGGGACGAGCCACGATTCTGGATGTGAGCGGCACCGGCGATCTCACCGGCCCGAGTTTCGCGGCCAGGCTCCTCGGCGGTGATGCGCGACTGCACCTCTCCGGCGACATGACGCCGGCCACGGTGGACCTCGACACTCTGGAGCTGACGGGGCGGGCGCTGTCGGTCAAAGCCTACGGGACCGCCGAGCGGTCGGGGCCTGGAGCCTCGAGCAGTCCTGTGCAGTCGCTGCGCGCGCACTGGCAGGTGTCGCTCCCCAAGCTCGCGCTCATCTGGCCCTCGGCCGCCGGTTCCCTGGACACCACGGGTACGGCCGAGGGGCCGATGCCGTCCCTGACAGCCGATGTGCAGCTACGCTCGAAGCTCGCGGTCGCAGGGTCGCCGATGGGCACGATCGAGGCGGGCCTGCACGCGCGCGGCCTGCCCTCGGCCCCGAGCGCGACGCTGCAGGCAAACGGCAGCTTCGATGGCGCACCGCTGCGATTGAGCGCTTCGGTGGAGCGTGCGGCCGCCGTCAACACTTTTCACGTAATCATCCCGCGTGCGACCTGGAAGAGCCTCGCGATTCGCGGCAACCTGACAGCCGGTCGCAACCTCGCCACGGCCCGCGGCAGCCTGCGTCTGCGGGTAGCTAACCTGGCCGATCTGCAGCCCCTCATCGGCAAGCCGCTGCAGGGCGGCATCGCCGCGAGCCTCGACCTCACGCCCGGAGCGGGCGGCACGCACACTTCATTCGAGCTCGTCGCGAGTCATGTGGTGGCGGGTGGGCTCTCGGGCAATGCCCGGCTGTCGGCCGTCGGCCCGCTCGATGCGCTGCGCATCGCAGTATCGGCGCAGTCCCGCCTCCATGGCGCAGCGGCCGATCTGAGCGCCGGCGCGCAGCTCAACGAGCTGAGGCGGGTGCTCGATCTCGAGCGCTTCCAGGTGCGCTATCACGGCCAGACGGCACATCTGATCTCACCGGCGCGCGTGATGTTCGCGAGCGGAATCCGGGTGCGGAATCTTCGGATCGGTGCGCAGAAGGCGGTTCTCGCTCTCGATGGGGAGCTCTCGCCCACACTCGATTTCCGCGCGTCCATTCATCACCTCGAAGTGGGGCTGGTCGATGCCGTCGCACCGCATCTTCTGGCGGCCGGCGAGCTCAACGCCGATGCGCAGCTTCGGGGCCGGCGCAGCGCGCCTGTCGGCAGGGCTTCCCTCGAGCTCACCGGACTCAAGCTCGCCAACTCGGCGGCGCTGGGGCTGCCCGCCGTGAATATCCGTGGCTCGGCGCGCTTTCGGGGCCGCACTGCCAGCGTTTTCGCCGAGCTCGCCGCGGGTCGCAAGTCACGGTTGACGATGAGCGGTCGCGCACCACTCAACAGCACGGGGACGATGGCTCTCAGGGTCGCAGGCAGAATGGATGCCGCGCTCATGAACTCCATTCTGGAGGCGCGCGGCGAGCGGGCCGCGGGAACACTGACGGTCGCCGCGTCCGTTTCCGGCACGGCGCACGCGCCGCAAATCCGGGGCGTGGTGCGGCTGGCCAACGGAGATCTGCGCGACTACGCCGAAGGCGTGCACCTCGATCATATCAATGCGCGGCTCGTCGGCGACCAGGGCATCCTCCGGATCGCCAGCCTAACGGCGCGCGCGGGACCGGGTCAGCTCTCCGCCCAGGGAACCGTCGGCGTGCTGCAGCCCGGGATGCCGATCCACATCTCCCTGTCGGCTCATCGGATCCAACCGATCACGAACGACATCCTGACGGCGAATCTCGATGCCAGCATGTTGGTGGCCGGTACGCTGCGCCAGCGCATGGACGTCACGGGCACTGTCCATGTCAATCACGCCTCGATCAACGTGCCCAACGGTTTCCCGCCGAGCGTCGCCATTTTGAATGTGGTCCGTCCGGGAGAGAAGGCTCAGCCGGCGGCTGCGGCCGTGCCGCGGCTCGTCATCGCTCTGGGGATCACTTTGGATGCACCCGCGGCGATTTTCGTACAGGGCCGGGGTCTTGACGCCCAGCTCGGGGGCCAGCTCAAGGTTACCGGCACTTCCGACGATCCCCAGGTGAGCGGTGGCTTTTCGATGATCCGGGGCACGTTCTCACTCGCGGGGACGAGCCTCAATTTCACATCCGGGCGGGTGAGCTTCAACGGTCAAGGCCTGAAGGGCAAGATCGATCCCACGCTCGATTTCATCGCGCAGTCGACCGTTACGTACAATGGTCCCACGACGGTCACGCTGCACGTCACCGGCTTCGCCGATTCGCCCAAAATATCGCTTTCCAGCAGTCCGTCGCTGCCGCAGGACGATCTGCTGGCGTTGCTTCTTTTCGGCGAGCCGGCTTCCAAGCTGACCGCCATCCAGGTCGCCGAGACCGGCGCCGCGCTTGCGAGCCTCAGCGGGATCGGTCCGGGGGGTGGCGGCAGCGGCGGCAGCAAATGGAACCCTCTCACCTGGATCAAGAAAGGTTTGGGCCTCAATACGCTCTCGGTGGGCAGTGCTTCGCCACCCGGGGGAGCAGCCGCGGGTGGCGGGACCTCGGCGACCGGTGCCAGCGTGACGGCCGGGAAGTACATCTCGAACCGGGTGTACGTGGCCGCGACCCAGAGCACGAACGGCACCAGCCAGGTTCAGGTCGATATCGACCTCAGCCAGTATCTGAAGCTGCTGACCCGCCTCGGCAACGGCACGGCGACGGCCCAAGGCACGACCCCAGAGAACGATCCGGGAAGCAGCATCGGAATCGCCTGGCAAATGCCGTATTGAGGCACGGCATTGCCCCTGCGGATGGGCCGAGCAGCCCCCGCCAGGTTGCAGTATCATGAACACCCTTTTTGTCGCCAGGCCGGAGAGATGGCCGAGTGGTCGAAGGCGCACCCCTGCTAAGGGTGTAAGGGTCAAAAGCCCTTCGAGGGTTCGAATCCCTCTCTCTCCGCCAGAATAAAGCACTTTTCGATCACTTGAATTCTCCTCATCGGAACGTCGTACGGCACCTGTACGGCACGGCGTGCACCACGCAAATAGCACCATGCCCGAATACCTCCCGCCGGACTTTCCGACGCCGCCCGCGCGGGCAAGCTCCTGAAGGCGGGTCGCGGTCCGCTCATGGACGGCGCCAGCCTGTCGGTTCTGGGCGGCCACCTGCGCTCGCTTTTTCAGGTGGATGAAATCAAGTGGCTCATGGAGTAAGCCCGGGCCTTCCCGAACGCGGTGCGCGCCTGACGCGCGCGCACCCGTTTCGGGGACGAATTTGCAATCGGGTCACCGAGCGCTTAGCGCAGCGGAGATAAGCATCATTGATCTAATCGTCCTTTAAGTCGGTAGAAACGTGCGCCCGCGGGTCGCGACGAACACCAAAGGAATTTCTCGGCAGCAGCGGCTGACCCCGGCCTTCGGCGGCGTCCAGTACCTCGCCTGGCCGACTGCTGGATGGACCGCGGCGGCCGCCGGCGCGTACGATCCGCGCCCGCGTTCAAACAAGGCTTTCGCTCGGCGCTGCGCCGAGTGACTGTGGGTATGGAGAAGTCCGGCAAGGGCGGTCTGATCGACCGCGCGGTTCGAGACGCGATCGCAGGGAGCGCGATCCCGCCGGCGGCGCGCGCCGCGCCCCAGTGGGTGGAGACGATGCGCCGGAGGGTCGAGGCCGAGGAGCAGCAGCGCACGGCGCAGCAGGGACTCGGCAAGCCGATCATCTCCGCGGAGGTCGCCGGCCACCGCGTAGTCGCGATCGGCAACACGGTCCACTTCAGCAAGGGCTGGAGGACGTTCCCGGACTTCCTGTCGTACATGGTGGGTCGCTTCTTCGGCGGCGAGTGTGGGAACGCCGAGCTGCGGAAGAGCGAGGAGGAGATGCACCCTATCGCGCTGTGGTACAGGCGGAATGCGCTGCTGCAGGCCAAGCACGCGGGGAAGCCCGGCGAGGTGTTCTCGACGCCCGAGACGGGGGCCGCGCGCGCGTTCCTGGAACTGGGGTATAACCTCTACCTGCTGGAGCACAACGCCGAACTGCAGCAGCGGCTGATCAATCGCCTGAAGCAGCGGGACCAATTCCTCGGCGCGCTCTCGGAGCTGCGGGTCGCGGGCTTCTTCGTCCGCGCCGGCTTCAGCGTGAAGTTCCACGACGAGACCGACCGGACCATCAGCCACTGCGAGTACGACGTACGCCGCATCGAGACCGGAAAGACGTTCTCCGTGGAGGTGAAGACGAGGCACTGGACCGCCTTCCCGAAGAACGACGCCGAGGGCCGCCGGGCGATACGCGGAGCTGTCGCGGACCTGCTGTTCCGGGCCCTGAAGAAGCATGCGGACGCCGAGCGGATCGTGTTCGTTGAGCTGGCGATGCCGGACGAAGGTTCGACGCAGTCAGAGGGCCCCTGGTGGAGGGACGCAGCCATGGATGCGATCAGGGCCGCGGCGGAGCGGATCCGAGCCCAGGGCAGGGAGCCGCCCTCGGCGACGGTCGTGGTCAGCAACTTCCCGTACCACTACCACCTGGAGAGCACGCGGGCCGTCGTCAGTCTGGCGGTGGATGGAATCGGTCCGACGGATTTTCGCGCCGGCCTGCACGGCACGGTCCGCGAGGCGCTGCGCTTCCGGGAGCGGCACGCCGACTTCCTGGCGCTGTGGAACTCCATCGAGGCGCACCGGAACATCCCGGCGACCTTCGACGGGAGCAGCGGCCATCTGCTGAGCGTCGACGGGCAAGCCCCCCGACTCCTCTCCTCGTCGGCGAGCGCTACGAGGTGCCCGACGCGGACGGGACGACGGTCCTCGCGACGCTCGTGGACGCGATTGCTGTGCCGACCGAGCGCCGCATGTACGGCATCTACCAGAAGGCGAGCGGCGAGCAGATCATCTGCCATGTACCGATGACCGACGCGGAGGCGAAGGCCTACGCGGAGCAGCCCGACACGTTCTTCGGAGTCGTGAAGAAGCAGGGGTCGCTGAAGAGTCCGCTCGAGCTGTACGATTTCTTTTGGGAGAGCTATCGCAACACGCCGAAGGAGAGGCTGTTGGAGTTCATGGCGGCCCGCCCGGACCTTCCCGCCCTCAGCGCACTCCCGCAGCAGGAGCTTGCAGAGATCTACTGCGAGGGGCTGGTGTATGGCGTGTTGGCGCAGCAGGCGGCGCGGACCGGCGGGAACTCCACGCGTACATAAGTGTCGAGTCGCCCCCGATTTGAACCTGCGCTTGCCCCATCGTCGTTTGGTCGTCCACGAATGTCCATACACAACGCAGCCGGAAATAGGGTCCCTATCGGGGTATCGTGGCGTCACAAGGAGGCACGTTTCATTTCACCACAGTCACTAACATCGCGAGTTCGATTCCCTTCCGCTCGTCGCCTTCAACTCGTCTTTAGTCGCCCGCGGCAATCCCCTATTGTTTAGTATGTCGAGCTCCCGAGTCTCAGCCCCCCGCACCGATCAATTAACCCGCGCTCAAACCGGACGTTCGCATCGGCGTCGGCAACTCACCCAATGGGCCAGCGGACATTAGCGGTCGCGGCCAGGTTGAACCAATGCGGACGGTCGCATTTCTCCACGAGGCTGTCCTGCTAGAATTGGGTCGCCGAACAAAAAAGGGTGGCTAGGTTCAATGAGCGAGCGAAACTTGTTCGACCCATTCTGGCAACCTTTGATTGCTGACTGGGACCTGGAAAAGTCGTTCCCGAAACTCAGACCGCTGCTGACGCATTACACCTCGATTGAGGTCCTTGAGCGAATTGTCCACAGCAACGAGTTTTGGTTTTCGCACCCCTTCGCAATGAACGACAGTGAGGAACTGCTGTTCGGGATGCAGCTAGGGGCGTCTACATTCAGGGGTTCGCAGGCTTTGGCAGTTGCTTGCAAGACTCCGCAGCGTCACGGCCTATTACTCACCGTATTTGAGAACGCGTTCGATCGCTTCTGGAACGCACACGCGTTCGACACATACGTCTTTTGCACTTCGGAGCACAAGAGAGACGACAATGATGGTCGCCTGTCCATGTGGCGAGGATACGGCGGAAACGGAACGGGAGCCGCCATTGTTCTCGACACGGAGAAGTTGAACGTCTACAACGACTCCCCGCTCCTCATTGACCGAGTGACTTACGCCACGCGCGATGAACGGATTTCGTGGGTTCACTCTCGGGTTGCGCTTCTGGTCGATATGCTGGAAAAATTGGAGGTACCAGACGACCAGTTGCACCTTCCGGCGATTGCATTCCTGGAGCGGCTGAAGCGGTTTTCCCTGTTCACCAAGGATCGTGGGTTCGACGAGGAGCATGAGTGGCGAGCCGTCTACGTGCGCGAGCGCGACACACAGAATAAGTTCGACACCATGTTCGGGTACGCGACGGGCCGTGGCGGCATATTGCCTAGACTCAAACTGAGAATCGCACCGCTAGAAGGCAGCTTCGCCAAAACGTTTTCACTCTCGGACCTCGTGTACCGGATTATTCTGGGTCCGTCGCAGTCTGGTCCGCTGGCATTGATCACGACTCGCAGAATGCTTGCGCAACTTGGGCGGCCAGACCTCGCCGAACGTGTCGTTGCGTCTACCATCCCGTACCGACCATGAGCCCGATAGATCCCGCCCTGCGCGAAGTCCCCGCCACCATGCTGGCCGAGTACGGCGTGCAGCCCGGCGGGGCGCCGGCGTGGCGCTGTGACGACCTCGGTATGGAGCTGGTGCCAGTGGCTGCGCTCCGAGTGCCGGCGACGCGCGGCCTGGACCCTGAGCGCCTACGGCGGCTGCTAAGCAGTGTTGCCGCAGGCGACCCAGTGCCCGCGGTTCCCGTATTCCGTGAAGCTGATGCCGTTGTAGTGTTGGATGGCATGCACCGTGTCGCCGTAGCCCGCGCGGTGGCCTTCACGCACGTGCCGTGTCTGGCTCTCGATGAGGATGAGGCGCGAGACGGCTACCGGTACCCTGAGGGCCAGCGCTAGCGAGTGACCAATGCCGTACACTCCCTCCGGTCAATTCAAACGGCAAACGACATGACTCACGCGCACAGCGAGCCTGAGCGATTTCAGACGCGCTTGACGAATGGTGAACACGTCGCCTTCTCCGACACCACCTCAGAGGCGGTAGGAGCCAATGGCAGGCTCATCTTTGGGAGGCCCTAAAACGCATTGGTCTTGCGGCAAAAGACGGGATATTTGGAACGGTTCATGACCACTCACACGCCGGCTGACTGTCCTCATCTTTTCGCGGCAGGTCAACGCGGACATGGGCATCGCTGTGACTAAGCTTTACGGCGGACGCTACCAAAAACTGAATGACCTCGGCGGGGGCGCTCAAGGCACCGTGGCCAGGGTGCGGGATGTCCTTCATCCTGAGGCGCCGGAGCTGGCACTTAAGCGCCTTAAGCAGAATGATCGCTGCGGCCGGTTCCTCAGCGAAATCGAAGCCCTCCAAAAAATAGATCACCCCAACGTCGTAAAGATACTCGATCACTCAGGAGCAGGGGAGCCAGGCGACTCTAAACACAAATACTGGTTCGTCATGCCGCTTGCCAGCGGCAACCTGGCGGATCGCGCCGGCCTCTACAAAGGCAACCTCGACTCGGTCTTGCAGGTCGCGCTTCAGCTGTCACAGGCTCTGGAAGCCGCTCACGCGCAAGGGGTCACGCATCGCGACGTGAAGCCCGGCAATATCCTCTTCCCGAGGCTCGACAACGAGGTTTGGTTGAGCGACTTCGGCATCTGCCATGATGCGTCCGCCAAGGATCGCCTCACTGATCTTAACGAAGTCGTCGGACCGCGAGGATTCACCGCTCCGGAGCTCGAGGCAGGCGGGCGGTTGCCAATCACCCCGGCAGTCGACCTCTATTCGCTGGGAAAGGTCATTCTCTATATGCTCAGCGGCGGCGGCCGAATTGCCCGGGAGGAACTCGACTCGCCCAGCTTCACATCTGTGTTTGCCCAAGGGCAGCGGCATGCTCTGCTGTGGACGCTGCTGTCTCGGTTGATTGCGCGCGCAGACGCGCGCATGCAGACGGCTTCGGAAGTGAGCGAGGAATTGCGTCGAATCATTTCGTGGGACTTGCAGGCGGTTCGACTGCCTCTTGCTCCCGCTGTCCTGGCAAAGTTCAATGCTATCCAGCAAGACGCCACAAAGCAGGCTTGGATTCGGACCGATAACGCTCGCGTGCTTGACGCGGAGAAGGCAACGATGGCGGCCGTCTCCGCTGCCTTTATGCCGTGGCTAGAATCGGAATTGGGTTTGACCAAAGCTCATATCGAAGCGGGTGGGACCTTCGAATCCGAAGTCAGTGACGTGCCGAGCACTGAAGGGCTGCAATTCGGTGCCGGTCCGAAGCACGATACGTTTTTTCCGATCGGCGGGCGGCAGCTCTCCTTCCTGAACAAGGCCGATCCATTGAGGACCACATTCCTCCTACAGTTGCTTTTGTGTGAAACGAGACGATTGCGATTTTCGTCCAGCGCTCATGCGGTACCGCGCGAACCTCAGAGCCCAAAACTCGCTCTCGTTCCCTACATCAGAGAATCTCGGCCGCCAGAACATCCGAACCCACCAATGCATGGCTTCCTGACAGATCGGACAGTTCTCCAGCAGGTTCACAGGGAAAATGCAGCCCGAACCGGACGGCATGCTTTGTTCGTCCAGGAGCCTTTGATCGCCAAGACCTTCGCCGGGGAGCCCATAAATCTCCTGCATCGATTTACCGCATCGGAATGGCCGGGCATCATCGAGCCCGTCCGGCAGATGCTGTCAAAAGCGTTCGATGTCTTTCTGGATTACGCCACGAGCACGACCCGATCCGTCGGGCCTTAATACTTCGGCTCGGTGTTAAAATTGAGTGCTTCTTTACGCCGCGTTGCCGTCAATTCCAGCCTACTTGGTCACGCCGAGGGTGCTAAGTCCGACATCGCCCGCTTTAATCACCTTCGCCATCGCCTTGACAGGTCACATACGATGCCAGCGCGCCAGCACCTCGCGTAACGATCGGTTGACCTTGGGTGCCACGGCGCTGGTTTGTCCCGTCCCAGGCCTTGAAGCGGGCATTCCGATGTCGGCTTCTCGCTTCGCAACCAAGATAGTCTGATGGTTGACCGCTTCGGGGCACGAAGTGTGAGATGCTGAACCGCTGTGTCTGTTGTGGCAGGCGGCGCGAGCGTCGGGAACTGCTGGGACTCCTATGGTCGCTCGCGTGACGCCCTGCATTACACGGCGCGCGACGGCAGGGGCAGGTTCTCCGGCAGATGTCGCCACGAGCTGTGCGCACACGTCATCGCCCTCATAATGCCGGGGTCGAGGGTTCGAGTCCCTCCCTTTCCACCATAAATCAAGGCATTACGTTTGTACGTACGGTAAATTCTTAAATTCTGGGCTTTACGGTACTAGTACTGTCTATTCCACACATCTTTGACGAACGACAAGCTCACAGCAAATGACTTTTGACGCGACAGGATCAGACGCTGCAGAGCTGTTGGCGGAAGTTGCCGGCGAGTGGATAGACCCAG
>JBOIAQ010000067.1:0-21058 GCA_050739115.1 Steroidobacteraceae bacterium | reverse complement strand
AATGCCTAACGACGAGGTGCCGCTACCCGCGATACCCCGGGGCGACAAGCCACTTCCGGCAATACCCTTGGCGGAAGTGCCACTGCCCGCGATCCCAAGTGACGAGGTGCCGCTACCCGCAATGCCCAGCGATGAGGTGCCGCTACCCGCAATGCCTAACGACGAGGTGCCGCTACCCGCAATGCCCAGCGATGAGGTGCCGCTACCCGCAATGCCTAGCGATGAGGTGCCACTGCCCGCGATCCCTAGCGACGAAGTGCCGCTGCCCGCGATTCCGGCAGCCAAGAAGACACCGCCAGAAGTCGGCTGCGTTCCAACAATCTGCACTAACTGGCCTACGGTAGGCCCACGTGAGTCGCTAGTCAGCGTGGCGTTGATATCGACAATTAACGTACCGACCCGGATGTCCCCGACATTGGATACTGCAGAAACGACACCCGTCACGAGAAGCTGAGTTGCACCAGGTACATTGAGCTGGGGCAGGGGGACAACTCCCTGAACCCTAACAGCGCCCGATCCTGACTCTGTTCCATCGATCGCGACTAGAGTTCCCCGCGCTATGGACCCGGGCGCTGTCTTGCTGTTAGTTTTCTCGGTCGACAAACCGAGATGATATGTTTGACCAAGAACAACGAGCGTTGAAGATTTGACGTTGATTTGTTCAACGGGTCCGACCACCAAAACGCCCGCCTGCGCGCTACTTGCGAAGATGGATGCGCCGGCCAGAGCAGTTGCACAAAGAAGGGCCCTAGATGCTGGGCTATGTTCGCACTGAGCCATCGGAACCTCCCCTTCGCCCGTGCCGCCCGTTCCGCAGCGACAACGTTTCGTATTTGACTTAACGTCTCGTATTTGACGTAACGTCAGATTACCAGAGAAATGTGACTTACGTCAAAGAACTGGAGGGGAATGTAGCGTAGCGGTCGCGGCAGGATATCGACGTTGCTAAGTTATTGATAAAATTATCTTTATTTGCCTTTATTTGATCCCGAAGGCCTTCGAGGCATCAGAGAAGGACGTTGGAGCCACCTCAAGAGGGTCCGCATAAAGAAACACATTCACACCTGTCTCGATCCGATCGGAGTTCTCCGCTTCCTCGGAAACATACGGCGCCAGCCAGTTATCTAATTCGACAAGAAAATCGATCGCCCGGCTCCGGGCGAATTTTTCAAATTCCGGAACCAATTCCGGCGGCAAACCCCGATCTGCGGCTACGCGCCGCTCCAGTCTCTTATCGGGGCGTCGAGGATTGGTGTTGTATTCAAGAGTTGCGGCGAATCGGGAAAGTGTCCTTCCGAAGTGCTCAAGTAACTGGGGAGATGCAGGATCAGGCATTACAAAAGAGCGAGATACAGCACGAAAGTGCGTGTTCCCGGACGGAACGACAGCCCCCGTGCGGAGCAACTCCTCAAGAGCCGCCCCGGCGTCAGCGTTTGGCATTACGAGCGCGACCAAGCTGCGGATGCAACGGTCGACTGGTTTATCGAATTGAAGCTCGAGTGGGATGCCATAGGGCCCAGCGTACTCTGGTGTGGAATGCCACTTTTGTAGAACCTCGACCGCAATGCCCATTAGAGTTGGGTCTGCCAGGGGTAGAGCACCCTCATTGTCAATGTACCTATCGACTTCTCGCCTAGTGACGCCTGTGACAGCAGCAATGCGTTCGCGGCTGGGAACAAAAGGTAATTCAATACCGTCGCGAATAGCAGTTTCGACATAGACACCGCGAGCAAGATCGGCGAATTCATCGAAACGGATGCCAGCCTTGATGAGCAAGCGCGCCATGGGCCTAAGGATGCGCCGTAAAGCGTAAAGAAGCTGTTTGTGTACGTCGCCGGTACGCATTCTGTCGTCGATAGACTAAGGTCGGAACGACCAATCTCCAGGAGGCTGCACTAGAGCCGATAGGGTCTGTTGTTCCGCTGGCGGCTCCACGTAAAGAAACACATTGACGCCCGCTTCCACGCGTGGGTCCGCCTTGCTGAGGTCAGTTCCGACGCTGTGCGCAAGCCACTCGTCTACGTCTAGAAGGAATCGATTCGTGCGATCTCGCGCATAAGCCTCGAAATTCGGCAGCACCTTACGAGAAAGACCCCTGTCGGCGAAGACAAAGCGCTCGAGTCGCTTGTTTTCAGTATCCGAAAGATTGAAGTTGTGCTCCAGTGTAAGTGCGAGATGCGTTAGTGCTTCTCCGAAGTACTCGATTCGGTGCGGAGATAATGCTTCGGATACGACGAACCAACGCATAACGGCTCGATAACGCTTTTCCCCCGAAGGTGTCACAGTCCCTGCGCGAAGTAGCTCCTCTAATACTTGTCCTGGGCTTGCCGTGGCGTCGACCTGCGAGACTAGGTTCTGGAAGCAGCGCCCCTGCGGCGCGTCAAATTCGAGCTCTAGGGGAATGCCGTACGGTCCCAGATAATTCGGATCAGTATGCCACCTGTGTATAACCTCCGTTATTACCCGCGCCAACGTTGGTGCGGCAACGGGCGTAGCCCACTCATTGTCAATGTAATAGTCAACCTGCTGCCGCGAAACGCCCGTGACAAAGGTGATCCGATCTCGAGTCGGAGGGACATTGTTGGTACGATCGCGAATCGCGCTTTCAACGTATGCACCGCGCGCGACGTCGACGAACTGGTCATAATTAATTCCGACACGAATCAATAGACGCACGATAGGGCGCAGCACGCGCCGCACCGCGAAGAGAAGGTGCTTGCGCGCGTCGCCCGACAACCCAAAGCCGCTAAGAGAGGCCATCAGGTCCGCTCCACTGGGTCGAACAGGCGCCGGTGCTCCAGGATCGCGTATCGATCGGTCATTCCTGCAACGTAGTCTGCCACGGCGCGGGCGCGACCGGCCGCTCCCTGCGCGGCCTCGCCGCGGGCGGCGGCCTCGCGATGCTCCGGGGGCATCAGCTGAATGTCGCCCAGAAAAGCCTCGAAAAGCTCCGTGAGTACGCGGCGGGCCTTGGCAGTCATGCGCAGGACCTTGTAGTGACGGTAAAGCCGCTCGCGCAGGAACTGCATCAGCTCGGCGTGCTCCTCGCGAGCACCTTCACTAAACGCGATGAGCGGCCGGCTTTGGACGCGCACGTCCTCGATCGAGCCGGGGCGGACAGCTTCGAGCCGCGCCTTGCTGGTGCGGATCAGGTCGACGACGATGTGGTTGATCATCCGGCGAATGACCTCGTGGATCAGGCGCCGTTCGCCAAGATCTGGGTACTTCGCCGTCACGACCTCGAGCTGCCGGCGGAACAGTCCCGTTTCGCGCAATTCCTCGAGACTGACGAGCTGCGCCCGGATCCCGTCATCGACGTCGTGGTTGTTGTAGGCGATCTCATCGGCCAGGTTGGCGATCTGAGCCTCGAGGCCGGGCTGAGTGCGCTTCAGGAACCGCTCGCCAAGCTCGCCGAGCTCGCGCGCGGCGCGTGCGGAACAGTGTTTTAGAATCCCCTCGCGGCATTCGAACGTGAGGTTCAGGCCGGGGAACTCCGCGTAGCGCTCCTCGAGCGCATCCACGACTCGCAGGGACTGCAGGTTGTGCTCGAAGCCGCCAAAGGGCCGCATACATTCGTTCAGCGCGTCCTGACCGGCGTGTCCGAATGGCGTATGTCCCAGATCATGGGCCAGGCTGATGGCTTCCGTCAGCGCCTCATTGACACTCAGCGCCCGAGCCACCGAGCGCGCGATCTGCGCCACCTCGATGGAGTGGGTGACGCGGGTCCGATAGAGATCGCCCTCGTGATTCACGAACACCTGGGTCTTGTATACGAGACGCCGGAAGGCGTTCGAATGAATGATGCGATCGCGGTCGCGTTGGTATTCGCTGCGAAACTCCGGCTTGGGCTCCGGATAGCGCCGCCCGCGAGAGCGGTCATCGCGCGCGGCGTAGGGCGCCAGGATCTCCCCGCCGGAAGTTTCGCTCAAGGCCCTACCCCAGATGTGCGGCGAGCGTGCGCCGCAGGACGGGCTCGCTGTAGTCGGCAGTCACGAAAGCACTGCCGATCCCGCCGATGAGCACCAGTCGGATCCTGCCGGCCTGCACTTTTTTGTCGATTCGCATGTGTTGCAGAGCGACCTCCGGCCTCACGTTGGGAACGTGCGTCGGCAGGCCTGCCCGAGCGACCATCCGCGTTACCCGCTCCAGCTCCTGCGCCGTGAGATGCCCGGACTCCCGCGACATGCGCGCCGCCATCACCAGCCCGGCGCCGATCGCCTCCCCGTGCAGCCATGAGGTATAGCCGGTGGCCGACTCCACCGCATGCCCGAAGGTATGCCCCAGGTTGAGCAACGCCCGATCGGTCTGCTCCCGCTCGTCACCGCCCACGATCTTCGCCTTGATCTCGCAGGAGCGGCGGATGACGTGCACCAGCGCCGACGCATCGCCCGCCAGGAGCTCATCGAGATGCGCCTCCAACCAGTCGAAGAAGCCGGCATCGCAGATCAGGCCGTACTTGATCACCTCCGCCAAGCCCGCCCGCAGCTCGCGCCGCGGCAGCGTAGTCAGCGTGCGCGTGTCCGCCACGACCGCGATGGGCTGGTGGAAAGCGCCGATGAGATTCTTGCCGCCCGGATGGTTGACGCCGGTCTTGCCGCCGACCGAGGAGTCCACCTGGGCGAGGAGGGTGGTCGGCAGCTGCACGAAAGCAACCCCTCGCTGGTAGGTTGCCGCCGCAAACCCCGCCATGTCGCCCACCACACCTCCACCCAGGGCGAGCACGGCGCAGTCGCGCCCGAAGCGATTGGCGACCAGCACATCCAGAATGCGCGCGACATTGGCCAGGGTCTTCTGCGACTCGCCATCGGGGAGGATGCTTGTGAGCAGGCGTCGTGGCCGCAGGCTGGCCTCCAAAGCGCCGAGATAAAGCGGCGCCACGACGGTGTTGCTGACGATCAGGATGTCGCGCGCGGGCACGTGCTGCTCGAACAGCGCCCGCGCATCCAGCAGGCCCTCGCCGATCAGGATCGGGTAGCTGCGACTGCCGAGCTCCACGCGCAGGGTCTCCATGACGCCCAATCTAGCGGATCATCCGCAGGATGTCCTCGGCGACAGCCCTCACCCGCCTGCCGTCGGTCGCCACGATGATGTCGGCGATCGAGCGATACAGCGGGTCTCTCACCGCCATGAGCTCTCCGAGGCGGATCGCCGGGTCGACGTCGCTGAGGAGCGGCCGGTTGCGTCCGTGGCGGACGCGTTCCGCCTGCTGCTCGACCGAGGTGTCGAGGTAGACGACGCAGCCCCGTTGCGCGAGTAACCGCCGATTCTCCGCGAGCAGGATTGCGCCACCGCCGGTCGCCAGCACGACCCCCTCGAGGGCAACCAGCGCCTCAATTGCTTCCCGCTCCCGCTGCCTGAAGCCGGCTTCCCCCTCCTTCTCGAAGATATAAGGAATATCTACTCCGGTGCGCCGCACGATCTCCGCGTCGCTGTCGTAGAACGGCCTGCCGACATGTCGCGCAATGCTGCGCCCGACGGCGGTCTTGCCCGAACCCATCGGGCCGATGAGGGCGATATTGGGCGCGCCGCGCATGGCAAGGCGAAGCATAGCAACGGCGCACCGCCGCTGCGTGAGCCGGGGAGGGGGCCAGAAAGGGCCGAGCCCTGAGCCGCCGGGAACGGTTATCGTCCGGGCAAAACGACGCGGCCGCCTAAAAGGCGGCCGCATCCTCAGCCTACGCTGGCTGGCTCAGTAGACGTTCACACCTTGCCGAACGATCTTCGGCGTGACGAAGATCAGCAGCTCGTCCTTGTTGTTGGTGCGGTTCGTGTTCTTGAAGAGATTCCCCAGCAGCGGGATGTCGCCGAGCAACGGCACCTTGTTCACGACGTTGCTGGATTGGGTCGTGAGAATGCCGCCAAGCACCACGGTTTGCCCGTCGTCGACCAGTACCTGCGTGGTCACCTCGCGGGTGTCGATCGCCGGCACGTTGACGCCGCCAGACTCCACCACCACCTGCCCGACCTCGTCATCGCGGACATCCAGGTCGAGGATGATGCGATTGTCGGGCGTGATCTGCGGCGTGACCTGCAGCTGCAGGACCGCGTTCTTGAAGGAGATCGAAGTGGCGCCGCTCGAGGCCGACTGCTGGTAGGGAATTTCCACACCCTGCATGATCGTCGCCTGCTTCTGGTTGGCGGTGATCACCCGTGGCGAGGAGATGTCCTTGGCTTCGGTCTCCGCCTCGGCGGCGGAGAGCTCGAGGTCGATGAGATGCGTTCCGCTGAGGATGCCCACGGCGAACGACCCGTCGGGGTTGGCCACGGGCAGGTTCACGTTGTAGCGCTCGGGGAAGCCTGTCGTGCCGGTCGGAACCGATACCGGATAGGGCGAGGTCCCGCCGTTGCCGGCGAGGTTGGTGATGGCGGAACCGACCATCGTGTCCTCGCCTGCCGCCGTACCGGTGGTCGTAATTACGCCATTGCCACCATTGTTAGTCCACGCACCCGTGAATCCCAACATCGCCCCGAGCTGCCGCTCGAAGTCATCGTTCACCAGCACGACGCGCGCCTCGATCTCGACCTGCCGGACGGGAACGTCCAGCCGCGCGACCAGACGGTTGATCTGCTCCAGGTTCCCCGGCGTGTCCTGCAGCAGCAAGGTGTTCGTGCGATCATCGACGGCGACGTTGCCGCGCTTGGAGAGGAGCGAGTTGCTCTGCGATTTGATCAACGCCGCGAGATCCGCCGCCTTGGCGTAGTTGATCTGCAGGTACTCCGAACGCAGCGGCTCGAGTTCCTGCACGGTGTGCTGAGCGGCGAACTCCGCCTTCTGGCGCGCGGCGAGCTCAGCTTGCGGTGCCACGATGATCACGTTGCCGTCCTTTTCCTCGCCGAGCCCCTTGTTCTGAAGGATCACGGCCAGCGCCTGATCCCAGGGCACGTTCTGCAGCCGCAGCGTGACGCTGCCGGTCACAGAGTCGCTGACCACGATGTTCTCGCCGCTCGCGTCGGCAAGGAGCTGCAGTACCGCACGCACGGAGATGTCCTGGAAGTTCAGCGTCAGCCGCTCGCCGGTGTACTTCGGCTTCAGCGCCTCGGCCTGTCCCTGCTTGAGCGGCTGCAGCTCCACGACGTACTCGCTGTCGGACTGGTAGGCGAGCTGGTCATACTCACCCGTAGCGTCGATCGCGATGCGCGCGCCGTGGCTGGTGTTGGTCACATCGAAATCGCTCACCGGCGTGCCGAAGTCGGTCGCGTCATAGCGGCGCATCAGGTCGCGGGGCACCCCCGCGTTGGCGAAGTCGACCACGATCTGGTTGCCGACCTGCTGCAGGTTGATGGGAATGTGCGGATCGGAAAGACGCACGATGATCCGTCCGGAACCGTCGGCTCCGCGCCGGAAATCGATGCTGCGCAGCTCCCAGGGCTGGCCATAGCCGCCGCCGGAGGCTTGGGGCGCGGCTGCGGCTGCCGGGGCCGCGGCGCCGGTTTCGTCTGCCGGCTGGGCCTGCGCCCCGGAGGCGCTCGCGCCGCTCGAGCCCAGGGTCACCACGACCTCATTCCCTTCCTGCTCGATGTCGTAAGGCATCATCTTGTCGAGGGTCAACACCAGGCGCGAGCGGTGCTTGCCCTCGGCGGCGAGGATGGAGTCGAGACCGCCCGAACGGACGTCGATGCGGCGCGAAGGCAGTGCGAGCGTCGTGTTCGGAAGATCGATGGCGATGCGCGCCGGGTTGTCGATGGTGAAGGAAAGCGGCTTCGGCGCCGGGCCCGAGAGGTGCAGGGTGAGCTGCATGTGCTCGTTGGCCAGTGGCTGCACGTCGATCGACTGCAGGGCGGGCCCGTCCGCGGCGGCGGCGGGCCGGCTCGGCAGCGCCGCGAACGCCACGAGTGCCGCAAGCCAGGCGGCCGCGCTCAGGATCCGACACATCGGGGAAAGGGATTTCATTGTTCGAGACTCCCTACTGGCTGAGGCCCAGGGCCGCCGGCCGTTTCATGTATCCACCGAGACCGTCGGGGACGATCTCGGTGAGGTCGATCTTCGAGGGCGTGATGTCGGTGATGTGGCCTTCGTTCTGGCCCATGTAGTTACCGATCGTCACGCGGTGAACGATACCGTCCTTGGTCTGCACCAGGGCGTACATGGTGTCCGCGATGCGCAGCGTCCCCACCATCTTCAACGTATCGAGAGAGAACTGCTCGAGAAACTCGCGCGGGCGCTTGGCATCGGGCCGCACCGAGTTGAATCCCCCCGGCTGACTCGGCACGAAGGGTGAGCGCAGGTTCTGATCGTCGTAAACGTAGGTCTCGTAGGGCTTGACCTCCGGCAGCGGCTCGACGCGCCCGCCGGGCTGCTGTTCGGTCTGGTGGATGAACTGTTGCAGGTCGCTGTCGGCGCTCGTGCAGCCGGAGAGCCCGAGGACCGCAACGCAGGCCCAGACGCCGGCGAGAGCGGTGTAGCTACGTGCAAGAGTGTGCTGTCGCATTTGCTTGATCACCCCGTTGAGCGCCTCAGCGCGGTCCCCGGCGCGGGGGATGGGCAAACTTCTTGTTGCCGTTCTGCGCCGCGGCCATCTCATCCGGATCGAGATAGCGATAGGTCTTCGCGGTGAGCGTCAGCGTCAGATCGTCGTAGCCGGCGCTCGGGGCGCCGCCGTTGCTGGTGCTGCCGGTCGGCTTGATCTCGATGTCGTGGAGGGTCACGATCCGAGGCAGCGCCGCGATGCCGCTCACGAACTCGCCGAACTGGTGATAGCTGCCGGTGAGCTCCATCTTGATGGGCAGCTCCGCGTAGAAGTCCTTGTCCTGCTCAGCCTCGGGCTGGAAGAGCTTCTGCTGCAGTCCGGCGGCGAGCGCCGTCTGCGAAATATCGACCAGCAGGTTCGGCACCTCAGTCTTGCCCGGAAGCTGACGCAATAGCGCGCCGAAGGAGCGCTGCAGGTCCTTCAACTGCTGCTTGTAGACCACGAGATTCACCGCCTGCGCATGCTTCTGCTGGAACTCCATCCGCAGCGCCAGCTCCTGGCTCTCCTTCTGCTGCAGCTCCGGCCGTTCGTCCTGCCAGACGAACAGGTACGTCAGGACCAGCGTCAGCAAGAGGAAGGTCGCGCCCACCGCGCCGGCAAGGACAAGCAGCGGCCAGCGCCCCGGGTCGCGGGGATCGAGATCGCGCAGCTCCTCGAGAAAGCTCAGGTTCATCTAGGGCTCCCCGCATTCGCCACGACATGCGCCGGGCCGGCGCGATCGGCAGCGGTATCTGCCGCCGTCTCTTCAGCATCGAGCGTGAAGCTCGAGCCGAACGCCCCGGTCGAGGATTGAATCACCTCGAGCGTCGGGTTGCGCATCCACTGCGAGGCGTCGATGTTGCGCATGAAGGCGGACACTCGCGTGCTGGACTGCGCAATGCCCGTGAATTTCAAATGATCGCCCGTTTGCGTCACGCTGGTGAGGTACACACCATCGGGCAGAGTCTTCACGATCTGGTCGAAGACATGGACGATCTCGGGCCGCGAGCTCTGCAGCTTCTCGATGATCTGCATGCGCGCGATGAACTGGCGCTTGGTCTGCTCCAGGTTGTTGATCTCCTCGATCTGGCGGTCGAGGACTTTGACCTGCTGCTGCAGCAGCTCGTTGCGCCGCTCCTGCGCATCGATCATTCCGGTGTACAGCAGGTAAATGGCGGCCGTGACGACGGCGGCGCAGACCGCGGCGCCACCGAGTGCGACCGTGAAGGCGAGCTTGCGCTCCTTGCGCTGCGCCTCTCTCCAGGGAAGTAGGTTGATGCGCGGCATATCAGTCGAAGCTCCGCAACGCCAGTCCGCACGCCGTCAACAGGGCGGTCGCATCGCGCTGCACCGCCTGCGCCTTGGCGCGCGAGGATAACTTCATTTGCCCGAGCGGCTCGCCCTTCTCGGCGGCGATACCGACGCGGCTCGCGATCACTTCCGCGACGCCCGGGATGTTGGCGCAGCCGCCGCAGACCAGGAGTTTCTCCGGCTGCTCGCGGCCTGAGCCGGAGGCGAGATAGAACTGCAATGAGCGGCTGACCTGCTGGGTCATGTCATCGATGAAGGGGTCGAGCACCTCGGACTGGTAGTTGCCGGGCAGCCCGCCCTCCTTCTTCGCGCGCCCGGCTTCCTCCATCGAAAGCCCGTAGGTGCGCATGATCTCCTCGGTGAGCTGCTGCCCGCCGAAGGCGAAGTCGCGCGTGTACACCACCTTGAGATTGCGCAGCACGCTGAAGGTGGTGCTGCTCGCGCCGAAATCCACCACGGCGATGGTCCGGTCGATCCCCCCGTCCGGCATCTGGTGCGTCATCAGCTTGCAGGCATTCTCGAGCGCGAACGCCTCGACATCGACGAGCTTGGCGGTGAGGCCGGCTGCCTTGACGGCCGCCTGCCGCTGGTCGACGTTCTCCGTGCGCGTGGCGACGAGCAGAACATCGTTGCTATCGGGATCCTTCTCCGAGGGTCCGAGCACCTCGAAGTCATAGCTGACCTCGTCCATCGGGAAGGGGATGTACTGGTCGGCCTGCATCTCCACCTGCGACTCGAGGTCATTGGCGCGCAGCGCCCGCGGCATCTGGATCACTTTGGTGATGGCGGCATCGCCGCTGATGGCCACGGCCACCTCGGTGCTCTTCGCGCCCGAGCGCTTGACGGCGCGGCGCACGGCCTCTCCCACGGCCTCGGCGTCCACGATGGCCTTCTCGTTGATGGCATTCTGTGGCGTAGGCTCGGCCGCATAGGCCTCGACCCGGTACTGCCCCCCCGACATGCTAAGCTCGATCAGCTTGACCGAGGATGTGGTTATGTCAAGTCCCAGGAGGGGCCGGTGTTTGCGCTGAAGGAGCAACATTTCTATTTCCTTTTCAGGTATTTACGCCTGAAAATGACCACCCCGCATGAAAGCCCAGTGCACTATATATCAGCGCAAAGTTAAATTGAACGTGAGCCGGCTCACGAATCCTGATTGCGACCTTGCGACACCCCCCCGAGACCCGGCAGCGTAAGCGGGAGCTCCGAGAGCCGCCGTCGCGGGGAATGCCCGAGGGAACCCCCGGGGATCGGGCACGTAAAGTGCCTGCGCCAAAAGCGCCATCGGCGACTTTTAGCCCATCGAGAACAGCTGCAAGAGGTGCGCGTGCCTTACCCAAGCATTCTGGAGACGCGCCTTCGGATGCGACACCGGCATGGGCGATGCGAGGACGGTCTGGAAACCGACCGGCAACCCCGCTGTCATAGGCACATGCGTCCCGTAGACCGGAGGCTTTGCGTCCCCACCTTTCGGTGAGTTTGCCCTGAAACGGGCGCTACTATGCATAGCCCCCGTCGGGAGCGCAAGCAGAGAGAGTCGTTTTCTGTGAAATGGCAACAGGTTCGCATTCCGATCGCCTCCCTGGGCGGTGTGATGTTGTTCACACTTCTCGGGGCGTATCTCTACGCCTGCAGTTACGTGTATCTGGAGCCATCGCTCCCAACGTCCGCACAGATGCGCAACGTGGAGTTGAAAGTTCCTCTACGCATCTATACCTCGACCGGTGATCTCATCGCGCAGATCGGCGAGCAGCAGCGTACGCCGGTCCGCTACGACCAGATCCCGCCGCTCGTGCGGGACGCGTTCCTCGCGGCGGAGGATCACCGCTTCTTTCAGGAGAGCGGCATCAGTTTCATCGGCATCGCCCGTTCGGCCATCGTCGACCTGATCGCGGGCAAGAAGGTGCAGGGCGGTAGCACAATCACGCAGCAGGCCGCCCGCAACGTGTTCCTGACGCTCGATAAGACCTGGCGGCGCAAGCTGCAGGAGACCTTCGTCACCTTCGAGATGGATCACGAGTTCAGCAAACAGGACATCTTCCAGCTCTATCTGAACGTCATCTTCTTCGGTCAGCGCTCCTACGGCGTGGCGGCGGCGGCACAGACGTACTTCGGCAAGAGCCTCGGCCAGCTGACGGTCGCCGAGGCCGCCACACTCGCGGGCATGCCGCAGGCGCCCTCGTATTACAACCCCATCATCCATCCGCATCTCGCCGCGGCGCGTCGCTCGTACGTGCTGCAGAGAATGCTCGATCTCGGCTACATCGATGCAGCCACCGCCGAAGCGGCCAACCACGCGCCCATGGACGCGAGCGCGCACGCGCCGCACATCGATGTGAGCGCGCCCTATGTGGCGGAGATGGTGCGGCAGCAGATGGAGCAGTGGTACGGCCCGGCCGCCGAAACCGCCGGCTACCGGGTCTACACGACCATCGACGGTCGGCTGCAGTCGATCGCCAACCGCTCCGTGCAGCTCGGCCTGATCGAGTACGACCGGCAGCAGGGCTGGCGCGGGCCGGTGGGCCGCACGGTGCTCGCCTCGAGCGTCACCCCGGCGCAGCTCGAGCAGCTGGTCGATGAGTACACGCCGATCGGTATTCTCTCACCGGCCGTGGTGGTGACGCTCGGGACGCAGAGCGCCGAGATCTATGTCCGATCGCGCGGATTTGCCAACCTCGACTGGAGCGGCCTCTCCTGGGCGCGCAAGACGCTCCGCGGGGACATGCTCGGTCCGGCGCCCAAGACGGCCGCCGACGTGATCGCTCGCGGCGATGTCGTCTACGTCCTCGCTGACGATAGCGGACATGCCGAGCTCGCGCAGGTGCCACAGGCGCAAAGCGCGCTGGTCGCGCTCAACCCCGAAGACGGCGCTGTCGCCGCGCTTGTCGGCGGCTTCGATTATTTTTCCAACAAGTTCGACCGGGCGACGCAGGCGGAGCGGCAGCCGGGCTCGGGATTCAAGCCGTTTTACTACTCCGCGGCTCTCGAGGAGGGATTCACCCCCGCGAGCACGCTTCTCAACGCGCCGGTCGTGGTCGGCGGCGATGGGCTGGAGTCCACGTGGCGGCCGGAGAACGACACCCGCTCCTTCAGCGGGCCCGTGCGCCTGCGCGTGGCGCTCGCCCATTCCATGAACCTGGTGTCGATCCGCCTCATGCGCGCGCTCGGTTTGCCGTATGTCAGCCAGTATGTCAGCCGCTTCGGCTTCAATCCGAAGACGCTGCCGCAGAACCTGACTCTGGCGCTCGGCACGCTGCCGGTGACGCCGCTGCAGATGGCGACTGCCTACTCGGTCTTCGCCAACGGCGGTTACAGGGTGGAGCCGTACTACATGGACCGGATCGAGGATGCCTCGGGCAAGGTCCTCTGGCAGGCCGCACCGCGCATCGCCTGCGGGCCGTGCGGCAATCCGGCAACGCTCGCCGACCCCGGCGCGCGACCGGCGGCGATCACCCTCGCCGCCCCGGGCGATGAGCGGCGCGCGGGGCCGCTGCCGCCGGACCGGCTCGCGCCGCAAGTCATCAGCCCACAGAACGATTACCTCATGACCTCCATGATGAAGGACGTCATCCGATACGGCACGGGCGTGCGGGCGCTCTCCTTGAATCGCGACGACATCGCCGGTAAGACCGGCACGAGCAACGACTACCGTGACGCGTGGTTCAACGGTTTCACGCCGGAGCTCGAGGCCACCGTGTGGGTGGGGTACGACGACAACCGCCCCCTTGGCGCTGGGGATGAGGGCGCGCACACGGCGCTTCCCATCTGGATTCATTTCATGCGCTACGCGCTCGCAGGCGTACCGCAGTGGCAGCGCCCCATGCCGCCCGGCATCGTGACTTTGCGCATCTCGCCGCAAACCGGTGCGTTGGTCAGCGACGAGAGCCCGGACGGCATTTCGGAGGAGTTCATGGCCAACCATCTGCCGGCAGCGACGCCGGGCACCGCTGCGACACCCCAGGGCACGCAGAGCCAGTCCGGCGCTGATTCGATATTCTGACCCGATGGCGCGACGATATCCCACACCCCGCGGCGAGAACCTGCGGCGCGCGCTGGCGCAGGAGGCCGCGCGCATCATGGCCGAGCACGGCATCCGGGATTTCTTCATCGCCAAGCGCAAGGCTGCCGAGCGGCTCGGCATGCAGGACGGCGCCGCCGGGCTGCCGAAGAACACCGAGATCGAGACGGCGCTCGCCGAATACCAACGCCTCTTCGCCCATGACTCGCACGTCGAGTCGCTTCAGGCGCAGCGGCGGGCGGCGCTCGCGGCCATGCAGCAACTGCGGGAATTTGAGCCGCGGCTCGTCGGCGCGGTGCTGAGCGGCACGGCGACGGAGCACTCGGAAGTGCAGCTGCACCTCTTTGCCGACTACCCCGAGTCGGTGGCGCTGAAGCTCATCGATCACGGTATCGCCCACGAGGTGACCGAGAGGCGGGTGCGCATGAGCCCGGAACGGGTGCTCGCCTACCCGGGGCTGCGTTTCAAGTTGGAGGATCAGGCCATCGAGGTCACGGTCTTTCCGGCCGACGGCATCCGCCAGGCGCCGGTGAGTCCGGTCGACGGGCGGCCGATGCGACGCGCGAGTGCGCTCGAGGTGGAGGCGCTGCTCGAGGGCTAGGCGCGCTTGCCGATCTCGACGTAGTCCCGCCGGGTCGGGCCGGTGTAGAGCTGCCGCGGCCGGCCGATGCGCATCGCCGGGTCGGCGATCATCTCCTGCCAGTGCGCGACCCAACCCACGGTGCGCGCGATCGCGAACATCACCGTGAACATCGAGCGCGGAATGCCAATGGCGCTGTAGATGATGCCGGAGTAGAAATCGACGTTCGGGTAGAGCTTGCGCTCGACGAAGTACTCGTCCTTGAGCGCGATCTCCTCCAGGCGCAGCGCCAGCTCGAAGAGCGGATTGTCGGAGCGGCCCAGGCGCGCCAGCACCTTGTGGCACATCTCACGGATGATCTTGGCGCGCGGATCGAAATTTTTGTAGACGCGGTGGCCGAAGCCCATCAGGCGGGAGTGGCTCGATTTATCCTTGGCGAGCTCGAGAAACTTCGGAATGTTGTCGGCGGTGCCGATCTGCTCGAGCATGGTGAGCACCGCCTCGTTGGCGCCGCCGTGCGCCGGACCCCAGAGCGCGGACACTCCCGCCGAGATGGCGGCGTAGGGGTTGGCGCCAGTGCTGCCCGCGAGCCGCACAGTCGAGGTGCTGGCGTTCTGCTCGTGGTCCGCATGCAGGATGAAGAGCAGATCGAGCGCCTGCGCGGCGACGGGATCGAGGTGGTACGGCTCGCACGGCACGGCGTAGAGCATGTGCAGCAGGTTGCTGCAGTAATCGAGATCGTTGCGCGGATAGATGTAGGGCTGCCCGAGCGCGTGCTTGTGAGCGGCCGCGGCGATGGTCGGAATCTTGGCGATGATGCGGTGCGCGAAGATCTCCCGCTGCCGCGGGTTATAGATGTCCATCGTGTCGTGATAGAACGCGGACATCGAGGCCACCACCGCCGACACCATCGCCATCGGGTGCGCGTCGTAGTGGAAGCCGTGGAAGAAGCGCAGCAGCGACTCGTTGATCATCGTGTGATGGTGGATGCTGCCCTCGAATTCCTCCAGCTGCCTACGGCTCGGCAGGTTGCCGTGCAGGAGCAGATACGCCACCTCCATGAACGTGCTCTTCGCCGCCAGCTGCTCGACCGGATAGCCGCGGTAGAGCAACACCCCGGCCTCGCCATCGATATAGGTGATGCGGCTTTCGCAGGAAGCGGTGCCGCCGAATCCCGGATCGTAGGTGAAGACTCCGAGATCCTTGTTGAGCGCGGCAATATCGACCACGGAGGGTCCGATGGTGCCCGGACGGACCGGCAGGCTGACCTTGTGGTCGGTGGCTCTGTCAGTGAGCTCGAATGTCTTGGTCATTCGGTGGACGCTTTCCGTTTGGCCTCTGAGACCCGCCGCCGCGAGCTGCCAATGCTTCGGGAAACGGCCTTCGCGCCAGCGGGGGACGGCGCGTGCGCGCCGCAGCGGAAAGGTTACACGGTCCGCGCTCCGAATCAAGGCGCAATTGTGCCGCCCGGCCTACCGGCGGGTAGAATATCGAAGTGCTCGAAACTCCACCGCTTGCGCTTTACGTGCATCTTCCCTGGTGTGTGCGCAAGTGTCCCTACTGCGATTTCAACTCGTACACGCTCCATGGCGATCTCGAGGAGCGACGCTACATCGAAGCGCTGCAGCGCGATCTCGAGGCGCAGGCGCCGGAAGTCGCCGGGCGCGAAGTGATCAGCATTTTCCTGGGCGGCGGCACGCCGAGCCTGTTTTCGCCGCGCGCCATCGCGGTTCTTCTCGATGCGGCACGGCGGCATCTCACGCTCGCCGCCGACCTCGAGGTCAGCCTCGAGGCGAATCCCGGTACCGTCGAGCGCGGCCGCTTCGCCGAATACCGCGCTGCCGGCGTCAATCGCGTCTCGCTTGGCGGTCAGTCTTTCGACGATGCGCAACTGGCGGCGCTCGGCCGCATCCACCGCGCGGACGAGACACGCCGCGCCGCGGCGGAGCTGCACGCCGCCGCCATGGACAACTTCAACATCGATCTCATGTATGGCCTGTCGGGGCAGGACGCCGCCGCCGCGCTTCGCGATGTTGATGAGGCGCTGGCGCTCGCCCCGAGCCATCTCTCCCATTACCAGCTCACGCTCGAGCCCGGCACGGTGTTCGCCGGCCACCCACCGCAGCTTCCCGACGACGAGGTGATCGAGCGCATGTTCGAGGGCTGTCGCGCGCGTCTCGAAGCGGCGGGGTTCGGCCGGTACGAAGTGTCCGCCTATGCCGCTGCCCCCCGACGCTGCCGCCACAACCTCAACTACTGGTCCTTCGGCGACTACCTCGGAATCGGCGCGGGCGCGCACGGTAAGTTGACCGTCGAGGCCTGCGGCACCGGGCGGGGAGGGGTGATGCGCACCACGCAATGGCGCGAGCCGCGGCGCTACCTTGCCGCGGCGGGAACCGGCACCTTCACCCGCACGTCGGTCCCGTCCGCCGAGCTGCCGTTCGAATTCATGCTGAATGCGCTGCGGCTCGTGGAGGGATTCGATGTGGTGACCTTCACCGCCCGGACGGGACTCCCCTGGAGCGCCGTCGCGGAGCCGATGGCGGTTCTCCTCAACGAGGGCTTGCTCGTCACCCGCGGGACGTGCTATCGGGCCAGCCCTCTTGGGCTGCGGTTCCTCAATGACCTGTTGTTACGTTTTATGACGGAAATCCCGAAAAGCGCCGGTCAATCGGAATTGTCAACCACTCCACCGCCTGCGCCAGCGCTCGGCGCACGCGGTTTATTCACAGCCCTGGGGGGTGGGAACGTAAAATGAGCAAATTAGCCGTCAAACCCACCATGTGGGTCGATGATGTATCTACAAGCTATTGATAAAACAGAACAAAATTACCTGGTCATTTTTTAGCCATTGCCATAAATATGCAATATAGACGGCAAATTTTACCCATGCAGGGATGCTCGCCCACAGAGTTATCCACAGCTTCTGTGGATAAGGGGGGCTGGGGCTTGGCAGTTGATGCGTGGCATTTTCAGCCCCGCCGCCCGGCGGCTGGCGAAGATTCCCGGAATGCTTGTCGCGACCGAAATCGAGGACTACACTCGCCGGCCCTTTGAACAGACGCGGTCCGGCCCCATCTAAAGCCGCACGGCCACCGACCCGAAGCCTGCCATGAAAGCCGACATCCATCCTGCATACAAAGAGATCACCGTCACCTGCTCCTGCGGCAACTCGTTCAAGACGAGCTCTACCCTGGGACACGACCTGCAGGTGGAGGTGTGCTCGAGCTGCCACCCCTTCTACACGGGTAAGCAGAAGATCGTCGACACCGCCGGGCGCGTCGATAAGTTCCGCAAGAGGTACGGGGTCGCGGGCGCCGCCAAATAGGCGCGCTGACCCGTCCCGGGTCACCGCTGGATTTCGCCGTCAGAGCCCTTCGGCTTCATGCCGGGTCGAAGATTCGCGGGCGGATCGAGCCGCCGGAGCACGCGAGAGACTTCCCTGACGCGAGCAGCAGCAGTTACTCACCTCGCTCGCCCTCGTGCAGGGCGCTCAGAACGCCGACGCGAGCCCCCGCAGCGGCCCCGCCCGGCATTTCCGCTACGGCCTGGATGCCGATTTCTCGCGACCTGGGCTTCGTCGTCGAGCAATCCGCTCCCGAGCGGAATTCCGGCGCGACACCGCCCGCCGGCGGCTACTTCGTGGCCAAGCGAGGCGGCCACGGCGTGCGATTGGATCCGATTGCACACGGGGCGCTCTTTGCAGGTCCCTTGACCGCGAGCCGTCCCGGGGTCTCGGTCCCGATCACCGCGAGTCTGCGCTTCGTCATCCAGCAGCCGATACCCAGGTCGGGCCGAGAGCACTTCGCATCAGCTCTCGGCTATTTCGTAGTCAGACACAATGGCCAATCCTTGCGCCTGAATCCGATCGGCAGCCGGCGTTTGCTTCGCCAGCCGCTCTAACTCGACCGCGGACACGGGTGCGATCGCCCATCTCGGCGATCGCCACGGTCGAGACCGAGGTCAGGAAGGACTCCATCGGGGAGACTCCAAGCCGAGCGGGCTGAAGACCACGGCCGGAATCCCCTGACTCACCGAGGTAGCTACAGGCCCAGCTACAGCCGCCGAGCAGATCCATTGAGGATTTTTACTCAAGGCCCTGAGTAAACGGTGAACGGACCGCGAGGCTGAAACCCTGAAATGGTCCGCTGGATCGGCGGTGTGTTCGATCCCCAAGGGATTCGATCTTAACCGGATCAACGGGGAGTGGCGCGGCGCGACGGCACACCGGCGTTGGCGTCGCGAGTCCGCCGGCCGGGTGCATCGCTGCTCGGTTCAGCCGGTCGGCCGATACGGAAACTCGTATTCAGCCGGCCAACGAACTAGCATTTGGCCGACGCTGGAACTTGCGTTCAGCCGCCCACCGCGCCTATCCTGCCTCATTGTCCCGCCCTGCTCGAATAATCCCCCGTCTGCTCGCTCCCCGCCTGAATGCAGCGCTGCGCGATACGCCGGCGGTTCTCCTCCATGGACCGCGGCAGAGCGGCAAGACGACCCTCGCGCGCGCCGTCGGCGAGGCCCGTGGCTACCACTACGTCTCGTTCGACAACGATGCGATTCTGACTGCGGCGAAAGCCGACCCCGTCGGCTTCGTCGCGCGATTACCGGCCAGGTCCATCCTGGACGAAGTGCAGCGGATTCCCGAAATCTTCTCCTCGCTCAAGGCGGAGATCGACCGGCACCGGGCCGCGGGGCGCTTCATCCTCACGGGCTCGGCCAACGTCCTGCTGGTGCCGCGGCTCGCGGATTCCCTCGCCGGACGCATGGAGATTCTCCGGCTCCATCCGCTCGCGCAGTCGGAAATCGAGGGAACACGCCCCCACTTCATCGATCGTCTGTTCCGTGGACAGTTCAAGACCTCTCTGTCCAAGCGGCTCGGCGGCGAACTGGCCCAACGCATCGTCGATGGGGGCTACCCCGCCGCGCTGGCACGGCGTGCGGCGGCACGTCGCCGTGCTTGGTACCGGGATTACGTGAACACGCAGATTCAGCGTGACGTACGCGACCTAAGTCGTCTGCGCTCACTCGACACCCTGCCGAAGCTGATCGGACTCGTGGCGGCGTATACCGCGCGTCTCATCAACGTCGCGGATCTGGCGGCGCCATTCGAACTGACACGCCAAACCATCCACGAGCACGTGACGCTGCTCGAGCGTGTGTTCCTGCTGGAGCGCTTGCCGTCGTGGCACAGCAATCACCTGAGCCGGCTGGTCAAGCGCCCCAAGCTGCACGTAGGCGACACCGGCGTCGCCTGCGCACTGCTCGGACTCGATGCGGAGAGGCTCGATGCCGATCGATCCACGTTGGGCCCCATGCTCGAAACGTTCGCCCTGCAGGAGCTGAAGCGCCAGGCCAGCGGGCGGGCGGAGCCCATCGGGTTCCATCACTATCGGGATCGCGACGACTTCGAAGTCGACATCGTTCTGGAAGACGGCAGCGCCCGTCTGGCCGGCATCGAAGTGAAGGCGGCCGCTTCGGTGAACGAGGCGGACCTGCGCGGATTGCGGAAACTGCGAGTCGTCGCCGGAAAACGGTTCGTCGCCGGCATCGTGCTCTACGACGGGGAGGCGACTGTGGCATTTGGCGACGGACTGTTTGCGGTTCCGATCCGGGCGCTTTGGGAAATACCCTGACGGCAGAGGGACGAGATGGCGCGAGCAAAGAAATCCAGCAACGACACGACCGCTAACCTCGGCTTCGAGGCCAAACTCTGGGCCGCCGCCGATGCGCTGCGCAACAACATGGACGCGGACGTTAAAAGGACATGGTCGAGGAGCGTGAATCTGGTCGGTGTGGACGCGGAAGGACGGATCCTCCTTCGCGAGACGCTGCAGGGCGAGGCCCATCTTCTCCTGGTCGGCCTTGGTTCTAGGCTCCACCGCGTCGGAGATCACCGGATCCGGGAACTCCATCTTCTCGAGAGTGATGACCTTTTCGAGGTCGCACAGCGTGTCGCCCGTGATGACAGGGCCTGTCGGGTGGCAACTTGCCCCACGTGGGGGAAGCGCTTCGCGCGATTGGTGAGCCGCTTGAGCCGGCTTTCCGAATCCATCCTCGAATACGCCGCGCTCGGCCCGCTTCGAGGCGCAGGGCCACGCCGTCTGGTGGCATTCGGCAAGGAAATCCGTACCATGACTCCCAAGTCCGTTGCCCGGCGAGAGATCGACTTTTCGCCGCTCGAACGCTATTGCGGTGCGGCAGGATGATGTTTATGACGCAACGACAGCGGGTACCAGACTCCAGTGGGGGAGAAGCGAAAGGAGCTTCCAAACCCTCTCTTGAGGAACTGCGGGACGCGTTGCGCCGATTCGCAGCGGAACGCGACTGGGATCAGTTCCATTTCCCAAAGAACCTGGCAATCGCGCTCAGCGTCGAGGCCGCTGAGCTCCTCGAGCACTTCCAATGGCTTCCGGACCTCGAATCGGCCGCGCCTCCCGCTGAGACCCGCGCCAAGATCCGAGAAGAGCTTGCGGACGTACTGCTCTATCTCATCCGCCTGGCGGACAAGCTCGACATTGACCTGGCCGCCGCCGCCTTTGACAAGATGGCAGTCAATGCTGGGAAATATCCCGTACCAGGCCTGTCCCAACGTCGATCAGCCGGGAGTGGGTAAGTACCTGAAGGGATAGTGGAAATCACGGTTCGCAAGGTGTTAACGATTTCAGCCTCGGAAGGTGTCATGGTGATCTCGGAACCGGGTTC
>JBOIAQ010000066.1:0-21736 GCA_050739115.1 Steroidobacteraceae bacterium | reverse complement strand
CGCCTCCCAACACCGGGCGCTGCAGCTTCTGCAGCAGATCGCCGTGTAGCCAGTCAGCTGACCGCCGATGATCCACCAACCTACTGATCCCCAACGAGTTCTATTACATTACGAGGGGGAACTTGGGTTTAAGGGCGCGAAGGCGTACCACCAGGCGCACGCCCGCGGAGTGAAGCTGATCGGTGCCACGGCGCACTACGTGACCACCGATCTCGACGAGGGACCGATCATCGAGCAGGAGGTGTCGCGCGTCGATCACACCCAGTCATCCGAAGACCTGGCGGTGATCGGCAGCGAGCTCGAGACGGTGGTGTTGAATCGCGCCATCAAGTGGCACGCCGAACGGCGCGTGTTTCCGAATGGCGGACGGACCGTCGTACTGAAATAGGCGGTTATTCTCCGATGTGCAGCGTCGCGGTGATGCCGATGGTGCGTGGCCGGAACGTATAGTCGTTCTCCTCCACCGAGGGGGGGCTCGCGGGATTGAAATAATCCGCCGCGCTCAGCTGATAATTGGTCACGGTGTGGGAATTGAACAGGTTCTCCACGAACGCCGAAACCAGCCAGTTGCCGAAGCTCACGCCCGCGCGCATCGAGGTGAAGGTGGTGGACGGCAGGGTGTAGGTGTACGGGTAGTACTGCGAGGACATCGGGTCCTGCAGCGCCGAAGGCCAGGGATTGCGGCTGTCGTACTCCCAATCGGCGCGCACAAACGCCGTGTTCGAGAAGAGCCCGAAGTTGTACTGCGCACCCACCGAAACAGTCCAGGGCGAATAAAGCCCCGGGGCGTAATTGATCGCGGCCTGGCCCGAGATCGCATCGCCGATGCTGGCGAGGCCGGCAATCGGCGAGTTGCGGGTGTAACGCGCGTTCGTGTAGCCGGTGGCGAGATCGATCTGCAGCGACCCGAGCGCGAGCTCCCCCTGCAGATCGAAACCCTTGGACACCGCGGTGCCGAGATTGTCGGTGAACTGCAATCCGCAGTTGCCGCCGACGTAGACGTTCTGCTGGATGCCGTTCCACTGGATGTAGTAGAGGCTGGTCGCGATCCGCAGCACGTGGCCGATGGCGTTCTTGGAACCCACTTCGTAGTCGCGCGTGGAATCGGACTTGTAGGTGAGCGGCGCCCCATTCGGATACCCCTCGGCCGCGAGCGGCTGATTGCAATAGGGTGGCAACGGTGGATTGCCGCCGCCGACACGGAAGCCCTTGGCGTAGGTGGCGTAGAAGAGATTCGCGTTGTTCATCTGGAAGGAAAGGCCGACCTTCGGAGTATTGGGTGTCTCGCGCTCGGTCGCCTGCGCGCCGCTCGGACCGTAGTTCTCGAGGCCATCGGCGTAGTTGGTCAGCGAAAACGACGTACGGGCGATGCGCTCGCCGAGTGTCAGCTTCAGTCTCTCGGTGATGCCGATGTCCACCTGCCCATAGGCGGCGATCTGGCGGTCGAAGGTCGTGTTGGCGTTGTAGTAGATGTCGCAGGCGGGGATCGTCGGATAGGCGGCATTGCCGGGACAGCTGTAAAAATCACCGAAGATGTCGCTGGCATTGACGCCGTATAGCGCCTGGAAGAGCTGGTTGACCTGCGGGTCGCGCAACTCCTCGATGCTGCCCTCCTTGGCGAGCTGCCAGAACGCCCCGACCGTCCAGTTGACGCGCGCATCCGGCTGGCTGGACTGCCACCGCACCTCCTGCACCCAGCTGTCCTGCGAGTTGGTCATGATATTGGGCGTCTGATAGTTGGCGAAGCCCGCGGGCAGATGGATTCCCGTGCCATCGAGCAGCGGGTACCAGGAGCAGGGAGGCGTCGCGGTGCTGGAGGCGGAGCCGCAGCCCAGACCGCCGGTCGCCGGATTGTCGGCCCAGCCGAGTCCCTGAAAGAGGCTCAGATCGTATACGGTGCCCTGATAGGCGGTGATCTCGTGCCGGTGGTAGTAGGAGCTGTCGGAAATGATGCGCGTGGAGGTGAAGTCCTTCTCGATCTTGAGAGAGCTGAGGTAGTACTCATCAGGCACGGGCATCAGCTCCGGAGTCGCGGTGTTGAACTGCCCCGCGCCCGGGTCGGAGTACGCCGCCCAGTAGGTGTCCTCATCGTGCCGGCGCGAGTTCTGATAGAGAATGCTCGGCGTGATCTCGAGGGATTCGGCGGGTTGCCAGGCGGCGGCGAGGCGCAGTACCAGCACCTCGCCGCGATTGACGTCCGAATCCTCGAGCGCGCGCGTGGTCGGATCGACTTTGTCGATCCAGCCGCCGATGCGCCGATACCAGGCGCTCACTCGGATGCCGAGCGTGCCGTCGATGAGCGGCTGGCCGCGGGCGATGCCGGCCTCGTAGCTCGGCTGACCGTATTCGGTATAGGAGAGCTCGGTGCGGGCGTAGGTGCTTGCCTGGCTGACACTCGGTGGCGTCAGAATGTAGCGCACCGTGCCCCCCTCGGATCCCGCCCCGAAGAGCGTTCCCTGCGGTCCGCGCAGCACCTCGACGCGCTCGAGATCGAAGGTTCGCGGCAGAGTATCGTCGGGATTGAAGCCGATGTCGCGCATCTGAATGGGGGTATCGTCGATATAGATGCCGGTCGTCCCGGCGCCGGCCGAGGAGGAGATGCCGCGGATGGAGATCGCGTTGGTGCCGGTGGTGTCGATCGTGACGCCGGGAACGAAACGCACCAGATCCTGGATGTCCTTGATGCCGAGCTGATCCATCTGATCCTGACTCACGGCGGTGATGCTGAGCGGCACTTTGCTGAGCGGCTCCGCGCGCCGCGTGGCCGTGACCAGGATCTCCTGCAGTTGCGGGTCCGCGCCGTGTTTGGTGGGTGCGGGCGGCCCGGTCGGCGCATCCTTCGGCGTCGCCGCGAGGACGCCCGGGGCGGCAAGCGCGAGGAAGATCGCCGGCAGAACCGGGACGATGCGTCGAGCGCGACGCGTTCCTGGTGCGTTCATTTTCGTTGTACCCCCGTGAGTCGCCGCGCGAGCGGCCCGAGCTCAGGATTGCAGAATGACGGCGGCGTCGGCCTGCCAGCTCATGTAGACCTCATCGCTCCAATCGATCGACCACTCGGAGGTGCGTCGCTCGTTCTGCGCGACCACCGTCACGAGCTTACCGCTTGCCAACTTGATCTGATAGGTCGATCGGTTGCCGAGATACCCAAGCTCCCAGACCACCCCGCGCAGCAGGTTCAGCCGCTCGCCTTGAGGCGCCTGCTTGCTCAGGCGGACCTTCTCCGGCCGCAGAGCCACCCAGACGCGCTGGCCGGCGGAGAATCCTCCGACATCGTCGACTCTGAGGTCGCAGGCCGTCTCGGCACACTGGATGGTAACCAGCCCGGGCTCCGTCGCCGCCACGATACCCTCGAAAAGGTTGGTCGTGCCGACGAAGTCGGCGACGAAACGGCTGTGCGGAAACTCGTAGATCTGCGAGGGCGTGCCGACCTGCATCACCTTGCCGCGGTCGATGACGGCGATCCGGGTGGCGAGCGCCATCGCCTCGTCCTGATCATGGGTGACCACGATGAAAGTGATGCCGAGATGATACTGCAGGTCCATCAGCTCGAATTGGGTCTTCTCGCGCAGCTTCTTGTCGAGCGCGGACAGCGGCTCATCGAGGAGCAGCACCTTGGGCCGGCGGATGAGCGCGCGCGCGAGCGCGACCCGCTGGCGCTGCCCGCCCGAGAGCTGGTGCGGCTTGCGCTTGGCGAGTTGCTTGAGTTGCACCATCTCCAGCGCCTGCTCGATGCGCTGCTCGCGCTCGGCGCGCGCGATGGGCAAGCGGCGGATGCCGTAGCCGACGTTACTTTCCACGGTCATGTGGGGAAAGAGCGCGTACGACTGGAACATCATGTTGACCGGCCGCTCGTGCGGCGGGACGTCACTCATCTCGACGCCGTCGATCACGATGCGCCCGCTGCTCTGGCGCTCGAAGCCCGCGAGCATCCGCAGCAGCGTCGTCTTGCCGCAGCCGGATGCGCCGACCAGCGCGAACATCTCACCCTGAAAGATATTCAAGCTGATGTTGTCGACCGCCGTGAAGTCGCCGAAGCTCTTGGTGACGCCCTCGATGACGATCTGCGGTTTCGCCTGGCTGTCCAGCCACGGCCGCTCGCTCGAGCTCTTGAGTGCGCTGGTGATCACTCAGATGGATCCCAGGCCATGGGCACCCAGGCACAGGATGTGCCCCGCCGCCGCAGGTGGCGGAGGCTGCGAGCAAGAGCAAAAACCGCGCTTTTGCTCGCAACCGCGCTGGGCCGGACAGGGATGTCTGGATCCAGCGCTCATATTAAAAGTCCGCGGGCGGGGTCGCGCGCCGCCTCGCCGGTGCGAAGAACGGCCGCTCCACGACGCGCGCGCGCACCATGCGCCGCTCCCAGGTGAGCTCCCGGTTGAGATAGATGTCGGCCCACACCTGCTGTCCGGTCTCGAAATGCGGCGCATCCAGCATCGCGAGCGCGATGTTGCGCTTGCAGGTGGGTGACCACGCGGCCGAGGTGACGCTGCCGATCTCGCGGCGCCCGGCGCGGTCGGCATAGAGGAGCGCGTTGTGCGCGGGCTTCGTGCCTTCGATGTCGAGTCCTGCGAGCCGGCGCCGTGGCGCGCGGCTTTGCTCCTCGAGGAGCGAGCGCCGGCCGGTGAAGTGTCCCTTGCCGAAGTCCACGCACCAGCCGAGCCCCAACTCGAACGGCGAGCGCGTCGTGCCGTTGCGCAGGGTGTGGGCGCTCGAGACGAAATCGACATTCGGCAGAAGAAAGCCTGCCTCGAGCCGGGCGATGTTGAGCGCGCGGGAGCCCACGGGCCTGATGGTGCGCACGCCGCCGGCTTCCATCAGCGCGTCCCAGAGGCGCTCGGCCTCCGCCGCATCCACCCACAACTCGTAGCCGAGATCGCCCGTGAATCCGGTGCGCGAAACGAGGAGCGGCGTGCCCGCGGCGCCCTCGCTCGCGAGCGTGAATTTCCGGTGCTCGAACGGGGCGAGCGTCTCGATGCCGGCGAGGCCCGCGGTTTTGAGCACCCAGCAGGAGCACGGACCCTGAAGCGCGAGCGCCGCGACCTCGCCCGTGATCTCGGTGATCTCGACATCGAAGCCGATGCTCGAATCGAGGAACCAGTCGAGCTGCCGCTCGCCCGTGCAGAGCCGGTATTCACGCTCCCCTAGACAGAACACGGTGCCGTCATCGATCAGGCGGCCGGCATCGTCGCACCAGATCGCGTACGCGACTTTGCCCGGGCGAAGCTTCGAGATCCGTCGTGTCAGCAGGCGCTCGAGGAAACGCGTGGCATCGGGACCGGCGATCCGGTACTTCACCATCGGTGTCAGGTCATAGAGCGAGGCGCCGTTGCGGATCGCGAAGTACTCCTGCTCGACGGTGGTGAACACATCGACCGTGCTGTAGCCCGACCAGGGGATGAAGCTGTCGAGCTGGCTGAACGCCCGCATGCGCTCATGGAACGGGGTCTTGAGCAGCGGCTGGCGATAGTGCGGCTCGCTCTCGATGAGCATCTCAGGCCGCCTGCGCCAGAATCTGGCGCGCCGCGTTGCGGCCCGGAATGCCCATGACACCGCCCCCGGGATGACAGCCCGCGCCGCAGAGAAAGAGTCCGCGCAGCGGCGCGCGGTACTGCGCGGCGCCCGCCACCGGGCGGACCATGAAGAACTGATCGAGCGCGAGCTCCACGTGATGCCAGTTGCCGCCGCTGATCCGGAACTGCGCCTCGATGTCGGGCGGAGTGAGCAGCTCCGCCGCCCGCACCGAATCGCGCAGCCCCGGTGCCTGCGCCTCGAGCGTCTGGAGGATGACCTCGAGGAAGCGCTCCCGCTGCCCCTCCCAGCCCCCGGCGAGCTTGTAGGGCGCGTACTGCACTACGGCCGAGAGCACATGCTCACCCGGCGGCGCCAGGCTCGGATCGACGGCCGTCGGTACGATGACCTCCAGCAGCGGAGCCGCCGAGAACTGTCCATACTTCGCATCGTTGAACGCCCGCTCCACGGCTTCTGCAGAGGGAGCCAACACCAAGCGACCCGCGGGCGCGCCGTCCGCCAGCGCCGTGAACCGTGGCATGCGCCCGAGGGCGAGATGAAGTTTCGCAGTCATGCCGAGCGTGCGCAAGTGCGCCACGCGGCGCACGAACCCGGCATCGAGATGTTCGGCGCCGAGGAGGCCGAGGAAGGTCGTCCTCGGATCGGCGCTCGAGACCACACAGTCCGCCTCGAGCCTCTCGCCGGACTGAAGCACCACACCCGCGGCGCTGTCCTCCTTCACCATCACTCGCGCGACGGGCGTTCCGAAACGGATCACCGCGCCGGCGTCCGTGGCGGCCGCGGCGATGGCGTTCGTGAGCGCCCCGAGACCGCCCACCGGTTGGGCGAGCGAGCCGGTGCCGCCCGCCGCCGCCAGGCGATACAACAAGGTGAACACCGTACCCGGCGATCGGGGCCCGAGGTTGGTACCCAGCACCGCATCGAAGGCGAGCGCGCCCTTGAGAAGCGGGCTCTCGAAATGCTCATCGAGCAGGTCATGGACGCACATGCCCGCGATCCGCAGCAGCTCGCGCATGTCGGCGCGCCCGAGCAGCCGCAGCCTCGCGCCGAGCTTCAAGAGCGCGAGCCGGTCGCGCCAGGCGCCGCTACCGAGGCGCGGCGGCACCGCCTCGAGCAGCGGCCGCAGCGCGCCCGCAAGGCGCCTCATCCGGGCGGCATACGGCGGGAAGGCGCGGGCATCGGCGGCACTCAGATCCTGTAGCGCCACACTCCCCGGCCCGGGAATCCGCAGCGCTCCCGCGGTCGATAGGGCGATCGTCGGCATTCCCTCGGCCGCCAGAGCCAAGCCGTGGGCATCGAGTCTCAGCTCCTCGCGCAGCCACCCCGGCATCAGATGCAGCAGATGAGCGCAGCCCGAGACGCGAAAGCCCGGCGCGAACTCCCGTGTGCATGCCGCCCCGCCCGGCCCATCGCCCGCTTCCAGAACCAACACCGAGCGTCCCGCCCGCGCGAGATAGGCCGCGCAGGTCAGGCCGTTGTGCCCGGCGCCGATGACGATGCAGTCGTATCGCGAAGCGCTCAACGCCCGAGGTCCCCGAGAATCGCGGTCGCCGCATTGGCGCCCGGCGCCCCCATCACCCCTCCTCCGGGGTGGGTGCTCGAGCCGCACATGTAGAGTCCTCGTATGGGGGAGCGGTACTGCGCGTAGCCCGGCACGGGACGGTTGAAGAGGAGCTGATCGAAGGTGAGCTCGCCCTGGAAAATGTTGCCCTCGGTGAGACCCACTTCGCGCTCGATGTCGAGAGGAGTGCGGATCTCGGCGTGCAGGATGAGATCGCGAAAGCCCGGACTGTGTTCGGCGATGGAATCGATCACCGTGCGCCCGAAGCTCGCCCGTCTCTCGTCCGTCCACGGACCCTCCGCCAGAGCATAGGGGCAGTACTGCACGAACACCGACATGTAGTGCTTGCCCGCGGGCGCCATGGTGGGATCGATCTGCGTCGGGATGAGGATGTCGAGATAAGGCCGGCACGACCAGCGGCCCTCCTTCCAGTCATCGTACGCACGCTCGAGCACATCGATCGTGTCGGTCACGTGCAGATCGCCGCGCACGCACGGGGAGCCCGCCGGGATCGCGGGGAAGCGCGGCAGACCATCGAGCGCGATGTTGAGCTTGCCGGAGGAGCCGCGGATCTTGAACTGCCGCACCCGCTTGAGGAACTCCTCGGGCAGCTCTTTCGGATCCATGGCCTGAAGGAAGGTCCGCCGCACATCGAGGTTGGAGACGATGAGCCTCGCGGCAATCTCCTCGCCGCCTTCGAGTACCACGCCTGCCGCACGGCCGTGACGGGTGAGGATGCGATCGACCGCCGCCTCGCATCGGATCGCTCCACCGCTCGCGGTGAGCGCCGCGGCGAGCGCCTGCGTGATCGCGCCCATGCCGCCGCGTGCGAAACCCCACGCGCCGACGGTGCCGTCGATGCTGCCCATGTAGTGGTGCAGGAGCACGTATGCCGTGCCGGGCGAGCGCGGCCCCAGGGCCGTGCCGATGATTGAGCTGCCGGCGAGGTGCGCTTTGACGATCTCACTCTCGAAATACTCATCGAGCAGATCCGCGCAGGAGAGCGTCCAGAACCGCAGCGTCTCGTACATCCGCTCCTCGCCGAGGTTGCCGAAGTGGCGGCCGAGATGCAGCAGCTCGCGCAGGTCGCGGGGTCGGAACGATGTCGGATCCGGGGGCGCGCGCAGCAGGAGCGGCTTGATGAACTTGCAGTGTCGCAGCATGTCGCGCGCGAAGCGGTCGTAAGCTTCCGCATCGCGGCGCGAGTGGCGGGCGATCTCGCGGCGAAGGGCATCGTGGTTATCGTAAAGCGCGAGGTGGTCGCCGTTGCGCATCAGGGTGCAGCCGCCTTCGTAGGGGATGATCTGCAGCCCGTGACCGGGCAGATCGAGGCTGCGGATGATCTCCGTGCGCAGGAGACTACAGACATACGAGCAGTTGGAATACGTGAACCCGTCGTATAACCGTCGGCTCACGGCCGCACCGCCGACGTAGGCGTTGCGCTCGAGCACGAGCACCTTGAGGCCCGCGCGCGCGAGGAAGCAGGCGGCGACGAGGCCGTTGTGGCCGGCGCCGACCACGATCGCATCGGGCCGATCGCCGCCGACGGTGCCCGCTCGGGCTCGCTTCCCGGGCGAGAGCGCCATGCTCAACCGCCGGCCTGGCGCCTACCGCCGAGCGTGGCCAGGGTCTTCTCGATCGCCACCTCGAAAGCAGCGAGTGTCTGTTTCAGACAGGAATCGTCGTGCGCCGCGCATACGAACCAGGGCTCGCGCGAGTCCGGCTCGCACAGCACGCCCTCATCGTGCAGCACCCGGGCCGCCGCGTCGTAGAAACTGTAGTCGCTACTCTTCCAGTCGCGGTAGTTGCGCGGCGGCTCGTGCGCGAAGTAAAGGCCGCTCATCGAAGGGTGGCCGACGAAGCTATGCGCGATGCCGCGTGCCTTGAGGATGGCGCTCATCCCCTGACGCAGCGCCATCCCGTAGCCCGCGATCCGCTCGAGCGCATCCGTCTCATCGAGGATCTGCAGCGTGCGCTCCGCCGCGGCGAGCGACACCGAATGCGCCGTGTAGGTTCCGCCGTGGGCGACGCCGCGCCCGATCTTGCGCATGATCTCCTCGCGTCCGGCCAGCACCGAGATGGGATAGCCGTTGCCCATCGCCTTGGCGAAAGTGCAAAGATCAGCCTTGACGCCGTAGAGCTCCTGCACGCCGCCGCGCGCCACCCGGAATCCCGTCTTCACCTCATCGATGACGAGCAACACGCCGTAGCGGTCGCAGAGCGAGCGGGCCGCTCGCAGGTAGGCCGGGTCGGCCGCGATCCCCAGGCAGTTGCCCATGATCGGCTCGATGAGAAGGCAGGCGACCGTGCCCGCATGGCGCCGCAAGACATCCTCGAGCTGACTGGCATCGTTCGCCTGCACGAAATGCGCAAAGCTGCGCGTGCCGAGTGGCACGCCTTCGCTGTAGGGATAGACCACCGGGTCGCCGACCTGCGTCCACTTGTCCATCGGCGTGTACCACATGGCGGCATCGAAGAGACCGTGGTAGCTGCCCTCGAGGATGACGTAGTCGTCCTTGCCGGTGTAGGCGCGCGCCAGACGGAGCGCCGCCATGACCGCCTCGGTACCCGAGTTGGAGAAGCGCACCAGCTCGGCCGCCGGCACCATCTTCGCGATGCGCTCGGCGACGTAATACTCGCGCTCGGTCGAGAGCGCGAACACCCCGCCGACCTTCATGCCCTCGCGCGCGGCCTCGTCGACTCTGGGATCGGCGTGGCCGAGGATCGCCGGTCCGTAGCCGAGCCGGTAGTCGATATACTCGTTGTCATCGAGATCGACGATGCGGCCGCCCAGTCCGTACTTCACGTAGATCGTGCGCTCCTCGCCCCAGAAGCGGAAATTCGAGGCGACGCCGAGCGGCAACCGGGTGAGCGCCTTGCGGTAATGGGCGCGGCTCTTCTCGAGGACTCGGGACATGCCCCCTCCTGCATTCGTGGTGGAAACCGGCTCGTACACGACGGTAGCACCGCCGCTGGGTTTGGTCTATATGATTATATAATTTTATTTGGTAAAATTGAACGACTATATAAATCCAGCAGCGAGAGCCCCATGACCCCATCCGCCGCCCGGAAAGTCGAGCCCGCGCCGGCCCCGCGCGCCCTGCCCGCCTGGACCTACAACCACCCTGAGATGACCCGTCTCGAGATCGAGCGCATCCTCGAGCCGAGCTGGCAAATCCTCTGTCACGTCAACGCGATCCCGCGACCGGGCGATTTCGCGACCTTCGATCTGGGATCCAACGGCGTGGTGGCGCTGCGCGACTCGCAGGGTGAAATCCGCGCGTTTCACAATGTCTGTCGGCACCGCGGCGCGCGGATTCTCGACGGTACGGGGCACTGTCCCGGCGCGATCACATGCCCTTATCACGGCTGGACCTATCGCCTGAGTGGCGAGCTGCGCGGCACGCCCGAGCGCGACAGCTTTCCCGGCCTCGAGCGCTCGCAGTGGGGATTGAAGCCGGTGCGCTCGCAGGTCGCTTTCGGATTCGTGTGGGTGTGCCTCGCGGGCGAGCCGCCGCCGGTCGAGGAGGTCTGGGGCGAGCTCGCGCGCGAGCTCGAGCCGTATCGATTCGCGGACATGCAGCCGTTGGGTCCGATGTACATCGAGCACTGGGAGTGCGACTGGAAGATCGCGATGGACAACTACCTCGAGTCCTATCACGTGCCGCTCGGCCATCCCGGGCTCTTTCGCATGTTCACGCCCGATTACGAGGATCAGGTGCTGCTCCCGAACGGCGTGGCACGCGGCATCAGCTACCAGCGCGATCGGCCCTCGAGCCGCTGGAGCGAGCGGTTCTACCAGAGTCTCGTCCTGCCGACCGCCGTGGAGCTGCCGGAGGAGCAGCGGCGGCGCTGGAGCTTCTACAGCATGCTGCCCAACATCGGGATCGATATCTTTCCCGAGCAGATGGACTTCTTCCAGGTGCTGCCGCGCGGTCCCGGCAAGTGCACCATCCGCGGCGGTTGCTTCGCGCACCCGGACTCGCGGCGCGAGATGCGGCTGTTACGTTATCTCGGCTCGCGAATCAATCGACAGGTGCAGCGCGAGGACGAGTTTCTCTGCACCCGCGTGCAGCGCGGGCTCGGCTCGCGCTCGTACGAGCCCGGGCCGCTCTCGACGCTCGAGAGCTGCATGCTGCAGTTCCACGATCTGTTGCGCCGCCGCATTCCCGAGACGCGCGAGCCGCACGCGCCGGCGCGGTTCGTCTGAGACTACGGGCCTTGCGGTCGACTCAGCAGCGGCAACAGTGTGGCGACCGAGCGTCGGAATTGCGCGAGCGCCGCCGGGACGTCGACCTCGTCCTGCGCCTGCGGCGGCAATGACTCGATCCCCCGCTGGGTCGATTCCGCCAGCGTTACCCGTTGCTCGAGCGAGAGGCGCGCGGCACGCTGCGAGGCCGGCTGTCGCCCCGTCCCGCCACGCGCCGTGCGCAGCTCGAATCGCACGAGACGGCAGCGGCCGGGCGCCTCGGGCACCACCTGCAGCAGCTGCGGTCCCTCCGGCGCGAGATCGAGCAGTTGATTCGGCGGCAGAAAACGGCGGTGCGGGGAGTCGGTCTCGAGCCATTGCTCGATAAGAATCTTCCAATCCGCAGCCACCGCGATCTCTTCCACCCGCTTCGGCAACAGCTCGGGCCACTCGGCCGGCCAGCCCGCCGCTTCCGGCAAGCGCGCGGTGCCGCGTGGTTGGGGCGTGCGCACGAGGAGAAGCGGTCCGACACGGCTCGACTCGAGCACAGTCAGATCACCCGGCGCGGCGCCCGCAAGCCGCCGCCCGTCGAGCCCATAGGTGAGTGCGTGAGTCGCGCAGCGGATGTTGCCCGCGATGCGGCCCTTGCGCGCCTCGAGCAGCGCGTGCGGGTGGCGGCGGCAGGCGTTGCGCAGCGCATGGAGCTCGCCCCGGCTGTCGCGCACCAGAAGCGCCCGCTCCCACGGCCAGCAGGCAGTGAGAAAGTCGCCCGTGGCGGCGAGCTCGGCCGTGTGACCGATCAGCTGCCAGGCCGGTCGCAGGAGATGCTCGCGCTCGAGCGCGAAAAGCGGCGCGCTCGCGTACGACCATGCGGGCAGCGGTGCGGTGCTCGCGGTGGGAGCGGCGGTGCTCGCGGCGGAGCCGGAGGGCGCGGAACCGGAGCGCTCGGTGGGGCTTCGCGAAGCGCCGCCTCGGGGAAGGCTGCCCGGGAACACCGAGCGCAGATAGGCGAGCGAGCGCTCGCGCGCGGTGGCGCGGTCGATGTTGTCTTCGCTCTGGAAGGCGAATCCCTGCCACAGCACCTCGAGCACGCCGATGAGCCCCAGCGAGACGCCATCGGCATCGAGATGCCGCGCCCCGCTCTCCTCGATCAGCCGCTCGATGAGCTCCCGCACCAGTGTCGCGAAGTCCTCGTCCTTCTTGCCGCAGATATCGAGGTACTCCTGGCGCGAGCTCGCCTCGCCCCAGAACGAGTACCACACCGAGATCTTGCGCGTGCTCGCGATCTCCGCATCGAAATAGAGGTCGACGAGAAGCCCGAGGGCGTGCACCGGGGAGTCCTTGAGACGGGCGACCGGCACGAGCACCCGCTCCTCGAACTCCGCCGCCAGATACGCGAGCGAGGCCACCAGCATGGCGTCCTTGGAATCGAAGTAGAAACGCACGATTCCCGGCGAGAGATCGGCGATGGCGACGACCTTCTCCACGGTCGTGCGCGAGGGCCCGTAGAGGTGCAGGGCCGCGATGCACGCATCGATCAGCCGCTGCCGCTGGCGCGCGCGCCGCGACCGGCCGCCGGCCGAGGGGACTGCGGCGCCCGCGGTGGCGGATTCGCGTTGGGTTGACATGGTGCGAAGTTTAGCCTGCACTATCGGAAAAGGGGGCGGCGATTAACACGAGCATCCTCAAACAGTCGGCAAATCCGAGGCGCTGGCTCATCATCCTGCCGCCGCTGCTCTTCCTGCTGATCTTCTTCCTGGTGCCGTTCTTCTTCACCCTGAAGATCAGCTTCGCCGACTCGGTGATCCGCATCCCGCCCTTTACCGACATTCTCACGCGCGGCCCGGACCATCACCTGCATCTGACGTTGAGCCTGGCGAGCTACCGCCGCCTCTTCAGCGACGATCTGTTCGGCCTGGCGTACCTCTTCTCATTGCGCCTCGCGCTATGCTCGACGCTGATTTGTCTGCTGCTCGGCTACCCGATCGCCTACGCGATCGCGCGCAGCAAGCGCTCGACGCAGAACATCCTGCTGCTCATCATCATCCTGCCGTTCTGGACTTCGTTCCTGCTGCGCGTCTATGCGCTCGAAGCCATCATCTCCAATGAAGGTCTTCTCAACACGGTGCTGCTCAAGCTGGGCGTGATCTCCCACCCGCTCGTCATCATGTACACCGATCTCGCGATGTACATCGGCATCGTCTACTCCTATCTGCCCTTCATGGTGCTGCCGCTGTTCGCCACGTTGGAGAAGCTCGATCCGACGCTGCTCGAGGCGGCCGCCGATCTCGGCAGCCCGCCGTGGCGCGTGTTCCTCGACGTCACGCTGCCCCTGTCGGTGCCGGGAATCATCGCCGGCTCGATGCTCGTGTTCATTCCCGCCGTCGGGGAATTCGTCATCCCCTCGCTCCTCGGCGCGCCCGGCAATCTCATGATCGGCCGGGTGTTGTGGGATGAGTTCTTCAGCAACCATGACTGGCCGACGGCCTCCGTCGTGGCCATCGCGTTCCTCGTGCTGCTGGTCGGTCCGATCGCGATCTACCAGCACATGAGCGGGCGGCAGCTCGAGGCCTGAGCTTGAAAGGCGGCAACAGGGCATTTCGCGTCACGGCGCTCTGCATCGGCATCGCGCTGCTGTACCTGCCGATCGTGGTGCTCATCGGCTACTCCTTCAACGCCTCACCGCTGGTGAGCGTGTGGGGCGGCTTCTCCACCGTGTGGTACACCGAGCTGCTGCGCCACCGGAACCTGCTCGACTCGGCGCTGCTGTCGCTCGAGGTGGCGGCGACCGCCTCTTCCGCCGCGGTCGTGTTGGGCACGCTCGCGGCCATCGCGCTCGTGCGCTTCGCCCGCTTTCGCGGCCGGTTCCTGCTCACCGGCATGGTGACCGCGCCGCTCGTGATGCCCGAGGTCATTACCGGCATCACGCAGCTGCTGCTTTTCGTATCGCTCCTGCAGACCTTCTCCTGGCCGCATCGGGGCTTCATCACGATCGTTCTGGCGCACGTCACGTTCTGCATCGCCTACGTGACCGTGACCGTCCGCTCGCGCCTCCAGGGCGCGGACCGCTCGCTCGAGGAGGCCGCCATGGACTTGGGTTCCGGTCCCAGCCGCGCCTTCCTCGAGATCACCCTGCCGCTTATCGCTCCGGCGATCCTCGCCAGCTGGTTGCTGAGCTTCACGCTCTCGCTCGATGACCTGGTGATTTCCAGCTTCGTCGCCGGACCTGCGACCAACACCCTGCCGATGTTGATCTACTCGACGGTGCGCCTCGGCATCAGCCCCGTCATCAATGCGCTCGCCAGCATCATCATCGCCATCGTCGGCACCTTCGTGATCGCCGCCGGCTGGCTCATGCGCCGTGCGGACCAGCGCCACGAGCTCGAGAGGCGTGAAGCGGAGCGGGCGAACACCGCGCCGGCCGCGCCCGATGCGCGCGAGCGGCCGCCGCTCGCGGTCAGATCCCCGTCTTGATGCGCATCCAGATGCGGGTGCGGAGCCGCTCGAGCTCCGCAGAGACTTCCTCGGACTCGTACAGCCTCGCCTCGATCTGCGGTGTCGGATAGATGATGGGATCGTGCAGGATCGAGGGATCCACGTAAGGGTTCGCCGCGAGATTGTCGTTGCCGTAGTGGATCTGGTTGGTGATCGCGGCGATGACGCGCGGCTCGAGGAGGTAATTCAGCCATTCGTAGGCGGCGCGCGGATGCGGTGCGCCGACCGGGATGAGCCAGGCGTCGTAGGTCAGGTTCGCGCCCTCGCGCGGCACCGTGAAGGCGAGATCGAGCTGCACGCCCGCGGCGTGCGCACGCGCTTCCGCCACCGAGTAATCGGCCGACCAGGACATGGCGATGCAGAAATTGCCATCGATGAGGCCGTTCATGTACTCGGCGGAATCGAACGCCCGGATGTAGGGGCGCACCGACAGCAGCAGCTTCTCGGCTTTGAGGTAATCGCTCTCGCGGGTGGTGTTCGGATCGAGATGCAGGTAGTTGAGCGCAAGCTGCAGCACATCCTCCGGCGAGTCGAGAAACGATACGCCGCAGCCCGCGAAGCGCTTGACCACCTCGGGCTTGAAGAGCATGTCGAGGCTGTCGACCGGGGCGTTCGGCATGCGCGCGCGGACCGCCGCGACGTTGTAGGCGAAACCGTTGATGCTGTGCATGTAGGGCACGGCGTAGCGGTTGCCGGGGTCGGCCCGCCCTTCGAAGGCGAGCGCGTGCGGGTCGAGGTTCTTCCAGTTCGGCAGCTTTGCGCGATCGAGCGGCTCGTAGACTCCCGCCTTGATCTGGCGGGCGAAATAGTCGGTCGATGCAGTCACCACGTCATACCCGGACTCCCCCGCGAGGAGCTTCCCCTCCTCGGTCTCATCCGAGTCGTAGGTGTCGTAGATGACGCGAACTCCGGTCTTGGCCTCGAAGTCGCGCACCGTGTCGTTGCCGATGTAGTCGGCCCAGTTGTAGACGTACAGCACCCTCTCGCGTTGCGAGTGCCTCGATGTCGATGACCCGCAGCCGCTCATCGATACGACCGTGGCAAGCAGCACGGCGAGGATTCGCAGGGAAAGACCTTTCCCCGTGAGCCCCCGTTCCGTAACTTCGCGCTTCATCGACGATCGGCTTTACAGCTTCACCATGATGTGTCGCGCGACGGTGTAGTCCTCGAGCGCGAGCACCGAGAGGTCCTTGCCGTATCCGGATCGCTTGAACCCCCCATGGGGCATCTCGCTGACGGTGGAGAAATGCGTGTTGATCCAGGTGCAGCCGTACTGCAACCGTGACGCCACCTGCATGGCGCGCCCGACGTCGCGCGTCCACACCGACGAGGCGAGTCCGTATTCGGAATCATTGGCCCAGCCGATCGCCTCCTCGACGGCGGTGAAACGCGTGATCGAGATCACGGGGCCGAACACTTCCCGCTGCACGATCTCATCGCCCTGCAGCGCTCCGGCGATGACGGTCGGCTCGTAGAAAAACCCGCTCCCCGTGCGCGCCCGCCCGCCGGTGGTGACCTCGATGTGGGAAACGGCCGTGGCGCGCTCGACGAAGCCCGCCACGCGCTCGCGCTGCGACGCGGAGATGAGCGGTCCCATCTCGACGCCCGCCTCGCGCTGAGCGCCGACCTTGATGCTGCGTACGGCGCTGGTGAGATCGGCCACCAATCGATCGTGGATACCGGCACCGACGTACAGGCGACAGGCCGCCGTGCAATCCTGACCGGAGTTGTAGTAGCCGAAAGTGCGGATGCCTGCGATGACGCTCTCGAGATCCGCGTCGTCGAAGATCAACACCGGCGCTTTGCCGCCGAGCTCGAGGTGGGTGCGCTTGAGGTTGCCGGCGGCGAGCGCCAGCACTTTCTGACCGGTCGATACATCTCCGGTCAACGACAGCATCCGAACGCGCGGATGCGCGGCCAGCATCCGGCCCACGGGTTCGCCGCGGCCGCAGATCACGTTGACCACGCCGGCCGGCAGCAGCTCCGCGAGTGCCCCGGCGAGCTTCAATGCCGTGAGCGGCGTCTGCTCCGAGGGCTTCAGCACCAGGGTGTTGCCCGCCGCGATCGCCGGCGCGATTTTCCACGCGGCCATCATCAAGGGATAGTTCCAGGGTGCGATCGAGGCGACGACGCCGACCGGGTCGCGGCGAATGAGACTCGTGCAGCCCGGCAGGTACTCACCGGCGGCGGGGCCGACCGGAGCGCGGCACGCACCGGCGTAGAACCGGAACACGTCCGCAATCGCGGGGATCTCATCGCTGAGCATCGCCGCGAGCGGCTTGCCGGTGTTCTGCGATTCGAGCGCGGCGTAATCCGCGCCCTCCTCCTCGAGGTGGTCCGCGATCCGCAACAGCAGGGCGGCCCGGTCCTTGGGCGCGGTCGCCGCCCAGGCGGTAAAGGCCTGCTCCGCGGCCGCCACCGCCGCGTCCACCTGCTCGGGAGCGGCCTCGGCCACAGCCGCGATCTTCGCCCCTGTCGCGGGGTCCAGGACGGCTTCTCGCGGCCCCTGCCCGGTCGTGAGCCGGCCGCCGATCAACATTTCAGTCTGCATGATCGTCTCCATCGTCCAGGGCGGACGCCGCGGCGGCGTGGCGTGGGTGCTTGCGACCGCGACCGCCGTATTTTATTATCATAACCATAATATCAAAAGGCGAGTGAGCAGGCACATGAATTCCGACGTCATCATCACGTGCGCGGTCACCGGGGATGATACCAAGGTCACCCGCAATCCCCATTGCCCGATCAGCCCCGCGCAGATCGCCGACTCGGCGCTCGAGGCGGCACGCGCCGGCGCCTCGATCGTGCACATCCACGTGCGCGATCCGGAGACGGGCGCCTTCAGCATGGCGACCCGCCACTACCGTGAGGTCGTCAAGCGCATCCGCGAAAGCGGCGTCGACGTACTCGTCAACCTCACTTGCGGCATGGGCGGCTATATCTGCGTCGGCGAGCGGGGACTCGAGGACACTCCGGCGCCGGGCACCGACTTCGTCAGCCAGGAGGAGCGCATGCGCCATGTCATCGAGCTCTGCGAGGAGGGCCTTTATCGTCCCGACATCGCCACTTTGGACTGCGGCAGCCTCAACTTCGGCGATGGCAACCGCGCCTACGTCTCGACGCCCGATTACCTGCGCCGCGGCGCCGGCATTCTGCGCGACCTGGGCGTCAAACCGGAGCTCGAGGTATTCGATACCGGCAATCTCTGGTTCGTCAGGCAGCTCATCAAAGAGGATCTCATCCCGGCGCCGGCGCTCATCCAGCTCTGCACGGGGATCCCTTACGGTGTGCCGGCCGACACCGGGCATCTGCTCGCGATGGTCAACACGCTGCCGGCGGACAGTGTGTGGACCTCGTTCGCGATCGGTCGCCTGCAGATGCCCTGGGTGGCGCAATCGGTGCTTCTGGGGGGTAACGTCCGTGTCGGCTTGGAAGACAACCTGTACTTGAGCCGCGGCGTCTATGCGAGCAATGCGCAACTGGTCGACAAAGCGCGCACGATCATCGAGGCCATGGGCGCGCGGGTGCTCACCCCGGCACAGGCCCGCGAGCGCCTGAAGCTGCGCTGAGCCCCGCGGACCGACGGAGCGCATCGTGACGGGACTGCCGATCTATCGCACGCGGATTGCGCCCGAGTGGATCGACTACAACGGCCACCTCCGCGATGCATACTATGGGCTCATCGCCAGCCTCGCCGTCGATTCGCTCATGGACCGCATTGGAATCGACGCCCGTTATCGGGAGGAGTCCCACTGCACGCTCTACACCGTGGAGATGCACATGCATTTTCTACGGGAGATCGCCGCCAGCGACCGCGTGGCGGTAATGGCCCGGATCCTCGGCGCCGACGAGAAACGGATCCACGCCGCGCTCGAGTTGGTTCGTGAGGACGGCGGGGAGACGGCCGCCACCTGCGAGATGATGCTGCTGCACGTGCGCCAGAGCGCTCCCCCACGAACGACAGCGTTTCCGCAAGACCTGGCGGCTGCGATCGCCGAGCTGAGGCGCACGAGCGCCGCGATGCCCGCCGCCGGACCCAGCTCCCGGCGCATGGAGTTGCCGAGCCGATGACCCGCGCAGCCCTCCGGCGTCTGCTCTCGCCGCGGCACATTGCCCTGATCGGCGGGCAGTGGGCGGATGCGGCCGCGGCGGCGGCGCAGGCCATCGGTTACGCCGGTGAGGTCTGGCGTGTGCACCCGAGCCGCCCGTCGAGCGCGCAGAGTCGTTATTTTCGTTCCGTCGACGCGCTCCCCGCCGCGCCCGATGCGGCCTTTATCGCCGCGCCCAATCACGAAGTGCCGGCCATCGCCGCCGCTCTGGCGCGTCGCGGCGCCGGCGGCTTCGTGTGCTTTGCGGCCGGGTTTTCCGAAACGGGCACTCCCGAGGGGCAGCGCCTCACCACTGCGCTCGAGAGCGCCGCGGGTGCCCTGCCCTACTTCGGACCCAACTGCTACGGCTTCGTCAATCTCTTCGACGGCGCGGCGCTCTGGCCAGACCAGGTGGTCGGATCTCGCCCGGCGCGGGGCGTGGCTCTCATTTGTCAGAGCGGCACCATCGCGTTGAACATTCTCTTCAATCAGCGCTCGCTCCCGATCGGCTACCTCATCACCACCGGCAATCAGACGCGCCTCGCCGTCGAGAACCTGATCGAGGAGCTGGCCGAGGATCCGCGGGTCAGCGCATTCGGCCTGTACATCGAAGGTGTCCGGGACGCCGCGGGTTTCGCGCGCGCGATCGAGAAGGCGCGCGCCGCGGGCAAGCCGATCGCATTGGTCAAGGCGGGGCGCACCGAGGCGGCGGCGCGCACGACACGCAGTCACACGGGCGCGCTCGCCGGAACGGACGGTGCATTCGAGGCATTCTGCCGGCAAGCCGGTATCGCGCGCTGCGATTCGCTCGCGACGCTCTGCGAGACGCTGAAGGTATTGCATGTCGCCGGACCGCTGACCGGCCGGCGGATACTCGTCATGGGCGCCTCGGGCGGCGATATGGCCATGACCGCCGATGCCGCGAGACACCTCGCGCTCGAGTTCCCGGCCTTTCCGGCCGACTCCGCCGCACCACTGCGCGATCTGCTCTCCGAGCGTGTGGTGATCGCCAACCCGTTCGATTTCCATACCCATATCTGGTTCGACCGGCCGCGCCTGCACTCGCTCTTCTCGATCGTGCACGGCGCCGGATACGACGCGGTCGGTTTAATGGTCGACTGCCCGCCGGAGGATCAGACGGACCCGGCAAGCTACGTTGCGGTCATCGAGGAGTTCATCGCCACCTATCCGGGCGCGCCCGCATGCGCGGCGGTCATCAGCTCGTTGCCGGAATCGCTGTCCGCGACCACGCGCGAGAGGTGTCTCGCCGCGGGAGTCATTCCGCTGCAAGGCCAGCGCGAGGCCCTGGAGGCGCTCGATCATGCCGCGGCAATCGGGGCGGCCTGGACGCGAGGCGCGGCTGTGGAGCTCTGGCGCCCGCAGCGGCGCAACGCCGGCGACGCAACGCCCGCGAGCCGAATCCGTGGGAAGACCCTCTCGGAGCTGGAGGGCAAAAGGGCGCTGGCCGCACACGGTGTGCCGGTTCCGCGCTCGCAGCTCGTGACGCCCGACAAGGCGGCAAGCGCGGCGCGCGCGATTGGATTTCCGGTGGTCATCAAGGCGAGCGGCAACATCGAGCACAAGTCCGACGTCGGTGGCGTAGTGCTCGATGTACGCACCATCACCGATGCCGCCGCCGCCGCGGATCGCCTGTCGCGAATATCGGGCACCCTCCTCGTCGAGGAGATGGTGACCGATGGGGTTGCGGAAGTGCTGATCGGCATCACCGCCGATCCGCAGTTCGGTCAGCTCCTGGTATTGGGTGCGGGCGGCGTGCTCGCGGAGTTGCTGAGAGATACCGCCATGCTGCTGCCGCCCTTCACCTCAGCGGCGGTCCAAAGCGCGCTCAGCCGCCTCGGTGTCGGCCGGCTCCTCGGCGGTTATCGCGGCAGGCCACCGGGAGATCTGCCTGCGCTCGTGCATACGGTGTTGGCCTGCGCCCGCTTCGCGGAGGAGAATGTGGATCGACTGCTCGAGCTCGACTTGAATCCCGTGATCGTTCGGCCCGCCGGGCTCGGCGCAGTAGCGGTCGATGCGCTGGTCCGAACTGCCGAGGAGTCCTTGAAATGACCGAAGTCAGCGAGCTCGCCGGAATTCGCACCACGGTGACGGGCGCCGTTATCGAAGTGACTCTGGAGCGCCCGAAAGCCAACGCCATCGACCTGCCGGCAAGCCGGCGCCTCAACGAGATCTTCAGCGCCTTTCGCGACGATCCGGCACTGCGCGTTTGCATCGTGACCGGCGCCGGCGAGCGCTTCTTCTCGGCCGGCTGGGACCTCAAAGCGGCGGCGGCCGGCGAGGAATCCGACGAGGACTGGGGAAGCGGCGGTTTCGGCGGCCTCAATTACCCGCGCAATCTCGATAAACCCCTCATCGCGGCCGTCAACGGCATCGCCTGCGGCGGCGGCTTCGAGATCGTTCTCGGCTGCGATCTCATCGTCATGGAGGAGCATGCGCGGTTCGCGCTGCCGGAAATCAACGTCGGCGTGCTCGCGGATGCCGGCACCATCAAGCTCCGGCGGCGCATTCCCTACCACGTGGCGGTGGAGTTCCTCATGACCGGCCGCTGGATGGAGGCCGCCGAGGCCAAGCACTGGGGTCTCGCGAACCATGTCGTCCCACGCGGTCAATCTCTCACCAAGGCCCGCGAGATCGCGAGCCAGCTCGCCTCCGGGCCGCCGCTTCTTTTCCCGGCGATCAAACAGCTCCTGCGCCACACGGAAATGATCCCCGAGCACCAGGCGTTCGAGTTGCACGACAGCCTGGATGCCGTGCAGCGCGTGATCGGCTCGGAGGACCTGAAGGAAGGCGCGCGCGCCTTCGCCGCGAAGCGCAAGCCCGAGTGGCGCGGACGCTGACGACGCGGGCGCGCGAGTG
>JBOIAQ010000065.1:0-22091 GCA_050739115.1 Steroidobacteraceae bacterium | reverse complement strand
ACGCGGTGCTGGAAGCGGCACGGCTGCGCTTCCGGCCGATCATCATGACGTCCTTCGCCTTCATCCTCGGCGTCTTTCCGATGGTCGTGTCGACGGGCGCGGGCGCCAACGGCCGGCATGACATCGGCACCTGCGTGGTGGGCGGGATGTTTACCGCGTGCGTGCTCGGGGTCCTTCTGATCCCCGTATGTTATGTGGCCGTGCGCCGGCTTCTCGGCGACGTGCTGGACGAGCCCGGGCGCAGCGAGATCAGTCCGCCTCCCGCCGAGAATCCTTGACGCCGGACCGGCGCGCCGAGGCTCTTTCCAGCGCCTTCCAGATCGCATAGGCCGGGAGGCCCACCGCAATGGTGAGCAGCGTGATCCCGGTATCCCGCGGATCGGTGACGAGCGCGTTGCCGATCAGGGCGAGCGAGGCGAGCAGGAACAGCGCGGGCAGCAGTGGATACCCCCACACGCGGTACGGCCGCGGCAGGTCGGGCCGCTTGTACCGCAGCACGTACACGCCCGCGACAGTCGCCGCATAGAACGGCCATTCGCCGAGAACGAACCGGTCGGCGAGCTGCGCGAAATCGTTCTGCAGCACGTACACGCATCCTAGGGCGGCGGAGAGTCCGATCGCGACCGACGGACTCTGGAAGCGGGGCGAGACGCGGGCCACGGCACGGAAAAAGAGCCCGCGATCGGCCATGCCGTAAATGATCCGCGGATCGGTCATCATCGAGCCGTTGAGCCCGCTGAAGGTGGACACCAGCACCAGAGCCGCGACGAGAGCCGCACCGGCGGTGCCGATCGAGGGGATGCGCGCGGCGGCGGTCGCGGCAACGAGCGGCGAGCGCGCCATCTGCGAACCCGACAGCGCGTGCCAGAAGCCGAGATTGAGCAACAGATACACCAGCACCACGCACGCGGTCCCGAGCGCGAGCCCGACGGGGAGCGTCGTCTGCGGCCGCGAGATCTCACCGCCGACCGAGGTGAGATTCGACCAACCATCGTACGTCCACAGGACCGGAATCAGCGCGGTCCCGATCAACGACAGGGTGGCACCGTGTGCGACGGCCATCGGCGCCGGCGGGGCTGACGGCGCGCGGACGGCGGTGAATGCCAGCAGACCCAACACGACGACCGCCACGAATTTCGCCGCGGTCGTGACGTTCATGACGGCCGAGGCCCGCCGCAAGCCGATGTAATTGATGACACCCATCAGCGCGATCGTGAGTGCCGCGACATAGTGCACGGCTGCCGCCGAGATCGGCAGGAAATACCCCAGGTATTCGGCGAAGATGGTCGAGGTCGCGCCCAGGGCGGCCGGGGTCACGACGGTGAGGCAGGCCCAGCCGTAGAGGAATGCCGGCACCGATCCGTAGCTTTCGAGCAGGTAGGCGAAGATGCCCCCCGAGCGGGGAAACGCCGCGCCGAGCTCGGCGACCGAGAGCGCTCCGCACAGGCTGATGAGGCCGCCGAGCAGCCAGCAGAGCATCGCGGGCCCCTGCGCATGCAGTTGCCCCGCCAAGGTCGCCGGCACGCGGAAAATACCGCTGCCGATCGTGACGCCAACAACGACCGCCGTGGCGCCCCACGGACCCAGCGAGCGCGGCATGCGCTCTCCCCAGTGATCGGCCGGAGGATTCTGAGCGGGCTTGTCGATGGGGCGTGCCTGGAGGGGTCGCCGGGTCAATACCTTCTGAGCAGAGATTCGACGTCGTTGCGCTCGGCTGCGATCGCCTGGAAGAGCGGCACGTGCTTCCAGCCGGGGCCGCCGTTGACGATGGCCGCAAAGGCGATCCAGCCGCCATTGCGCTTGCGCAGATAGCCGGCGATCCCGCAGACCGAGCGCGGGTTATCCAACGTACCGGTCTTCAGCGCCACGCGATCGAGCCAGGCCGGGTCACCCTGGCGCAGGAAGACGAAGGGCGCGTCACGTGGCACGACGAGCCCGCCGTAGAACGCGGGAAATCGGCGCGCATCGTGATACTCGTACGCGAGCAGGCGCACCAGATCATTCGCGGAGAGGCGATTGTCGGTCGTGAGACCGCTGCCGCTGTAGATCGGCGGCGCGACGAGTGAGGCCGGCCGATCGCGCGCCTGGACGCGCTGCACGAACTCCGACAGCAGCCGGCCCGCAGAGGCCAGCGCATCCGGAGGGTGGTCATCGACGCTCGCGGCCATGTCCATCGTGAGCACATCGGCGATGTAGTTGTTCGAGAACCGCAGCATGCGTCCGAGCTGCTCGCGCAGGCTGAGGCCCTCCACGGTGGCGAGCGGATAGGAGTTTGCCGTTGGCCGGCTCGCGCGCACGACCACCGGACCTGCGACCGCGACTCCGATCTCGCGCAGCGTTTCCTTGAGCAGCAGGCCCACGCCGAGCGCCGGATTCGACATGGAGCGGTATACCGTCTGGTCATCCCCGAGCGGAACGTCACCGCCGACCTGCAGGCTATCGCCACCGGCCGGCGTCGTACGCCGCTCGACCCAGAAGGTCTGCCTGCGGCCGCGCCCTACCGTCCGGATGGTTCCCGCGACGGCGATCGGCAAGCGCGTGACTCCGCAGCCGCGCACGAGGGCCGGCGCACCCGCCGCGGTCGGGCGCACGATCACACACCAATTGCCGAAGTCCACCCCGATCGAGGCGAGCGGCGCGTTGTAGGCCGAATCACTGCGCTCGAGCGCCGCGCAGCGGTCCTGCGCCTCGCAGGTCACGACGCTGAAGGGTGACGGATCGACGAAAAGATCGCCACTCACCTCATGGACGCCGTCGCCACGCACCTGCGCGGCCAGCCGCCAGAGCGACTCGTCATCGAGCGAGGGATCGCCGGCCCCCTCCAGGATGAGATCGCCAGCGACCCGATCGCGGACGATCGGGGCATTGGCGAGCAGCGGGGTCTCGAACATCTTGTCGGCCGGCCAGGTCTGTAGCGTCAGCGCCGTCGTGGCGAGCTTGGTCAGCGAGGCTGGCGTGAGGCGGCTCGCGGCATTGAGCTGCTCGATGACAGTGTTGTCGTCGAGGTCGATCGCGGAAGCCGATACGAGCGCTCCACGCTGCTCGAGCGCCTGCAGCGCGCGCCACTGCGCGTGCGCGGGCAGCAGGGCGCTGGCGGCGACGGTCGTGAGGAGCAGGGAGAGAATTAGGGGGCGAAGGAGCGGTGGGCGGTGCGTCATCGGCGCGAATTATTGCATCCCGGCGCGGCTCACGCCTGAGAAATCTCATGGGAGCGTGCAGTCGAACGCCGCCCCCCCGATCGGTTGGTTGCCTCGCTCTTAACCGTCGGTCTTCCGCGACCGCAGATACGCCCCAAGCCGCCACGCTCACTTGACTGCAAACATAAGCTTGGCCAATCGCCGCGGCACATCGATTGCGGCGCGGCTCTATCCAGGGCTTTCCGTCGCGAGAGGTGCTGCATGAGATCGGCGGCAATTGTTCTGGCAGCGCTGCTTTGCGCGTCGTGTGGTCCCGGAGGGTCCTCGAATACTTCAGCACCATCCAGCGCCCCTTCCTCGTCGGCCCCTGCCACCCCCGTCCCGCCGCCCTCGACCCCGACGAATCCGGCGCCGCCGACGGGCTCGGGGTCTTCCTCACCAACTCCTTCGACACCGGCACCGCCCACATACAAAATCGTCGAGATTCCATACCTCTCTCCAACAGCCGCGAATTTCAACGTCGTCTCCTGTTCGACGGCCGCGGTCAATGATCAAGGTATGATCGTTGGGAGTTGCGAGCAGGACTGCGACGGCTGCAGCGGCGACGTCGGTACCAACCCCAGCGTGAGGGCATGGATGTATCAGCAAAGCTCTGGCGCATTGGACGAGCTGACATTCGAGCCTGGGGAGTACGGCGCCGTCCCGACCGATATCAGCAACAGCGACGTGATCACAGGCTACGAGTATGGTCCTGCGGCAAACCCTGGACTGTTCCCGGGATTCTGGACCGCATCTGGCGGCGCGGTGCTGCTCACCGGCGCGCTTTCCTACTCTGCCGAGGCCGTGGCCGTGAATGACAGCGGCACGATCCTCGGGCAGTACGCCGATTCCGGCTCTCCCGGTAGTGCTGCTCTCCTATGGAGTGGCCCCAATTACGCGGAGACCACCCTTGCGGGGCTCGAATGTGACTATTGTCCCCGCCTCGGGATTTCGGCCAGCGCCATCAACGACAGTGGAACGGCGGTTGGACAGAGTATGTCCAACGTAGTAGATAGCAACGGCGCAGTTGTCAGTGGTGGGCTTTTCGCTGTCGAATGGCAGTCTGGCAGCGTCACGAGTCTGGGCTCATTGCAGGACTCGGGCGTCAGCGCCGCGTATGGAATCAACAGCAACGGCGATATCGTCGGGAGCTCCAGGGTAGGTGCGAGTTCCGGGGCTCCCTCCCACGCATTCCTTTACCGTCAGGGCGCAATGATCGACCTCGGGACGCTGCAAGGCGATACCGACAGCTCGGCGGCATCCATCAATGACAGCGGACAGATCGTCGGCCAGTCCGAAAACACCACAGTCGGCGACGTTTCGCGAGCGTTCCTGTACCAGAATGGCCAGATGTATGATCTCAACGCCTCGATCGACCCCACCGATCCGCTTGCCGGCTCGGTGAATTTCGAGGACGCGGTCGGTATCAGCTCGAACGGCTGGATAGCGGTAAACGGCACCGACGCGAACGACCCCGGCTCGGAGCGGGCGTTTCTCCTGATTCCTTCTGGCTGAGCCTGGGATCCCGTCGCTCTCGATGCCCGGCTACTCGGAGCGATCTTCGTAAATTGGCCCGGAGGGATTCGAACTCCCGACCTCATGGTTCGTAGCCAGATGTGCTCGCGACGCCCGAATTAGCCTAACTACGATTCTCTTGTAGTTTCAATGGGTTAATTTCATTGGCCTGCGCCGTTGCGTGTCCAGTTGCGCTTAAGTACGCTCCGTCTTGGTCACTCTCTGGTCACTCAAGCGACCAGTGGGAATCGCACGTGCCAGCAGCCAAACTGCGCCAGGACACGGTGCGAAGCCTCCCGTACATCGGTGAGCAGAACTCGCAGTGCATCTACTGGGATGACGAGATCCCTTGCTTCGGCCTGCGTGTCTACCCGGCAGGTCGTCGTACTTATGTCGTCAGCTACCGGGTGAAGCACCGGAAGCGCTTGGCCAAGCTCGGCCGCGCGGACGCGCTGACCCTCGCGGAAGCTCGCAAGAAGGCGCGAACATCTCTCGGCCACGTGGCCGCCGGCAAAGATCCGCAGGCGGCCGACGACGCGTTGAAAACGGCGAGCACGGTGAAGGCGCTGGCTGAAACCTATCTCCGCAAGCACGCCAAACCGAAGAAGTAGACCGGAGATGACGACGAGCGATACCTGAACAGCCATCTCATCTCGAAGCTGGGATCACGGCTCGCCGTGACGATCACTTCTGCGGACATCGCGGAGATCCTCGCGCGATCGAAGCCGAGCTGAACGATTACGCGCGACACGTGGTCCGACGTGGACTGGGGACAGCGGACCCCGTCCATCGGCCGCCCAAAGAATGGGGAGCCTCTGCTCGCCCCTCTTTCCCTCGCCGCCATCGAACGGCTCGGGACCATAACGCGGATCGAGGGCAATCCGTACATCATCTGCGGTAAATTCGCAGGCCACCCGCTCAAGGATCTCCGGTCCGCTTGGGCGCGCGTCCGGGCGGCGGCGGGGTCAGAATACGCTTTCCCCGAATAGTCGGCTCTGGCGCCTGTTTTCTCAAATCAGGAAGACACTGGCTTCCGTGCGTCGATCAACATGGTGGGAACCCAGGGCCCGCCCCACCACACGCGCCACCCTAGATTGCGACGCACGAGGGTTGCGCGGAACGGGGCAAGTCGCTGCAGGTATTGGCGGCTTTTGGAGATGTCTGCAACCAGCAGGCGTCCACCCGGGCGCAGTACGCGCCAGGCTTCGTCGATGGCCTGATCGCGGCCGGCTTGCGCACTGATGTTGTGAAGAGCCACGTTGGAGACGATCACATCGAAGCTACCGCTTTCGAACGGCAGTTGACGCATGTCGGCCGTGTGCAGCTCCACGCGATCGACGACGCCTTCCGCGATGGCGTTTTCCCGGGTTACCGCCATGGCGTTACCGGATTGATCCTTGGTACTCCAGATATCGATGCCCACGGCGCGGCCCTGTGGCACGTAGGCTGCCGCCATCAACAAAACCGCGCCGCGCCCGCAGCCAAGGTCCAGAATGCGTTCATCGCCGTGCAACGACAAGCCGTCAAGCAGCGTACGCCAAACCCGGAATTTGCCGCGCAAAGTGGTGTGCAGATAGACACCGGACAAAGCCAGCAGGATGACGACGGTAACCCACAGCTGCGCCACGTGGGCGAACACGATCAGCCCAACACAGAGGATCGATCCAGCGATCATCAGCATCGGCACGTAGGGAGCATCGATGCCGTAGCGACCCTTGCGGCCTGAGATGTTCATATCCACTGCGCTGCTTGCCGTGAACCTGATTGCAGTATTATTGGACAAGTGCGTGTGCCGCGGTAGTGACATGTGTCATCGAAGCTGACCCGCATCCATGCCGTGCGCGGCTCGGAACACACGAACGCTGGGCGCCTGCGGCGCGAACCGCTGGCTCTGATCCAGTCAGTGATTGCACTCAAGGATGAGTAGCGTGCGCCGATGAACCACTTGCCGTGCTGCGCCAGACCAAATGGCTGATGTGGCGCGCGGGGGCCACCTCATTGAAGCCTTGCGGTTACACGGAATGCCGGCTTTCGAGCACACTGAGTACGCCGCGCCAGCGACCGCAGTTGGGCCGGCGGCTGCCGCTCAGACGCTTGCTACGGAGTTGACGTACTCGACTGGGAAGCCGAGATCACCCAGAACCTTTTGCAACTGCATCGCGTAGTTCGAATTCCTCTCACCTGCTCGCGGCTCGGCGAGAAGGTTGTAGCACAAAGCAGGGACAGAACCGCCATCGAGGCAGTGAGCCAAAACAGCTTCCGGTCGGTACTGATTGAGGCCTGGAGCACCGTACAAGCGCTCCAGCTCGCCGCGCGTCAATGCAATCAACATCCCATATGAACGGGCGCCCGTCGACGGAACCAGCGTGGCGCGATTCCCGATACACAGAGCAAAGTCATCCACGTACGCTCGGCGTAAATCCACCGGTGCGACGCCACTCTTCCCTAGCACGCTGACGTCCATAAAGAGTCCATAAAAGAAGCCATCAATGCGGCGATCGTTCACGGGTGCTCGCTCGATAGCAGGGCGCAGCTGGCCAACCGCAACATTTTGCCCGTCCGGTATGTACAGATCCAGTGGGGCGCGCGAGCGGCCGATCCTGCCCGCACCTTGCCTGTCATATCCACCGGCTCAACCGTGACCCTGAGCCGCCGCTCGACGCGTTCAAGAGCGGCCACCGCTACGCGTGCCATCCAGTCCGACTTGCTGACGTCTCGCGAGCGCCGAAGTAGGCGACGCATAGGACCTGCGATTACATGCTGGAATATGATGAAAGGCGCCTACCGTCGCCGAACGTGTTCAGCATGCTATTTTTTCGGGATTCCGAGATCGAACGTCGGGTGCGGTACATGGAAACCGGTTGTGGCCCAGAGGCAGGCGAATGGAAGCTACAGGGGTGAGGTCATTGGGGAACGCCGGGAACTCTGCGGATGCCTGGTCGGATCCGGTCGGCCGTTCCAAACACGTGGTCCCAAAACGCGGTGCTAACCCCGAAGTTCACAGGTCGCTTCGAATAGTGATGCCGCAGATGTCGGCGCACGCAACCCGAAAGCCGCGTTGCGAGCCGCGTCGGTCGGCCGTGATGGGCGACGTGGTGCAAGATCCCGTACCACAGAAACCCCATCATGACCCCTCCCGTCAGCCCGCTGGCCGCTGTGAACGACCAACCCCACCACGTCGGGAGGAAAAAGATGATCCATATCATCGCCAGCGTCAGCCAGGTCGGAGTGCCCAGCAGGGCACGTGGTGAGCGGTGATGCGCTTCGTGCATCGGCGCAATGATCGGAACCCGATGCAGTACCCAGCGGTGCAGCACATATTCGAGCAACGTCCATGCACCCATGCCGATAGCGAATTCCCCCAGCCATTGCAGGCGCACAGGCCACTGCCCTCGCAGCCAAACGTGTATCGTTAATGCCAGCACGATGGCCGCGTAGATGACGAAATCGGCGTAGTAGGCGGCTTTGCTCAATCGCATTGAGAAATCCACGACTCAAGGGTGTCCGCTTCCGCGAAGCATACCTGAGCCTTGAACAGGCTGCTCATAGTCGCATTGGGCTGGACTGCGCTACCGGGTCGGTGCGCTCACGCACTCAAGGCGGTCGTGCTTGCCGAACCACCGGTAGCAGTGTCGGACTCACTGCGCGCCATGTGCCTCGTCTCATTCGGGATTGTCGATATTTGCACTGTGTATGCAGCCCTTCACGCTCGATCGGGCTCAGCGCACGGCGACCGCGACCGATCGCACCCACTTGACGAGCTGTCGGAAGAACGCCCTTCGCGCCCGAAAGATGGCGAGATGGCCCGCCCGGAGCAAGACAATGAACTTCTTCTCGGGCGCACGGATGCTCTCGAAGTATTGGTGCGCCAGCGCCGTCACGCCCAAATCGTCCTGCGCCCCCTGAATGAAGAAGATCGGCACTTTGAAGTCTAATCCGAGCTTCGGCAGGTCATCGCGCATGATGGAATCCCACATCAGTCCCTGGGAGAAATCCGCGCCTTCAGCAAGGTAGGCCGGTGCATTCTCTCTCGCCGTTCTAATAGTTTGCGATTGCCGCGGCGGCATCGGATCCAGCGCATTGGCCCACCTCTCGCACAGTCCTATCGGCGTTGAAGCAGCCTTGAGATCCGAAGACCGGCAGCAACAACATGATGTTCGAGATTCCTGCCGGTAGATCGAGGACTTGGCAGAAGTCGTTTCCACGAAGTGCAACCTCGGCACAACGCTGCGTGCGCCGGCTCCAGCTTGATCGGCTGACTCGAATCCACGACGCCCATCTTGGTCACTCAATTGGGAGCCCGATTCCCGGGCGAACTGGAAGCCATTGATTTATTGGCGCGCCCGGAGGGATTCGAACCCCCGACCTCATGGTTCGTAGCCATGCGCTCTATCCAACTGAGCTACGGGCGCGCCGCCGGAAATGCCTGCGGGGCTCTTGAGTGACCCATTGAGGAAGGGTCGCCCCGCGCCGGGCCGCGCATGGTAGCACGGTCACGCGCCAGGCCAAAAGAGCTTCTGGGGCGCATCTTTGACACTCAAGCCATTGATCCGCTTGGATAGAATACGAGAATGCGCGTCAGGCGCCACGCTAGGCCCGGTCCAGCGGAACATCGCTTGGCCTGAGGCTGGACACATTTCGGGCGGCCTCCCCGGGGCGCAGAACAGTCTGGATTGGAAGGCATATCTATGTCCCGTGAACGACATGTGGGCTCATACACGATTTCCGATGACGCCGGCCGCCTCGACCTGCGCGCGATACACGCGTACCTCAGCCGGGCGTATTGGTCGGCCGGCATGCCCTACGAAATCGTGGAACGGGCTGTCGGTGGTTCGCTGTGCATCGGCGCCTATGATAGTTCCGGCGCGCAAGTCGGCCTGACCCGGCTCATCTCAGACTATGCGACGTTCTGCTACGTATCCGACGTTTACGTCCTCGAGAGCCATCGCGGCCGAGGCCTCTCGAAGGGCATGCTCGGAATGGCCATGGACCACCCGTCGCTTCAGGGGCTTCGCCGCTGGAGTCTCGTGACCGCCGACGCCCACGAGCTCTACCGCCCATTCGGATTCGTTCCGGTCGCCCAGCCGGAGCGGCACATGGAGCGCCTCGAGCCCGAGATTTATCGCCGGCCGGTCAGTGGCCGCCCTTGACCAGGAGACCGGCATCGCTCAGCGCGGCCGCGAGTCCTGACTCGATGCGCGTCGCGTCCGCGTAAGCCATGCGCTGCAAGTGCAGCGTGGGACCCGTCAGCGCTTCGAGTCCACGCTTGAGAACGCTGCCCGCTGCCCGGATGCCGGCCTTGTGCTGATCGAAGCGCTGCGCGGGCGCGTAGCGGCTCATACCCACATATACGCCGTACGGACCACGCTTCCGGTCGCGATAATCGAGGAGTATCAGATAGACGTTGGATCGACCGGCCCGCGCGGCGCCGAACCGGGCTGTGATCTCATACGCCGCCGGCAGCCACTCGATGTGGGTCATCGGAAGCCAGTCGGGAATGGAGCTCGCCGCGTGCTGCCAGAGGCGATCGAGAGCCGCATCGATATCAACTCCAAACCCATCGCGCATCCAGAGCTCGTGAATGCAATGCGCTCCGGCCATTCCGTCTCCCTCGGCCATCGCGGCCTCGAGGCGGTTGCGAAGCTCGAAGGGCCCCATCGCGCGCAGAGGACGAGCGGCCGGCGCGACGTGCGTCCAGTTGGAAGGTGCCGGCGGCCCTCGTCCCAAGCCGCTGGCGAGAATCACCCCTGGGCCCGCGCCGGGGGGGGCGTGTCGCTTACCGGTGCGAGCCACCGTGCTTCGATCTCGGCGGCCGTCTGCGGATAGCCGAAGTAGTAGCCCTGCGCAAACTCGCACCCGTAAGCCTGCAGCTCGCGGGCCGCGTCGGCCGTTTCCACGCCTTCGGCCACGACCGTCATGCCGAAACTGTGGGCTAGCTGGATGGAGCTGCGCACGATGCGCTGATCGGCGGCATCCTCGGTCAGATTCATGACGAAGCTCCGATCGATCTTCAACGTGTGCACCGGCAGCCGCTTCAGGTAGGCGAGCGAGGCGTAGCCGGTTCCGAAGTCGTCGATCGACAGCCGCACGCCGAGCGCGCGGATCTCACCGAGTCGCTTGAGCATCGTGTCCGGGTGGCGCAAGACCGCGCTCTCGGTCACCTCGAGCTCGAGGAGCGCGGGCTCGATGCCATGCGCCTCCAGCATGGCGCGCACCTTGCCCACGAAGCCGCTGTCGAGGAGGTTGTTGGCGCTGATGTTCACGGAGATCGGCACGTGTTGCCCGTGGCGCTTCCATGCGACCATCTGCTCGCAGGCCGCGCGCAGCATGTACTGCGCGAAGGGATGGACCAGCTCGGTGCCGTCCGCGAGCGGCACGAATTGCGATGGTGCGATCGGCCCCATGGTCGGGTGCGTCCAGCGCGCGAGCGCCTCGAGCCCGACCAGCTCTCCGTCCGCCAGGCGCACTCTCGGTTGATAGGCGACCGAGAGCGTGCCCTCGCGCAGCGCCTTGCCGAACTCGCTTTGCAGCGCGAGCATCTCCGGGGTGAATTGATCCAACACCTCGTGGTATCGGCAGAAGGAGCTGAGCTCTTCTTTCGCCGCGTACATCGCGATGTCCGCGCAGCGGAGAAGCTCGCTCGAGGTACTCGCATCGTGCGGGTAAAGCGCGGCGCCGATACTCGCCGTCAGATCGAGTGCGACGCCACCCGGCACCGTGGTGCGCTCCAGGCATTCCTGCAGACTGTCGCCCAGGCTCTCGAGCGTCCGCACCGACTCCGCACCCAGAGCGAGGACCGCGAGCTCGTCCCCGCCCAGGCGCGCGACGCAATTGTTCGAGTTAGCGAAACGTTCCCGCAACCGGTCTCCAATCTCCTTCAGGACGCAGTCACCGGCGGCGTGCCCGAGGGTGTCGTTGATGTCTTTGAAGCGATTCAAGTCGAGGAGCAGCACCGCGAGCGGATCACCGGGCGCGGCCGAGATCGCACGCTCGAGCTCACGCATGAAGCCGTCCCGATTCTTGAGTCCCGTGAGGGTGTCGTGCTGCGCGAGGTACTCCTGCTCAGCGACATAGGCCGCCTGCCGGCGGAGCGCCCGATGCAGCTGCCACGCGAACATGAGCAGTGCGAGCACCCCGATCACGAGCACGGCACCGGGCGCGGCAGCCTCTTCGAGCCACTGCCGGCGAAGTGATGCAACTGGGACGGCCGCGCCCACGTAAAGCGGCAGCGCGGCGGAGCGCGCAAAACCCACGTACGCGAATTTCGAGGGCAGCGAGAGAAACACGCCGCTACTGCGCCCGCGGATTCGCGCGAGTGACTGCTGTGAAACCTGGTGGCCGAGCGCGATTAAGGAGCCGGTGCCTGGAGCGTATACGACGAGCAGCCTGCCATCGGTGGTTACCAGACTCACCTGACTGTCGGGAATCAGTCGCAGACTATCCGTGCTCGCGAACAGGCGCCGTACGGGAATCAGCGCAAAAGCAACATCCGGCGCATTCGCGGTTGCCTGAAAATCGAATGTGATCGGCAGATACCAATCGCCGTTGGCCGCAAGCCTAACGAGAGACGCTACGGCCAGCCCCGTGCCGCGCCGATCGAGCACCTGCGCGATGGTCCGCAGCACGGTGACACTCGCCACCCTCACCCCGGATTGATCGACGGCGATGATGCGGCCGTCCGGGGTTCGAAAACCGAGGTAGCTCGAGATCGAGTCGAAACGCGCCGCTTCGCGTAGGACGGTGTTTGCCTGCTCGGGGTCGGGCTGCATTCCTTGGCGGGCAGAGACACCGGCGGCGATGCCCTTCAAACTGAAAACAGGCTGCTCGAGCAGTCCGGTGATGGAGGTTTCGAGCCCGAGCGACAGATTGAGGACGCTCTCACGCGCGGACGCCCAGGTCTGCTGCCGCTCCTGTACGACGAGATACACCGCGGTCCCGGCAAGCAGGAGCAGCGCGAGGACGACGGAGAGGCGTGCCCGGCGGTACTCGGCGGTGACGAACCGCGTATCCCGACGCGGCTGCGTACGGGTCCGCGAGGGATCCGTAACGCTCGCGGCTGTGGCGTGCTGATCATCGCTCATGGGCATGAATCATCGCTGCCGGGGCGAGGAGCGCCGCCGTCGTCGTCTCAAGTCCGAGCGCGCATAGGCGCAGACGAGCGGATTCTGTGATGCAGTTCCGCAGCGAAGGACGCGCCCGTTCGCCGGAGCATATCAGATCGTCTCGACAGCCGTCAGACCTCCCTCCCGTTTCAGTGCTTCAGCACTGCCCCCGCCCGGGCAACATCGGATTGCAGACGTATCACCCCTTGGCGCTCGTCGTTGACATATCCATTCGCTACCTGCGTCATCTCCGGGGTCGGTTGCACATACGCAAAATCCACCCGGGTATAGATCGCGCTTAGCCAGGAGCGTAGTCGAGGGGGAAACACATCAAAGCCCCTGCTGGATTGAATTCTGAAATCGATCACGTCATTGATGTCACGATCGAGATCAGTCAGAACCTCCTTCGCCTGACTCGCGCTCACGCGCCTGTCCGCCACGGCCTTCTGAACCTCGCTGCGTGCATGCATTGCTTGGTTCAGGGCGATGTCGAGCTGGTTTATGGCGGACTGGATCTTCATCAGCAGATCAAAGCGTCGCTGCAACCCCGGCTGGGTCGTACTCAGGTTCGGCTCGAGCTTGACCATAAAGGGTTGCTTCTGAGTGGCACCCCGATACATCAGCACGGCGTAATAGGTCCCCGGCACCACTTCCGGGCCAATCGGTACAGTGACCGAACGGCCCGCGATATAGGCTCCTTTCACTTGCACCGCGGTCGGATAACGCAGGTTCCACAGGAACCGGTTCATCCCGGGATGCAGCTTTTCGGTCTTCCTGACCGCCATTCTGAGCGGGGGACCGGTTCGATTCGATTTCCTCGGCAGCGTGAAGCTGCGAACCAGCTTGCCGCTGACATCGGTGAAGCTCAGCTTCACCGGCTGACCCGCATAATCGGCCGGCAGCTGAAAGAACACCGTAGCGCCGGCGGGCAGATTGTCGCCCCCGACAGCCGAGCCGAAAAAGCTGAGGGCACTTCGTTTGATGAGCCACGTCTGCTGCGGCTTGAACAGGTACGGCGCATCATTCGCGACGTCCGCGCGGGTCAGCTGCTCCAGGAACTGCAGGTCGTCGAGTGACCAGAACGCCCGCCCGAAGGTGGCAAGCACCACCGCATGCTGCGCGGGCTGGATCTCGACATCCGTCACCCGCACCGAAGGCAGATTCAGCCGCAACGGCAACCACTGACCCCCCCTATTCACGCTCATGTATACGGTCGCACTCGTACCCACCAACAGAAGGCTTGGATCACCCGGGTCCTGACGTATGCTCTCCACGTACTGCTCATCGGGCAGGCCCGCGGTGATCTCCGTCCAGTGCCGGCCGTAATCCGTAGTCTTGTAGACGTACGGTCGGAAGTCGTCCCACTCATAGCGACTGGCCGCCAGATATGCCGTCCCCGCTTCCGTGTGTGACGGCTCGATGCAGGTGATTGTCGACCAGGTCGGCAAGCTCGGCGGCCGGACCTGGCTCCAGTGACCCCCGCCATCCCTGGTGACATACACCAGACCATCATCGGAACCGGTCCAGATGATGCTGTCGTTCAGTGGCGAGAACGCGATCGAGGACAGCGTATCGAACATTTCCTCGCCGGTCATATCAGCGCTGATCGGCCCCCCGGAACGAATCTCTTTGCTCCTATCGTTGCGGGTCAGGTCCGGACTTATCACCTTCCATGGCTGGAGGCCGGGATCCTGCGCCTCGAACACGACGTTCCCGCCAATCAGCAACTCATGGGGATCGTGTGGCGCGAACACGGCCGGGTGATGCCACCAGCCATAGCGGTACTTGATCCTGTTGCCCGCGAGACCGAACTTGAAGTCCGGCCACGGGCTGGCGATGCTTACGAGTCCTGTCCGGCGGTCGTCGCGATATTCATCGCTATAGTAGCCATCCGCGTAGGTGATCCATGGCTCGCCGGGTGTCGGCACGACCCAGCTCGCCTCGCCACCCATGACCCTCGGCCAAACCGGAGGAAGCCGCCCGAAGGGTACCGCGCTTGGCCCGCAATAAGAGCCGTCATCCTGCTGAGCCGCGCAGATGTCGAATGGGAACTGGTCGTCGAGATTGGCGTGATAGTACTGCCCGGTCGGTTGATTGAGCTCTGAACTCCATGTCTTGCCCCCATCACGCGTGACCGTCGCACCTCCATCGTTGCCCTCGATGAACACTTGCGGATCCTCCGGATTGATCCAGAACGCGTGGTTGTCTCCATGCGGGGGTTGCATCCTGGCGAGCGTCTTGCCGCCATCGCGCGAGACTTGGACACTGGTATTCGGGAGATAGATCTTGTCGGGATTTTTGGGGTCAACGTACACCCTCATGTAATACATCGCGCGCTGCGTAATGGAGGGGCTGTTGTTCATCAGTTTCCAGCTTTGCCCGCCATCATCGGAGCGGAACAGGCCACCGATCTGACCGCGATACCTGACCTGCATCATCTCGTAAACGATGCTCGGGTCGCTCGGCGCAACCGCCACTGTGTTGATTCCCCAGATACCCGCCGGTAATCCGGGATGGTGTGAAATATCGGTCCACCTGGCTCCCCCGTCCGTGGTCTTGTAAATCCCGCTGCCGGGCCCGCCGCTCGAAAGCATCCAGTGCCGCCGATACGCTTGCCACATCGTCGCGTACAGCACCTGCGGATTCGACGGATCCATGGCCAGACTGATCGCTCCAGTCCTGTCATCGACATACAGGATCTTTTTCCAGGTTTCCCCGCCGTTCGTGCTCTTGAATACGCCTCGCTCGGGATTGGACACCCAGCCCTGACCCATCGCGGCCACGTACACCACGTTGGGGTCTTTGGGGTCAACGATGATCCAGCTGATGATCCCGGTTTTGTCCAGCCCGATACGGACCCAGGTTTTTCCGCCATCGGTGGATTTGTACATCCCATCGCCCGTGAGGAACGTATTGCGGAAGGCGGGGTTGCCGGTGCCGACGTAGATGATTTTGGGGTTGGAGCGCGCTACCGCAATCGCGCCGATGTTGTTGTTCTTGAAGTATCTGTCGGAAATGTTTTTCCAGCTGCTTCCGTAATCGTCGCTCTCCCACACTCCGCCGCCACCCGCGCCCATGTAATAGAGATTGGGCTCGCTGGCGACGCCCGCGACCGTTTCCACGATGCCCCCCCTATAGGGACCCAGACTACGCCAGTGCAGAGCGTGGGTAAGTTCAACCGCAGGCGCGCTCGCTGCAAGGGCCGGCGGGAACGCCAGGAGCGGCATGGCGATCAGCAAGGTCGTTAGAAAATGACTCATCTTCAACATGACCAGTGACCTCGAACTTGCGGCTCTGAACCCGACTCGCTAGCGACCGCGAATCCAGCCACCGCTTTCCGTTGCTTCTATGAAAGCTGCGGTGGTGTCGTGTAACTTCTTCAGCGCGGGAACATGCACGTAAATCATGTGCCCCGACTGATAGAACTCCATGTGGATGTGGGAACGCAAATCCGGTGGGATGTTCAGATGATTCATGATGTAGATGGTCCCGAAGTATGGCGTTGCGAGGTCGTAGTAGCCGTTTTGCACCAGTACCTGAAGATCGGGATCGCGCTTCATGGCCTGAGCGAGATCCACGGCCACGCTGATGAAGCCCCCCTGCTCTCCCTGCGGACGCCGGGTGACGAGGTCGACATGGCGCATGCTCCAGGGATAAACGTCGCCCTCAAGTCGATAGATACGATCGCGGCCGAATTCGAGCGTGTTGTGTACGTAGTCATTGAAGGCCGTCGCGTAGGCCGAACCGATGGCGGTCGATTGTGGATCGTAGAGTGAGCCCTCGCTCAGCGGGTCCATGCTGGGACCCGCGAAGCGCGAATCCAGGCGTCCGACGGTCTCGTCGTGCTCGGCAAGCAACCGATGGAAGAATTCCCGATCGGTGACGCGCAGATTGGCTTTCTCGATGTATGCGGCGCTGAGACCGGTATATTCGTGCAGTTTGCCGGCGATGGCACTGAATTGTTCCGAGCTCAGCGCACTCCCCGCGTTCAGGGCTTCGGCGTAGTCGTTAAGCGCAAACTGCTGCACCTGCTGCAGGAGCGGTTGCAGCGCGGAAGGCTGATCGGGCAACCGATGGTGGTACCACGCGGTGGCCGCGTAGGTGGGCAGAAACACTTCGTAAGCAAGGTCATTGTTCGGCCAGAACCTGTTCGTGAGGTGAGTCAGAACTGTCGACTGCAGGATGATGCCGTTGAGGTCGGTGGAATCCCGTTGTTCCAGGTAATTGACCAGAGCCGCGGTTCGCAGCGTCCCATAGCTCTCGCCATAAAGGTATTTGGGCGAATTCCAGCGACTGTTCTTGCTGAGATAGCGATCGATGAACTGCGCGAAGGAAGCAACATCCGGATCTACGCCGTAGAAATCCTTGCGCTGCCCGACGCCACCTTCGTCCTTGCCGATGATCCGGCTGTAGCCCGTGCCCATCGCGTCAATGAAGACTTCATCCGTGACATCCAGGAGGCTGTATTCGTTGTCAACCACCTGGTAGGGGGCCGCCGCGGTGTGGGTATGGTCAGCGGTCACCACGCGCTTTGGGCCAAAGGCGCCCATGTGCAGCCATACGCTCGAGGAGCCGGGGCCGCCGTTGTAAAGAAACGTCACCGGACGCGAGCTCTCGTCCCTCACACCGCTTCTCACGTAGGCGACATAAAACATGCCGCCCGTGGGCTTGCCACGGTCGTTCCTGAGAATTACGGTCCCGGCGGTGGCGGTGTAGTCGATCCTGTGACTCTCGACCATAACGCTACCCCGGGTCACGGAGCCCACAGGCTTTGGCGCAAGCGATTCAGCCGACGATACGGGGCTATTGGCCGGCGGCCTCGCGGCTACCCATGGAGATGCTCCACAAAGAACGACCGATGCAAGGGCCGGCAGTCCAGCGCGTCTCTTCTTGCGGCGGGTCTCCGGAGTAGTGTCAAAGCGCCGCGACTTCAGGTGGTTGCTCATCATGGTACGCTGAACATTCATAACGGCTTGCCTCCTCCTATTCGATGAACTTGTCGCCCGCCCACGCTGCTCGAAGGAGTGCTCCTTTCCGGCACGAGCGTCGCACTCTCCGGAGTCGCGCTCGCGGATCCAGTCCGGACAGGGATCCGAGATGGAGCGTGACTTCCTGCCAGGTCCGGGCGCTACTCAACACTTCATGGACCACCTCATTCACTTGACCGCGCCCATTACCTGCCCGGCTTTCGCAGAAAGCCGGGTCTGTATTGCACTCGCTCCAGGTGAAACTCACTCGAGGTGCGGTCTCCATGACCAACAAAGACGAACTCCAAACGACTATCCAGGCCCTGTGCTTGCGGGTCACCGCAGAAGCCGATCCAGGCGCAAGCGCTCGCGTCCTGGCGTATTTCCAGAATCTCAACGTCGTTCCACGTCGTGTTTTCGTGGAATTCGGGACGACCGGTAGCCTTCGCATCAAGATCGAGGTCTTCGGTCTCAGCGAGAGACTTCTGTCCCTGATAACTGCAAAGATCAGCCAAGTACCTGCGGTAGCGACGGCCTACTGGCACAGGCTCTGAATGTGAGGTCAGGCACATCATGCCTGCAGTATGGAACCGGCGCAGTCACTTCGCGATGACGAGCGCGCAACGTTAGTGCACCTAGAGCCAGCCAAAGGGCTACCGTGAAATGAGATGGGCCGGCCTTTTGGGGGTCCGGAGGCGTCTCCCGCCGTCCATAGCAAGCCGAGGGATTCGAACCGATCTGAAGAGCCTTGGTTGGAGTATAAGGAAGCGCCTATAATGATGGGAGCGCGTCTGCGCGCCCATCTCGGGAGACGACTGGTGATCATCGGGGCACTCGCGGCGCACAATGGCCCAAGTCTACCTGTCGATCATCCGATACCGGGTAGCTTTGAGGCAACGCTCGAGGGTCTCGACCTGCCGCTCTTCGCTCTAGACTTACGTAAAGCACGGGGCAATCTCGCTGCAGCCGCTTGGTTGGATGCACGTCGAGTGATCCGAGCGAATTTCGATACCGAGCTCGATGTGGTGCCGGCACGGGCATTCGACGTAATCGTGTTCCTGGACAAGATCACGCGGGCGAAAGCAAACGGAGCGTCCGATCGATGAGCTTCCGCTCAGGCGCTTTCCTGCTGGCTGGCCTGTGCCTTGCATCCCTCGCTGTCGTTTCCGCGGCTCAGGACCATTTCCCTTCGAATGAGGATCTGCGCCACGTGCGCGCCATCTCCGCGCCGCGTCTCTCGCCTGACGGCCGGAGCGTTCTGATCGAAGTCTCCGATGCTACTGCCGACGGCGGACGCAGTCATCTCTGGCTCGTCGATCGCCAGGCCAACACTGCGCGCCAGCTCACATACTCCACCCCTGGCCAGAAGCAGGGCGAGTTCGGCGGCGCATGGATGCCTGACGGCCGCGCCATCCTCTTTCTCGCTCACCGCGGAAAGTACACCCAGCTCTACGAGCTGCCCATGAACGGCGGCGAAGCCCACCCCTTTAACCTCAAACTTGTTCCACCCGTAGATGAGTCCACCGAGCCAGGCGCCGTTCCACCCGTCAAGACTCTCGAAGTGCCCTCCAAACCCCAGCCCGTCGAATGCGACGTCAGCGGTTTCTTCATCGCGCCCGACGGCCGCTTCATTGCCGTCCTCATCCGCGACCCGCAAACTTCCGGCGAGAAGAAGGAGCAGACGGAAAAAGCCGATGCCGTCTGGGTCGATCACAATCCCCACGGCACGCGCCTATATCTCCTCGACCCCAAAACCGGCAAACTCACGCCCACTACCGTTCCGCCGGATGTCGCCAGCGTCTTCTGGACGCGCCAGGGCCACCGCCTCCTCGTCATCGCCAAAGGCATGAACGACCTTGGCGATATCGAGCCGGATCGCACCGCGTGGATCGTCACGGTCTCCGACCCCACCCATCCCACGCAGCTCAAGGCCATCCCCAAAACGATCGAAACCGCCGCCTGGTCACCCGATGCCACCCGCATCGACTTTCTCGCGCAGGCGCGAGCCGATACACCTCCCGGCTACTTCGACCTGTACCAATACACGCTCGCCGATCAGTCGGTGCGCGACCTCAGTGCCGGCTTCGACGGCAGCATCGACGGCGAACCGATTACCGACGGGGACACCATCCTCGAGCCTGTTCAGATGGGCGTCGATACCGCCGTTATGCGCTTCGTCGCGGGACACCACGCACGCCTGCGCTTCGATATCGCCACCGTCTCGCAGTTCAGCACCAATGCTCGGCACAGCGGCTGGGTCTGGGTCGGCTCTTCCAGCACGCAGCCGCCCACGCTTTACTTCGCGAACTCTCTTGGGGTGCCGGCCCGCGCGCTCTCAACGCCGGCGATCGAGCCGGCCGCATGGCCAGCCGTCCCCTCTCACCTCGTCACCTGGAAGAGCGGCAACCTCACCATTCAGGGCCTGCTCTATCTGCCCCCGCAGGCGAGCCCTGATCACAAAGTCCCGCTCATCGTGAATGTCCACGGTGGACCCACCGGCGCATTCGTGGACCGGTGGAGTCCCTTCACCGAATTTCTACTCGGCCACGGCTGGGCCGTGCTCAGCACCAATCCTCGCGGCAGCACCGGCTACGGAGCCCCGTTCGCCGCTGCCAACCGCTATGACATGGGTGGCGGCGATCTCAAGGACATCCTCGCCGGTGTCGATGCCGTACTTACGAAGTACCCGCTCGAATCCAACAGAATGGCGCTCATCGGCTATAGCTACGGAGGTGAGATGGCCGGCTTCATGGAAGGCAAGACCACGCGCTTTAAGGCCATCGTCGCCGGCGCGCCCGTCATCGACCAGGAAAGCGAATACGGCACCGAAGACGGCTCCTGGTACGACCGCTGGTTCTACGGCGGTTTCCCCTGGGAGCACGCAGCCGATGCCTGGAAGCAAAGCGCGCTCGCCTACGCCGCTCGGGCGAAAACCCCGTTACTGCTGCTCCAAGGCGAAGCCGACCGCACCGATCCTCTCGGCCAGAGCGAGGAAATGTTCCGCGCCCTGCGGCAAATGGGCGTTCCCGTCGATCTCATCGAGTATCCGCGCGAGGATCACGTCCCGCTGGCCGTCGGCATCTTCGGCGAGCCCAGCTCCGAGCCCTGGCACGGCTTTGACGCCCGTCAGCGGATCGTTGCCTTCTTCGACAAGGCATTTGCGCATTAAACAGAACCCGACGCGGTATCGCGCCGCTCCGCCGCGGAGGCCATCACGCCCGAGCATTCCTCGGAATCTGGTCCGGCAAGCTCGTCTGTGATGACTTCTCCGGAACAAGGCGCTCTTTGAGCGCGGCGTCATCGAGATCGGGTGTAGGGCGCACGCGCGCAGGAAACTTGAGGAACTGCACCAGAACCAGCGGAGCGACATTGCCGCTGGGGCGCTGCTGTACTACGGGCTTCTCTACGATGTCGAGACCGAAGCGCGTGAGCAGCAGCTCGATGCCATGGCCCGACAGCGCCTACGCGCAGAACATGCTCGGCCGGTCGCCTGGCTCTTCGCCGGATCCCTGCGCGCTGGCCAGCGCGCCGCCGCCGTGCCAGACCGATCGGCCGATAAATGGTGCCGAATGGCCGATATATGGCCGATAAACTAACCATTCTCTCCTTCCTGCGAGCTCGTCCCGAGCTTTGGCTGTCCCTGCGGGAGCCGGGCGTAGAAGGCGTGCCCGACCGCACCCTGCGTAACTGGCTGAGCGACTTAGTCAAAGAAAGCGCCATCGAATCTCGCGGAGAGCGGAAAGGCCGCCGATATCGCCTCCGGCACGGTTCGATCACCGCCACCGGGGCATCCATGACCGCGGGGTGGGCGCAACTCACCGGAACACACGAGATCTTCTCGGCCGAGAGCCTAGCCCTGATCCGGCGCATCGAGGCACCGATCTACACGCGCGCGCCGGCGACATACCGAGAGAATTGGCTGCAGAGCTACGTACCCAACCAGAGCGCGTATTTGACGCCGAAGCAACGTGAAGAACTCGCAGCTCTCGGAAAGCGCGATCCAATCTATGGTCGTGCGCGCACGTATATCAAAAGACTCTACGACCGGCTGCTGATCGATTTCAGCTTCAACTCCGCACGACTCGAGGGCAACACTTACCGGGCCGCTGGCCGACGTTTACGCGCGGTCGTACCGGCGAAGCTGCCAGCTGTACGGCGACGCGCGCGCGGTCCCCGTCGCTCTACGCATCGTAGCCGAGGCTGTAGGTGAGCACAGCCACCTTATTTGATGGGCCAGGGCGGATTCTTGATCACGCTCGCTGATGGAGCGGCCCCGTGATCCATCACGGATCGTGACCGCTGCGCAGATCCTCTTCGGCTTATTGCGATCG
>JBOIAQ010000064.1:0-22217 GCA_050739115.1 Steroidobacteraceae bacterium | reverse complement strand
ATCCGGGCCTGCGCAAAAAGCCCGAACAATACCCGTCCGCGCAGACCGGCAACGACATCAGCCCGCTACCGTGCTCAGTGCTGGGTTCTAATCGTCGCCGTGCCGGAATCTAGTTGACGCTGGGCGCCTGCCGCAACTCCTTGACGCGACAGGCGCTGGCGCAGTCAATCAACCCGCAGTAGACGGAGACGATCCAAAAATACTCGTCATTCAGCGGCTTCGGATAGCACTCGGTGGAAAGTGGTGTTGGCGGAGAGGGTGGCAACCGATTTTGGCCACTACATCTTTGAATTCCATAGCATTTTTGCGCCGTCCGCTTGGCCGTACCCCCAGATTACCCCCAACGTGCAGCGGCTCTGGGTGGCCTTCTCTGGCTTTCTGCAAACACTGGGTCGACCGGATCGGATCGCCACTCGGGAAGGGCGATCGCGCTGCCGCGCCGCCCGGGCGGTCAGTCTTGCACTGCTCCCCTTACCCAGCTACGGTGTATGGCATGTCGAAATCCCTGACCCTTGAAATCCCTGGGGACGTGGCCGAAGCGCTTCGCCTTCCTGATCGGGAAAAGGTCGAGCGGTTGCGCCTGGAGCTGGCCGTCTCCCTTTACTCGCAGGGTATCCTCGGCCTAGGCAAAACCGCGCAGCTCGCGGGCATTTCGCGCTTGGACATGAATCGCGTGCTTGCGGAGCGCCAGGTACCCATGCACTACGGCCCGGAGGAACTCGCCGAGGATCTCCAGCATGGCCGTGGTGGTCAGTGATGCCTCACCGCTGATCTGCTTCTCGGCGATCGGACGGTTCGATCTTCTACGACAGCTCTACGGCGAGATCGTAATCCCCGCGGCGGTCTGGCAGGAAATCACTCGCGCTCCGGCTTTCTCGTCATCTGCAAGCTCACACCAAACGGCTGCGGACGCTCGCACCACCGGTTGGTTGCAGCTTGCCACCGCGAGCAACCGGCCCTTGGTCAAGCAACTTGAGACCGTGCTCGATCCGGGTGAGGCCGAAGCTATTGCTCTGGCAGTGGAACGTCAGCCCAGCCTTCTCTTGATCGATGAACGGGACGGACGCCAGATCGCTCGTGCTCTCGGCGTTCCCCTCACCGGCACTCTTGGCGTGCTTTTGCGCGCCAAGACCCTCGGGTATATCTCTGCAATCAAGCCCGTTCTGACAGAGCTCATCGAGCGACACCAGTTTCGATTGCATCCCAATCTCGTTAAGCGAGTACTCCTGGAAGCTGGCGAGGCGCCCTGACGGCCAGCCGCCCGACATCGACCTTCACGACCCACCGTGCGACGAATGCGCCAGCGCCACTTGCTGGTCAGCGCTCGCCTCGCGCTGAGCAGCGGCGAGCAGCTCGGGTCGATGTTCTCCTTGCATCCCCTCGAGTGACTCGGCCTGGGAACCAATCAGCCGGACCCGCGCTCCTCGCGCCGTCGCGCTTGCGCGGGGCGCCCGTGCCCCCCCCCCATCGAGCAGGTCAGTGATGGCGATGATCGTCGGGCCCGGGGCGCTCGAGTTCAGGCATCCACCAGATCGGATTGGGCCGTACAGGATCAGGCGTGATTTCCCTGGCTTCACAGGAATCGAAGCATTCCAGACGGAAGTCAAATCCGTTGAAGCAACTGAGAAACTCGCCGAATTCCTCCCAGGAATACTCGCGCCCATCGATGACTACCATCGGTGTGCCTTCGCGCTCATCGATCCGTCCGTTCACCGCCGTACCCTTGGCGTAGAGTCGATTCTGACTGGCGGCGCCTGGGAAATCGGAGGAGCGCAGATACCGCACCGCAATACCGGCTTCGATTTTCTTCACCAGTTTGGCGTGGGCCTCTCGGACTGGCGTCTCGGGAGGCTCCAGAACGGAGAACTGATAGCCGCCCGGACAGCCGTCCACGCATTCGACCGCCCTGATTCCCAGGCCGGTGCTCATGTGGACGACGAAATGGAACGTATGCTCCCTACCAACAGAATCGGAACGGCTAACAGGCAAAATGGACAGTCTCCAGCTGCGGAAGTCCCGCACGCTCCATGTATCCGCGGTTGTAGCACTCTGAGCAAAGGCTTTTTGCCGTGCCACCGTCTTCCGGGGCCAGATTTACGAACCCGAAAGCCGGACGTACCTGCTCACACTCGTCGCAACGGCCTGTCGGCAATTCAATTCTCTCGCTCATAGGCGCTCCCGCTGTAGTCTCTCGAAAGCCATCGAACGGCTGCATTGTACTAATGGCCGCGATGGCAGCGCGCGTGAGCCGGAGCGAGCCCAGAAGATCGGTGGCGACGATCTCGTCCCAGAAATCCAACGGCCGATCGGGCTTGAACAGCTCGGTGCGAGATGCGGTGTTGACGACAATGTCGAGTCGGCCGAATCGTGTTTCCGCGAACGCGACGAGAGCCTTCACTTGGGCTCGTCGCGCACGTCGCAAACATTGACGACGGCTTGGCCGCCGTGGGCTTTGATGAGAGCAACCGTTTCGGCCGCGCCGTTTGTTTCGAGGTCAGAAACCACAACATTCGCGCCCTCCGCCGCGAAACGCCGCGCCACCGTACGTCCCGAGCCTGCGCCGCCGGCACCTGCAACAATCGCCACCTTTCCCGATAGTGTCAACATTATCAGTTCGGTTGAATGGGTCGGCTCGAACTACCCAGCCGGGTGACATGGAGGCCTCGCGGATCATTCATGCTTGGTCCGTCTGCTACTTGGAAGAGTGCACCGCCTGCCGTGCGCAACGGCGAACGTTACCCGCGCTCATGCAGTAGCGGTCCAGGTCGTCGGGGGCAAAGACCGCTCCCGCAAAGTGCTTTTTGACCCCGCTAACGTAGGCCGCTTGATCCGCCTTGCCCGCGGGATCGTAGTGGTAGAGGAGGACCGCTTGCACCCCAGCCTTCGTCGCAAGCTGTCCGACCATCTCTGCATCGAGGTGCTCGAACAGGAAGTGCGCTCGGAACGCTCTGCTGCGCTTGAGCGACCAGTGAAAGCGTGCCGCCATCGAATTCACTAGCTCATCGAGAGCCTCGGGGTCCCGATACGAGGATTCCGCCACCAGCACGTCGGCGCCTCTCGCCAATCGAGCCACATCGTCGCTCGGACCTGTATCGCCCGTGAAGACGATTACGCCATATTGTGTCGTTATCCGGTAAGAATACGACTTCATTTCCTTACGCTGTTGCGTTGTCATCAGCGCGTAATGGGAGTTTTCGGCTGCTTCGATCCGAATCTTGCCGTCCTGGAAAATCGGGCCATCGCGATCGAATTCGTGGGCGACGAAGGGACTCGCGAGCTCTCCATTGCTCGCCACACGGGAGCCCGCGGGGCCTTCCATCGCGAAGGGGCGGAACCCGACCTCGATGTACCGAAACGCCGAATCGACGAGTTGTCTCGTTTGCGGTGGTCCGTAGATGTTGATCAGCTTGGCATCATAGAGGTAGTCGTTGGCCATGACATCGGCCAGACCGAGATCGTGATCTGCATGAAGATGCGTGAAAAAGATGGTCTTGACCTGCTGGGATGCGATGCCGGCGGCAATCATCCGCCGCACAGTTCCGATGCCGCAGTCGATCAGATATTCGCGCCCATCGACGATGAGCAGCGTGGAGGGCTCCGAGCGATCCAATCGCAATGGCGGTCCGCCACTCGTACCGAGGAAAAGGATTTCCGCGCCGAGGCGCGGGTTCGCATGGGCATTCTGGTCAGAGTCGGCGCCGGACGTGCCAGCAGCCAACATGAGCGTGGTGATCGCAGTCGCTCGAAGCACGGTTGTCAACCCTGGCGCGTTCATGTTGACCTCGGAAAATTGTAGGCTGGCAACAGCTTTGGTGATCTATGGGCTAGGCTTCGCCGAGCCGCTCTTTGCGAGCCTCGCCCGGCGAGTGCCCAAAGCGGCGGCGGAACGCCCGGTTGAAATAGGAGAGGTCGTTGAATCCAACCTCGTACGCGATTTCGCTGATGCGAAGGTGATCGAAGCGCCGGCTGAGCAGCTTCGAGCGTGCGCGCTGCAGCCGCTCCTCGCGAACGAATTCACTGAAGCTCGTCCCTTCGCTTTCGAACAGCATTCGAACGTAGCGCGGGCTCACCCGGTGCCGGGCGGCAAAATCACCGAGCGAGATCTCACGGTCGAGATTGCCGATGATGTCGCTCTTGACGGCCTGCAGCCGTGCGACTCGCACGCCCCGGCCCCGGGCCATCTCCTCGGCCTCACGACTGGCGCCGAGCGCCTGCGCGGCCAGATCATAGATGTGGGCGATCGCCAGCGGCTGGAGCGCTGGTGCGCTCATCCCGCCGCTCGTGTGCAGCGCATTCAGATAGCCCCGAAGGAGCCGAAGCGCCGGCGAGGCGCCAGGAATGCGCCGGCCGCAAGACGCCCCGACGTCTTTCAGTACCGGCAGCAGAGCGCCTTGCGGAAACACCAGGGTCGCGAGCGGTCCCTTGCGTAACGTGGTCAGGCTCCCCAAGTCCGCACCGGACAAGGCGATCGCATCTCCGGGCTGCAGGACGATCTCCCGGCCAAATTGTTTTGCGAGAGCCTCGCTTCCGAGGCCGAATATGAGCCTGTCGTCTCCGTCCGCGAAATCGGAGCGCAGTGCCGAGCGCTGGCCCGACAGCAGGCCAAGTCCCGGCAACATCACCAGCGTCGCGTCGATCTGGAGAGGCTCGTCCGGTGAGGGTTCCACCCGAATGCGATCGCCGCCAAACGCCTCGCGAAACATCGCTATCCGATCCCGCTCTGGCCACTGGTCGGTGCAGATGGTGATCACCCTGGGAAAGCGGAAGCATCGGCGAATTGCGCGTTGTAGGGTCGCCATGGCGCCGCCTGCTGAACCAGCGGCACTCTAGCGCGACCGCTTCCTCTCTGTCCAAGTCCATTTCCGCGCCGTCCAAGACGGGCGCGCACCTCTTCGGTAAATCCAAGCGCAGGCAAACCCAAGGAGAGTTCGACCAATGGCCACTGCAGTCCTCGGCTCGCCGGCGATCGAGAAACCGTATAGCAGGAGCCGCGAGCACCAGTTTTTCTGCGGCATGTCGGTCCTGATTGCGCTGGTCATCTTCACCGGGTTCGCCCGCACCTACTTCCTCGCGGGCCTTTTCCACGCGAAGCCCCTGCCGGCAGTCATCGTTCATATCCATGGCGCGGTCTTCACCAGCTGGATCGTGCTGCTCGTCGTCCAGACCTCGCTTGCCGCGAGCGGTCGCGCCGACATTCATCGGCGGCTGGGGCTCCTGGGCCTGGGGCTTGCACCCTTGATGGTCGCGCTAGGCGTCCTCGTTGCGGGTGAAATGCTGGGGCGCTTCTGGGCCATCCCTGGTATCGACGCCAAGGGGATCTACGCGGTTGCGCTCAGCGAGATCCTCGGCTTCGCCGTACCCGTGACCTTCGCGTTCCGGCTCCGCCGCAAGCCGGCATTCCACAAGCGGCTGATCCTCATCGGCACGATCGCAATGACGACGGCGGGTTTCGGGAGATGGCCGGTGCATTTCCTCCTGCACAAGCCATTCCCGGCGATGATGGCGGCCTTCAGCCTGTTGCTGCTGCTCGCCGCCTACGACCTGCTGTCGATGCGGCGAATCCATCGCGCGACGGCCTTGGGCGGCGCATGGGTCGTTCTCATCGAGCTGACGGCAGTTGCGATCGGCCATACCGCCACCTGGCAAAGTTTCGCGACGCACATGCACTCGCTCGGCGTCTGAACTCGACGCGATGTGCTCATCGGCTCTCGCGCGCCGAGGTCGCGCATGCCGCGCGATTCGACACTTGCGGAGAGGGTGGGATTACTCGGCCCATCCTGGGCCTCGCCCCCGGCGGGGGCCGGCCTGCGGCCGGTCAAAATCGCTCCCGGCGATTTTGTCGAACCCTATTGTCCATGCACGTGGGTTCGAACCCCACCCTGGACGGGCTTCGACGAGACACGAATGGCGGAGAGGGTGGCCACCGATTTTGTTGTCTATCTTATTGACTTTATTGTCGTTTTACAGATGCCGGCTCGCCGCTACCCCAAAACGTACCCCAAACGTGAAGCGGCTCTGGGTGGCCTCCGTTGGATGCCCCTGGAAGCACCCGGGGACAAACCGAATCGGCTGCTTACCGTCCGATTTCATACAGCCTTGCCATCATCGCTGCCCGAAATCCGAAATGCTCATTGGCGAGTTCCGCCACCGGAAACGCAATGCTCAGAACCTACTCGATTACATCCGTCGCATCGTCCGATGCTGAGCTGCTCGAAAGCACACGTTTGCAGTTTCGAGAATTCTTCTCGCTAAAGTTTCTGTTGATGGCGGTCTGAAAATGTACCAACAGACGCGGTGGCATATACCAGCCGAAGTTGCATGGCGGGGTGTCTTCGGCTGGGGAACGGCGGTTTCATGTACCACCCTTGATCGCCTTCGTGGAGAAGCATTCCGCGTATGCGGACGGTACAGCAACGGAATTCTGCGAACCCCAGGCCCAGCGGCAGGACAGAACTCGCACTGGTCGGGTCAGACGATTGTGGGCCGCGCAGGACGTTTCCGAGCCTCTCAGCGAAGTACACCGAAAGCAGCAAGCCCCGGCCATAGGGGGGCCCACAGCCACTGGCTTCGATCGCTTGCGTCGAAGGTTGCCGCGCGGCAACGGCCCATTCTCCGCTGTCGGCCACATCCCGACCCGGGGCTCTTTGCGCAACACACCCTGGCCACCAAAGTCGAGTTCACCTGACGCGTACGTTGGTACATGGCGGCCACGGATCAACCAACATACCTACCGCGGTCACTGGTACACCGAGCCGCGATTCCTAGTACACGACGAGACCGCCGCCAACAAAAGTTTCGGCAGTCCCGACACGAGACGCTGGACGATCAGGTACGCGGCGAGAAACACAAAAAAGACGCCCGCGATGACGGCGCGGACGCCGAGCAGCCCTCAACGTCAAGACCTTATTCCCAGGCCAAGCGTCCCGACTCGCACCGAGGGCGTCAATCTGCGCGGGATCTTCAGGTACGACCGGTGCCACACTGGCCGCGGTCTGGGCATCGGTATCACCAATGAGGCGTACCGAACGCTACGTTTCTACACGCGCGGCAATCGTTTTGTGAGCGGCCCGAAAGCGTTGCGCGGATAAGTCAACGGTCGTCTATTTTCAGAATAGCGCCAGCGGGCGGATCGCAGACGAACACATGCCCGTCGTTGTCATCGGTGACGCAATGGGCACGCTCGGCCGTCCTGTAAACAGCGAGTGACGTGAGCCTGCCCGACGGAGCGACATCGAAAATCGTGAGCGTCGCAGCACGCGCGCCCGGCACGTACAAATGATGCAGCCGCGGGCTGTAGCTGATGATATCTATGCCGGTGCCGGCCGGGGCGCTGGCCAGGATTTTGCCCTGGTCGCCAGGCGCGAGAGTCACGACCTTGCCTTCGCCGCAAGCCACGAACACATGATCGTGCGTTTCGTCTATCGCGATACCGTGCGAGCCCCCGCAGGTATTGGGCCACTCGGCCAACACCTCGTGGGTGCTGAGCTCCATCTCCACGGTTTTGCTTCTCCAGAGGTTGGAATACGCGCGGTTGCGCCGGTTGTCGATTTCCAGCGACTCCGGCCCACCAGCGATGTGAATGACGGCTTGCGACGTTAGCACCGGACCCAAAGCGACGGCCAATTTGAATACCTGGATTTGCTGTTTCGCGGGTTCCGTGACCCAGATTTCGTGTGTGCGCGCCGCGTAGCGCACATAGTCGGGTCCGCTTTCGAGTTTGGTGCGACCGACGATTTTCCGAGTGTGCGGATTGATGGCCACCACCTCCGCGGGGTCATGATCGCTCGCGAACAGGTAGCCTTCGGCGTACACGGCGGAACTCGTGCCTTCGCGACGTCCCTTGGCATCGGCCGGTGCGGCGGCTACGCCGGGAATCACCGTGAGTGCGTCGGTGACCGGATCGATCATCACCAGATTGCCGGTGGCGCCCGCCGGAACCGTGACGCGATGCAGCGGTGCGGCATAGCCAATGTCGTCAAATCCGACGCCGTGTTCTCCGCCAGGTACCTTGATCACCGACTGCGGGGCCAGCGGGGCCGATACCGCGAACGCGGGGAGCGGCGATACGGCGGCAAGCAGAATCGCGGACAGCAGGGCTTTCATGGTCGAGGCCTCGTGACGGCTTTGGGTGGCGCGAAAGGGGTTGCAGGTGATCGAGATCATCGGCCGGCGATCGGAAGCGGAGCAAAGAATATGCTTACGACGCGCGTCGTAGCGATGATATGACACGGCCTGCCGCAGTGTTCCGACTATTACGGGTGGACGAGGCAAAAGTTGGTGCGGTCAGAGCCTTGCTTCAACGTCTCTCGACGTTTATCGGGAGCTGGGGCACCATTTGGGTGTCCGAAGCTGTGAAGCAGACACGATTTCCAACGCTGACGACGTGCGCAACATCGTATCCCAAAGCCGTTTCGCACCCGGTAGCGCAGCTGCGATCCTCGCGAGGATCGGCGTGCTGGTCGATACGCTCACGACCCGCCCGGGCTCTTTACTCCTCCCATCGCCGTTCACGGCGAGCTCTCCCGGCGCCCATGCGAAAGCCGCTCGGGTAGACGGTCGATTGCGCGACCGCCTCCCGTAGCTCTCGGGCGCCCTCCTGATTCTGGCCAGCCGGCCGGACGGGCGTGGTGCAACGCCATCCGCTCCCGAAGACCGGATTCCCGGCATGACTGGAAACGGCATCCGCGAAAGCACGTCAACGCTCAAGTAACGCCTCGGAACCCGGCAACGGGCTCCAAAATCGCCCAGTAGATTGGTTGGCCAGAGCCGTAGAGGAGATTGATTGCGATGACGAGAAAGCTCGATGCAGGCTGCACGAGGCGGCCCCGCCCAGCGGCTGAAAGGCCTCACTCGCCGCCGTGCTCAAGGCGCGCAATGGCGAGCGTCGCCACGCGGGACAAGCGGGCAGACGTGCTATACGTCGGTTTCAAACGGCTGCACGCGCTCAACTTCAGCGCTGTGTGGTAGCGCGATGGTTCCATGCCAGAGGTCGTCTGTTCATGGTGACAGGTCCCCTCTGCTTCTATTGGAAACTGTCTGCCCGCGGGCCCCCTTGCGCCGGTTCACGATAGACCTGCGGTGTGCCCTGCCCTGAAGTAAGACGCCGGACCCGGGGAAATCCTCCTGCTTCAACGGACTCGAAGTTTGAACCGGTCTCCTCCGCGATGACGTGCGCTTCGTGCCGGGGCATGGGCCGTGCTCGACCTTCGGCACCGAGCGACGTACCAATCCCTTCGTCGCGGACCGACTGTTCGCCGCGCGCTCGTAGGGCGCCGACAGGAGGATTTGCACGGTACGCGCGTCTTTGATCAAGTTAATGGTCGTGAAATGCGCCGCTCCGTCCCAAGACCCGCGAGGTAGACCAGATGAGTGACAACCGACCAGCCTGGGCGAAGACCGTACAATGCGCGATGGACTCGCGCATCGGGGTCGTACCGGTGCCGGTGGGGGTGGTGCTGGCCGGCGTGCTCTGGTACTTCGTGAGCCGCGGCGCGGTAGCAACGGATCTGCCGATGATGATCGGCCTCACGGTGCTGCTCTCGTTCATCTGTGCGGAGATCGGGCATCGGATTCCGGGGCTGCGCATGGTGGGCGGCGCGGTGATCGTGGCCACGTTCCTGCCCTCGGCGCTCACGTACTACCACGTGCTGCCAGCCGATCTGGTGGGCGCGGTCACTCGCTTCACGAAAGAATCCAACTATCTCTTCCTCTATATCTCCGCGATCATCGTCGGCAGCGTGTTCGGGATGGACCGAACCCTGCTCATCCGGGGATTCGTGAAGATTTTCGCGCCGCTCGCGGCCGGCACGGTGGCGGCGGTGATCGTCGGGGCGCTGGTCGGTGCGGCGCTGGGGCTCGGCATGGAGCACGCGCTGTTTTACGTGGTGCTGCCGGTGATGGCCGGAGGGGTGGGCGATGGGGCGGTGCCGCTGTCGCTGGGATATGCCGGCGTGCTGCACCAGGGGTTTGGTGCCCAGTTTGCGCAGGTGCTGCCGCCGGTGATGGTCGGGAGCCTGTTCGCGGTGTTGATTGCGGGAGCGCTGAACCGGCTCGGCAAACACAAGCCGCAGTGGTCAGGCGAGGGAAGGCTGCAGCCCGGCGGGCAAATGGATGAGTTCCTGAAGAAGGACACGCCGCCGCCGCAGGCGGACGTGATGAGTATCGCCGCCGGAGCGGTGACTGCGGTGACGCTTTACCTGGTAGGCGAGCTCGCGTACCGGCTATGGAAGCTGCCGGCGCCGGTCGTGATGCTGGCAGTGGCAGTGGCCATGAAGCTCGGCTGGTCGGTCACTCGCCGGCTCGAGCTCGGAGCGGACGTGGTGTTCCAGCTGTTCGCCAAGGTAGGCACGTATCCGCTGCTGTTCATGGTGGGGGTCGCGATGACGCCGTGGAACAAGCTGATCGCGGTGTTGGCGCCGGCGGACCTGATCACGATCGCAGCGACGGTGGTGACACTGATCGGGGTGGGCTTTTACGTCGGACGCAAGGTCAATCTCTACCCGATCGAGGCGGCGATCGTGAACGCCACGCATGCCGGGCAGGGCGGCACCGGAGGGGTGGCGATCCTCACGGCCGCCGAGCGCATGCAGCTGATGCCGTTCGCCCAGATCGCCATCCGCATCGGCGGGGCCATCGTCGTGACTCTCACGTTGCTGGCCTTCGCGCGGTTGGGGTGAGGGGCCCAGTTGTGCTAGCTTGAGCGCAACGATCTTTCACCGGCTACGCATGAGCACCCTGCCCGCAAAAGCCGAGCTGTTCGTCGGTAACGCGCTGGCCGAGCGGTTCTCCTCGCCCCTGCGCAGCTATTTTCTGCGCCGGGTGCACGATCGGGACAACGCCGAGGATTTGACCCAGGAAGTGCTGCTGCGGGTCATTCGCGCCGGCGAGACCGAGTCAATTCAGCGCCCCGAGAGCTACGTGTTCAAGGTGGCGGCCAATCTGCTGAACGATCTGCGGCGCAGCGCCGCTCGCCGTCCGGGTCTGACCAGCCTCTCGGGCGAGGAGGTCGAGGAGGGTACGACCGAGGGGCTGATCGACGAGCGCTCGCCCGAGCGGGTCATCCTCGGGGAGGCGGATCTGGCCCAGGTTTTGTCGGCTCTTGGTGAGCTGAGCGAGATGACTCGCAACGTATTCATCCTATTTCGCCTGGAAAACATGAAGCAGAAGGACATCGCGACCCTATACGGCATTGCGCAAAGCACCGTGGAGAAGCACGTCATGCGCGCCGTGCTCCATATTGCGACGAGGTGCGGCGGGCAATGACCTCGCGCCGCGATTACCTCTCGCCCCAGCACCTCGAACAGGCGGCCGCCTGGCGGATCCGCTTGGCCGAGTCGCCCGATCTGTTCCGGACGGGCTTCTCGACGTGGCTCGCCGAGGATCCGGCCAATGATCGCGCATGGCGGGCGGTGCAGGGTGCGTGGGTGCTCCTCGCCGAGCAGGCCGCCTCCCCGAGCGTGATCCGACTGCGCCGCACGGCGCTGGCGCACGCATACGAGGCGCTCAGAACCAATCGGCTGCGCGCCAAGCCGAACCGTCCGGCGGTACGCATGGGCGTGGCCGCTGCGACGCTGATCGCAGTGGGCACCTCGATGCTGTGGTGGCACTACCGCCCAACGGTCTACAACACCGGGGCGGGTGAGCAGCGCTCGGTGCGCCTGGCGGAGGGCTCGCGCATCACGCTCGATGCGAGCAGCGAGGTCACGGTGCGTTATACGGCTGGCGCACGCACGCTCGCGCTGTTGAAAGGCCAGGCAACGTTCGACGTCGCGCACGACCCGGCGCGCCCCTTCACGGTCACGGCCGAGGGGCACAAGGTGGTGGCGACCGGCACGGCCTTCGACGTCGACATGATCGGCTCGGAGCTGCTGGTGACGCTGCTGAAGGGACACGTGGTCATCCTCCCGGCCGGCGCCACCGTACGGCCGTTCATGCCCGTGGGCGCCCCGGGCGTCAGTCCACACATGGTCGATGTGGCCGTGACCGGCATTCCACCGGACTCGCAGCGCATCGCGCTCGATCCGGGCGAGCAGTTGGTGCTCGCAGCGCACGCACCGCCGCAGGTGAGCCGCGTGGACGTGCAGCGCGTGATGGCCTGGCGGCTCGGCGAGCTGGTGTTCAGGAACGAGCCGCTCTCGCAGGTGTTCGCGCGCATGGATCGATACATTCCCGAGCCGATCGTGGCCGGTGATGCGCGCACCGCCGGGATACGCATCAGCGGCGTTTACCAGGAAAGCGACGTCGAGGGGTTCGTCAGCACGCTCGTCAGCTATTTGCCCTTGCGGGCCCACCAGCTCCCAGACGGGACGATGGTGCTGACCTATCGAGGCTCCGATGCGCGCTCGAGCGCGTCGACACCCTAAGGGGTGATGCGCTCGCCGCGGCGAGGTGTTGCCTTTTGGCCAAGATTGAGGCGGCGAGGAGGATTTTCTCATCCTCGGCGTCTACCTCCCAAGAAGGCCCCGAAGGCATCGAGGGCTGGTTGCGACACGCAATCCAATCTGTTTTGGGAGGGGGACATGTCGACATCACCGTATTTGCCGCCCGCATTTGCGCGCAAGCGTCGCCCGAGCGCGGGTGGCGCAAAGCGCTACAGCGCACTCCGCAAGCCCTTGGCTCGGACCGTGTTTGTCACAGTGGCGGGCCTGATGGCCGCGGCCGCCTCGGCGCACGGAAGGCTGTTTCACTTCGAAATCAGCCACCAGCCGCTGTCCGAGGCGCTGCAGACCTACGCCCAGATCTGCGGCAAGGACGTCGTGTTCACCCAGTCGGTGCTGGCCGGCGCCCACGATGCCTCCTTGGTCGGCGATTACACGGCCCAAGACGCCCTGAGCCGCCTATTGGCCGGTACGCAACTGCTGGTGAAACGCTCGCCTTCCGGCGCGTTGATGATCCTCAAGCGCGGCGCATCGACCGTGGACCGCGCCACCGGCACGACCGCGACGCCCTCGAGCGCGGAGACGAACGCCGCCGCAACGGGCGATCCTCCGCCCGCCGCCGATGATCCCCCGGCGCAGGCCGTGCCGGCTCCCGCTGCCGCCGCGCCGGCTCAAAATGCCACGCTCGCCGAAGTGATCGTCACCGGCAGCCGCATCGCGAGCCGCAGCTATACCTCCGACAGCCCGCTGGTCGGGGTGAGCGCCGCGCAGATCGCCTCCGCGGGCCAGGTCTCTCTTGATTCGGCGCTCGGTCAGATGCCGCAGTTCGCCGCCGCCCAGGGCCAGACCGAAACCGGCGACGCGCAGGGCGCGACCGGGTTCCAGGGCGGCCAGTCCTACGCCGACCTGCGCGGCCTCGGTCCCGAACGGACCCTGGTGCTGCTCGACGGACAGCGCCTGGTGCCGACCAACCCCAACGGCTCGATCGACCTCGACGTGATTCCCATGGCGCTCATCGAGGGCGTGGACGTGATCACCGGCGGCGCCTCGGCGGTATATGGCTCGGATGCCATGGCGGGCGTGGTCAACTTCCGGCTGCGTCAGCACTTCCAGGGAATCCAGCTCTCCTACCAGCACGGGGCGACCACCAACGGCCAATACGGTCCGGAGGACACCCTCAGTGTGCTGATGGGAGGGAACTTCGATCACAATCGTGGCAACGCGGTCGTCGACCTCGAGTACAACGAGCGCGGCGCGATCACCGGCAACGACAGCGCCTTCTTCTCGAGCAACGTCATTTTCAACCGCGGTGTGGCGCGTGGGCCGGAGGCCATCTTCAATGCGGGCGAGCTGGGTGGCACCATTCCCCTCTCCACGGTGAATGGCATTCTCGCCGGGTATCCGGGCACGAGCCCGGTCGTGGGTGACGGCTCGGGCAATTACCCCGGCTATCTCGGCATCAACAGCGATGGCACCCTGTTCACGAGCAAGGACCCCGGCAGTTGCGCGCAGAACTACCGCGGCCCGGTGGGCAAGATTCCAGGCCTCGCGATCACGCCGGACTGCACCTCGGTCGAGTCGTACCTCGGGCCGTATTTCTACGTCCAGACGCCGCTGCAACGCTACAACCTGTTCTCGCACGTGACGTACAACATCAATGACAACGTCCAGGCCTACGGACAGATCAACTTCATGCACTCGACGTCCGGGGACGTCAATGCGGCCTCCTACCTGGGACCCGGAAAGTTCCTTTACGTCCCAACGAACAATCCGTATGTCTACGGCAACTCGGCTCTGAGCTCGATTCTCACCGCCGCGGGGGTGCCGGTGGGCGCTGGCGTAGGCTCGAGCAGTACGATCCACGCGGAAGACTGGCTGACCAGCATGGGGCCGCGCATCGAGACCTTCCTGTACAACGACTATCAGCTCACCACCGGGCTGAAGGGCGGGATCGGCGACACCTCCCTCGCCTGGAATGTATTCGCGTCCTATGGACAGACGCACATGGAGAACGACGAGGAGAACAACATCAACCTGCCGGCCCTCGAGAACATCGTGTACGGCACGGCGAACTTCAGCGGCGCGGATGGCAGCACCTGCCAGGGTTACGCCTGGAATCCGCTCGGCGGCCAGCCGATGAGCAAGGGCTGCCTGGAATACGCCTCCGGTACGGCCACGGATACCAACCTGATCACGCAAAAGTACTTCGAGGCCGACCTCAGCGGCAACCTGTGGAAGCTCCCGGAGGGTCATCTCAAGTTCGCCCTGGGCGCCGACTACCGCGGCGACAGCTTCGACTACCAGGCCAGTCCGGAGCTGAATCCCGCGTTCAACGTGATGCCCGCGGGCATTCCGGCGGATATCATCTCGCCGTCCTATGACCTGATCAGCTCCGCGGGCGGCACGCAAAACGTCCGCGAGGTGTACCTGGAGCTGCGAGCGCCGTTGCTCAGCGACAAGCCGTTCGCCAAGGACGTGTCGGTGGACGTGGCGGGACGTCATTCGCAGTATGACCTTTTCGGCGGCGCCAACACCTGGAAGGCCGACCTCCACTGGCAGGCCACCGATGCGGTGGCGTTCCGCGGCGGCTTCGAGCGCGCGTTCCGCGCCCCGAGCCTCCAGGATCTCTACAACCCCATCGTTCAGGCGCAGGATTCGCTCTCCGTGGATCCCTGCAATTACAACAGCAGCTACCGCACGGGTGCGAACGCGGCGCAGGTGACGGCGCTGTGCGCGACGCAGTCGCCGGCTGCCGGGGCTGCGACGTTCGATTACGGCTTGCAATCGGCGAATGGAATCTATCACGGCAATACGGGACTGAAGCCCGAGGTCGCTGATACATACTCCTTTGGCTTCGTGCTGACGCCGCGGTTCGAGGCCCCGATGGCCCGCGAACTCGGCGCGTCCGTGGACTACTATCACATCAAGATCAACGGAGCGATCGCCGGTGTGACGCTCAACTCGATCGTCCAGAACTGCTTCAACGTCAACGGCAGCAATCCGAGCTACTCGGAGAGCAACTCCTACTGCCAGCAGATCACGCGTGATCCGGGCTCCGGCGCGATCGTGCTGGCCAAGGAGTTCTCGCTGAACATCGGCTCGTATCTCACCGAAGGTGTGGACATCGAAGGCCACTGGGGCTTCGCGCTGCATGATCTCGGCTTGCCGGAGAGCGCTGGACGGGTGAAGCTCCAGACCTACATCTCGTACTTGCGTTCGCTGCAGATCTCGGGCGTGCCGGGCGTGCCGAGCTTGGACTTCGCCGGCTCGATCGGCGATACACAGACGGCCATACAGGCGGACGGCACGACCGATTCGGATATCTCCCATCCGAAGTGGAAGGCGAACACCATGCTCGGCTACACCGTGGGACCGGTTGGCGCGGCGCTGCACTGGCGGTATCTCTCCGCCATGCAGGACCTCATGGATGGGCCGGGTAGCGGCGATCCAGGCATTCCGGCCTATAGCTACTTCGACCTGAACGTGAACTACCAGGTGACCGCGCAGATCCAGCTCACGGGAGGGCTCACCAACTTATTCAACAAGCAGCCGCCGCGCGTAGCGGGAGCGTCGCTCCTGACCGATGCGGCGACCTACGATGTGATGGGCAGGACGTACTACGTGGGCGTGAAGGCCAACCTGGACTGACGTGCCGGCGTGCCCCGGTTCCGCCCGCGCGCCCCCCTCGGGTGGTCGGAACCGAGTGCGCAGGGATGCGTCCGTTCTGGCATGATCGAGGCTCCGCTGGGCGAGCAGGGGCGAGAGCGGTGAAGGACGATGAAGCGGACGTGCTGCGGCCCGATGAATGCAAGTCCTACGAGCGCGGCGGCGGGACGCGCACCACCCCGCTGGTCTCGCGCGCCCTCGGCGCCGAGCACTTCATTACCGGCATCACCGAAATCGCCGCCGGCGCGGCCGTCCCGCTTCACAGTCACAACTGCGAGGAGAGCGTGGTGCTGCTCGAGGGCGAGGGAATCGTCGAGACAGCCGCGGGCGAGCACCGGCTGCGCCCATTTGACAGCACGTTCATCCGCGCGGGCCTCGTGCACCGCTTCCGCAACCCCGGGACGAGTGCGATGCGGATCCTGTGGATCTACGGCTCGTCCAATGCCACTCGCACGCTGCAGGACAGCGGCGAGACGCGCCGGATTACCGCCGAGCACGGCGGCTGAGCGCCCGCGCCGTGCGTATCTTGGTACTGCCGGGGGACGGCATTGGCCCGGAGATCATCGCCGCGGCGCTGGAAGTTTTACGCTCGGCGGACACGCGCTTTGCACTCGGACTCGCGTTCGATGAGGCGCAGATCGGGCTTGCGAGCCTCGAGCGCCACGGTACGACGCTGCCGGATGCAGTGCTCGAGAAGGCCCGCGGCTACGACGGGCTGATCCTCGGACCGATCTCGCACGCGATCTATCCGCCGCCCGAGCAAGGAGGGCGGAACGTCTCGGCGGTGCTGCGCGTGGCGCTCGATCTGTACGCGAACATCCGTCCGGCACGCACGCGCCCGGCGCTGCCCTCGAATCTCCCCCCGGGGCGGAGCATGGATCTGGTGATCATGCGCGAGGCGACCGAAGGGTTCTATCCGGACCGCAACATGACCCGCGGCTGGGGCGAGATGATGCCGAGCCCCGACATGGCGCTCTCGGTGCGCAAGATCACTCGAAATGCGTGCGCACGCATCGCGCGGCGCGCGTTCGAGCTCGCCGGCGAGCGCCGCGGCAAGGTCACCGCGGTGCACAAGGCGAACTGCTTCCACATGACTGACGGGCTGTTTCTCGAGACGGTGCGCTCGGTTGCGCGGCAATTTCCGGCGGTGACGCTCGATGAGCTGCTGGTCGATGCGTGCACGGCGCACCTGGTGCGCACTCCCGAGCGCTTCGACGTGCTGCTCACAACGAATCTCTTCGGCGACATCCTCAGCGATCTGGCGAGCGAGCTCACTGGCAGTCTCGGGCTCGCCGGATCGCTGATGGCCGGCGATCGCCTGGGCTGCGCGCAGGCCCAGCACGGCTCTGCGCCCGACCTCGCCGGACAGGACAAAGCCAATCCGACCTCGATGATCCTCTCCGCGGCGATGCTGCTGCGCTTCGCGGGCGAGCAGCGCCGCGAGGGCACGCTGCTGGAAGCCGGCCGCCGCATCGAGGCCGCGGCGGATGAGGCGCTCGGCGAGCCGGGCTGCCGCACGGTCGATCTCGGCGGCACGCTCGGCACGGCGGCCTTTGCCCGAGAGGTGGCGCGTCGCGTGGCGGGGCGATGAGCGACCGCGCGCTGCGGTACGCGCCACCCATACGCTAGGTTAGTTAAGTTAGGTTAATTCAACTCGAAAAGTGGGGGGCCGCGGTCCCCAGTGCGGCAGCAGGTAAGTCCCAGGAGAGCGCGGTTCCGGCAACCAACACTGATGCTCTCAGGCGGCGCGCACGCCCCCACGGAGTCTGCTCGATCGATGGCGCCACGTCGCCTTCGCGCTCCGGCGCCAAAGGGATGTCAGTTTCACGAAATCCACAGTCGATGAGCGCTCTGGCTGTCCGTCCCAGCGACAGGCGGAACTGAGAGCCCCGCCGGGTGCACTGTCGCTCGGCGAGGCCTCTCAGGGCCGCAGCCGCCAGGAGATAACCGGTGGCGTGATCGAGCGCCTGGACGGGCAGCGGTGTCGGCCGATCGGCGCCTCTGCGCCTCATGGCGACCTCGGCAATTCCGTTGCTCATCTGCACGAGACTGTCGAAGCCCCGACGCTCGCGCCAGGGACCTGACCATCCATAGGCGTCCAGGCTCACATCGATGAGGCCAGGGGCGATTCGCTGTCGGATGTCCTCGGCGTACCCCAGGTGCGCGAGTGTACCCGGGCGGTAGCAGTGAACCAGCATGTCAGCTTGCGCCAGCAATGATTCGAAGCAGGCCCGATCGCTCGGTGACTTCAGGTCCAGTCGCGCGCACCGCTTGCCCAGCGTGACCTCCGGCACCAGCCCCGGCTCCTCCCACCGAGGTGGGTCGATCCGCAGCACGTCGGCACCGTAGCCGGAGAGAAATCGTGTGGCCACTGGCCCAGCGAGGACGCGCGTCAGATCGAGCACCCGGATTCCCGCCAAGGGTCGCTCGGGGGGGCCGAACCGGAACTCTCGGGTAGCGGACTTGGAAGTTTGGATCTTGTGGACGAGGGGTTCCGATGCGACAGCTAGACCCTGAGGGTGAGCATTCCATTCCTCGATCGAACGCATCTCTGCTGCGCAGCCGCCGGCGGTGATGATCGCGTGCTCGAGATCGCCCTTTGCACCAGCCGGAGACCGCTCGGACGATCGATGCTTTCTCGCTCGAGCGCCCTAGAACATGCTCTGCGGCGGCTCTGTGGTGCGGCACATTCGCATGCAGACGAATCCAGCCGTCCTTGGTCGCATAGTCACCAGTCATCGGATCCCGATCAGGAGGCAATGCCCAGCCGATCGGGCGAATGGTCGAGGCGAACCAGAAAGAGCTGAGCCGGCGGTCGACCACGATCGGCGGCCGAGGTCCATCACGGCCGGGGATGAACTCGCGAAGGGCCAGGCCCGCCGCGCCGACGGCGGCGCTGGCGAAATCAGTCACGGCGAAGATCGACGGCAGGTTACCGGTCTCAGTGAAGGTGACCGCGTTCAGTGCCTGTTCGGGCCCGCCTAGCGCGCTCCAGAACGACCGCAGAATCGAGAGAGGTAGATCGCTCATGCAGCGTTCCGTCACCTGCGGACCGGGTTCAAATCGGAGTCTGCTGGCCGCATCCCGTTATTCGACGGCATGGCGAGTCCGGAACCTCGGCGGCTTGGCGGGAAGGCTTTCAGCGGCTGGTGAGCGAAGTCGGTCTCGGGCGTGCGGGCATTGTCATGGGACTCGAGGTATCGCGCCTCGCCAGGAACAACGCCGATTGGCACCGACTGCTGGAGATCTGCGCCCTCTCCGAGACGCTGATCCTCGGTCGAGGACAGGCAACGTGCGCCCGCCCACCGGCATCGCGGCGCGCAACAGGCACCAAGACTTGCCCGCCTTCAAATCGGACCAGTCAATGACCTTCACCGGACGTTCGAAACCCAACAGCCAACGCGCCATGCTGGCATAGATGCGTTCGCGCTCAGCGTACAGATGACGGTTGCTCAGAAGCCGGTCGAAAGCCTTCAGCGCCGCACGCGCTCGGCACCAGGCCAACTCCGCGCCACATCCAACAACGTCAGGCGCCGCCCGGCGACCAACGCCTCCACCGCCTGCAACAGCACGCGCGAACGCATGACATGCATGGCACCAAGACACTCCCACAGGCACTTCTGCAATACTCGGCTGGCGCCCATGGTTAGCAGTCCTCGTTGGTTTCGTCGCCCTGAAGACTGCGCCATGCGCGCGCTACTTTCCACTCGTGGCAACCTCAAGCCGCTGATTCAACATGCAGATTCGTGGAGAAACCTCAGGATTTGGCCGGTCTCGACGATCGGTTGAACGAGGAATGACGAACTTTGCGCCCCTTAATGTACTACCGGCGCGCTGGCAGGCATCCGATCTCCCATTTCGTGCGAGGCGATGTCGATTGCAAGGTCTGGCACGATGTTGCCGGACCCTTCATCAAGATTGCTCAGGACGATGATTGTCAGATTGTCGTTGGGAAATTGCAGCAGAACTGTCCCGGTGAAACCGTCGTGACCGACGACTTTTTCCCCTTTGATGGTCGTGATTAGCCAACCCAGGCCATAGTGAAATTTGCCGCGAATCGTGACATCTTGTCCGCCGCTGAGTTTCTGCGGCGTCCACATTTCCTGTAACGTTGCGGGCCTGACGATCTTTCCTTCCGTGAGAGCGATGTCCCACTTAGCGAGATCGTCAAGGGTGGAAAATATCCCGAAATAGGATGGCAATTCGACTTGCCAATCCCGACGCGCCCGGCGAAGCTTCCCGTTCTCAATCGTGTAAGGTGAAACACGATGCAGTAAAATTCGCCCTTGATCAAGGATACTAGTATGCGTCATTCCGACTGGGCCAAAAATTCGCGTCTGCATGAATTTACGATACTTCATTCCGGACACGCGCTCGATGATCATGCCAAGCAGGAAATAGCCAGGATCGCTGTATAGAGCTTTTTCTCCAGGCGTATAGAGAAGTGGGCGGCTCTTTATAAGATCAAATTGAGCCTTGGTGCTCACGTCCATCAAGGGAGTGCCGTTGAACGAAACGATTGCCTGTTCTGGCAATCCAGCCGTGTGGTCAAGCAGCTCGCGAACCGTTATCTGGTGCCAAGATGGCGGTGCGTTATCGATGTAATTTGTGATTGGATCGGAAAGCTTAATTTTTCCTTCCTGCACAAGGAGCATCACCGCAGTTGCCGTAAATGGTTTGGTTACCGATGCAAGTTCGAAGACGCTCTCGGGCGATATAGGCGTGTTGGTCTCTAAATTTGCTTTCCCGTAGTATCGAGAGTCTTTCACCTTATCATTTTGAATAACCTCAAAGGATAGACCAGGGACCTTATGCGCCGCCATGTATTGCTCGACCAAGCGATCCAAAGGGTCCGCAATGGCAGAAGGCGCGGCCAGTAAGCCGGTTGCAAATGTCATGACGCCTAAGAGCGTGATGAGTGACAAGAATGCTCGAATAGTCATAAGGTCCCTCGTGGATCTCTGATAAGTGAAATCCTCGCGGCACGAGTCTACCGTGTTTGATGCCGGCTAGGTTCTTCGACACCACTGACATGGAGAGATACAGCCGGTTTAATGTTGTCTCGGAATTATTGATCCCGCAGCGTATGCGCCTATGCAGACTGGGGCTGACGCGCAGGTCAACTCGGGCTGCAATCAGCGAATCTGTTTGAACATCGTGGTAGGGAGGTCGCTACTTACTGTAATTTGCGGTGCGTGCGTCAAGGGCAGCAGTGATCGCAGCGTGCGCAAACGCAGCCATCCGCCTCTCTTTCATTCGCGCTAAGGAACGAAAGGTATAGCCGTGTCGTAACAAATTCCCCACCAATACCCATCCAGCACAGTACGCCTCGCTCGACAAGCCGGTTGTACCGGTGCCGAATGTAAAGCGTGTAGTGTTGGCTTCATCCGATCGTGCCAGATACGGCAGCATGCCGGAAAGAATCTCTCGTTTGTGCGCGTCGCATCGCGCCAACCAGTCCGAATCCCGCCAAGTGTAGAGACTGGTCGGTCTTCCAGGCAGAAGCGCCTGCGTGGCTCGCATCGCCAATCCTACGGTCAGTACAGTCTCTCCAAGCGGAGCGGCGAATCCGTTGTGCAAGTGGTCGATGTCCATCTGCACCGCATGCACGAATTCCTGCGTCAGCGCGAATTTGATGTTATGCGTCTCCACCGGCATCACAATCAGCGGCGGGTCGCCCGGCGCATGCGGGGGAGCCGTGAATTCATTGCCGCTGAACTGTCCGACAAACAAAAGAAGCTTAACCGGCGCGGCGCTACGCTCCGCCTTGAGTAAGGTCAAGACACTCGAATAAGCTTGGCGCGCCGCACGAACGGCCTCAATCTCCTTGGTCGGTAACTCGGGCACAAGGCTCGCGTACCTTGGCCACGCTGCATCCAGTTGTTTGCGTGCCAGAGCTTGGCCTTGCGCCGTCGGCGGTACGGCGGCAATGCCGTACTCCTTCTGCCAGAGCGCCCACCGTGCCCGTTCATCGAGACGGGAATTGACCGCAGCGTGATAAAAAGCGACGAATCGTGGTACCCGGTTCTCGATATGCAGGCTCATCGACGAAGAAGCCATGGCAACGCTGGACCACGACAAGCAAGCCACGAGAATCCATACGAACTTCGTCAATTTTGCACCATAGGATTGATTTTCAGACGATAGTAATGCCGCGGCCATAAGCGGGTCATA
>JBOIAQ010000063.1:0-22712 GCA_050739115.1 Steroidobacteraceae bacterium | reverse complement strand
CACCCAGAAATGGGTCACCCTGGAGCTGACGCTCTCCCAGCTACGCCTCGAGGAGGCTCGCCGGACAGAGGACGAAAAGTAGCCGAGAACTCGGTACTCTCAAGATAAATCTACTTTCAGGTATTAACCCGAATCACAGCAGGGGGCTTCCAGCTACCGTCGAGGATGGAGGGCGGGCGCTCCTTGGGCCAGTACATCCGCAAGGTCAGGTTGAAATCACCCTGTCCAGCCGGCAGCCAGTTCGATTCATGGTTCTCGCCCGGTGACTCTTGTTGTATGTAGATATCGATTGAGCCATCCTGGCCGCGCCGCAGCGGCATCCAGCTGCTGATCGCAAAGCGACTGATGGGGTTGGCAACGAAAAAGGAGTCCGAGCCGTACAGGGTGACAGACCAGAAAGCATTGACAGGTGGCGTCTGTCCGTCCTCAAAACGGAGCACGTATCGGTTCGATCCGTTGAGAGGCGCGCTGTCAGCGTCTACGAACGCCGTAGGGTAAACCGCATCTGCAGGAACATTGGCGCCGAACGCCATCCAGGAGATGGTGGCCCTCGCAATGTAGTTAGTGCCGTAGTTCCCCAAAATCATGGCTGGAACGCGCCAGCCACTTACAGACTTGCCTGTCTGTTGTACCGCCTCCTGCAACCTCCGGAGTGCAGCTGTCACCGACTTTTCGAGACCGCTCACAACCGTTGGATCGAGGCTCGACGGAAGGAACGGTCGGCCCGGCATTATGCCAATCGTCGCGAGCTTCGCTATCACCGGTGCGTCAGCCGCCGGCGGTGGATTTGCCTTCAACAGCCGGGCAAGCGTATCAAAGTAACTGGTCGCAGTCATGGCCCGGACTTTTTCGACCGGTGGTGTCCCCATGTCGATGGCCGCGTCTACGGTGCCTCGCGGCGGCGTATACGATTTTCCAAACATCGAGAGCGGCACGAGCGTGTACGCGTCCTGCACCGTGTGCACTGAAGGGTAATCCTCGGGACCATTGGTCTGGGTACGCCCAAGAATCCACACCATATTGCTGGGGGACTTTAGCGACGGCAAGTCCGAGGGTAGTGTTCCAGTCCATTGGGGCCCGACGATGGCAAAGTGACCTGCACCGTTGCCGGTCTCTCGGGTGCCTGGAGACGCGAACACATTGGTCCAGGCATCGAACATGGGAAGAAGGTAATAACGCCCATGAGTGTCTCGAACCGATAGCACCAGTGGTTCGGCCGACAAATCCAGAAACGCCGAAGAGTAGAGGGTATCAACATTGGCTCGAACAACTTGCTTGAAGGCGGCGGTAGGGAACTGCCTCATGTTGGCGAATTGGTTTACCGGTGCTGCCGCGCCTCTGGGGTATTCCACATTCGTAGCCGTGCGCAGCGTCAGGTCCATGATGATGAGCGGTAGGCCGTAGATCACAGCCTGCACTCCCACTTCTAGCGCTTCCTCTTCTTTTGCCATTTGGAGTGCCTCCGTCATTAATGCCGGTGTCGGGCGCCACGTGCGACGCAAACAGGGATCAAACCGCTACGCACCACCCGAAAGTCTTATTGCGCCGTGCGCCTCGCAGCCTTGGGTAGCCAGGCGGTAAACAGCGCAGCCGCAGCTAGGGCGGCGACGATAACGATCGTGCCCACCACAGGCGTGAAACCCGCGACAAGGAGCATGCCGGCATCGGCGGCCACGATCACTGCAAAGGCGGCGGCCCATGCCGCCGACAGCATAATATTAACTGTCTTGAATCTTCGGCCAGCGGCAATCTCGGGAGAGACGCGCTCGCGAGCGTATTGAAGTGTGAACGGGCGGCCGATCAGCAGTGATCCCGCTACCATGGCGAGAAGGCCGGCATCGACCCACAGCCGCACGCCAATCACTGACAGCTGGAATTTTGGGAAGCGCGAGGCGAGCGTCAGAGCCGCGAACAGGACGAGGGATCCCGCTTCCAACAGCTTGAGCGATTTGTGCCGGATCATCGTGTCACGAACGACCAGTAGTGCCGACACCACGGTTGCGGCAAGGAGCGCGCCATGGGTCCCAACGCCTCGTTCCAGCAACGCGAAGGTGAGGAAAGGCACGAAGGCAAGCAGGACGTTCATGGTCGACCCCCTCAGCACTCTCAATTTGTTGCCGGAACGATTCCAGTGGCAATATGAGCATGTCAAGCGAAATCTAACAGATAACTCATGAGCTTGAGGTTTCCATCGGATGCTCGGCCTTCGCTTGCGATAGCCCCTCAGTGGATTCGCCTCGCTCGGCGCGCGGGACGATAGGTCGTACGTACTTATGGCACGCTGGTTTACGAGAGATCGTAGTGAGGAGAATTTGAACTTATCCGAGTCCGTGGGGACGGGGGTGTACCAGGAATGCGTCGACCTCAGACTGAGTGTGCCAGGAGTGTGAAAATCCGCGTGTCGGTGGTTCGATTCCGCCCCTAGCCACCATCAGATCAAGAAGTTCAACCGGGCGGCGGCGCCCTCACTGTCCAAGATCGCCGCTCGCGTCCCCATATCGTGACGACGATGATAGCCATGCTCATGATTGTGATGATCGCCGAGGATTGTGACCCGGTGGTGGTCACCATGGGATTTGCCAAGCTCTTAGAAAAAGTTTGAGATCCAGGCTACGCTTTTGGACTGTTGAAACGGTCCGAACCCGCGATACGGTTGGCTATAGCAGTCCGCCCTGTGGACGTGGCCGCCTTGGACTGGTATGCTGAAACCAATCTTAAATTAGTTAAGGACTGTTCCAGCATGCCAAGACCACTCGTATTCGCCGCCACAGCCCCTGCTGCCGTTCTGGAGGCGGGGAGGGAGCTTGGTCGCCGGGTGCGGCTTGCGCGCGTTCGCCGACGGATCGCCTTGCGTGAGCTTGCGTCGCGCGCCGGAATCTCCTATGACACCGCCCGTGCAGTCGAGGCTGGCATCCTCGTAACGGGTCTCGGAGCTTATCTCGCCGCCATTTGGGCGCTGGGACTAGAGCGCCAACTCGCCGACCTGCTGAACCCAGATTCCGACGTCGAGGGGAAGCAGCTCGAACTTGCCCGCACACCCGAACGTGCGCGAAGCAAGAAGGGAAAGCTCGATGCCGACTTCTAAGGAGCGCGCGTACGTCTATCTCCAGTTGCCAGTCTCGCTCGAGACCGTGACGGCCGGTTTCTTCGAGCAGGAAGATCGAACTGGGATCCCGCTCGGCGTCTTCGTTTATAACCCGGCGTACCTCTCTCGATCCGACGCAGTGCCGCTCGATCCCTTCGAGCTTCCGCTGCGTCAAGGCCGATTCGAGACGGTCAAACTCAAGGGGATATTCGGTGCGTTACGCGATGCATCCCCCGATGCTTGGGGCCGGCGCATCATTGAACGCAATTTGAACCGCTTCGATTTGAGCGAAATCGACTATCTTTTGAACTCCCCGGAGGATCGAGTCGGTGCGCTCTCTTTCGGACGTGGCAAGACATACCCACCGCCAGCTGCCCGGTTCAATATGGTGCTCGAGCTCGACAAGCTCCTTGAGTTTGCCCGCGCCGTCGAAGACGACGACAAGGTCGAGCTGCGCGCCCAAATGCAAGAGCTCATACAACCCGGGACCTCTTTGGGCGGTGCAAGGCCGAAGAACGTGGTCGAGGATGACGAAGGCTTATGGATAGCCAAGTTCCCAGAAAAGAACGATCGATGGAACAACGCACGCGTGGAGTCAGCGATGCTGAATCTTGCACGTGAATGTGGACTTCGCACCTCCGATGCGCGGGTCGTAAGTGTTGCGGGGGCGGACGTCCTTTTGGTCCGCCGCTTCGATCGCGTAAAGATCAAAGGTGGGTACTACCGCCACCGCTTTGTGAGTGCCCTAACCGCACTTGATGCCGGCGAGACGATAGGCGACCGCGCGCGCTGGAGTTATCTCCTCCTTGCCGATGAGCTCCGCCGCCGGACTCACCGTGTGGAAGGGGATCTACGGGAGCTCTTCTGCCGAATGGCGTTCAATTGCCTGATCTCAAACACTGACGACCACCCCAGGAACCACGGCCTCATCGCGCCCGGACGGGACTTCGAGCTTGCTCCCGCATATGATTTGACGCCAAACCCCATGACGAGCCTCGAGCGCCGCGATCTTGCCTTGATTGCCGGCCGCTTCAACCGCTATGCAAATCGCGAGAACCTGCTCTCGGAGTGCGCGCGCTTCAGGCTCACAACCGCGGAGGCCAATGGGCTGATCGATCGCACCAAGAACACGGTCTCCACCCGATGGCATTCGGTGATGCGCGCGAATGCTGTGAGCGTCGGCGAGTGCGAACTCCTCGCTCGCGCCTTCAACTATCCTGGTTTTGAATTGCCTGCGGCAACCGCGGCTCCTTGAATTTCGCGATCGACCTAAGCTGACTCGAGGCGCTACCCTACATGACTGCGATCGGCCGCGAGCGTCCAATATTATTTGGTCGTATCTCGGCGATTCAGCGGGTTAAGTGGCCGTATCTCGCGAAAATATTGAGCATCTCTGAGGTAATTTTCTAAGGTTTTCTAGACGCTTAGACTGTTTTGGCGTGTGGACTGAAAATCCGCGTGTCGGTGGTTCGATTCCGCCCCTGGCCACCAATCAAAGCAAGCGATTAGATTCAGATCGGGGCTGCCCCTCAGATCGGCGGTCTTGGTCCGTTGCAGTTACGTTGCAGTAGCGCACGGCACTGCCGACGCCGGAAAGGCCTTTTGCCACTAAAGCCCGCAGGACATCCCCGGTACCGTGCCACCTGGACCAAATGCCGAATTGATATTCGCTCCATGAGTCAACAGCAGATAGACCGTTGAGAGATCTTGCGTGTATACGGCTGCGGCAAGCGCTGTCTCATTATTGTGCGGTAAACCAAACCAAAGGGCTGGTTAACGTCTGCGCCGTGATTCAGCAAAAGCCGGATGACATCATCCTCACCATGCGGCCACTGAAGACGGACTCCACGGCGCAGCCCGACTTTGAGCGGACGATACGGGACCGTCGGGCAGAGCGAGCAGCCGACGAACGAGTTCGTGCCTGACAGCGTCGTCGATCGCGTCGCGTTCGTGCGGCTGTTCGACGGGCACGTCGTGGTGGAGCAGAAGGGCCGCGCGAATGCGGAGACCTTCGCGGAAGCGTACACAGGTCCGGAGAAGGCGCGAGGATTACGATGAAAGTCAATGAAAGATCCGCCGGTCTGATCGACGCAGGTGTGGATGCGTATGGGTAGTCCGAATCATGGTTTGATCGACCCGGATTTGACGGACCGCCGTGACGCCTCCATGCACCCCGACGGAGAGGATGACTTGAACCTGTAATCAAAGAGACGACGCAGGGATCCGGTCAACGGCTGAAGCCAGGCGCATCAGTTGCCGCGCGCCGGTTTGGTTGACACGGTTGGCATCGACACTTGGCACCTCCACTGCCCAATGGGCTGATTGAATCTGAGAGTCTTTGCGCTTAGAGCTTCGTAGTCCGCCATAAACTGCCGTCGGACCATCATCTCCACAAGCTTGAAAGACGTCGCTCGCAGCAGGGAGCACGCTGAGATCATGATTGCGTCGATAACCGCAGCAGTTGTGGTCGGTGTTGTCATTCCCATTTCTGGGATCCAGGCGACTCTGATTCTCGCCAGTGGGACTGACATCTCCCGATCGGCGTTCATCCAATCGGGGAAACCACCCCATCATCAAGAGATTATCCCGTTCTTCTGATCTGGCACAGACTATGCACGGGACGACAGCGTCCGGCTCCGCGGCACGACGAATCGAGCAACGCACCGATTTGGAGGAGCACCGTGAACAATTTGAGGGGAGCCTTCATCACTGATGCAACGCATGCGCTAAAGCGCGTGCTGCGCAGACCCGCTTTCACTTCGATCAACAGTGTGACACTCGGCTTGGCACTGGGTGCAAGCGTGCTGGCGTTTGCGGTTCTCTACGGCTATCTGTTCAAGCCTCTGCCGTACGATGCGACGGGTCAACTGCTGCTTCCGCGGGAGCGCTTTGTCAAGGAGGGCATTAACGCTCCAGAAGTTTCAGTTCGGTTCTATCACACGCTGACACAGTTGCCCGAGTTTAGAGACGCAGGATTGTTCAATATCGACAGTGGTGCCGTGACGGTCAACCACCAACACGAAGTCGTCGACTTGACGAGGCTTACGCCCTCCACATTAACACTGCTCGGCGTCAAACCCCTGCTTGGTCGTACACTGTCCAACGCCAGTGGCAAGCCGGATGGCCCGCATGAGGTGGTGATCAGCTATGCCATTTGGCAGAGCGCCTTCGGCGGCAATTCTGACGTGCTCGGCAGAACCCTGGAAGTGGGTGGCACGACCATGCGAGTAGTGGGGGTCATGCCCCAAAAATTCGTGTTTCCTTACCCGCGAAACGCACTTTGGACGCCATTCGTTATTACGCCCGCACGCACCAAAGACTCCAACATTAATCATGTGATGTTGATCCGCATGCCATTCGCATGGAATCTTTCACGCCTGAACGCCTTGCTCGCCACCATTCGTGACCGTGAGCTGCGCGACGGATCGCCGGCGTTCCAAGCCACAGCGAAGAAGGGAGGCTATGTCATAGACGCTTTGCCGTATCGCCAAGTGCTCTTGTCCTATGCCGGCGGGCCTGCAATGTTCTGGGGGCTGTTTGGGTTTACCCTGCTGCTGCTGGTGCTCACGACACTCAACAGCACGAATCTCGCGCTCGCGCACCAGCGCGAGCGACTCGGCGACCTCAATCTCCGGCAAGTCCTAGGCGCAGGGCGAGGCGCCATCGTGCGCGCGACACTGCTCGAATTCCTGCCGGTCCTGGTGCTGATGAGTGTGATCGGCGCGGTATTGGCCGCCTATTGCATAGATCTGTTGCACGCTTATCAACTGCCATCACCTTATATGCCCTTCGAGATCCGTTTCGGTTCGACCACGATCATCTATTTGATCGTGGCCGCTCTCATCGTGATGCTCTGCGTCACGGGCAGTGCGGTCGGGGCGAGCCTGCTCAGTCGGCCGTCGGTCAGCGCACTGCAAGAGCTTGCACAGCGCGGCACCGCGAGCCGTGCCTTCCGGAGGGTCCAGCGGATAATGGCGGCGACGCAGATCGGCATCGCGTTGGTTCTGATCATTTGCAGTGCGCTCCTCAGCCAGAGCTTGATCGCGTTGGTGAATCAGCCGCTGCACTTCAGAAGCCAGCACCTCACCGTCGCGTCGGTCCTGCTGCCGCACACGACCACCGTGCCGGAGTTCTGGCAGGGGGCTCGTCCGATATTCCGTGACCTGCCGGGCACGCGATCCGTGGCGCTCAGCGATATGGCGCCCTTCGGCATGAGCTCTACCCAAACTGACTTTTACCCCACGGGCAACCGTGGCGGACGCAGGTTGACCTGGCATCCGGCAATCAGTTCAGGTTTCTTTGAGGCGATGGGTAGTCATCTCCTGGCCGGACGCCCCTTCGGCCCGACAGATGAACGGCCAGGTTCGAATAATGTGATCGTCAGCGCGGCGCTGGCACGCGCTTTCTATGGAAAGACCGATGTGGTCGGCAAAACGCTGAATGGGAACCTGCGGATCATCGGCGTCGCGCCGACGCTACCGTGGCAACTGGATCCCGACTCGGACAACCATGGTTACACCGTTTACTCTCCGATCGCCGCCGACCAGGGAACTTACGTCGATATTCTCATAAGATCCAACGCTGACCCCGCAGCGCTGATGCCAGCCATCCGTCGTGCGGCTACAGCCACCGTGCCCGGTGCCGCTATTGACCAGATATACACGCTCCCGCAAATGATGGAGCAGGCCTCGCTCAACCGCGAGGCGTTCACTTGGCTGGTGGTCGGTTTCGGCGCGCTCGCCTTCCTGATAGCGGTATTCGGTGTGTACGCCACGGTCGCATACGGCACGCGCCTGAGGTTGTTCGAGTTCGCCATCCGCCAAGTGGTGGGCGCGAGCCGCAAGCGGGTCCTGGCGCTTGCCTTGAGAGAGATGGTCGTCTTGCTGCTCGCGGGCGGAACGGTCGGCATTGCGCTCGCATATGTGATCGCGCAGGGATTGCGCTCGCTGCTCTACGGAGTCGGTCTCCTCGATCCCGCGACGTATCTTGGCAGCGTGGCGCTGATCGCCGCAGCGGTGTTCGTGGCTGCGGCGCTGCCAGTATGGCGCGCGACACGCCTCAATCCGGCGGAAATCATGAGGGAGTAATCACGCGTGCGATCGCCCGACACGCCGCGTGAATTGCCCGCAGGGTGTGCCCGGAATGCGTTTTTTCGCTCGTGTGCGCGCTTCGGCCGTGGATGGCCGCTCCGGCCGCTCTGACTCACCGCTTTGGCGAGGAGGCTCAATACCGTCTCCACCCGGAAGTTGAGCCCGCGCAGCCTTTTGAAGCCGGCGTAGAGCACGTCTGCCCGCAGTCCTGGGTGGCGAAGCTCGCCACCGCACCGTCGCACCGTTGTGCGCCTTGAGCACAGCCGCGAGCGAGGCCTTCCAGCCGCCGGCGGGGCCGCTCTGTTCGCAGCCTGCATCGAGCTTTCTCATCATCGCAATCAACCTCCTCTTACGGCTCTGGCCAACCAATCTGCTGGGCGATTTTGGCTCCATTGGCGCCCTTCCTATCCACTATATGAATGATCATCATCCATAGCGTGGCGACCCTTCCCAGAATCGGCGAAACCGCGCTCGCGGAGCGCCTGAGGGAGGTAGGCAATGCGGCCGTGCCGTGCGATCAACACCACGGCGCCAGCTTCGTGGCGCTCGGCGATCTGTGCGTCGATCCAGCGATCCAGACGTCCGAGCCGCGCGGGCGAGAACCCCGCGCGAACCGGTGCGATCGTCGGGATCGGCTCGTTCGCCACGCGCGGCTGATCGGCCCGGCATGCCGCCGTGAGCAGTACAGCCGAGGCGAGCCACCAGGCGGCGATGTTGCGGGACTGGCTGTCGTTCGTTTTCATTCGGCGCACCCTCGGCGTGGGCATGGCCAGTGTGGTCCAGGCCGCATCAGCAGAAACGGATCGACGAGATACCGCCTGCCGGCCTCTGTCTTCTCGGTTGCTCGCTTCACAGGACGACCTCCAGGGCGTGGCGAACCGCGCTCTCGGCGCCGTGGAACGATCGTGCCATCTCGATCGGTTCCGCGGGCCTAGCGCCCTTCCGTCGCAGCCAACGGCGCAGGGCCTCCCACGCGATATCTGCTCCTTCGCGATGGCGGAGCCGAACCACATCGACCAAGGAGCGCTCGGCCGAGTACAGACCGATGGTCAGCCCGTCTCCAATTCGGATTAGCTCTCGGCCCAGTGCGAACGTGTCTTTGGCGAAGACGCGAATGTTCGCCGACGATTGAAGTGCCGGAATGCGTCTGCCGCACGGGATCGCGAGATCAATGCGGACGGGGATGACGTCGGTCAGGCCGTGGCGGGCGAGGGCGGTAATGAGGCAGAGGGTACCTTCAGGGACCCGGTGGGCGATTTCGAGAAGGTTGTGATCGGCAGGCGGGGCATCGGCCCGTCGATATAGGCCGCGGTGGCCCACCTGCTCAAGATGTCCCGCATCGCGGTACCGGTAGAGACGCTCTGCAGAGAGTCCGGCGGCAACCGCGTCCAAGTAAGTGAAGACCGGGGGTAGATTACTTGGGATCCGCGCTGAGGACTTGGTGGACACCGATGAAAGTGTTCACAGAAATCGAACTCCTGCGCGCGCGACGGCGATCCTCCAATCCATTGACTGGCTGACTTTACTGCACTGGCGAGGGATTGAGACCCCAGATCTCGTTCGCGTATTCGGTGATGGTGCGATCGCTGGAGAATTTCCCCGAGCACGCTACATTGATGATGGCACGCCTGGCCCACGCGTCCTCTTCTGCATAGAGCGTGGTCAGATCGCGATGCGCACGGATGTAGTCGGTCAAGTCCGCGAGGTGGCGAAAGCGATCGCCATCCTTGAGCAAGGTGTCGCGGATTGGATCGAAGACGCCAGGCTCGTTTCGACTGAAATAATCGGAGGCGATGAGGTCTAGCGCTTCGCGTGTCTCCGGCTCATGTGCGTAATGCCAATTGGGGTCGTACCAGCCGCAGCTGTCGGCCACCTGCTGGGCGGTGAGACCGAAGAGAAAGAAGTTCTCCGCGCCGGCTTCCTCTGCCATCTCGATCGTGGCCCCGTCGCGCGTTCCGATCGTCAGGGCTCCGTTCATCATGAATTTCATGTTGCCCGTGCCACTCGCTTCGAAGCCCGCCGTCGATATCTGCTCCGAGACATCGCAGGCCGGAATGAGTCTTTCGGCCATGCTGACATTGTACTCGGGCAGAAACAGCACCTTGAGGCGCCCACGCACGGGCGGGTCGCAGTTTATAGTGCCCGCGACGCTGTTGATCAGCTTGATGATGAGCTTGGCCAGGTGGTAAGCCGGCGCCGCCTTGCCGGCGAATAAAAAGGTGTGCGGTGTAATCTCTTGCTCGGGATTGTGCCGCAGGCGGTTGTACAGCACGATCACATGCAAGATGTTTAGAAGCTGGCGTTTGTACTCGTGAATGCGCTTGACCTGACCATCGAAGATCGTATCCGGATCGATGACTTCTCCCGCAGTGGCCTTGAGCCAGTTCGCGAAGGCGACCTTAGCCTGGCGCTTCGCCTTACGGAATTGCGCGCGAAATTCGCTGTCCTCCGCCAACGGGAGGAGCAGGCGCAGTTGCGCCAGATTGGTGACCCAATCATCTCCGATTGTCCGGGTGATCAGGTCCGATAAATACGGATTGGCCTGTTGTAGCCAGCGCCGCGGTGTGACACCGTTGGTCATGTTGGTAAAGCGAGTCGGGTACATCTCGCTGAAGTCACGCAGCACGTGGGTGCGCAACAGATGCGAATGGATAACGGCGACGCCGTTCGTGCTATGCGAGCCGAGCACCGCCAGGTGCGCCATGCGCACCCTTCTGACCGCCGTCTCCTCAATTAGGCTCATGCGCTGTACGCGCGCCTCATCGCCAGGATAGAGGCGGCGCACATCGTCGAGGAAGCGGCGGTTAACCTCGTAGACAATCTCCAGATGGCGAGGAATGAACACTTCGAAGAGCTCGACTGGCCAGCGCTCCAGAGCCTCGGGAAGCAGGGTGTGATTGGTGTAGGCCAGCGTGCGCACCGTGAGCTCCCAGGCCTCGTCCCAGGAAAGCCGCGCCTGATCGAGAAGAATACGCATTAGCTCGGCAACGCACAGTGCCGGGTGCGTGTCGTTCATCTGGATTGCCACGTAGTCCGGGAGGCTCGACCAGAGGGCGTGGCCTTCGCGGAAGCGGGCAATGATGTCCTGCAGTGAGCAGCTGACCATGAAGTACTGCTGCATGAAGCGCAGCGCCCGCCCGGCCAGAGTGGAGTCATCAGGGTAGAGCACCCGTGTGAGCGATTCGGCCGCCACGTTCTGAATGACCGCGCCAGCGAAATCGCCGTGAGAGAATTCGGCGAAATCGAAGGAGTTCGGCGCGGCCGCCGCCCACAGCCGCAATGTATTGATGCAGTGGGCGCCGTAACCAACCACCGGCCGATCGTAAGCGATGCCGAGCAGATGCGATGGGTGATTGCGCTGCACGGTGATGCTGGCGCCTTGTAGCTCGAATTTGCCATTCAACGGCACCCGGTACATCTTGCTCGGGCGCGCGACCTCCCAGGGATCGACGCTGCGCAACCAGTTGTCGGGCTGCTCGCGTTGCCAGCCGTCGCGGATGGTTTGCCGGAAGATGCCGTACTCGTAGCGCAGGCCGTAGCCGATCGCCGGATATTGCAGCGTGGCCAGCGAGTCGATGAAGCAGGCGGCGAGGCGGCCGAGGCCACCATTGCCCAGCCCTGCATCCGGTTCCTCCTCGATCAGTTGCTCGAGATCCCAGCCCTGCTCGGCCATGGCGCGCCGGACGATGGGCTCGGCAGCGAGGTTCATCATGTTGTTGCGAAGCGTTCGCCCCAGCAAGAACTCCATCGACAGGTAGTGGATTCGCTTGGGTTTGGCGTCCGCCCTTGCCAGGCGCGTCTTGGCCCATCGATGCGCGATCAGATCGCGGATGAAGCGGCTGGTAGCCTCGAACTTCTGCCGTGGCTTGGCGGACCCTGGGCTGAGAAGGTGATTGCACAGGATATAACGCTCGATCCACGTACCCTCGTGATCAGCCAAACCCAGCCTGCGCAGCCGACGCTTCAATGTGGGATCCGGATCCACTCCGTCCTCGCGGTAGACGCTTTGCGCCATGGCATTGACCCCGTGTGAAGCGATGGAATATGTAGAGCGCCAGATTAGTGCGTTCCGCGTATCGGCAAACCGACTGCTTTAGAAGAAGCAGATTTGTAGTGAGCAGTGCATCACACTTCGGGCGGAGGCAAGTCGGATTCCGTGATGTGCATGAGGGAGTTTAGGTCGTCCTTGTAGAGGCGCGCCCGAACGATCGTCGGCCAGCATTGGGCATTCGCCGCAGTTACCGGCTCATCGATGAACGGACATGCGCGCGCGATCGTGCTCAACGAGCGCGCGCACGGAGCGTTGCCTGAGGAGCCACAATTTCACCGCGCTCCAACGAATCGCCTTACGCCTCTCATACGGACTGCCCGTATTGGAAGCCTTGAACATCTGGATAGGCTTCGTACAGCTGACGCGCCCAGGCGCGCGCACGGGAGCGCGGCCCGCAATGAATTGCGGTGGAAGCGCCGAGCCTCGTGGCGAAAGCGCCAAGCAGGTCAAGCAAGGTCACCGGCATGTGCAGGGCAAAGACGGCGAGGGCAGGCGCGTTGCGGATCCGCGCCGAAGACCAGGTCTTCGTCATCGCCTTCTTCCGCAGTCACGGCTCCATCAAGGACATGGAGTGCATCTTCGGCGTCAGCTACCCGACCATCAAGGCCCGGCTCAACCGCATCGCCGCCAGCCTGGAGTTCGTTGAGACCAACCCCGCTCCGCCCGCACCTGCGCGCACTGAAATCATCGAGCGCCTCCGCGGCGGTGAAATCTCCGCCGCCGAGGCCATCCGCCAGTTGGAAGGAAAACAACCATGATTCCCTGGGCCGCCTTCATCCATGTCGAGTGGTGGACACGCTCGCACCGCAGCCATCGATTCAGCCTCTGGATTCCGATTTTCCTGGTCTGGCTCATCTTGCTGCCGTTCGTGCTGGTGCTCTTCCCGGTCGTGGCTCTGGCCTGCCTCTTCCTGCGCATCAATGTTCTGCGCCTCTACGCCACCACCTGGGGCATTCTTGCGGGGCTTCGCCATACGAGCGTCGAGGTTCGCTCGCCCGCCGCAAAAGTCCTGGTGAACATCGCGTAAGCCATCCCGTTCGCCGGCGCTCGCATCCCGAGCTGCCTGCACCGTCATCCTCGAACCGGAGCATCATCATGAACGACGATCGCCGATCCATCCTGGACATGCTCGCCGCGGGCAAAATCACCGCCGAGGAAGCCGAACGGCTTCTGGCCGCGCTCGAACCCAACGCATCAACTTCCACGACCGGCATCGCCAACGAAGTCCTGCCCGCCAAAGGCAAAGTCAGATACCTGCGCGTTCAGGTCGAAGCCGATGAGTCGACCACCGGCCTCAAAGGCGGACCGACAATCGTCAACGTCCGCGTGCCCCTGCAGCTGCTGCGCGCCGGAGTCCGCCTCGCCGGGCTCCTTCCCGCGCAGGCCCACGACCAGCTAAATCAGGCCTTCAGCCAGCACGGCATCCCCATCAGCCTCTCGCAAATCAAGCCGGAGAACCTCGAAGAGATCATCGACCACCTCGAAGGCCTTACCGTCGACGTCGACGGCAAGGACAACAACAAAGCCCGTGTCCGAGTCTTCTGCGAATGAGCAGGACGCTCAGCTCAAGCCGCGGCTCCCGAGTGCTTTCGCGAGCTCATGGCCGCTCAGGTCCCGCGGCAGTTTCATGCAAGCGATGACCTCATCGCGCATGAAGTGCGGCCGGATGAGGCCGGGCGCGGTTCCGGAATCAAATCGCCTCTCCCACGGCACGTGCCGAGAAGCCACCTTCAGGCACATCCTGTTGCCCGTGCATCTGGTCTACGCGAGTCAGAACAGGTTGCCGCTGAAGTTGCGCGCATTCATCGATTCTGTAGTTCCTCGCCTGCGCGAGCGGTTAACACGCGCTGCCCTCTAGCGTCACGGGCCGATTCGGCCTCACCGCATCCGGCCGCGGCTGTAGAATGGTCTGGGCCGTATCTGTGCGAATCACGGGCTTATCTACGCGTAACGCACCGAAATATTCCGGGCCAGGAGCGGTCAGAGATCGCAAACGGCTAGACTGACCCTAAACGGACGCTGGGCAGGTTACTCGGATCCAGTGCCGAGGAGTCACGACTGTGCAGAAGGGGCTTGTAGTGATTGGTGTTCTGGCGCTATGCCTCCACGAAGCACCCAATGGCAAAGAAGTTTCCGCCTGAATTGTCGGCCGACCGTCGGCCCCGCCTCGGCGCGACCGTTAGGCAGCTGCGGTCTCTCAAGCTTGCAATCAGGAGACACCCATGCGTAAGCGAATCATCAACTCAATTCAGCAAAGGACCGCATCTCCTGACCAGGGCTGGTTGAATGTGGAGGATATCGCGGAGGTAGAGGTCACCTCGGAGGACGCCGCACATCCCATTGAGTCCGCGTTGCTGCCTGGTCTGGCCTCGGGTGGCGCGCCGCTGGGCCGGGAAAGCAGACCGCTTCGGCGGATCTGGCTGAACCTCGTGGAACCCCGCACCGAGCGCACGCAAGAATACGTGCTGCGCTGGTCGGCCGACGACGGGCAGTCGTTCCGAGAAATCGTGCGCCAACAGTGGAACTTCAGCCCGCAAGGGTCTCCGTCCGAGACGGAAGTCCATCATGTCGAGCTGCCGGCGGTCACTGTGCTCGAGTTGAGCATTATTCCAGACACGTGGGGGAAATGCGGTCGCTTCTTTGGCGCAACTGCGGCTTGGCTAACCCCGCGCTCGAGCAAACCGCCGCAAGCGCGTTTCGCTTGCTAGCGGTGCCCTCGTCGCCAATGCGACACTTTGGTGCTTGCCAGTGCGCATTGCTGGTCGCAGCATCGCTGTTGACCGGATGCGTTGCGGTCCCGCGGCGCGGCGCACCAGCTGGGGATTACGCCGACGTTCATCCATCCGGATTTCCCTCGGCGATCCGCTGGTTTGGAGAGACGCGGCGAGGCTTTGAGACCCGCTCTAAACGGCTGTTTCGAGGGGTCAAGGCCGCCGCGGCCGGTCGCCCGGTAAACGTGCTGGTCCTCTCTGGCGGCGGCGCAGGAGGCGCCTTTGGCGCCGGCGCGCTCGTCGGCTGGACCCGTCGCGGGACCCGACCGCGGTTTGAAATCGTTACCGGGGTCAGTGCCGGCGCGCTCCTTGCACCGCTGGCGTTTCTTGGGCCGGCATGGGACGGTCGACTGGTTGAAGCGTTCTCCAGAGCCGATACCCGACGGCTGCTGCAATCGCGCTGGATGGGCGTCTTTTTCGGCGCCAGCATGTACCGGGGGGCGTCGCTGGCCCGCTTGGTCGATAAGCTCGTTACGCCCGAGCTGCTGCGTGCGGTTGCCCGTGGGGCGGCCGAAGGGCGATTGCTGATTGTGGCGACGACCGACCTTGACCGCGAGCAGACCGTCTTCTGGAACATGGGCCTCATTGCCGCGCAGGGCGGACCGAAGGCGCTGCATCTATTTCGCGAGGTGATCATAGCTTCGGCGAGCGTGCCGGGCGTATTTCCTCCGGTGATGATTCCTGTGGTGAAGCACGGTCAGCCGTTCGAGGAAATGCACGTGGACGGTGCGGCCATCGCCCCGCTCTTCTTCGTACCGGATGTGGCGGCAATCCTGCCGGGCGAGATCAAGATCTTTCGCGGCGGCCACCTTTACCTTCTGGTCAACGGCCAGTTTCGCACCCGTGAGTCAACGACCCGAGAGCAGACCGTCTCAATCCTCAAGCGCAGCGTCGCAGCCACGCTGCAAGGCGGTCTGCGAGCGGCGGTAGAGATTGCGTATTCCTTCGCGGAGCGCGATCAGATGCGCACGCAAATTACCGAAATCCCCAATGCCTATCCTTTCGGCGGCGCACTCGACTTCGATCCGGCGCGCATGAATGCGCTGTTCGAGTTCGGGGAACGTTGCGCGCGGACCGGACGTCTATGGACGGACCCGATCGATGCACTGGATCAGGCCTCGGCCCGCGAGGCATCCCCTCGCGGGAGTTCAGCGGAATGTCCCGGAACCACCGACACTCGGCTTCCCCCGCTGCCGAGCCCCCAGAAGCGCTAGCTCGGTTCCGTCGGCTGACATCGTAGATGACCACCAGTGGGGCAGAGGCTGTCGACGTGCAACCGAATCGTGGCGGGCGCCAGCATGCCGCCGAGCGTGACGCGGTGCTAGAAATGTTACGGACCCAGGCAGAGCACGATTTTCCCTGCCGAGGGTCTTCAGAGTTCATGCCCCGGCTCCATGCAGGCGCCGACCTTCCATCCATTGCCACGACGCCAGCGACGGGACACCGCACAGCACCTCGCGCAGCCGCTTGACGATGGACACGGCGAGCGCCAGATCCGGGCCGACTCCGAGCATATGGCCGAAGAGCACGAAGCCAGCTTCCTGCACGCCGATGCCGGCCGGCACGATGAACGCCAGATTGCGTGCCGCCTGGGTGAGACTTTCGAGCGCGACGGCGGCGCCGATCCCGACCGGGTGACCGAACAGACGCATGGCGAACCAGACTTCAAACGAAGCGGAGGCGAAGGCCACGAGCTGCAGGCCACCGGTGAGCAGCATGGCCCACACTCGGCGCAGCGTGGCGCGCAGCTCCTCGTCGAGCGAAGCGGCCCCCTCGGCGAGAAGGCGCGAGCCCACGATGGGACGCAGCAGTCCTCGCAGACGCTTGAATACCGATCCGTAGCGCAGCATCAGCGCGGTGAGTACCGGGACCGGCAGGGTGAACAGGAACGCGAGCAGCAAACGATGGTAATCGCTGCCTGTGGCGCGGAGGTGGAGCAGCAGCAGCAGACCGATCGCCGCGAACACGTACAACACGATCAACGTCAACAGAATCTCGGCGATGACGCTCGCCACGACCGGAGTCAGGGGAAGATCACGCCACCGCATCAGGCGAACTGCCGCGACGCCGCCGCCGACACTCGCCACCGGCAGGAGTCGATCAATCGCATCACGCACCGTGGTCACCCAAAAGACGTAGGCGAATCCCGCGCGCGATTCGGGATCGTACGGGCGCAGAAGCTCGCGCCAACCGATCGCGTAGAGCAGGAAGAAACCGGTGCGGTATGGCACGAGCCAGAGCAGCCGCCATCCGGCCGAATGCCAGACTCGTATCATGGCGCTGAGGTCCGCTCGCGTGAACAGCCACACGAGCAGCGCCAAGCCGAGTAGGCCGCCGATATATCCCGCGACTTTCAGATCCGGTCCCCGCTCAGCGAGCCGCCTGGATCATGAGCAAAGTCGGAAAAGGCCGATCGAGGCTCAGGACAGTCGATGCATGACGCCTCGGGCATCCACGTCAAACTCGTTGCCGCGCCAGGTGACACACGAGCTCAGAAGGCTCTTGAACCAGACCCAGCACAACAGCAGGTCCCGCCCGGGTACGAGCCAGAGATCCGCGAGCACCGCGCGTTCGCCGCGGAAGCGGTGGGCGAGGTGCAAGATCACTCGTACGAGTACCGCAGTTCCGAAGAGCGTCCATGCGAGTGCATCGAGGGATGGGTTGCCCGTGGCGAGCACGAGGCCCAAGAGTCCCAACGGCAGACCGAAGCTGAGGAAGATGAAGGGGAAGCACCGCGGCCGCAGCACGTGGAGCGTGCGCATCCACCGCACCTCATGGCGGGTCAGGGAGCCGAAGCTCGGCTCGTGACACTCGGCGCTCGGTACGTAATGGGAGAGCACGATCCGCAGTCCCAGTCCGTCAACCCGTTCGCCGAGCTCATGATCGTCGGCAAGATGGTTTGCAATAGCGTGCAGCCCCCCGGTTTTCTGCAGGGTGTCGCGTCGTATGCACAGTGTCTGCCCGGAAACATAGCCCCTATAGCCGAAAAGCCATGCGAGCAGCACCGACGGCATGTACCACTCGTTGATGTACATCGCGCCGAGACGCGAGACGACAGACGCGGTCGGCACGGCATGGTAGAGAGAGGTCACGAGTCCCACTGACTCATCCCGCAAGGGCTCCGTCACGATGCTCAGATAGTCGCGGCCGACGTAGGTATCGCTGTCGGCGATCGCGAGCACCTCGTATCGGGCCTGCGCGATCATGTTGATCAGGTTGCTGACCTTGCAGTTGCTGCCATGCTGTTGCGGGTTGATGACGACCTCGATGGGTAAGGAGGGGAATTCAGCCTTCAGGCGCTCGACCACGGCCAGTGCAGGATCGCGTCGGTCGAGGACGCCGAATATGACCTGATATTCCGCATAGTCCTGCTGGCAGAACGAGCGCAGATTCTGGTACAGGCCCGGCTCCAGCCCGCACAGTGGCTTAAGTAGGGACACCGGCGGCAGCCCTTGCGTGCCCGGGTGCTTACTGCGCCGTTGCCACACCAGCACGGCGATCAGTGCGAGCGTCCCATACGCCGCCCCAATGAGCAGACATAAGAAGCCGATGAGGGCGACAAGCAAGGTGGCATTGGGCATGAGCGTCTCGGTGGCCGATCCTCTCTATTCGGGTCCGGCTCGGCCGCCGCTCGCCGGTAATGGCCGGGCGCGGCGGCGGCACGTACCCCCCCCGATATTTGCCCAAGTGTGGCAGCTTCATCCGCGTGCGGCAACCCGGCGGCGCTGCAGGTCAGATCTGGCGCTGCCCCTTGCCGGCGTGGGCGAGTGCATTGCGCAGAAAATGCCTTGATACTCCCGTGCGCCTCGGAGATTACCAACTTCACGCCGCGCAGGCCTCGGCGGGTGAGTGAGCGCAGGAAGCTCGTCCAGAACGGCTCCGCCTCCGAAGGTCCAATCGCCGTGCCGAGCACTTCCCGAGTCCCGTCGGTGTTCACGGCTACGGCAATTATCACGGCCACCGACACGAACCGGCCGCCTGCCGCACCTTCAGGTACGTGGCATCGGTCCAGTGGTAAGGCCAGTCACCCTCGATCGGGCGGTTGAGAAAGACGTGGCCCCACTCGTCGATCTGCTCATGCCCATCGCCTTGACCAGCTCATCGACCGAGCGAGCCCCTTGGACTATCGCCCGACCCCCAACACACGAGATCCGGCCTGCCGGCGGGACGTACGTGATCCGGTGAGCTGGACCTACTGTCTGGACCTGCAACGCTGTTCGACTAATCGTAGGTCGCTTCTGCACCCGCGAGTGCGGTACGGCGCTGAAAGAGCAGCTGTAGGCTCCCTGAGGACTGATGGTCTGCGCACAGGACGTGGGGCTTGGTGCCACGTCCCAGTCGCGCCCGAAGGGTGGTAAGTGCGCCGCAGATCTCACATGCGTGAGCTTGCTGCCGTCCCAGCCACAGGTCGGTTTCACGGTCCAATTGAAATTGCAGATGGTGCGTCAGCGCGGCACCGCTCGACTCGTGCCCCTGACAACCCCGAGCGCAATAGCCGATCCGCTGCGTCAGCCCGCCCGGTTGGATTGCAACCGTAAACCACTTTCCGGCGTCCTTACCGATTTCACATTTTTTCGCAGTGAACATCTTGTTTGCCTCTGTTGAGTGCAATCGACGGGGTAGCGACCGTGCGCGCCCTATCGACGTCGACGATCCGCCTGTCCCCTTGGCTGCGCCTCGTTCACGGGCAGAGCACATATGGCTTCGGAGGCTAATCGTCAAGCCGATCACCGCGTCCGGTGCGAGAGGTGCCCGACGCGCTGATGTGAGTTAGGTCGGCAGTGGGCTTCTCCCGTCACTGCGCCTGGGCCACAGTCGCCCCAATCTCTCCAGAAATCGCTCCCAGCCAGTCTGAATTCCGTTGTCGCTCATAGTCACCACTCCTCGCCGTCGCAGGGCGTCGTCGCGCCTGCGCATTTTCAAATGCGTGCGGGCAGTAACGCACAGATCGGGACCGACGTGGGTTAAATTTTGCATAGCGGGATGCTAAGACGGGTAATGCCGCGTGTCCTGAGCGCACGGTTCACCTCACGCCATGGGCGCGGCCGCAGCGCGCCCGAGTGAGAACAGGCGCTCGAACGTAAGCAGAGAGGGCTTCTGCAGTAGATATCCGTCGCAGTCAGCGTGGGCGCAGGGAAACCCGAAGAAAGCACGTGCCGCGGGATGCAGCGCGGGCGATTGAGCGCCTGCGGGCGCCGCTGCGGCGTCCCGGAACGTCAGATCCACACTGATCCGCGCGGCCCGGTCTCGTCAGCTTCGCCGCCGGTATTCCGCCTCTGAAATGATTCGCTGCGCGTGCCTGTCCCACAGAATGCATTTCAGCGCGCCGGGCACCTCGCACAGCGTCACACGGTGGACGCTCGAAAATAAGTGCCCATATTCGTCGTGACATTTTGCGAGGCAGTAATTTGGAATGCTAGCCGATAGGTGGTGAATGTGATGATAGCCGATGTCGACGGTGAACCAGTTCAGCCAACGCGGAAGTACCAGATAGCTGGTGCCCTCTATGGTACTGGTGTCCTGATCCCAGTGCTCGCCATAGCTCGCATAGGCGTGCTCGAAGTTGTGTTGTACGGTGAATAACACAATGCCGGCACCGCCGGCAATAGATAGGGTGAGCACATAGATGCAAAAAAAATCGGCTATTCCGCACTCGAAGCACATCAACGCCCAGGCGCTCAAGAGTATGAGATTGTTGCACAGCATGTGGCGGTACTCTCTGGGCGACTTCCAGTAGCGCGTCTGGTACGTTGCTGCATGCGTCCGCAACGACACGCTGGGCCGGGCCAACTTTTGCCGGAACGCATGAATTATCAGTCCGATGCTGCCCTTTAACCAGGTAAAGCGTGGGTTGAAAATCAAATAGATGAAACCCGCGAGCGGGGCAGCAACCAGACTGCACTTGAACCGATACATGCGCTGCCGTGCGCGGCTCAGCGCCGCATACTCATCGACCGTGAGTGTTGTGTAGGGTCCACGATACTTATCCCAGTTGCCGTTGTGGGCGTGGTGATAATTGTGATGCTGCGACCAGACGTACTGCGGCATCCCTGACAGGACACCCAGAAGGAACCCGACCAGGCGATTCAGCCGGCGGCTGCGAAACAGGCTGCCGTGGCCGCATTCGTGCATCAGGCCGAAGGCGCGCACGGTCAAGAGGATGATGAAGGGCAACGGTACCAGGGCGAGCCACGGGGATAGGCTGATGAACCGGATCGCAGCCCACCAGAGAAGTGCGAACGGCGCCAAGGTCATGAAGACTTGCGCTAAGCCTCGGGTGTCCTCGGACTTGGCATATCGGCCCACCATGGCGCACTTCTGGTGCTTCAGACAGTCAGTCGACTCCACGATGTAGACCCCGCCCGCCTCTAATCGTATTTATGGGGAGCGCCGAGTCCCACGCGCGTGGACGCACGGCAATGCCGCGTATCGACCGTTTCGCGTCACGGCGATGATTTTGCGACCATACGAGGGACAGCTCTCGGGATTGATGGTTCAAGTCTCACTTTCTTAATGCACCCCGGCGTTCGGGGTGACGCGCCTCCTGCACCGTCGCTGCAACAGCGGCGGGCATAGAAACAGACTAACCGCGCCCCCCTGACGCGGCAGCCGCTATTCTGCGCGTTGCATCCAATGGTTGCAGCGGTTTTCCAACTCTACTTATGGTAGGACGGTTCGCCCTCGTAAGCCTCTGATAATCCTCGACATAGAAGGACGGGCCCGAGATCTGCGAGGCGGAAGACCCGCGAGGTCGTGGTGACTGCGAGGCCCGCTAATACCAGAGCGCACCCCCAGGCGAACCGGTCTGTCACGATGGTCCGCACGGCGAGTTACGCGGCCCCCTAGCTCTCACTCGCGCTGGAATTGCCTGAACTCGCTGTAGATCACCGGCCGCATCTATAGACGACCCTCACGTGAGGGCATTCATGTGACGCCGGCATTTCCTGGGGGGGTATCGTGTGAGGAAGATGGCGGAGCGTAGCGAAGCGGCTGAAGTAGCGGGAGCCGGACGATAAAGGCCGATTGGCTGTCGATTTTCGGGGCGCTTGTTCGTCTTAACCAGGACAGGCTCGCCGACTGACAAATGAGGAAAGACACGATGACCAAGAACGTAATTTGCCTTTGGTACGACGGCACGGCAGAAGAGGCCGCCAGGTTCTATGCCCAGACCTTTGCAAATAGCGCCGTCACCGCGGTCCACCGCGCCCCGGGCGATTACCCTTCCGGCAAGCAAGGGCAGGTGCTGACGGTCGAGTTTACGGTGCTGGGAGTACCCTGCCTCGGCTTGAACGGCGGTCCCGCCTTCAAACACAGCGAAGCTTTCTCCTTTCTGGTCGTCACCGAGAATCAGGCCGAGACGGATCGGTACTGGCATGCGATCGTCGACAACGGTGGCATCGAGAGCCAGTGCGGGTGGTGCAAGGACCGATGGGGCCTGTCCTGGCAAATCACCCCGCGGGCGCTCCTGGAAGCGACGACCAGCCACGAGCAAGCGTCCGCCAAGCGCGCGTTCGATGCGATGATGACGATGAAGAAGATCGACATCGCCGCGATCGAGGCCGCACGGCGGGGCTCGGGACGCGCTTAGTCGGAAGTTCGTCCAGTCGGTAGACGGAGTTTCCCTTCGCTTTCAACAACATGGAGTTGATGGCGGTGAGCGGTTTCTGTCTACGGGGTGATCTTGTCGATCAGCTCCAGGGCGCGGCGCTGTAGCC
>JBOIAQ010000062.1:0-23048 GCA_050739115.1 Steroidobacteraceae bacterium | reverse complement strand
GTCGTAGCCTGCGAGCAGCGCCGCATATTGCTTCCTGTTGATGTCGTAATCGCGGCTCAACTGCGCGTACTGCGCTTCGAGCTCCGGCGTCTTGTCGAGGAGCTGCTGCAGGTCCTGAGCCTTCTGCTGGTGCTCGGCGAGTTCGGTACGCAGATCCGCAATGTTGACATTCACCTTATTGAGCGCGAGCTGAATGCTCTGGTAGATGGGATTGGCGCTCGCGCCGCTCAAGGCGGCCGCATTGGCATCGCCCCGCTTCAGGGCCGCAATCTCCTCGGCACGCCTTTGCTTGAGGGCCGTGAGCTGCTGCCGCGCCGCAATGACGTCCGGATATTTGTTCGTGTATTTGAGGAGGAGCTGACTGAGACGCTCCTGCACCTGCTCGATTTGCGACAGCGTATCGCCTCCCATCACGAGTCCGTTCGCGCCGACCACACCAGTGGCGTCGGTCGCGGACACCGCGGCGTCGCCGTGCAGCTCGCGTTGCAACTCGCGCCGCTGGCTCTCGGCGACCAGCAGCTTGGTTTTCGCGTCCTCGATCGCCTGATCCTCGCGTTGCAGCTGATCGAAATAGCCCCCCTGCTGTGTCGGCAGCACGCCGAGGTGCTGCGACTTGAAGGCGGCGAGCCGGTCCTCGGCCGCCTGCAGGCGCTGCTCGTAGTCCGCAATCTGCGTTTTGAGAAACTGCTGCGCGCGCTCGGAGCCCTGCTGGCTGCCACCGAGGGTTTCGTTGATGAGGGCGCTCATCAGCATCCGGACGAGCCGCAGCGCGCGGGCGCGGTCGACGTCCTCATAGGTAATCCCATAGGTCGTGCTGGCGGCATTGGGCCCTCCTACACCCGGCTGATCGGGCGTACGCTCAACGCTGAGATCGATGCGCTTCTGCAGGGCATCGAGCAACGCCTGCTCTGCCGCGGGCCCGAGCCCGGTCGCCGGCATGATGCCGGCCCGCTCAGCGAACTGGGTGAGCTGCGGGCCGGCGAGAAGCGCCTGGCGCACGTAGTTCAGCTGCACGTTGACGTCCTGGTTGGTCGCGAGGCCCTGCAGCACAGGCCCGAGCGCCGTGCGGGTATCGACCAGCACTTCGGCCTGCGCCTCGTAGCGGTCGGGAAGCGAGAAAATGATCGCCCAGCCGATGACGGCCACCGCCGACGCGGCAAGTAGCGCCATCCAGCGGAACCGCCAGGCGCCTCGCACCTCATCGTGAAGAGATTTGACCTTCGGGGTCATGGCCATCAGAACCGGCTCTCCGGCACCACCAGCACGTCACCCGGTTTTAGGGGAAGGTTCTGCGACATGTCGCCACTATTGACGAGCGCATCGAGGCGCACCGGAATGTCGTGTTCCGTCCCATCCACCATGCGGACGATCCGTGCCCGGTTGCCTGCCGCATATTCCGTCAGCCCGCCGACGGCGAGCACAGCATCGAGCACTGTCATTCCATCGTGATAGGCGATCGCCTCCGGCGTCTTCACTTGACCGATCACCTTCACCTGACTGAAGAGGCTGGCCGGCTGGGTGACGATGACGTTGACGTGCGGCGAGCGCACGTATTCGGAGAGCTTCACCTCGATATCATGAGCGAGCTGGCTCGGCGTCTTGCCGACGGCCACCATGTCCTCATCGAGCGGGGTCGAGATCTTCCCGTCGGGACGCACCGGCACCGTGACGCTGAGATCGGGGTTTTGCCATACGAACACCCTCAGCACGTCCCCAGGGCCGATGATGTAGTTGGGAGTCGCCGCAGGAGGCTGTGCCGCCGCTACTGAAAACCACAAGAGAGTGCCGAGAATGCTCCCCATCCAAGCCGCGGAGTTCTTATGCTTCATGTCTACTTCTACTACGGTGTCGGTGCCGCCGCGCGAGCGGTTACGCCAGAGGCTACGGTGGTCCGAACGGCGCGCGCGGAGCGAAGTTCCCCGGGGACTCGCCCTCTGGTCTCGCATAGCCGCGTGGCCATCCTACCACGCAGGGACGAGCCGCCCCCGCGCATTTTGACGGAACGTCCCCGTCATCGTCCTGACATCATCATGAGGGAGGATTCTGTCACATGAACCCTCCACGGCGAGTGCCTGATTTTCCAATGAAATGTAAAACTGTGCATCGCGTCTCAAACTCCCGACGGGCGCAGCGAAATTGCACTGCCGCCGGGCAGCCGCTTTCGGTTATGATGCACGGCGGCGCACGGAAAGTTGCGGCATCGTGGCGGAAAACGAACACCCGGGGGAGCCGGAAGACGCCCCGAACGGCCCTGAAGAGCCGAATCCGCTTTGACCGATTCTGGCCTGTGAATTAAGGGCCCTGGGCCCGGAGAAAAGGCACGAGAGTTGCACGTCGACGTAACGGCACGCCGCTCATGGTCATCTCCGCACTGTCGGCGCGTTCTGGATGAAGTAACCACAACACGAATGTTTGGACGGGCGGCGGCGCGGCCGCAAGTGAAGGGCATCATGTCGACGGTATCGGAATCGTTCGCACACCGGCGGGTACGTCTCGGGAACGTTGAGCCGGCGCTGGTCGCACTGCTGAAGCAGCTCGACCCCCTCATCGTCGTCCTCTCCCTTTTCTGCTGCGAGATCGCCTATAGCCACCGGCCATCGCCCGCTTTTGGTGCGCTGGCGCTGCTCACCTTCATCATCTCCAGCCAGCTCTTTGGCCGGATCAGCGCCGCCGAGGAGCCTTCCTTCGTAGAGTGGGATTTCGGCAAGAGCTATACGCGCGTGCTGCTGCAATGGGGCTCGGTAATCGCGCTGCTGCTGCTGGCCGCGTTCGCCTTCGGGGTCGAAGGTGAGTTCGAGCACCCTATGTTCTTCACCTGGTTCATCGTCACCCCCCTCGGGCTGACGGGAACCCATGCGCTGCGGCGGCGGATTCGCTGGCTCGCCGAGCATGGCACCGCCGCCCCGCGCTACATCATCATCGGTGTCAACGAGGTCGGCGTCGAGCTGGCCCGTCGCCTTCCGCCCACGGGATTCCTGGGTTATTTCGACTTCCGCAGCGTCGAGCGCCTGGCGAAGGTCCTCGATCTCGACAAGGTGGTGGGCCATTGCAAGGACGTCGCCAACTATGTGCGCGATCGCGGCGTCAAGGTGGTCTACATCGCCCTGCCGCTCGCCAACGTGCCACGCATGAGCGAGCTCGTGAACGCGCTCAGGGATACCACCGCCTCGGTGTACTTCGTGCCGGATGCGTTTGCCTTCGATCTCATCCAGGGGCGTCTGGTCGAGATCAACGGCATGCCGGCGCTCTCGGTCTGCGAGACCCCGCTCCACGGCATACAGGCGGTGTGCAAGCGGGCCATGGACGTCATCATCGCGGGCTTTGGCCTGCTCGCGCTGTCACCGTTCCTCTTCCTCATCGCCGCGGCCGTTCGGCTCACCTCCCGCGGTCCGGCGCTCTTTCGCCAGCGGCGCTATGGGCTCGATGGCGAAGAGATCCTCGTCTACAAATTCCGCTCCATGAGGGTCTGCGAGGACGGGCCGGTCGTCAGGCAGGCCCGCAAAGAGGACCCGCGCGTGACCCCGGTCGGTGCGTTCCTGCGCAGGACCTCACTCGATGAGCTGCCGCAGCTCATCAATGTGCTCCAGGGGAAGATGAGCCTAGTGGGACCGCGGCCGCATGCCATCGCGCACAACGAGCTTTACCGTAAGCTCATCAATGGCTACATGATCCGCCACAAGGTGCGGCCCGGCATCACCGGGCTCGCACAGATCAATGGCCTGAGGGGCGAGACCGAGACGCTGGAGAAGATGTCGGAGCGGGTGCGCTACGACCTCGAATACCTGCGCCATTGGTCGCCCAGGCTCGACATCAAGATCCTCTTCAAGACCCTAGGGGTGATCCTCAAGGATCGCCGCAACGCCTATTGACGCTAAGAAGGCGTGGGTGCGGGCGCTCGAGCGCACCGCCGCGATAGAGCGAAACCCGCGCAGAACCCTGCCGATCATCATCGAGGAGCTCGCCGGACGCCAGGCCTCGGCGCCGGCACTCGTCTCACCTGAGGCATCCCTCAGCTACCGCGCGCTCACCGAGAGGGCCAACCGTTATGCCCGCTGGGCACTGGCGGAGGGCCTCGAGCCCGGCGATGTCGTCTGCCTGCTGCTTAAGAACTGCCCGGACTACATCGCGCTCTGGCTCGGGCTGACGCGGGTGGGGGTCGTAGTGGCCCTCCTCAACACTCATCTTATTGGGGAGCCGCTCCTACACTCGATGCGGATCGTCAGCCCACGGCTGCTCATCGCCGGAGGCTCGTTCGCCGAGCGTCTGCACGGTGATGCCGCTGGGATCGCCGAAAGCCTCGCCTCCTGGGTCCACGGGGAAGGCGATACCCGGCTGCCGCGGGTGGATCAGGCGCTCGAGCGCTTCTCCGCCGAGCCCCTGACCGAGTGCGGCTCTAGCCCCTCACTCGCCGACCGGGCGCTCTACATCTATACCTCCGGAACGACGGGGTTACCGAAGGCTGCCGTGGTCAGCCACCATCGCCTGATGCAGTGGAGCCACTGGTTCGCGGGGCTCATGGACATCACTCCTGCCGACCGGCTCTACGATTGCCTGCCGATGTACCACAGCGTCGGCGGGGTGGTCGCCACCGGTGCAACGCTGGTAGGGGGCGGCACCGTCGTAGTGCGGGAGCGATTCTCGGCAAGCGGCTTTTGGCCGGAGGTCCGGGAGGAGCGCTGCACGATCTTCCAGTACATCGGCGAGCTCTGTCGGTACTTGGTGAATAGCCCCGGCAACCCCGAGCGAGAAGCGGCTGGTCACTGCTTGAGGCTCGCCTGTGGAAATGGTCTTCGCGCCGAGGTCTGGAAGGAATTTCAAAGCCGCTTCCGCATTCCCGAGGTCCTCGAGTATTACGCCGCGACGGAAGGCACCTTCTCCCTTTACAACTGCGAGGGGCGGGTGGGCTCAATCGGCCGAATTCCGCCTTATCTCTCGCACCGCTATCGGGTCGACCTCGTGCGGTGCGATCCGTCATCCGGAGCTCCGATACGTGATGCCCAGGGGCTCTGCCTCCGCTGTGGCCCGGAGGAGACCGGCGAAGCGATCGGGCGAATCGCTACGAGCGCGGGGGGCGCCGGCGCTCGATTCGAGGGCTACGCCGACCCGGAGGCGTCTCGCAGCAAAGTTCTACGGGATGTCTTCGAGCCGAGCGATGCCTGGTACCGGACCGGCGATCTCATGCGCCGCGATGCGCAGGGGTTTTACTACTTCGTCGACCGGATCGGCGACACCTTCCGCTGGAAGGGAGAGAACGTCTCGACTACGCAAGTCGCTTCGGTACTCGCGGGCTGCCGCGGCATCACCGACGTCGCGGTGTATGGAGTGGCGGTACCGGGCACCGAGGGCCGGGCAGGGATGGCGGCCTTGGTCGTTGGTCCCGAGTTCGAGCTTGGAGCCTTTCGGCGTGAGCTAGCGCAAAGGCTGCCGGATTATGCCCGTCCCGTCTTCCTGCGCCTCGTGCCCGCTCTCGACGTGACAGGCACCTTCAAGCTCCGCAAACAGGAGCTGGCCGCCCAGGGCTTTGATCCCGCCCGGACGGACGACCCGCTGTACTGCGATGACCCCGTGCAGGCTCAATACCAGAGGCTCGAGACGGGGCTGCACCAGAGGATCCTGACGGGTCTGGAGCGGCTGTAACGGCCGCGTAAACCGTTCGTCGGATAATTCACACGTGTCATCGAGATCGTTCGGGTTATACTAGCGGTTCTTTCCCAACGGGGACCCCTGGGAAAGAGCGATATCCGCCAAGGCGGCCCAAAAGAACAGCCCGGTAACGGGGGCAGCATGAAAGCCAAACGAGAGATGGAGCCTGCATTGAGCCATCCATCCGAGCATTCCAACCGACCCACGCCCTTCCCCGGCAAAGGGCCGCAGCGCATGATTCCGCGCAGATCCGGCTGGGATCCCTATGAAGTCTGGCAAACCCGTGTCAAAGCGCCGCGCGACCGTGCGGACGAAGAAACACTGGATCCGGTCGGATAGCTCAGAGCCCCTTGCCCATCAACACGATTTCCACGGTCTGCAGCAGGACCGCGAGATCAAACAGCAGCGTGTTGTTCTTGAGGTAATAGAGGTCGTATTGCAGCTTCTCGAGCGCATCCCGCTCCGATGAGCCATAGGGATAGCAGAGCTGCGCCCAGCCGGTGATGCCCGGCTTCACGCAATGCCGCTCGACATAGTAGGGAATTCGCTCGGCGAGCTGCGACACGAACTCCGGCCGCTCGGGGCGTGGACCGACCACGCTCATCTCCCCTCGCAATACGTTGAGAAGCTGCAGCAACTCGTCGATTCGAGTCTTTCTGATGAACGAGCCCACGCGCGTGATGCGGGGGTCGCCCTTGTTCGCCCAGCGCGGCCGACCATCGCTCTCCGCATCGATCCGCATGCTGCGAAACTTCTTCAACATGAACGGCCGTCCGCCGAGGCCGACGCGACGCTGACTGTAAAGCACCGGCGCCCGCCAACCGTCCTCGACCTTGATGGCCAGAGCGATCAACAGCATCACCGGCAGCGTCAGGCCGAGCACGATGAGGCTCGAGCCCAGGTCGAGCGCGCGGGAGGTGATGCGGCGCAGGGGATCCTGCCGGAAGCCCTGGCCGAAAATGATCCAGCTGGGATTCAGTACGTCAATGCGTACACGACCGGTCTCGCGCTCGAGGAAGGTCAGGAGCTCCGTGATGTCGATGCCCGCAAGCCTGCATTGCAGCAGCTGTGCGATGGGGAAGCCGTTCCGGCGGTCGTCCATGGCCACGACCACTTCCGTCACTTCGAGCTCCCGGCAGAGCTGCACGAGACTCTTCTCCGGGGACACGATTCGATCGTGGCTAACCGCCCGATCCTGCGGGTGCGCCGGTACGAAGCCCATGAGCTGGAAGCCGCGCCGGTCCGCCCGGCGGCGTAGGCCCGCGATCGTGGCGGCAGACTGCCCGGCACCGTAGACGAGCACGCGGCGCTTGAAGACGTTCTCGTCGACGATTTGCGAGAAGACCAGCCTCGAGAGCGTGACCCCGCACAGACCACCGATCGCGGCAAGACTCACCACCCCGCGGCCCATCCAGAGCGCCGGAACCAGGTAGAAGAGAACCGCCGTGATCGCAAGTCCCATCGCAAGAGCCATGGTCACCCGGAGTGCAATGCCAGCGAGCCTCGCCCGCTGGCGCTGGCTGTAGAGACCGAAGGCCAGCAAGCAAGTCACCATCACGATGCTGAACAGCACGGCGCGCGGCCAAACGGCCCCGTCAAGCGCTGGCACATCAGGCAGCGAGCTGAAATCGGCATGGAAGCGGGTGATGACCGCGGCATAGACGGCGGCGAAGAACATGCTCGCCTCCACGATCGAGAGGATCGCGATCGAGGAATGCAGATGTTGCCCGAGTACGCGGATTCGCATCGCTGGCTCTCAGAGACGGGACGGGTCGCCGAGACCCTCCTCCTCGCCGCTTGTTAGTCGTGTATCAACCGGTTATTCGTCGCGCTTTGGATACACTTTGGCATAACTGGAAGAGGACCGACAAGCACTAGGTCTCAGTTTTGACCCAAGGAGGGGTATCCGGACAAAGTCCAGTACTGGATTGCATCGATTTCCGGGGCACGGGCATTTGGACATAATCCATCAGGCGCTTGCATCGCCCTCTGCCCGACGCCCAAGAGCGCGGCCATTTCTTGAAGAGCAGCGCGAAATGGAGCTTGTCCTGGCCCTCCGCCAAGTTCTATCGGGAGGGGGCTTGGATTCTCAGTGATGGCACCAGCCGTACCAGAGATTCCAGTGATGCGTCTGGGCGAGAGCCTTTGCAAGCGGGTGCTCGCGCAGCCAGTAAGCTGACCAGCAGGTGTCGCGAATGGCCTCTTCCGTCCATCTAGCCGATAGCGGCAGATAACCTGCGCCAGCGAATTCGCGAGCAAGGTCGCTGTTTGGCAATAGCGCCACTCGCACAGTTTCGACGTCCGGATGGACTGCGATGACGCTCTCGATAGCTTGAATCGGGGAAATGGCGCTTTCGTTGACGGCGCACTGCAAGATGCTGAGCCGCTTCGACTCCCCTTGTATCGCGACCAGCCCCTCGAGCCGCCCAGTGCGCAAGTCGGAAACGGCCATCACACGATCGGAATGGAACTCCGGTAGAGAGAAGCGCCCCACAAAATATTCGAGGCTGCCGTCCCAATTCAACGCGCCGCTCAGCCCCCAGTGAGTGCGACTCATCCCGGCGACTTCCTCCGCCGTGACGGGCTTGGCCGTCAGGTACGCCAAACGTTCAGGGTTTCGCGAACCGCGAAGCAATCGCCACACTCGCATGGCCCCGTCCGCGACCGGGGCGAATGGCGCGAATGCGGCGGCCCGTCGCCGCAGAAGCGGCGCCCATAGCAGTACCTTGACGAAGAACTGCATCGGACCCAACTCTCGAGAGCCCGAGGCAACGGCCATCCGGTGCGCGACCGGATTCGCATAGCTCATCAGAAGATCGATTTCGCCGTTGCGCACCAGAGCTCGAGGAGCGTTGCAAAGCGCCGCGCCGAGCGCTCCGGAGTAGGCAGCATCCATTCGAAGATGTGCCGGAATGCCCGCGCGGAGCCTGTGGCCCTTCAGCGCGAGATTGCGAAAGTTCACGGCGACATGCCCCACGACGGTGGCGCCATCGCAAGCGAGCCATACAGCCGGCGCGCCCTCCGAAACGGCGCGAGCGCGCCAGTCCCAGTATCGGAAGTAGTGCTCCTTGGTCGGATACGGCCAGATGCGAATTCTCCAGAAGAATTCGAGGATGCGTTCGCGCATCTCGAACGGATCGACCCTTCTGAATTCGAGTGCCATCGGTATTTCGGGCCTACCGGAACCGACCTGTCAGGTCAGGATTCCCGCACGACGGGCGTAAGCAGCCGCATCTGGTTGATGACTCCGACGAAGACCATTCGCCATGCAAGACCCGCAAGACGAGCGCTCGTAAAAAGCGCGCGAGTCAGGAAGATGCTCAGCCACCATAGCGGAGATGATAGCATCGCGCGTGGCGCACGGTTAACGCATCCCCACGTCATGACGCCGTTCGCAGCAGCGACGTTGCCGGGGTGCTCACTGCTTCCCCGAAGCGGCGCTTCAGTCGGAGCATCGGCTGCTCGATGGAGTACCAGCTCACGGCGGCGAGGAGGACCGTCGTGGCGGCAATCGTCAGAAAGCGAGTCATCTCGTTCTGCCAGAGGGCGGTGGCGCTGAGCGCCACAGCCAACACAGTGGCAACAGGCGCCTGAAGGAGATAAATCCCGTACGAGATTTTACCTAAATAGCGAAGGGGAGGAGCGGCGAGCCAACGCGTCATCCACGTTCCTCGCAGCACGAGCACTAAAAGGAGAGTCGCGGCAAACGCGATAGAAAATAGCGAATACCCCCAGATACGCGTGAAGGGGCTGCTCCAGAGATTGCCTCCCACGTACGTGTACGTGCCGTAGGCGAGCACCCAGACGCACGCGGTGACGGCCATAAGCAGTCCTCTGCGAATCGCCCAAGGCTCGCGACACCGGATGGCGATCGCGGCTCCTAACGCAAGCCCGTCCATGCGGCATGGCAGGAGTACGTACTGGAGGAGCGGATTGGCCGGGTACTCATACCACAGTACGAGCCTCAAGAGAGGCGCAGCCAAGACAAGGACGAGCAGGAGCTTAAAAAGGGACCGCGGCCCGATCAGCCACACGGTGACAGGTAAGATGAGATAGAATTGCTCCTCAACCTGTAACGACCAGAGTGGCGCGAGCGCAAAGGTCGTCGGGCCTCTACCGATCGCAGCGCACCGCACGTTCGCGAGGTAGGTGAAGAACCATATGGGGTGCCCCCACCTCGAGACGAGCTCCGTGTACGCGCGACCGCGATCAGCAACCTGCGCGACGACGACAATCGATACGAGCACAAGATAGTAAAGCGGAAAGATCCGCAGCGAGCGGCGTGCATAGAAGTTGAGGAAGTAGTCGGGGCGCCTCACACTCGCGAGCAGTATGCCCGTGATCAGGAATCCGCTCAGGACGAAGAACAGATCCACGCCGATCCAGCCGACGGCCCGCACTCGCCACAACAGCGGCAATGCAACAGGGCCGTAGTGACAGAGCATGACGAGAAGCACCGCCAAGGCTCGGAGTCCATCGAGCTCGACGATGCGCGGCTGCGAAGAGTCGCTCATAAGCTGCTGGAGATACTCAAGAGGGCGCGCAACAAGTGTCGCAGCGACGTGAAAAGCAAGCATAAGCTTAGCTTTCCCCTGGCAAAATTACTAATATTAAACCCTGCTGATGGCGTGACTTTGCTCGTGAGGAATCGCGCTCGGTAGCGCGCCCCCGAACCCTAAGACATGCCGGCGCGTGACCACGATCACAGTGGGCAGTGCTGGCGCGAGAGCCGCTCTTGCGCTACCGGCACTGCTTACGGACAATTCGCCTGCGGGTAACCTGCCGCCGCAATCGATGCACGACTCCGTGCAAATAATGAGCTGCTCATCACACCCCGGGAATCGGTTCTGAAGCGACAGATCGTTCATCTTATCGCGGCGGCGCGCCCGAACTTCATGAAGGTGGCACCGCTATATCATTCTCTCGCGCCGGCGTCGTGGTGCGACGTATCACTCATCCACACCGGACAGCACTACGACGCGAACATGTCCGACGCTTTTTTCAGCGATCTTCATCTGCCCGAGCCCTCTCATCACCTGGAGGTCGGCAGTGGCACCCACGCCGAGCAGACCGGTCGCACCATGATGGCCTACGAACAGGTCTGCCTGCGCGAGCGACCCGCGGCGATCGTGGTCGTCGGCGACGTCAACGCGACTGCGGCCTGCGCCATGGTAGGGGCGAAGCTGTGGATCCCGGTGGTACATCTGGAGGCCGGCTTGCGCAGCCGCGACCGCCGCATGCCCGAGGAGATCAATCGCCTCGTTACCGACGCGCTCGCCGATCTCCTATGGACTCCCTCCCCCGATGCCGATGCCAATCTTCGCGCCGAAGGGGTAGCGGCAGAACGAATCGAGCGCATAGGGAACATCATGATCGACTCGTTTGAAATGCTACGGGAGCGGATCGGTCAGGCCGAGACAGCAAGGCGCCTGGGACTTGCGGATTCCTCTTACGCCGTTGTGACGCTCCATCGGCCTTCGAACGTGGATGAAGCCGACGCGCTGGATGAGCTGGTGGGTCGGCTCGAGGACGTCGCCGCGAGAATGAAGATCGTCTTTCCGGTGCATCCGCGCACGCGCAAGCGCCTGCAGGAATTCGGGCTGGAGCGGCGAATCACGACGAATCCGCGGATTCTGGCCATGGAGCCTCTCGGCTACGTCGAATTCATGAGCCTCGTCACCGGATGCGCGATGGCGATCACGGATTCGGGCGGTGTGCAGGAGGAAACGACCTATCTCGGCATCCCCTGTGCCACTCTGCGCGAGAATACCGAACGGCCGATTACCCTCACCGAGGGCACCAACCGGCTGTTGCGGCCCGCAGATCTGCCGCGGGCGGCGGATGAGGTGCTCGGCGGGCATTGGGACAGGGGCCGCGTCCCGGAGTACTGGGACGGGCGCAGCGCGCAGCGCGCAGCGTCAAGTCTCGAGAATTTCCTGCGAGCGCATCCGTCGCGTTAAGCTTCATTCTGCAGTCCGCATCGCAGCGCCGTAGAAGGCGTTCGTCCATCATTTCCCACGCTACGTCCAGATGCCCGGAGGGGTCCAAGGTGCTGAACCTGCGCAGGTGTCGTATCGGTGTCGTTGGCCTCGGCTACGTCGGCCTGCCGCTTGCCGTGGAGTTCGGCAAGCGCTTCGATACGGTGGGCTTCGATGTGAAGGCGCACCGCATCGAGGAACTGAAGTCGGGAAGGGACAGCACGCTCGAAGTCGGCAAAAAAGAGCTGGCCGCCGCGACGCGTCTGTCGTTCACCACGAATCTTGCGGATCTGAAGCGATGCCGTGTGTACATCGTGACCGTCCCGACGCCCATCGATGGATACAAGCGACCGGATCTGAGCCCGCTCGTCGGTGCAAGCACCAGCGTCGGGAAAGTTCTGAAGAAAGGAGACGTCGTGGTCTACGAGTCCACCGTCTACCCCGGCTGTACCGAGGAAGTCTGCGTACCGATCCTCGAGCGCGAGTCGGGCCTGCTCCTCAACAAGGACTTCTTCGCCGGCTACAGCCCCGAGCGCATCAATCCTGGCGACAAACAGCATCGTCTCACGACCATCAGGAAGATCACATCGGGCTCCACGCCCGAAGCGGCCGAGTTCGTGGACACTCTTTATCGAACCATTGTCACCGCAGGAACTCACAAGGCCTCGAGCCTGAAGGTCGCAGAGGCCGCCAAAGTCATCGAAAATACCCAGCGCGACGTCAATATCGCGCTCATCAACGAGCTCGCCCTCATATTCAACCGCCTCGGCATCGATACCGAAGAGGTGCTGCAGGCGGCAGGCTCGAAGTGGAATTTCCTTCCCTTTCGCCCCGGACTCGTAGGCGGTCATTGCATTGGCGTCGATCCCTATTACCTCACCCACAAAGCCCAGGAGATCGGCTATCACCCGGAGATGATTCTCGCCGGCCGGCGTCTCAACGACAACATGCCGATCTACGTCGCCGGCGAGATCATCAAGCTGATGACCCACAAGCGCATCCAGGTGAACGGCGCCCGCGCCCTGGTGCTCGGCATCACCTTCAAGGAGGACTGCCCGGACATCCGCAATTCCAAGGTCGCCGATGTGGTTCGGGAGCTGCAGAAGTACGGCACCCACATCGATGTCTACGACCCGTGGGCCGAGGCGACCGAGTGTAGGAAGGAGTACGGGATCCGGCTCACGCGCACTCTCAAGCCAAGAACCTACGACGCCGCGATCGTCGCCGTCGCGCACCGCGAATTCCGCGATCTTGGCCCGAAAGCCGTGCGCAAGCTCTGCCGTACCAATTCGGTGTTGTATGACATCAAGCACGTGTTCGCGGCAGCGGATGTTGATGGACGCTTGTAGCGGGAGCGCGGCACGATGAGCCTTCGCGCCGCAATGGCCCAAGGCGCGGCGTGGATGATCCTGTTCAAGATGCTCGATCGGGGCCTCGGGGTGGTGAGCATGCTCATCCTGGCGCGTTTGCTCGTTCCGGCGGATTTCGGGCTGGTCGCGATGGCGACCTCCCTGATCGCACTCCTGCAGCTCATTAGCTACTTCGGGCTCGATACGGCGCTGCTGCGGGACCGGGAAACCACCCCCGAGCACTACCATGTCGCATGGACGCTCAACGTGCTTGCCGGGCTCGCGATCGCCCTGCTGATGGTCGCTCTGTCGATCCCGGCTGCCTACTTCTACCGAGAGCCGCGCGTAACGCTGGTCGTATGTGCCCTTGCCGGGGGCGCGCTCCTCGAGGGCTTCGAGAACGTCGGGGTCGTCAATTTCCGCAAGGAAATGCGCTTCGATCGCGAGTTCCGCTACATGTTCTCCGCGCGCCTCGTCACCTTCACGAGCACGGTCATCCTCGCGTTCGCGCTGCGTAATTACTGGGCGCTGGTCGGAGGAATGCTGGTGGGGCGCGTCTCCCGCCTGACGTTCAGTTATCTGGTACAGCCCTTTCGGCCGCGGTTCGCGCTTCGCTCCGCGGGCGAGCTGATGCATTTCTCCAAATGGCTGATGCTCCAGAACTTCACCGCATTCCTCAAGAGCCGCTCCTCGGACTTCGTCGTCGGCCGTCTCGCCGGCTCGAGTGCCCTGGGCATCTTCAGCGTTGCCGCGGAGATCTCCAACATGCCGGGGACCGAGCTCGTCGCACCCCTCAATCGCGCCATCCTGCCCGCCTACATGAATCTCGCCAATGACATGGACGCGCTGCGGCGGGAATTCCTCTCGGTCATGTCGATGGTCGCCCTGATAGCGGTTCCGGCAGTCGCCGGATTCGCCGTCTGCGCGCCATTTCTGGTGCTGGTCCTGCTCGGGCCGAAATGGCTACAGGCCGCCGACCTCATCGAAATCCTGGCGTTCTACGGCATCACTCAGGTGATGCAAAGCAACGCCTTCTCCGCGTTCCTCGCTCTCGGCAAACCGCAGGTCTTCGTGCGCATCACGGCCATTCACGTCGCCATCCTCGTGCCGCTGCTCATCGCGCTCACCTCATGGCACGGCGTGAACGGTGCCGCCTGGGCATACGTCTGGTCCTCCATAGCCATCATGCCGGTCGATTTCTATCTCATTACCCGATTCATGGGGCTACCGCCCTCGCGCTACATCTCGCGGCTATGGCGGCCGGGCGCCGCCGCCGCCATCATGTACCTTGGGGTTCGCATGCTCGGGCCTGCGCTACCCGGAGCCCATCCGATCCCGACGGCGCAGGCGGCGCACGCGCTCGCCAGCTGCATCGCAATCGGCGCGCCAATCTACGTGCTCTCGATCCTGATCTTCTGGCTTCTCTCGGGCAGTCCTCAGCAAACGGCCGAGAGTTGGCTGCTCGGAAAGCTCCGGACCACGTGGACGACCACGCTGCCTCGCCTGTCACGGCGATGATCGCGCTCTTCGAGATTCGCGCGGGCAGGATCAGAACTGCCAGTAGAGAAACTCGCTGGGTCCCCCGAGCTGCATGACGGCGACCGCGGCAACGGCCGAGATGGCCACGGCCCACAGCAGCGTGGCATTCCAGGCCGCTCGCACCAGCTTCGGCGTCGGAGCATACGCTCTCTGCCCCGTCTCGAGTGATGGCTCGAAACGGGCGAGCACCTGCAGCGAGTTGGGGCACAAGAGCGCAATCCCGAGGAGCGCGAGCATCCAGGCGCCCACTTTTACGAAGTCGTGAGCGCCCCACACGGGATCCGCCGTGATCCGTATCCCGTGCAGCACGGACAACACCGGCGCCAGATGCGGGAGAATCGACGCCGGCACTGCGAGTCCCTCCAGTCCCAGCATGCCCGCAAACACCCCGGATGCCGCCTTCATCGTCGGCGCCCGGAAAAGCACCATGGCGAATATTACCGATAGGAACGTCAGGATGAACCCGACCGGTCGCATCGTTCGCGCATAGCTCTCTCTGCTGCTCCACAGCCGCGGCCCGACGGTCCGCCACGCATGATTGATCGTGATATAAAGCCCGTGTACGAGCCCCCACAGGACGAAGAGATAGCCCGCGCCGTGCCAGAGGCCCGACACGAGCATCGTCAGGATCGTCGGAAACGCCAGCAGCGTCATGAACGCGCCGGCCGTGGCGTTGCCCGCGCGCAGCGGCGGACGGCCTCGCGCCATGCGCCGCCGCGTCAGCGCGAGCACGATCGGGTTGTAGATATAGGCCGTCAGGAACCGCGTGAGCGTGATGTTCCATCGCAGCCAGTAGTCGATGATATTGGTTGCTCGCAGCGGTGAGTCGAAGTTCGCGGGCAACCGGATTCCGAAGAACCGTCCGAGACCCAGCGCCATGTCGGTGTAACCGGAGAAATCGAAATAGATCTGCAGCGTGAACCCGACGGCGGCGACCCATGCGGCAATGAGCGAGACTGACGCTCCGCCTGCGGCTCGCTCGTAGATTGGGGTCACATAGGCTGCAATTCCGTCTGCCAGAATGACCTTTTTGAAAAGCCCGAAGACGAACAGTGTCAAGCCGACCGTGACGTTGCCATAATCGAAGCGGCACCTGGCAGCGCGAAATTGCGGCATCATCTCTCGGTAGTGGACGATGGGGCCCGCGATCAGCTGTGGAAAAAAAAGCACGAACAGGCAGTACTCGCGCAGGCTGAAGCGATCCACGCGCCCGCCATACGCGTCGACGAGGAAGGCGATCTTCTGGAACGTGATGAAGGAGATCGCCAGGGGCAGAATGAGGTGCGGCAGCGCGAACTGCGTTCCAGCGAGATCGTTCGCGACGCCCATGAAGAAGCCGCGGTACTTGAAGTAGCCTAGAAAGCAAACGTTGAACGCGATGCCGGCAAGCAGCAGCCGGCGCGAGGCGCGGCGCTGCGCTTCATCGCCCCGCCACCGCACGAGAAGGCGCGCAAGCAGGAAATTGACGAGGATGGAAGGGGCGATAATTGCGACGTTGAGCGGCCGCCACCAGGCGTAGAAGAAGATCGACGTCAGGATGAGCCAGTCGAACGCGCGATGGCGGGAGAATCGGCCGATCAGATAGAACCCTAGCAACACCATCGGCAGGAAGGCAAAGACGAACTGGTAGGAGTTGAACAGCATTTCAGGCTCGGGAGGAGGCAGAGGAAGGCGGCGAGCGGTGCCCCAGGAGCACCTGTGTGCGTCGCACGATCTCACCGACGTTCTCGAAGGACTCGATGTCGGCAACGCCGAACTTCACTCCGAGCCGCATCTCAACGCCGACGATGAAGTTGACGTAGTTGAAGGAGTCCCAGCCGCGTACATCTGCCCGCCGGGTGTCCATGCGCAGCACGATCGAATCCTCCCCGAGTAGATCCCGCAAAATTCCGGAGAAGATATCGAGCATTTGCTGATCGTTCACGGCTCCTCCCGCTGAGGCCTGATGGGTGTTTCACGGGGCACGTGATTGGCGAGACCCAGCTCCCAATCCGTCGGTCCGTCCCCAGTCGAAGCAGGGTCCAGGGGGCGAAAGCCGAGATTGGCGTACAGATCGCGTACGACGGCGTTTCGTGTCGTCGGAATATAACGTGCCACGATTCTCCGCGCTCCCCGCGCCCGAGCGGCCTCCGCTGCGACGTTCATCGCGGCATACTCGAGCCGGCGCCCGAATACGCGGCAGCTCATCACCCAGATGTCGATCGCAAATTCCTCAGCGTCGAGGGAATTGCGCCTCAGGATCATTGCGCTCACCAGCCCATTGTCACCGAAGCGATCCAGCAGGCGGAACTTGAGCGTGAGCGAGTCCGCGTCGGTTGCAGCCTTCTCGATCTCCTCTCGCGTATAGCGGCGCGTCGTCAGATTGAATTGGTTGGTCTTGTTGATGAGCTGGTGAACCCGCAGCATGTCCGCCTCTGTGAGCGATCCGTACAGCATGGTCATCTGCAGGCCCGCCAGGAACTCCGCGAGGCTCGCCGCCGTTCCGCGGAGATCTTCTCGGGCAGCGTTGGCGGCGTATTGAGCCGAGCGCCCGAGGTCTTCCGCCGTGAAGCTCACGGCTTCGAAATAACCGGCATCGGCGATGCATCGGACATAACCCGCCACGTCATCCGGCAGTTCTGGAATTGCAACTTCCGGCAGTGCTTGCCGAATGCGGGCACGCTCCACCGGATTGTCATCTACCAACACTAGGCTATCGAGTCCGAGATTCAGCTGCTCGGCGATCGCTTTAAGATTCTCGGCCTTGTCGCCCCAATTGGCGGCGAATGCAGCGAAGTCGCCGCGCCTCAGCAACATCTCGGGGTGGTTCTGAACGGCGCTTTCTGCGAGCCCGGGATCGTTTTTCGAGCACACGGCCAGGATTACTCCACGCGAGGAAAGCTGCCGTGCGTAGCGTTGCAGCGCGAGGTGCGCCTCGCCGACAGGGTTACCCTCGCCCAGCACGATGCCGCCCAGACCGTCATCCCCGACAATTCCGCCCCAGAGCGTGTTGTCGAGATCAAGGACCAGGCACTTCCTCGATCGCCCAAGCTGTGCCGCAACGACACGCGCCACGAGCTCGCCGTAGGCCGGCGCTGCCGCCGGCGCAATCTCCTGTTTCGCCTGCAGCCAGCGCGCGACATCGAACCACGCGTCCCGTCCGTCCCGTTCGCACGCCTTCGCGACATCGACCACTGACACTCGCTCCTCGACAGCCGCCTCCGACAGCCGCTCGTTGAGGCGCGCGATGACGCGCCCGGGTGCCCCAGGGACGAGCCTGTCAAAATTGCCGAAGAGAGGCTCCGAGACGTCGATGAATGTCTGCTGCAGGATACTGGCGCCCAATGTCTCCTTGGCGCGGCGCCACAGACTCCTCAACTCGGACAGAAAATGATCAACGCTATCGTCCGCGTCCTTGACACTGGCCATCACCGACACCTCTCCCATCAGCTCTCGGGCCGTGATGGACAGCAGGACGGCGGTGGGAGCGAAGTGTTTCAAGCCCGGGGATGGCTCGAGCAGGCACTGCCGGTATTGCGCATATTCGTCGCGGTACAGGTCGATCCGTATCCCATGGCGCAACCCAGCCACACAAATAGCCGGCAGCAAATGATCGATCGTCGATGAGCCAAGGACGGCTATGCGAGCGGCGGGCCAATCGTGCGGCCCCCCCGCTAAGCCCGATTGCAGAGCCCGAGCGAGCTGAATCGTTTCGATAAAGTCGAGGCGGAACCGGGTGAGATCTGCCAGTCTGCGAAGTTGCGCCTCAGGCTGCGGCGGCTCGCGGGCCCAGGCGAGCTGTGAACGGAAGTCGACCGATTTGGGCAGCGCGTTGAGCACGGAATAACTCATGGCGGCTAGTGGTTCTCCGAGCTCAGCGACTGCGGTCCGCCCAGACACCCACGGATACGAGGACCGGCCAGCCTGAAAAATGCTGCCGCCCAGCGCTCGGCGCTCTCCCGGTCGAGATGGGAGCCGTCGTAGGTGTAAAGGCGGCCGACCTTGGGAGACACGAAATGCATGCCGAGACGGGCCGCGAGCACCGCCGCCTCGGCTCGATGGATGCCGGGGGCCGGAACCACTGTGAGCAGCACGCAATCCGACCTCACCGGCAGGCGCGCCAGGAACTCACTCGCTATGGCGGCCTGACGGGCTACGAGCGCCGGATCGATTGTACTGTCGTAGGAAACTGGTTCTTGGTCGTTTACGCCTCCGGCCAATGACCAGGCACCCGTATCACGGGACCGAAACACGGCGTAGCGGGCTCCACAGATTATTGGCGCTACCGAGCAGACCGTCCGATGTGCGACTTGCCAGAGACGCTTGTGTCGATAGTGTTGTTCCGCGTTGGTATCATGCATCACGTATCTTGCCGGGATGCTCTCGGACCGGCTGAAGAAGCGGTCAACGTTGATGATGTATACCCTCGCTCGTGGCTTGAACCTCTCGAGCAGACGCCCCTCGAATACGTCAGTCTCGTCATAAGAGAAGCCGAGAAGGTAATAGCTTGACGCCGCAGTCGAAAACCAGTCGGCCGTCGAGCGCGTCGAGAAAGCCACCTGCGTGCGGCTGTTGCCCAAGAACAGGGCCGGCGCGCGGCTGGCGAACTTCGCGATGGTCGGCTCGAGCCCGAACCAGAAAGCGCCGTGCTCGTAGTCCCCGTAATGCGTGGCACCGCAATAGGCGAGGTATCGGTCCGCGCTGTATCCGGTCGCCGGGCAAGCGAAGATGCCGTTGGCGCGTATTTGGTACACAACCGCCAGCAAGGCGCCCGCAATGACGATGGCGAGGTACGCCAGGGGGTGCGCCCGATGCAGGATGCCGGCCGCCCGCGGCAGGTGAATGTCTGGAGACGCCGCCTCTCGTTCCCGCGGCGCTGCGACAGCCGGAATTTCACGACTCACATTCATTCACGTATGGAACCGCTGGACTTGATGAGCGGACGCGCGGCCCCCGCGGCGCACCGCAGGGGGCGAACGATCACGTCCACGAGCTCTGCCGTGCTGGGAAGATTCACCGCACAGGCAACGAGCTCCGCGATGTCAGCGGGTTGCAGCAGACGCTCGGGATGATATGCGCTCCCTTCCATCACATGCACTGACTCTTGCATCGGCGTTGCGGTGCGACCGGGATAAATGCTGGTCACGCGAATACCCCGCGAGTTGACTTCCTCGCGCAGTGCGTTCGTCAGCCCTTGCAGCGCGTGCTTGCACGCCATGTACTCCGCTGAGATCCTCTGTGGCCGCAGCACCCCGGAAGAGTTTATGAAAACGATCGTGCCTCGGCTATCCTCGAGGTAGGGCAGCATGATGCGGGTCAGCAACATTGCCGCATGCACGTTGATCTGCAACATCCGGTCGAGCAGCTCGTGCGCGCCGTCGATGGCGGACCCCGGGAGAAAGATCCCCGCCGAATGCACGATCGCATCGAGCCCCGAAAGCTCGCTCGCAATGTTTCGAATCCTGGGTGCGAGCCCGCCCGCGTCGCTGAAATCGACCGGATAGCTGCGTACTTTGGTTCCTGGAGCGAGAGCATCCCTGACGCGCCGCAGCTTCTCCTCGTCGCGACCGAGCAGCACCAGCTCGGCGCCGTCGGCCGCCATCCGGCTCGAGACGGCGGCACCGATGCCCGAGCTGGCACCCGTGACGAGCACTCGCTTGGGCTTCGGCGATTCGCCCGCCCGACGGGCACGATCCTCCCCCTTCGTGGTCGCCTGCGCCGCGAGCGAGGTAGAGCGAGATTGTTGGCCCGTCAATTCGGGCATCACCCCTGACGACATAGACCTCCCAGCGCCGAAACGGCTCACGAGCGAACGATTGAGCCTTGTTCAGCGCTTTATCGCGGGTTCCGCTGCGACCGGCTCACCACTCGCGAGAGTAACGAGTGGGATTCGCCGCTATGTCGCGTAGCGTTCGCCGCTTTGTTACCAAATGATAATACGCGGACCGCTCATGCGGTCAAATTTCGAACCGCCTGGCACAATCGATGCGCTCGACATAACGTACGTGCCGCCGAAACGAGGCATGGTCATTTCCTCCACAGCATCCAGGGGCAATTCCCCTGTGCTTCCATCCTATCGAGCGTGATCTTGTCTTTGAACGTATCCATCGACTGCCAGTATCCGCCATGCCGGTACGCTGCGAGCTCGCGCCGCTCGATGAGCCGTGCGAACGGCTTCTCGACCAGATCCTCGCCCTCCTGGATGTGATTGAAGACCTCGTTGCGCAGCGCGAAGAAGCCGCCGTTGATCCATACCTCGCCGCCGTTCATGGCGCTCAATGAGGTGACGAGGCCGTCGTCGCCGCATTGTACGGTGTGAAAGCTTTGCGGCGGCCGCACGGCAGCAAAGGTCGCGATTGCCCGGCGGCGACGGAAATCATCCACCAGGCGGTCGAGCGGCAGATCTGACAGACCGTCCGCATAATTGGCCAGAAATTCGGCATCGTTGCCGATATATTTTCTCACCCGCAGCAGCCGTTGGCCAATGTTGCTATGCAGGCCTGTATCCACGAACGTGATCCGCCAGCTGTCAAGGTCGCGTGACATCAGCTCGACTTCGCGCCCGCCGCTCGAGAGCACGAAGTCGTTCGTCATCGCCTCGTTGTAGTGGAGGAAATACTCACGGATTAGGTCGCCGCGGTAGCCCAGGCAGAGGATGAACTCCGTATGGCCGAAGTGGGCGTAATAGCGCATCAGGTGCCACACGATAGGCCGGTAGCCTACGTTCACGAGCGGCTTCGGCATGGTCTCGGAGTGCTCCCGCAGCCGCGTTCCCAGCCCCCCGCAAAACAGCACGACTTTCATTGATTCTTCTCCTTTTCGGCATCGACCTCGGTTGGCCGCAACAGATCCGCCGCGAGAAGCGCATCGGCCGCATTCGCAAGCAGCTCGAAGTCGAGCCCCGAGCGCTCGGCGATGGCGAGCAATGAATGATCGCCTTCGGATTGGTTGAGCACCCACAGCAGGGCATGTTCGAACTCGCCCGGCGGCGCGCCGCCGACCGCACGAAACAGACCACGCTTGCCGAGCCGTGGTTCGCACTTCGGATTGAGATTGATATAGGCCGCGTTCCGGTCGGCGGTCGCAGTGATACTCGCGAGCGCGCGCAAAGACTCGCTGAGCGCATCGCGGTCGAGAATGCTGAAGTCGTCGGCCGAGCTGTGGTACTCCGGGTACTCCCCGTTCGGCGTGCGCGTGAGACGGCCAACGGGCAGATTGAAACCGGGCGAGCACAGCTGGCGCTCGTCGTAGCCGTACGGCGAGAAGTCGACGCACCGAGCACGCTGATCGAGCCGACTCACGGCAAGCGCGCTGATGCGATCGATCTCCGCGCCGCCGCGGCGGCTGCGCTTGTAGGTGAGCGGGCCGCGGTCGCCGAGCAAGCCGATGACGAGCCCGTGGCGTACGGCGGCGAGCCGTGGCTCGTTGCGCGCAAGCCAGGCGATGGAGCCGATTGTCCCCGGTGCGAACACGAATCGGTAGGTGAGGCGCGTCCGCTCCTTCGAGAGCTCGCGAGCGAGCACGGTCGCGAGGGCGATTCCCGTAAGATTATCGTTGCATAGCGATGGATGGCAAACATGGGTGAAGATGAGGAACTCCTGTTCCGTCGCGCCGCGGATGCAGCACTCCGCATAGGTGAGGTGCCCCGGCGCAAGCTCGCTGTCGATGAAGACCTCGTATTCCTGGTCGCGCAGCGACTGGCGCTGGTGGTGAGGCAGACAGAAGCCCCAATCCTCCCGGTAATAGCTCGTCCGGTAGGGAATCCAGTCCGGCCTCTCGGGCAGCGAATGAAGGTGCGGCTCGAGCTCAGCAAGTGTGAGGCGGGCATGGACCGGGGCGCTGTAGCTCATCACGTGCAGCGAGTGATCGCGCAGATCGACGATCGTTCGGTCGGCGCCATCTTTGATCCAGGCCGCGCGGATGTTCCATTCGCGAGGCACCTCCCAGTCGAACAGCCGCGTACCGCTCGGCACTTCGGTGTAGACGAGCGGAATGTGCCGCTCTATCGCCGCCAGCGTGGTGCGCACGCCCTCCCCGGTGATGCTGCGGCAAATCGGGTAGAGCTCCTCCATGAGGCACCACGCATCGGCGATCCGCGAGTCGGAGCCCCTCCGCGATCGCAGGCCAGCGAGAGGCATCGAGCTCATGCGCAGCCCCGAGCTCTCTCCATGCGGACCCCGTGCGCGGTCAAAGCATGCGCGAGCACGGTACCGCTGTAACCGTTCATCCCCGTCACCAAAACGTTCACTCAGGTCCCCAGCTCCGCCGGCTCTTGTCATAATCAGTGGCGGAGCACGCTCGTTTACTGTACTCGAATCGGCTCGCAAAAATGCGAGCCGCCTCTCAAAAGCGCTGTTTGCAGGCTGCAGAAGTCTCGCGGAATTGCGCCTCCGCGGGTATGGAACCGCATTGCGGCCCCTGGGCCGCGATCGTTGTTCCGCTCGGCGCCGCGCGAGGCGGTCGTTTGCTATTAGTGTCACTTTAGCCATTCGTAAAGATTTCGCTGGCGTCTGACGCGGAGGCTGTGTAGTATTCTGGTTGATGGGAAGCCTCCCGGAAC